>NZ_JBWBRF010000021.1:0-67482 GCF_056279385.1 Massilia sp. UYP34 | reverse complement strand
TGTTTCAGTGCCCACGTGGCGGAATTGGTAGACGCGCATGGTTCAGGTCCATGTGCCGCGAGGTGTGGGGGTTCGAGTCCCTCCGTGGGCACCAAAATCTACCTGTTTGTAAAAGCAGTATCGTTGTACGGTTGTTTCAGTGCCCACGTGGCGGAATTGGTAGACGCGCATGGTTCAGGTCCATGTGCCGCGAGGTGTGGGGGTTCGAGTCCCTCCGTGGGCACCAACATCTACCTTGTTTTACCGGACTTCTGGTCCCGCAAAACGCCGTAGCCTTCTCATGAGGACTACGGCGTTTTGCGTTATGCGCCCTCTTTTCATCGCGCCGCCAGGTCGTCCAGGATCGGGCATTCCGAACGCGCGTCGCCATGGCAGGATGCGGCAAGGCTTTCCAGCGTCCTGCGCATCGCTTCCATCTCGGCGATCTTGCGATCCAGCTCGGCGATATGCGCCAGCGCCATCGCGCGCACGTCGGCGCTGGCCCGGTGCTTGTCTTCCCACAGCGCCAGCAAATCCCTGATCTGGTCCAGAGAAAACCCGAGCGCGCGGCCGCGGTGGATGAATTGCAGCGTCCGCACGTCCTGTTCGCTGTACAGGCGATATCCGGCCTCGGTGCGGCGCGGCGCTTTCAGCAGGCCGATCGATTCGTAATGGCGGATCATTTTCGCCGACACGCTCGACGCACGCGCGGCGTCGCCGATGGTCAATGCTTGCGGTTGCTGCATGGTGTGCTCCCGGTGTTTCCCGACTTTTCCAGCGCCAAGCATACACCTTCCCATGGTAGTAAGCTCAAGCCGCGCTTGACTTGCAGCCGCGAACGTCCGAGCATGGACCCATGCAGATTCTCCGACCCGCGGCCCTCGGGCTGGCACTCGTCCTCATCCTGTCTTACGCCCTGGCCGGGCCGGCGCCCTATTACCAATGGCGCAGCAAGCTCACCGGCGAACTGGCCTGTTCCCAGACCCCGCTGGGCGAAGGCTGGGAAAAATCAAACGGTCCCTATCGGGACATGCGTTGCGAAAAACTCATTGTTGTTAAATAATGAAAGCGGAAGGCGCGCAGTTTCGACAAACTTCGCCGCCCCATTTCATACCATAACAGAGCAGCCACTGAGGAGACGACCATGTTCACCAGCCCGGAGCAGTTCGCAAACGCCACAAAAACCTTGTTCGACCTGCAGATGCAGACCTTCAACGCCCTGGCCGGCAAGACCGTCAAGGGCGTCGAGCAGGTCGTCGCCCTCAACCTGAACGCCGCGAAGAACTCGGTCGACAGCACGATGGCCGCCGGCCGCAGCATGGCCGAAGCCACCCAGGCCGGCAATCCGAAAGCCGCCTTCGACGCGCTGGCCGCGCGCATGCAGCCGGCCGCCGGCGTCACCAACGCCGCCGAATACGCGGCCCAGCTCAAGGTCATCATCGACGAGATGCACGATGAGTTCCGCGGCGCCGCCGACGCCCACGTGGCCGAAGCGAAGAACACGCTGTCGGCGCTGATCTATGACGTCACCCAGAACGTCAAGCCGGGCTCGGAAAACGCGGTCGACATCATCAAGGCCGCGATCGAGAATGCCTTCAAGGGCTACGAGCAGGTGACCCAGGCCACCCGCCAGGCGGTCCAGACCGTGGAAGCGCAGTTCGAGCGCGCCAGCGCGATCGTGACGCCGGGCGCCGCCAAGACCGACAAGGCCGGGCAGGAGTAAGCGCCCCCCGTGGACGTCCTGCGTCACGGCGCCAATGACGTCAAGGTAAGGCGAAAGTCTTCCTGAGTTGGCGTAAAAAGTCAGCGTAAAACCGTCGTTCCTGCGAAGGTGGGGACCCAGTCTTGCAAGCGTTTCGACGACGTTTGCAGAACTTGGGTCCCCGCCTGCGCGGGGACGACGTAGTTGACGGCTAGCTCAGCCAGCTTGACTTGACGGTATCAGCGTCACGGCGCCGGATCTTCGATCCCCAGCAAGTCTTCCAGCCGCGCCAGCGAGGCGTCATCCTTGATCACCGAGCGCAGCCACGCGTGCAGCGGCTGCTCGCCCCAACGCGCGGCTTTCTCGGCCAGGTAGGCCACCGGGCTGTGCGGCTCGGTGCGGCGGAAGAATTCGGCCACCTGGCGCAGCTGGGCCAGCGCCTGGTCGCGGTGCGCCAGCTGCCCGTCGATCCGCAGCGGCGGCGCGAGCGGCGCGACTGCGCCGCCGGTCGCCACCGTTTCGGGCAGCGCCGGCGCCGTGCCCGCCATCGCTACCGGTCCGAGCAGGTCCGCGACGTCGTCCAGCGCGGCGCGCCCGACGCTATAGCCCGGCCCATCGGCGCCGAGCTGGCCATCGACCACCCGTTCCAGCGCCTGCAACGCGTCCCGGCAGGCTTCGCAATCGGCCAGCAGCGCCTGCACGAAGGGGACCTTGCTGCGCGCGCGCGCCGTCTCCAGTTCGGCCACGGCGTCCGGCCCCTTCGCGCGCGCGACTTCCCAGGCCTGCAGGGTCAGCACGCCGTTCTCGGCCAGCGGCATCGTCTTGACCAGCGGCGCGATGCGGCCCGCCAGCCAGGCCAGGTTGCCGATGCGGCGCTCGAAGCCATCCTCGTCGGCCTGCGGGTGCAGCCCGTCCCAGTAACGCTCGCACAGCGCCGCCACCAGATCCAGGCCCTCGGCCAGGCCGCGCATGCCGCCGGTCTTCGCATTCGCCTCGACCAGCCACACGGCCAGTTGCAAGTCCTTGCTACGGGTCTGCAGCAAGCCGGTGCAGCGCTTGCCGACCAGCTTCCAGTCGGCTTCCTTGAGCGCCGTGACCCAGGCGCCCTGCTCCAGCGAAGGATCGTCGGCCAGGCGCGCGCGCGCGATCTCGTCGACCTCGGGCGAAAACGCCAGGTCGTCGCCGCAGGGATTCTCCGGCGCGATCGGCGCCAGCAACGCATCGATGTCCAGCATGGCGCCCTCCTCAGGCTTCTCTCGGTTCGATCAGGTACTTGAACTTACCGGCCTTGGTGGCGCCGACCTTCACGCGGGCGATGCCGCCGCCTTCGGCCATGCGCGCCAGCACGTTGTCGGCGATCTCCGGCAGCAAGGTGCCGTTCAGGACGTTGTCGACATTGCGCGCGCCGGAGTCGACCTCGGTGCAGCGCTGCAGGACCGCCTCCACCAGCGCGTCGTCGTATTCGAATTTCGCCTTGTGGTTGTCCAGCACGCGTTCGCCGATGCGCGCCAGCTTGAGACGGATGATGTTGGCCAGCACCTGGTCGCCGATCGGGTAGAACGGCACCACCGCCAGGCGGCCCAGGAAGGCCGGCTTGAAGTGCTTCATCAGCGCCGGCCGCAGCAGCTCGGACAGCTGCTCGGGCGTGGGCAGCTCGTTCGAAGCCTTGTTCAGGCACGCCGCCATCAGCTGGCTCGAGCCGGCGTTCGAGGTCAGGATGATGATCGTGTTGCGAAAGTCGATCTGGCGTCCTTCGGCGTCGTCCATCACGCCCTTGTCGAACACCTGGAAGAACATCTCGAGCACGTCCGGGTGCGCCTTCTCGGCCTCGTCGAGCAGCACCACGCTGTAGGGATTGCGCCGCACCGCCTCGGTCAGCACCCCGCCCTCGCCGTAGCCGACGTAGCCCGGCGGCGAACCTTTCAGGCCGGAGACGCTGTGCGCTTCCTGGTATTCGCTCATATTGATCGTGATGAGCTTGCGTTCGCCGCCGTACAGGATGTCGGCCAGCGCCAGCGCGGTCTCGGTCTTGCCCACGCCCGAGGTGCCGACGAACAGGAACACGCCCTTCGGCTTGTTGGGATCCATCAGGTTGGCGCGCGCGGTGCGCACGCGCTGGGCTACCACATGGCTGGCATGGCCCTGGCCGAGGATGCGCTCGTCGAGCATGGCCTTCAGGTTGACCACGGTGCGGATCTCGTCCTTGACCATGCGCCCCAGCGGGATGCCGGTCCAGGCGGCGACGATCTCGGCCACCGTGTGGCCGTCGACCTGCACCGGCACCAGCGGGGCTTCGCCCTGCAGGCTGCGCAAGGCGTGGTTCAACGCGCGCAACTCCTTCGCGCCACCGTTCTCGTCCCGGCTGCCGGAAGCCTCCAGCTCGGCGCGCAGCTTGCCGATCTGGTTGGCCAGCGCCTGCTCTTCTTCCCACCGGCGCTGCAGCATCTCCTGCTCGGCCGCGGCGCTGGCGCGCTGCTGGCCCAGTGCCGCCAGCACCTCGGCGTGGTTGGCGCCTGCGCTGGCGTCGCGGTTCAGGGCGCTGATGCGGGCGTCCAGCCGTTCGATGCGGCGCACGCAGTCTTCCAGTAGCGCCGGGGTGGCGCTTTGACCCAGCGCCACCTTGGCGCACGCGGTGTCCAGCACGCTGATCGCCTTGTCCGGCAGCTGGCGGCCGCTGATGTAGCGGTGCGACAGGCGCACCGCCTCGGTAATGGCGTCGTCGTAGACACGCACGCCGAAGTGCCGCTCCATCAGCGGCGCCATGGCGCGCAGCATGGCCGCCGCCGTGTCCTCGTCCGGCTCCTCGACCTTGACCACCTGGAAGCGGCGCGCCAGCGCGGCGTCCTTCTCGAAATACTTCTTGTATTCGCCCCAGGTCGTGGCCGCGATCGTGCGCAGCTCGCCGCGCGCCAGCGCCGGTTTGAGCAGGTTGGCGGCGTCGTTCTGGCCAGCCGCGCCACCGGCGCCGATCATCGTGTGGGCCTCGTCGATGAACAGGATGATCGCATGAGGACTCTTTTTCACTTCCTCGATCACATTCTTGAGGCGGTTCTCGAACTCGCCCTTCACGCTGGCCCCGGCCTGGAGCAGGCCCATGTCGAGCGTGTGGATCTCGACGCCCTTCAACACGTCCGGCACGTCGTCCTGGGCGATGCGCAGCGCCAGGCCCTCGACCACGGCGGTCTTGCCGACGCCGGCCTCGCCGGTGAGGATCGGGTTGTTCTGGCGCCGCCGCATGAGGATGTCGATCGCCTGGCGGATTTCCATGTCGCGCCCGATCACCGGGTCGACCTTGCCGTCGCGCGCGCGCCCGGTCAGGCAGGTGGTGTACTGGTCGAGGGCCGGCGTGGCGCGGGCGGCGGCCTGGCTCAGTTCGGAGGCGGCGTCCGGCCCCGCGCCCCCCGTTTCCTCTACCTCGAGCGCGCTCGCCTCGCTGGAGCCGCGCGTCAGCCGCTCCAGGTCGTGCTTCAGGCGGTCGAGCGGGAAGCGTGCGAACAGCGGCGAGGCACGCTGCGCCAGCTGCGCCAGCGACGGCTCGGTCAGCAGCGCCAGCAACAGGTGGCTGCTGCGGATCCGGTTCGGCCGGCCGGGGTTTTCTCCAATCGTCAGCGAGGCGATCAGCCAGGCATGCTCGAGCAGCAGCGGCAGGTGGCGCGAGAACACGGGCGTGCGTGCGCTGCCGGTGGCGAAGCGCCCCACTTCGCGCCGCAGGTCGGCTTCCAGGCCGGTCAGGCTGATGTCGCACTGGCGCGCGATCGCCGCCAGGTCGCTGCCCGGCTGCTCGATCAGGCCCAGGAACAGATGCTCGACCTCGACCTCGTACTGGCCCAGCCCCATGCAGATGCTGGCGGCGCGGGTGGCGGCTAGGCGGGTGGTGTCGTTCAGCTTGGAGATGAGCGTCTTGAGGTTGATGTCCATCGTGGCTCCCTTATCGTAGTGGCGTGGTGGCGCCGCCTTCAGCCCTTGGGCGGCCGGGCGCTTCGGTTGATCTCGTAGTGCAGCGAGGACGGCTGCAGCACCGCATTGAAGTTGACCGGCTCGAGCAGGCCGTCGACCGCCAGGCGGGCATGGATCGCGAAATGCAGGCGGTTGACGTCGCCCGCCGCGGGCTCGAGCACGGCGCGCGCGTCAACCAGGCGCGGCTCGTGGGTGGCGATCGCGTCCTCGATGCTGGCGCAGACGGCGGCGCGGTCGACGCTGCTGGTCAGGCAGAAACCGGCGAAGTCGATCAGGCCGTAGTGCAGGATCGAGGCGCGCGCCGCCGGATAGCCCTCGAGACGGGTGACGTCCAGCGCGATGCGGGTATTGAGCAGCGCTTCCAGGTCGCGCGCGACGCTATCCTTGAGCTGCTCGACGCCCAGCGCGGCGCCGGTCGCGCCGTCGTCGACCATCAGGCGGTCGAGCAGGCCCGGCGTGAAGCCTTTCATGGTGCCTCCCGGGGATGGCGGATGCGCGGTAAAGCGAATGGCAATGCGGCGGCGGCCGGCGTGGCCGCCGCGCGGGCGAGAACGGCGGCGCCGTTCAGGCGACCTTGTTGGCCGCCAGGTCCCAGCCGCCGGAAGTGTTGCCGCCGGCGCCGCCGGTGACCTTCTGCTGGGTGTACTTCCACTTGATCTTCGAGAACTTCAGGCCGACCTGCTCCTGGATGATGCTGCCTTCGGACACGCTGGGGCTGATGCCGCCGATCAGCACGTTCTCGAGCTCGATCTCGAAATACTTGATGCGCTCGCCCTGGCCGTCGGCGCGCATGAATTCCAGCTTGGCTTTCGGGATCGTCTTGCCGGCCGAGCAGGTCTGCAGCAGGATCGGCGACGACAGGTCGGCCAGCTTGGTCAGCGCGATCTCCTGGTGCTCGCAGCGCTCGGCCGTGTGGCCGCCGCCGGTGGACGCGGTGGCCGAACGCGGCTGGGTCACGCCCCACGACACCGAGGTGCACTCGATCCAGTCCTTGTGCTTGTCGTCCATCGATTCGCCCTTGATCCCGTCGATCTGCAGGTACACGTCAATTGCCATGTTCTACTCCAAGTTAGTGAAAGATTAAAGGTGCTAGCTTTTGGTCGACTGCGGCAACTCCGCGACCAAACGGAGCGAAACGGAGAGTTCGTCGAGCTGGAAGTGCGGCCGCAGGAAGGACACGGCGCGGTACACGCCGGGGCGGCCCGGCACCTCGGACACCTGCACGCTGGCTTCGCGCAGCGGGAATTGCGCCTTCTGGTCCTGGCTCGCGTTATCGTCGAGCAGGACGTATTGCGTCAGCCAGCGGTTCAGGTAATCCTCGACGTTCGACGCGGCGGCGAAGCTGCCGATCTTGTCGCGCATCATGGACTTCATGTAGTGGGCGATGCGCGAGACGGCGAAGATGTACTGCAGCTGCGACGACAGCACGGCATTGGCATTGGCCGCCTCGTTGTTGTACTTGCGCGCCTTCTGCGCCGACTGGGCGCCGAAGAACGCCGCGTACGAGGTGTTCTTGCAGTGGACCAGCGAGATGAAGCCGAGGTCCGACAGTTCCTTTTCGCGGCGGTCGGTGATCGCGACTTCGGTCGGGCACTTCAGCGCCACTTCTCCCTCGTCGGTCTTGAAGGTATGGGTCGGCAGGTTCTCGACCAGGCCGCCGCCCTCGACGCCGCGGATCGCGGCGCACCAGCCATAATCTTCAAACGCGCGCGTCAGGCGCGCGCCGAAGGCATAGGCCGCGTTGCACCACAGGTATCTGGAGTGGTCGCTGCCATCCACGTCCTCGACGTAGTTGAAGCCCTCGGTCGTCATGCCGTCGGCCGGGTGGTATGGCAACCGCCCCAGGAAGCGCGGCAGGCACAGGCCGACGTAGCGCGCATCCTCGGATTCCCTGAACGCCTTCCACTTGGCGTATTCGACGGTGTCGAACACCTTGGCCAGGTCGCGCGGCTTGCCCAGGTCGCCGAAACTCTCGACGCCGAACAGCTCGGGGCTGCTCGAAGTGATGAACGGCGCATGGCTGGCCGCGGCCACGTGCGACATCTGCTCGAGGAAGTAGATGTCCTCGGGCTGGCGCGAGATCTCGAAGTCGCCGATCAGGGCGCCGTACGGCGCGCCGCCGAAGGTGCCGAATTCTTCTTCGTAGATCTTCTTGAACATCGTGCTCTGGTCGAACTCCATGGCCGACTGGAAGTCCTTCACCAGCTCGCGCTTGCTGGCATTGAGCATGCGGATCTGCAGGTTGGCGCTCGTGGTGCTGTTCTTGACCAGGTAGTGCAGGCCGGTCCAGCTGCGTTCGAGCTTCTGGAATTCGGGCGCATGCATGATGCTCGACAGCTGGTCGGAAATCATGCGGTCCAGTTCCGCCAGGCGCGCATCGATGGTGGCCGACAGGTTGGACGAGATCACCATCGTCCCCTGCATCACCTGGCTCACCAGCTCCGAGATCAGGTCGCGCGCGCGTTCGTGCTCGCTGCTCGACGCCGCCACGCGGCTTTCTTCGACAATCTGGTCCAGCAGCGAGGCGTCCAGTTCCGGCGCGCCGTGCGCCGCGCCCGCCGTGGCCTGGGTGGATTCGAATACCGCCGCCATCTCACTCTCCCCTTTCGTCATCGGGGCGCGACTTGCGCAGGCCGTCGAGCCGTTCGGTGTTGCTCAGCACCTCGGTCAGGATGTCCTCGAGCTTGTCGTTGCCGGCCAGCTTGTTGCGCAGGTCGGCCAGCTTGGTGCGCGCTTCGAGCAGGCCAGCCAGCGGCGCCACCTGGCGCACCACCGACTCGGGCCGGAAGTCGTCCATCTCGCGAAACTGCAGCTGCACCCCGAACTGGCCGCCCTCCGGCGACAGGTGGTTGTCGACCTTGAAGGTGGCGACGGGCGCGACGGCGCCCAGCACCTCGTCGAAATTGCCGGCATCGACATTGACGAACTTGCGGTCCTTGAGGCGCTTCTTCTCGGCCCCCGGGTCGACGCCGAAGTCGCCGACCACGCCGACCACGAAGGGCAGCTCCTTGTTCTCGATCGCGTCGCCGATCTCGACGTCATAGGTCATCTGCACGCGCGGCGCGCGCACCTTCTGCAAGCGCTTCTGAACGCTTTCGCTCTTGGCCATGTCGACTCCAGTGGGCAATGATGGGGTTACTTCAATACGTCGAACGGACTGCCGCTGGCGGCCGCCGGACGCGGCGGGGCCGCCACCGCTGGCTGGCTCGGGGTCCTGCGGGTCGCCGCACGCGCGGCGGGACGGGGCGTGACCAGCACCTCTTCGCCCAGGCTGGTGCGCAGCAGCTTGGCCAGGTCTTGCGCTTCGCTGCGCACCGAACCCTGCAGATTGTTCTTGCGCGTCAGGTCCGCCAGCGCCTTGCTGGCCACACGCAGGCCGCTGACGGCCAGGATGCTGTAGGCCAGCGTGTCGTCGGGATCGCGCGCCAGCGCTTCCTGCGCGCTGCTGATGGCGTCGCCGTACTGGGCGGCGTCGAAACGGATCTGGGCCATGCGCACCCAGGGCTTCTTGTCGACTGGATGCGCCACGCTGGCCGCCTTGAGCAGGCTGACCGCCTTCTCGCCCTGCCCGGCCGCGAGGGCGGCATCGGCTTCGGCATAGATGTTCTCGGACACGGCGGCGCGCTTGGCGGCGGTGCCCGTGCCATCGGTGGCGCACCCGGCCAGGGCGGCGACCCCGAGCAGCAGGGGTAACAGGCGTTTGCGGATCATGCTCGTCTCTCCAGTGGGTGAACAAGCCCCCATTATTCGCATCGCACTTTTCAGGAAGTTGTGCACTGTCAATGAAAAGCGAGTTCAACCAAGGACTGTTGGGTATCGCTTGCGTTTGCGCCGGGTCAGCGCGCCCTGGCGCGGATGGGGTTCAATCCAACTCTGGTGCTTTAGAACAATTGCGAGGAGATCATTGATGAGGACGTTCAAGCGGGCCGGCCCGCTGGTTGCCGCAACCGCGCTGGCAGCGGCGCTCGCCGGCTGCGGCGGCGCCGCGCTGGCGCCGCTGGCCAGCGTGGCCCTGGAGGCGGCCGGCTTGCGCAAGCCGGCCGAATTGCCCGAGTCGCAAAAGCCGCCGCGCAACGTGCCGCTCAAGCTGCACGCCGCCACGCGCCTGAACGTCGATTCGCGCGGCCAGCCGCTGGCGCTGGCGGTGCGCCTGTACAAGCTGCGCCAGAAGGACGCCTTCGAGGGTGCGCCCTACGCCACCTTCCTCGACCCGCGCCTGGAGCGCGAGAGCCTGGGCGCCGACCTGGTCGAGGTGCGCGAGATCATGCTGGTGCCGGGCCAGCGCTACGAGGTGACCGAAAAAGTCGCGCGCGAAGCGGGCCACGTCGGCATCGTCGCCCTGTTCCATACCCCGGCCGCCGGCCGCTGGCGCACCGCGATCAGCAGCCCGGAGGCCGAGCGCAACGGCCTGAGCGTCGGCCTGCACGCCTGCGCGATGAGCGTGGGTTCGGCCACGGCCAACGCGGGCGCTTCGGCACTGGCCTCTGTGCGCTGTCAATAAATGTTTATAACTTTCCTGCAAGCTAGTTCTTTCTGAACGTCGAGGAGGCGATCGTGAGCATGCCATCCAAGGTCTTATGGGGCGAGGGACTGTTCCTGCGGCCCCAGCATTTCCAGCAGCAGGACCGCTACCACGAGGCGCGCCTGAACCAGACCGCCTGCGCCCTGCATCCGCATTGCTGGGGCGTGCGCAAGCTGGCGGTCGATCTCGACGCGCTGCGCAACGACATCCTGCGCATCGACGAGCTGTCGCTGCTGTTCCCCGACGGCGAAGTGGTGCGCGCGCCGGGCGACGACGTGCTGCCGCCGCAGGTGCGCCTGGGCGAGCTGCCGCCGGCGCAGCAGACGGTCACCTACCACGCCGCCCTGCCGGCGCTGCGCACGCACGGCGACAACTGCGCGAGCGGCCTGGACGCGCTGGAGACCGTCGAGGTGCGCTTCGGGCGCATCGATCGCGAGACCCAGGACCTGTACACCCAGGCCGCCGACGCGCCCGTGACCTACCTGCGCAAGGCGTTGCGCCTGGTGGCCGACAGCGAGCCGCTGGAAGCCTACGAGAGCTTTGCGCTGCTGCGCCTGCGGCGCGTGGCCACCGGCGGCTTCGAGATCGATCCCGGCTTCGTTCCGCCCAGCCTGTCGATCGACGCGGTGACGATGCCCGGCGCCGGTCTCTATGGCGGCCTGGCGCGGCTGATGGAAAAGCTGCTGGCCAAGGTCAATGCGCTGTATGGCGACCTGCGCGAGCCGAGCCGCAACGTGGTCGAGATCCGCGGCGGCGACGTGTCCTCGTTCTGGCTGCTGCACACGGCCAGCGCCGGTTATGCCGCGCTGGCCCACTACCTGCACCACCGCGAGCTGCATCCCGAGCGCCTGTACGGCGCCATGCTGGAACTGGCCGGCGGCCTGATGACCTATTCGCGCAGCTACCGGCTCGAGGACCTGCCCTCCTACGTCCACGCCGATCCTGGCCCCCAGTTCGCGCGCCTGGACGGCATCATCCGCGACCTGCTCGACACCGTGATCTCGTCGCGCTACTTCACCATCGCCCTGCACAAGGACCGCCCGTCGTACTACCTCGGCGCGCTCGACTCGGGCCGCATCAACGCCCAGACCACCCTGTACCTGGCGGTGGCGGCCGACATGCCGGCGCTGCGCCTGGTCGAGGCGGTGCCGCTGCAGTTCAAGGTCGGCTCGCCCGAAGACGTCGACAAGTTCGTGCTGTCGGCGCTGCCCGGCGTGAAGCTGGTGCACGCGCCCCAGGTGCCGAGCGCGATTCCGGTGCGGCCCGACACCTATTACTTCGTGCTCGAAGGCCGCGGCGTGCTGTACGAGGCGATGCTCAAGGCCCAGGCGATCTCGGTGTACGTGCCGAACGGCGTGCGCGAGCTGCGCCTCGAACTGATCGCGGTGTCGGCATGAACGCCTTCGTCGAGCGCCGCGCGGCGCGCCAGGGTGACGCCGGCAACCGCCGCCAGCGGCTGGTGGACATCATGTACGAGGGCTTTCACGCGCTGTTCCTGCTCAAGAACGGCTGCGGACCGCAGGACAAGGGCGCCTTCGCCGACAATATGACCGCCTTCCTGGCCGACGTCGACCGCAGCGCCAAGGCGCTCGGCATCGCGGCCGAGGACGTGACGGCGGCCAAGTACGCCTACTGCTCGGCGGTGGACGAGATCATCCTGCGCTCGACCTACGAGGTGCGCGAGGCCTGGGAGACCCGTCCGCTGCAGCTGCGGGTGTTCGGCGACCAGCTGGCCGGCGAGCACTTCTTCCATCGGCTGGAAGACTTGCGCGCCAGGGGCGCGCAGCAGGTCGAGGCCCTGGAGGTGTTCCATATGTGCCTGCTGCTGGGCTTCCAGGGCCGCTATGCGCTGGACGGCAAGGACAAGCTGGACTACCTGGTGGCGCGCCTGGGCGACGAAATCGCCCGCATGCGCGGCCGCACCCGCGGATTCGCGCCGCACGCCGAGCGCCCGGACCAGGTGGTCAACCGGCTGCGCAGCGACCTGTCGCTATGGGTGCTGGCGGCGGTGTTCACGCTGGCCGGGATGGGGGCCTACCTGGGGTTCCGGACGGCGCTCGGCAACGAGTCCGAGCTGGCGCTGGCGCATTACAACGACCTGGTCAAGCTGCCGCCCAAGGCGGCGCACGTGACCATCACCCTGCCGTGAAAGCAGGACGGCCCCGGGATCCTGGATCCCGGGGCCGTCTGTTCCCTGTCTGTTCCCTGTCTGTTCCCTGTCTGTTCCCCGTCTGTTCCCCGTCTGTTCCCCGCTGTTCCCCGCTGTTCCCCGTCTGTTCCCCGTCTGTACCACCAGCGTTCTACTGGATGACCTTGAACTCGATGCGCCGGTTGCGCGCCTTGCCTTCCGGCGTGCGGTTGTCGGCCACCGGCCGGTCCGGACCTTCGCCCGACACCGCGATCGACTCTGCCGCGATCCCCTGGCTCACCACATAGGCCTTGACCGCCTCGGCGCGCGCCTGGCTCAGCGACAGGTTGCCGGCGCGCGAGCCGGCGTTGTCGGTGTGACCGATGATCTCGACCTTCACGCCGTTCAGCTTCTTCAGGGCCGCCGTCATCCCGTCCAGCACCTCGGTGCCGGCCGGGGTCAGGGTGGCCTTGCCCGACTCGAATTCGATGATGCGGTCGGCCAGCGCCGCATCCAGCACGCTCTGCTGCGACGCGGCCACCCGCAGGCCGTTATTGACCGTATAGGTCGGATTGAGGCGGGCCGCGATCTCGGCGGCGATCTGCTGGCGCTGCGCTTCGCTGGCCACGTCACCGCGCAGGCTGACGCTGTTGCCCTCGACTTTCAGCTGGCCGCCCTTCACCAGGCGCAGGTTCGGCCCGATCAGGCTGCCCACGTAATTGTTCCAGTTGGCCGGCGTCGAGACCGCGCCGACCGCCAGCTGGTCGACCACGCGCTGCGCGCCGTACACGCCGCGCAGCCGCTCGAGCAGCGCGGCCTTGGCGGCTTCGTCGGCGACCATGCCGCTGACCACGACCGGGGCCTCGGCCGCGCCGGATGGCGTCTGCGCGGCCAGCGGCATGGCGCCGGCCAATCCAAGCAACAGGGTCAGGGTGCGAAGTGTCACGTCAGGCTCCGATGAAGGTCTTCATGAACAGGTCGCGCGCCAGCGCCAGCGGCAGGTCGGGCTGGGCCAGCTGGCTCGAGAGCTGGCGCACGTCGGCGTCGAACTGCAGCTGCTCGTCGATCCAGTCCGTCTCCAGCAGCCGCACCTGCAGCTCGGCGCCGACCAGGGGATCGATCACGGCGCGCAGGGTTTCGGCCAGCGCCGCGCAAAAGCCCACCACCAGCACCGGCCGCTCTTCCTGGCGCGTGATGAACAGCGCCAGGTCGAACTGCGCGCGGCGCAGGAAAGGCGCGATCAGCTCGAGCCAGAAGGCCGCCACCGGATAGCGCGCCGACGCATCGTGCGGCAGCGGCAGCACCAGGCTTTTATGCAGCTCGGCCGGCTGGCTGTGCATGACCGGCTGCAGCAGCAATCCCAGCGCCAGCACCAGCCGCGCCGCGCTGGCGCTGGCGCTGGAAGGCGCGCGCTGCAGCAAGCCGTCGAGCGAGGCGATCGTGGCGTGCTCCATCCAGCGCGCCAGCGCCGCTTCGTCGCCGAGCCCGATCGCGCTGTCGGCGATCGCCTGCAGGTAGGCGGCGGGGTCGCCCTCGCCCAGCACCTTGGGGCAGATCTCTTCCAGGAACACCCACAGCGGCGCGAACGCCAGCGGACAACGGGCGACGAAGGCGGCCGGATCGCTCACCGCCAGCGTGCGGGTGGCGAGGAAGGGAAAGCGCCGTCCCGACCGGTCGTGGCTGGCCAGCAGGTGGCCGGCCACCGCGTGGTGACGCGCCGGGCCGACCAGGGCGAAGCTCACCGGCGCCATCGCGTCGTAGTGAAAGCGCCAGCGCGCGTCCGACGGCAGCAAGGTCATCACCTGCGCCAGCCAGGCGTCGAGCATGCCGATCGCGGCCGGATCGTGGGCCAGCTTGACGAAGTCGGCGCGCGCCGGGACCTTGCCGAAGTAACCGATGCGGTCGGTGCGCATCATTGGACTCCCGCGCTGGCCAGCGCCGGCGCCGCTTGTTGGACGTCATGGCGGCCGACGATCGCCGGCGGCAGGTGCAGGCCGCGGAAGCCCTGGGCCTGGCCCTGGCCGCCCCCGTTGGACTGCGGGCTGCTGACGATCTTCAGGTCGACCGCCACCGAGATGTTCTGCGCCGTCCAGCGCAACTCGAACACGCCGCCGTCCTTGCGCTTGCGCTGGGCCGCCTCGAACAGGCGCTGCAGCCCGAACTGGCCCGGCTGGTTGAACAGCTCCACCGTGCGGCCATCGAACGTCACGGCCGAGACCCGGGCGCCGGAGACGCCCTGCGGGCCCGGGTGGACCATATTGTTCCAGCTGGGCGGCGTGTTCCGGTAGCGCAGTTGCTGGCCGTCGATCTCGAGCGTGTATTCGAGCGTGCCGGGCGCGCTCAGGGGCAGCACCTGGAACACGGTCTGCGCCGCCCCGCCGGCCGCCACGCCGTTGTTCGACAGCGGCGCCACCCAGCCCGGGAAGGCGGCCACCGCCTGCGGCGCCAGCGAGATGCCGATGTCGGCCCAGGTGCGCGCCGCCAGCATGTCGCCGCGCCGCACCACCAGCGGCCCCATCGCCGTGCCCACGAACCTGGCCACCGCGCCTTCGGGGCCGAACACCTGGCCGATCTCGCCGGGAGTCGCCTCGAGGCTGGAATCCTGGGCGAACGGGTACTTGCCCGCGAGCGTGCGGGTGAAGGGTTCGACCACCTGCGCCTGCCAGGTCTTGTTGATCTCGGCCTCGGACGGCAGCACGATCATCGCGAAAGTCTGGGTCAACGGGCGCACCAGCAGCGGGCGCAGCGCCTGTTTCTGGCTGTCGCTCATCCCGGTCAGCATCTGTTCGTCGACGTAGCGCAGCGCGTCGGCCAGCTCCGAGCCGTTGCCCTCCAGCGTCTGCTGCATGAACTGCTTGGCGCCGGGGCCCGGATCGCCCTGGTTCTTCAATGTGTTCAGCCGCGAGCGCAGGCGCGACAGCGCATCGAGGTAGCCGCTCATCAGGGACGCTTCCTTCTCCTTGGCGCCGACCAGGCGCGCCACGCCCGCGAACTCGCGGCCGATCGGCCCTGCTCCCTGCTGTTGCTGGGCCAGCAGCTGGGCCGGATCGATGCTGTCGGCCAGGGTGCGCGCGTCGGACGGCGCGCGCCGCAAGACCACCTGCTTGAACCACTCGATCACCCCGCGCTCGGTCTTGCCGACCGGCGCGCGCAGGCCGCCCGGGTTGTCCCAGGCCGTCTCTTCATAGATGGTGCGCAGCAGCTTGGCCAGCGGCGAGGATTGCGGGTCGCCCAGGCGGTTCATGGCCTGCACGCTGGCGTCGAAGCCGCGCAGGTCGGCGATCGCCACGCCCTGCACGAACTTGAGCCATTCGCGCGCATAGTCGGCCTTGTACAGGTCGATCAGGGCCTTCTGGATCTGTTCGGGACTGCCTTCCAGGGTCAGGTCGTCGCGCGCGGTGGTCTTGAGCACCCAGTCGACCGTGTTCAGTTCCTTGTTGGAGGCATCGCGGATGGCGTCCAGCACGAACTTGTCCCACGCCGCGCGGGTAAAGGCGCCGCTGACCGCGTGGCTGCCGGCCACCAGCGCCGCATCCTGCTCGCCCACGATGCGCGCCACCGTCACCGCCGGGAAGCGGGTCGCGGCGCGGGTCTTGATGTCGGCATACACGCGCTCGCGCGCCGGCGTGCCGCGCACCACGCGGCGCAGGTGCTCGCGCGTGGTGTCGAGCAGGCCCAGTTTGGTCGAAATCTGCGGCCAGGCCGGGTCGTCGATGTGGGCCAGGTGGAAGGTCATCAGGCGTTCGGCGCTGCGGATCATCTGCTCGCGCGGCATGCTGCCGCGGTTCGATTCCAGCCAACCGCGCCAGTAGCGGGTGAGCTGGTCGTTCAGGTGGCCCGGCTCGGCGCACGATTTATCGCCCAGCATGAGATAGGTCTTGAGCGCGTTGTAGGCGTCGCCGACATCGGTGGGCGACGCGTCCTGGTAAGGCTGCCCGAGCCTGGGCGCGGGGGCCGAGGCGGCCGGGGTCGCGGGCGCGGCCACCTGGCGCGCCGGATCGAGGCTGGCGGCGTTGTTATTCACCTCCGTCAGCATCGTCTCGAGGGCGCCGGCGACCGGTTCGACCATCACCGCGCGCACCCCGGCGAAGTATTCGTCGCGCAGCTTGCGCGCCAGGACGTCGCCCTGGTACAGGCCGAAGCCCAGCGCCCACGGCTTGTCGTCGGCGTAGCGCTCGAGCTGTTCGATGCGGTCCTGCAGGATGTCGAGCGCTTCGAGCCGCGACTGCAGGTCGATGCGCCCCACCTGCAGCTTCTTCACCTTGTCGAGATCCGACTGGACGTTGGCGACCAGCTGGCGGTTGCCCATGTAGGACCACGACCAGCCGCCCATCGCGCACCCCAGCAGGACCGTGGCGGCGAAGAAGGCGCCCAGCTTCCAGCGCGCCGCGGCCGGATTCGTGTAGCGCTTGACCAGGTCGCGGTCGGCGAAGACCACCTTGCGGAACAGCTCGAGCAGGAAATAGCCCGACTGCGAGCCCGACTGCGAGCCCGACTGCGCACCCGACTGCTCGGCAGCGGCTTCGCCGCCTTTCCTTTCCTGCAGCGCCAGGTCGAAACGGCTGGCCACGCGCCGGCTCGACAGGTCTTGCACGCTGCCTTCCTGCAGCGCGCTGGTGAAGTAAAAGCCGCGGAACACCGGCTTGAACTGATAGGTGTTCTCTTCGAACAGCGTGGCCAGGAAGGCGCGCAGCGGCGTGCGCAGCGCGGCGAATTCCAGCGGAAAGGTGAACACGCCGGAACGCAGCGTCGCGCTGCGGTTGGCGCCCATGCCGGCCAGGCTCATTTCCTTCAGGCCGTCGACCAGTTCGTCGAAGTGTTCGTCGAAGAAGGCCAGCACGTCCTGCGGCGCGGCGCGCCGGTTGTAGCGCAGGGTCGCGCCCCAGATGCGCTCGCGCTCGGCCTGCTCGCTGTCATGGAAGAAGTCGAGGAAGCCGGCGATCAGGTCGGCCTTGGTGAAGACCACGTACACCGGCGCGTGCACGCCGAGGCGCTCGGTCAGCTCCTGCACCCGGGTGCGCAGGTTCTTGGCCAGCTCGTGCGAGGCGGTGGCCGGGCCGGCCATCAGCTCGGCCACGCTGACCGCGATCAGGATGCCGTTGATCGGCGCACGCTGGCGGTGACGCTTGAGCAGGTCCAGGAAGCCGAACCATTCGGCGCGGTCGGCGTCCTGCACCGAGTAGCGCCCTGCGGTGTCGAGCAGGATGCCGTCGGTGGTAAAGAACCAGTCGCAGTTGCGGGTGCCGCCCACGCCCTGCAGCGCCTTGTTGCCGGGGATCGGGAAGCTCAGCCCCGAGTGCACGATGGCGCTGCTCTTGCCGGCCGCCGGGTTCCCGATGATCATGTACCACGGCAGCTCGTACAGCGCCGCGGCGCCGCGGGTCAGGCCCAGCTTGGAGGTCTTGATGGTGCCGACCGCCTCCAGCAGGTTCTTGCGCAGCACCGCGACTTCGTCCTTGCCGCCGGCGTCGGCGGCGCCGGCGATGGCGCCGGCCAGTTTGCGCGCCTGGCGTGCACGCCAGGCGCGGCGCAGCATCCACCCGATGCCCCAGCAGGCCAGCAGCGCCAGGGCGACAATGGCGGCCCACACGATGCCGACGCCGAGCAGGCCGGCGCCGAGTACCAGGATGGCCGCCAGTGCGGCGACGCCGATCGCGACCAGCACGCGGCTGTCGGTCATGAACTTCCAGAGTCGTGGCATGGCGCTGTCTCTTGTTAAAAAGTCTCACAGGAAATGGTCGCATGGGCCAAGACGGGGCTGCTTGACTCTGCGCAATGGGCCCAAAATTCGAAAAATCACGCAACAGCCCAGGCGACGCTCAGCGCCCCATCACGCCGCGCATGCGCAGCTCGATGTGGCCGAGATCCATCATCTTCCAGCGCCCGCCCCAGGTCAGCCCCAGCGACTCGGCCACCTCGCCATACAGCTGGTAGCCGCGCATGGCCCATGGGTCTTTCTCCGAGATCACCAGCTTGCCGTCGCGCAGGAAGGCGCAATCGGCCGCCAGGCCGTACTGGTGCCAGCTCTGGAAGGCGCGCGCATTGGTGACGTGGCCGCCGCTTGCGGCCAGCTCATCCTGGCGCGCGGGACTGCGGTAGCCTTCGAGCAGCGCGATCTCGTAGCCGTGCTGTTCCTTCATGATCTTGAACGCCAGCAGCAGGCGCTGGCTGAAGTCGGGATGCAGCAAGCCCCAGTTACGGCTGGCGCCGACCAGCATCGGCCGCACCAGTTCGACCTCGGCCGTGGTGAACACGCTGGGCGGCAGCGCCACCGGCGGCACCAGCTGCTCGCCGGCCAGCAACGCCGCCACCTGTTCGTCGGGCAAGGCGGCGCTGCTCTCGTACATGGGCAGCATGGCCGGATTGCTCAGGGCCAGCGCCAGCAGCGAAGGGATCAGGATTGCCGGCGCGCCGATGGCCAGCACTACCTGGTGGCGGCGCAATCCCTGCACCACCCGCTCGCGCAGCGACAGGGCGACGCTGTCGCGCATGGCGCCGGCGGCGCGCGTGCCGGCATGGCCCCAGGCCCCGGCGCGACCGGCCAGGCCGCGCACGACATGCATGCCGCGCGACATCCATGCGCGTCCACCTGGAAAAAGAACAAGCCAAGCCAGGCCTGAAGCCAGACAAACGTACAGAAGGGCGATCAAGATCAGCATCGGACTCCCCAGGATTGTTTCTAATCAGAACAGGAGAATCCAATCTTAGGAGTAATGTCGTGCGTTCATCAGACGAAAATCAAGACAACCGCATACATGCCCAGATGCGTCCGAACCTGATGTCGGCGTCGCGCCGCGGCGGCCGTGAAGACAGCATACTTGCCAAGCTCGAGCGCGAGCCGGCGCGGCGCCCGGGTTCCAGCCATCGCGCGCGGCTGGGCTGGTATGGCGCCGCGGCGGCGGTCGCGCTCGGCCTGACGGCGACGCTGGCCTGGCTGGCGGCCGGGACGGGCCCGGCGCCGCACGAGGCGACGCGGCCCGATGCGGCGCCTCGCCCGATGTCGGTCGCGGCCCCGGTGCCGGCCGAGGCGGCCGCGGCGGCCGTGATCGTCGACGCGGCGCCGGACCCGGTGCTGGCGGCGGCGCCCGCGCCGGCCCCCATCCCCCCGCTGCGCCTGCTCGAGCCGGCCGCCGTGCCTCCGGCCACGGTCAAGGCCGCGCCGGCGCCCGCCAGGACGGCCCCGCCGCGCCGTCCGGAAGCGCGCGCCGCCGCTCCCCGTCCCCGCGCCCCGACCTTGCGCCAATCCACGCGCCCGGCCCGCACGGTCAATCCGGCGCGCCCCGGCGAATCCCATGACGACAGCGACGTCGCCCTGATTTCGGCCGTGATCTACCATGCCAACGGCCACGCCGCGCCTGCGGAAGATGACGCCGCGCCCCCACCGGGACGCTAGGGAAGTTCAGGGCCTCCCTGGCGCCCTGCCGGCGTGGTGAACAAGGCGCAAGCAAATCAGCCGCATGCAAACCGGCCGCACCCGCCAGCTGCGGCCACACTGCCGGGCAGTCTGCGCCAGAAAGCGCTATACTGTATATAAGTACAGGTGAGCGTTCGGTCATGATCAGGGTGTTGGAAAACGAGTTTTATTATCTGGATAACTTCCAGCGGGTTCTCGATTGGATCGGTGAACGCTATGGCGACCTGCTCGACGACGGCGAGCAGGCGTTCCTGGCGCTGTTCCCTACCCTGCCGCACAATGCGCGCGCCCTGTTCGTGCGCATGGTCATGCGCAAGGGAAATCTGTTCCGTGCCAGCAAACTGAGCTATGCCGAGATCGGCTGCCCGGTCGAGGCCGCCGGACACCTGCTCGGCACCGGCTGGATCGAGCGCGATCCCGAACTCACGCTCGACGAACTGTTCGACCTGCTGTCCAAGCCCGAGATCCTTGACGCCTTCGGCGCGCAGTTGCCGCGCAAGACGGCCCGCAAGGATGCGCAGCTGGACGCCCTGCGCCTCGTCTTCCCCGAAGCGCGCTGTTTCTCCGGCTGGCATCCGGCTTGTTCCGACGTCGCCTGGCGCATCCTGGTCAAGCCGCTGTGCGACCGCCTGCGCCTGGTCTTTTTCGGCAACCTGCACCAGGGCTGGACCGACTTCGTGCTGTCCGACCTTGGCCTGTTCCGCTACGAGCGCGTGGACATCTCGCCCGCCTCGCGCGGTTTTCGCCAGCGCGCCGACGTCGACCACTACCTGCAACTGCATGCCTGCCGCGAGCGCTTCGCCGCCGGCGAAGACGTGGACGCCGTGGTGCGCGACCTGCCCGTGCACGCCTTCGACAATGACTGGCTCGAGAGCCGGCGCGAAAAACTCACGTTCCAGATCGGCCAGCACTACGAAAAGCTGAAGGACTGGGACAGCGCCTACGCCGCCTATGCGCGCTGCCGCTTTCCCGGCGCGCGGGGGCGCGCGATCCGCGTGCTCGAAAAACACGAACGCTTCGAGCAGGCCCATGCCCTGCTGCTCGAAGCCCAGGCCAGGCCCGAGAACGACGCCGAGCGCCAGCACCTGGCCCGCATCGCGCCGCGCCTGGCGCGCCGCCTCGGCCACGCGCGATTGGCGCCGCGCGCCAGGACCCATGTCGAGCGCATCGAGCTGTGCCTGGCGCCGCCGAACGGCGAGCGCTGGGTCGAGGGCGCCGTGCGCGGCCACCTGCATAGCGCCGACGCGCCCGTGTTCTACGTCGAGAACGCGCTGGCCAACACCCTGTTCGGCCTGCTGTGCTGGCGCGCCGTGTTCGCCGCCATCCCCGGCGCCTTCTTCCACCCATTCCACCGCGGTCCGGCCGACCTGCACAGCGCCGACTTCCACCAGCGCCGGCAGGCGCAATTCGCCGCCTGCCTGGCGCAGCTCGAAGACGGCAGCTACCGCGACACGATCCGGCTCGCGTATCAGGAAAAGGCCGGGCTGCAGTCACCCTTCGTGCACTGGGACGGCGTCACGCCCGACCTCATCGAGCTGGCCCTGGCCTGCATTCCACCGGCCCACCTGCGCAAGTGGTGCGAACGGATCCTGGCCGACGTCAAGGAAAACCGCACGGGCTTCCCAGACCTGATCCAGTTCTGGCCCCAGGAGGGCCGCTACCTGATGATCGAAGTGAAGGGCCCGGGCGACCGCCTGCAGGACAACCAGCTGCGCTGGATCGACTACTGCGCGGCGCACGACATGCCGGTGGCGGTGTGCTACCTGCAGTGGCTCGAATCGGCCGGGATGGCGGCCTAGGATCACGTGAGCTACACCATCGCCGTGCGCGCCCTGTGCGAGTTCACCGCCAAGCAGGGTGACCTCGACCTGCGCTTCACCCCCTCGCCCAGCGCCCAGGAAGGCATTGCCGGCCACGCCGTCGTCGCCGGCCGCCGCGGCGACGGCTACCGCAGCGAGGTCGCGCTGTCCGGCCGCTGGAACGAACTGCTCGTGCGCGGCCGCGCCGACGGCTACGACGCCAATGAAAACCTGATCGAAGAAGTCAAGACCCACCGCGGCCGGGTGGACGCCATTCCCGAGAACCACCGCCACCTGCACTGGGCCCAGCTGCGCGTCTATGGCCACCTGCTGTGCCAGGAACAGGGCATGGAATCGGTCAACCTGGCGCTGGTCTACTACGACATCGGCAGCGGCGTCGAGACCGTGCTGCGCGAAACGCGCGACAGCGCCTGGCTGCGCGCGCACTTCGAGGCGCTGTGCGAGCGCTTCTCGGGTTGGGCCGCCAGCGAAGCGGCGCACCGCGCGGCGCGCGACGCCGCGCTGGGCGCCCTGTCGTTCCCGCACGCCGACTTCCGTCCCGGCCAGCGCCAGCTGGCCGAGAGCATCTACCGCGCCAATGCCGGCGGCCGCTGCCTGCTGGCGCAAGCCCCGACCGGCATCGGCAAGACCGTGGGCAGCCTGTTCCCGGTGCTCAAGGCCATGCCGCGCGAGAAGCTGGACAAGGTATTCTTCCTGGCCGCGAAGACGCCCGGCCGGCGCCTGGCGCTGGACGGCGCCGCGACCCTGTGCGGCGGTGAGCGCCAGGCCCCTCTGCGGGTGCTCGAACTCACCGCGCGCGACAAGGCCTGCGAGCATCCCGACAAGGAGTGCCATGGCCAATCCTGCCCGCTGGCGCGCGGCTTCTACGACCGCCTGCCGGCGGCGCGCGCGGCCGCGGCCGAGGTGAGCGTGCTGGACCGCGAGGCGCTGCGCGAGGTCGCACTGGCGCACGAGGTCTGTCCCTATTACCTCGGCAGCGAGATGGCGCGCTGGTCCGACCTGATCGTCGGCGACTACAACTATTATTTCGACGGCAGCGCCATGCTGTACGCGCTGGCGCTGAACAACGGCTGGAAAACCAGCCTGCTGGTCGACGAAGCGCACAACCTGGTCGGCCGTGCGCGCTCGATGTACAGCACCGAGCTCGATCGCGCGCAGCTGCGCCTGGCCCGCGCCGGCGCGCCGCCGACCGTCAGGAAAGCGCTCGAGCGCGTGGGCCGCGCCTGGACCGCGGTCGACAAGGCGGCGCCGGCGCCCTACCAGCTGCTCGAAAAAATTCCGCCGAAGCTGGTCGACGCCCTGCAGGAAGCGGGGAGCGCCGTCAACGAACACCTGGCGGCCTTCCCCGGCCCGCTCGACCCGGACCTGCAGCGTTTCCATTTCGACGCCATGGGGTTCGTGCGCCTTGCCGAATCGTTCGGGCCGCACTCGCTGTGCGACCTGAGCCGGGACGCCGAGCGTCCCACGCTGCGCGACTCGACGATCTGCATCCGCAACGTGGTGCCGGCGCCCTTCCTCGGCCCGCGCTTTTCCGCCACGCATTCGAGCACCCTGTTCTCGGCCACGCTCGGGCCCTGGCACTACTGCCTCGATACGCTCGGCATGCCGGAAGACACGGCCTGGGTCGAGGTCGACTCGCCGTTCAAGGCGAGCCAGCTCGAGGTCCACGTCGCGCGCGGCATCTCGACCCGCTACCAGGTGCGCGCCGCCTCGGTCCAGCCCATCGCCGAACTGATCGCACGCCAGTACCGCGAACGTCCCGGCAACTACCTGGCCTTCTTCAGCAGCTTCGACTATCTCGACAAGGTGGCGCACGCGCTGGAGCGGCTGGATCCGTCGATCCCGGCCTGGCGCCAGGAGCGCCGCATGAGCGAGCAAGAACGCCAGCGGTTCATCGACCGCTTCGACGTCAACGGCTCGGGGATCGGCTTTGCGGTGCTGGGCGGCGCCTTCGGCGAAGGGGTCGACCTGCCGGGCGAGCGCCTGATCGGCGCTTTCGTCGCCACCCTCGGCCTGCCCCAGGTCAATCCCGTCAACGAGCAGCTGCGCGAACGGATGCAGGAATTGTTCGGCGCCGGCTACGATTACACCTATCTGTATCCCGGCATCCAGAAGGTGGTGCAGGCGGCCGGCCGCGTGATCCGCACCGAGCAGGACCGCGGCGTGGTGTGGCTGATCGACGACCGCTTTTCCCGGCCGGGCATCCGGGCGTTGATGCCGGCATGGTGGGAGCTCGATTCACGCTAGCAGCGTGCGCATCTTCTGGTAGCCGCTGCGGCTGATCGGCAGCTTGACGCCGCCCTTGAGCACCGCGCAATGGTTGTCCTTGCTGACCGGCTCGATGCGTTCGACCGCGCCGACATTGACGATGAACGAGCGGTGGATGCGCACGAACATGGCGCCATCGAGCTGCGCTTCGAGTTCGGACAGGCGCTGGTGCTTCAGGTACGCCTTGCCGCCGGCGCAGATCCGCACATAGTCGTCCTGCGCCTCGATGTAGTCGATGCCGTTGGCGGCGACCACGTGCACGCGGGCGCCGTCGCGGATCAGGACCCGCTCGAGCGGCTGCCGGCGCGCCTGCGCGTCCTTCACCACCGCCGCGATCCCGTCCGGCTGCGGCGCGCGCAGGCGCACCTGCGCCAGCGCCTGTGCCAGGCGCTCGCGCGAAAACGGCTTGAGCAGGTAGTCGACCGCGTGCACCTCGAACGCGCGCAACGCGAACTGGTCGTAGGCGGTGGCGAAGACATAATGCGGCTTGCTGCCGGCGAGCTCCACCACCTCGAAGCCGTCCAGCCTGGGCATCTGGATGTCCAGGAACACCAGGTCGGGAGCGTGCTCGGCGATCGCCTTCACCGCCTCGAAACCGTTGGCGCACTCGCCCACGATCTCGACGTCGGGATGCGCCGTCAGGTATTCGCGCAGCAGCGCACGCGCCAGGTGTTCGTCGTCCACGATCAGGGTACGCATTCGTCATTCTCCTGTGTCGGCGGGCAGCACCAGGTCCACCCGGAAGCGATTGTCGACGCGCGCCGCATGCACGCTGGCCTCGACGCCGTAGGCCGCCAGCAGGCGCTCGCGCACATTGGCCAGGCCAATGCCGCCGCCGGCCCGGGTCCCCGCATCCGGATCGACGTCGTTCTCGACCCGCAGCCTGAGCCGCGAGCCGGCCCGCTCGGCCCGGACCCGCACCACCCCGCCCTCGAGCAGTTGGCCGACGCCATGCTTGACCGCGTTCTCGACCAGCGGCTGCAGGATCATCGGCGGCAGCAGGCAGGCCCCGGCATCCGCGCTCACCTGGCGCTCGAAACCGAGGCGCGGGCCGAAGCGCACCCGCTCGATCGCCAGGAAGCGCTCGACCAGTTCCAGTTCGGCGCCCACCGTGACCTTGCGCTGCGCTTCGAGCCCCACCGTATGGCGAAAGAAGCCCGCCAGCTGCAGGGTCATGTCGCGCGCCGCGGCGGCGTCGATCGTGGTCAGCGCGCTGATCGAATTGAGGCTGTTGAACAGGAAGTGTGGATCGACCTGGGTGCGCAGCATGCGCAGCTCGGCGTCCCGGGCCAGGAGCTTGGCCTCGAGCTCGCGCCGCTCCAGGCCGCGCGCGCGCTCGAATGCGAGCGCCAGGTAGTGACCGCAGGCGGTCATCCCGTACAGCAGCACGCCGAGGCCGAAGATCACCGCCGCCAGCGGCCGCGACATCGTCACGCCGTCGTCGCCCGGCGCCAGCCACTGCCACCATGCGGCCCAGCCGGTCGCCACGGCGCACCACAGCAGCGCCGCGCACACGGCAGTGACGAAGAACACGCCCAGCACCGCCGGCGTCGACTTGCGCGCCAGCGGATAGGCGCGGCACAGGTAATAGGCCGAGAAGCCGCACACGGCGCCGTAGACCAGCACCAGCGGCAGCGCGAACAGCAGGCTGGCCGCCGGGCCGGCGCCGCCGGTGGCCGACAGCAGCCCGGCCAGCATCAGCCCCAGCATCAGCCAGGCCGCCAGGTACAGCGCGGCGCCGCGCCGCGCCCAGAATCCGCCGCCCATCAGTTGCGGATTTCCACGCCACCCATGATCGCGTAACCGCGGATGACCAGCCGCTTGGTGTCGTCCGGCGGCGCGATGGTCTTTTCCTCGAAGCCGCCCAGGATCGGCGTGCCATGCAACACGATCGTCCAGTCGGGCGGGCACTTGATGGTCACGCCGCCCCAGAACGCGAACACATTGATCACCGCCTCGCCCTGGATCGAGGCGCCGCGCATATCGAGTTCGCAGCCGCCCATCACCGCCGTGATCTCGCCGCCGCGAAAGTTCTGGGTCGTGACGCGGCGCTCGTAGCCGCCCAGGATGGCGGTGATGTCCAGCACTTCGCCCGCGCCCACATCCGCCGGCGCGCCGTCGACCACCGCCACGCCGTGTTCCAGCGCGCGCTTGCCGCGCACCGCCTTCGCCACCAGGACGCCGCCAAGGCCGATCAGGACCAGCGGCCAGACGGCGCCCCAGCTGAAGTCGATGATGTGCATCCGGTCCAGCATCAGGAGGATGCCGACGCCGACCAGGGCGGCCCCGAGCAGCGTGCCGCCCTGGGTGCGGGTGTCGCACAGCTTGACGATGCCGACGATGACGAACAACATCGGCCAGAACGACAAGGCGCGGTGCATGTCCAGGAAGCCCAGGTTATCGAGCAGGAACAACAGACCCATCCCGATCACGAGCAGGCCGAGCACGACCTGGCCCGTCACGCCTTTTGCATGCGGATCATTTTTCATGGCGGCTCCGACGATTGTTGGCGAAGCGGCGCGCGATGAATGGATCGAGCACCAGCTTGACGCCCCACATCAGGATGAACAGCGGCCAGCTGTTGCGGAAGGTCAGGCCGAAGGCATTTTCCAACACGGCGAACAGCCACAGGCCGGTGAATACGGTCCACAAGCCATTGCTGAACTCCTTCGGGCTCGGGTAACCGATGGTCTGGCCGATGCCGACCACGACCAGCAGCAGCGGGGCGTAGTGCCAATAATCCTCGGCATCGATATAGTGCAGGCGGTCGAGCAGCACCACCGCGCCCACCACGATCAGCAGCAGGCCCCACAGCACCTGCTTGCGCCAGCGATAGCCATCATCGGACTCCATTGCGTCACTCCTCTCGTTATCGAACTGGAGACACGATAGCAAACCGGAGGGCAATCGCGAAAGCGCTATTCGGCCAATGGCGGATGAAAGGCGGCCAATGGCGAGCGATCGCGGCGGGCCGCGCCGGACGGACAGAATGGGACGGACGTAAAAAAGCCCGCCTCGCAGGCGGGCCGTGTACGGCGCATGGGGTGGATCAGGCGGCCGTCTGCGCCTGTTCGCGCTGGGCCTGGCCTTTTGGCTGGTTGCGGTACTTGGCGCGGGCCTCGGCCTGGCGCACCGCTTCGCGCGCCACGTTGGTGCGCTTGATCTCGAGGCGTTCCTTCTTGCCGCGGTGCTGTGCAATGTGTTTGCTGCCGATCTTGCTGGTCATGGATGTCTCCTGTGGTGGGGCTGGGCGCCATGTCCCTGCTGGAACGCTGGACGCGAAAGAATCATGAAGCTCAGGAACGGTTGGTGGCCAACTTGAGGTCGGCCGGCATCAGCATGTCCCATCCAAGCTGGCGCCGGATTTCTTCCGGGGCCGGTGGCGGTTTCGGGTCGCGCGAGCGACGTTCGAGATAGGCGCGCACCAGGTGCTTGGGTGGATGCTTGACATCGTACATGGCAACCTCCGCTTCCGTTACGGGCCGCGCCGGCGTGCCGGCGGGGCCCTGAAATTGGTGCCGATCCTCGAGGCGACCGGCTAACCTGTTGAGGTTTCGGATGGCAGCGAAGCGAATCGCGCGTTCCTCACTCAGACAGGTGCATCTTATCGAAACCTGCGCCATTGCACCGTTAGGTGACGCACACTGCGCGCGTCAATACGGCCGGACAGGCCAGGAAGCGGGTTCGTGGCGGCGCGCCATCGGGCGCGGGCGCGGGACTGCCACGCACGAAAAAAAAGGGAAGCCGAAGCTTCCCTTTTCATGCGCCCTGTCCGGTCAGAACTTGTAGCGCAGGTTCAGGTAGTACTGGCGGCCGCTGACGTCCAGCTTCTGCTGCTCCTGTTCGCTGTAGCGGTACTGCGCGCGCTTGGCGTTGGTCAGGTTGGTCGCGCTGAACGCGAGTTCCAGGTTATCGGTGAAATAGTAGTTGGCGGAAAACGCCAGCGTGGTCACCGCGTCGGCATAGGTCGGGGCGGTCGGCATCGCGACACCGTTGATCACCGAGAGACCCTGGCTGTTGGCGGTCGGCGACGGCGCCGTGGTGCTGTTCACGTACTCGCCGCGGTAGTTCGCCACCAGGCGCGTCGACAGCTTGTCGTCCTCGTAGTACAGGCCGACGTTGCCGGTCCACTCGGACGCGCCCACCATCGGGCGGCCGTCGTCCACACGGGTCTTGGCGCGGCTGACGTTGGAGGTGAAGCCGAAGTTGGTCTTGCCGAACGGCTGCTCGTACTGCAGCTCGATGCCGTTGATCTTCGCGCCCTGCTGCGAGGCCGTATTGATGAAGAAGGTCTTCACGGTCTGGTCGCGCGGGTCGAGCAGGTCGACGGTGGCGCTGCCGACCGCGCCGGTCTTCGGATAGCCGTCGATCGACGAGTGGAACACGCTCACCGCCACGATCGAACGCGGCGCGAAATACCACGACCACGACAGGTCGATGTTGTCCGAGGTTTGCGGTTCCATGTCCGGGTTCGGACCGGTCACGCGGCAGCCGTTGGCGTCGCAGCCCGGCGTGCCGAAGCCGCTGCCCAGCAGGTTGTAGTTCTGGCGGCCGATGGTGCGGCTGACGCCGAAGCGCGCCAGCATGTCGTTGCCCATGTCGTAGCGCAGGTTCATGCTGGGCAGCCAGTTGTCGAAGGTGCGCCTGGTCGGCGTCTTGTAGTACAGGATGCCGGCATTGGGATTGAACGGCATGCCGTCGAAGTAGGCGGTGGCGTCGCCGGCATCGGTGATCGCGCCCGGATACGCGGCGCAGGTGACCGGCGCCTGGCCCGGCGCGACGCGCTGGCAGGCGCCGGACGGAATCGGGGTCGAGATGTTCGCCTTGACCTCGGTGCGGGTGAAGCGCACGCCGACGTCGCCCGACCAGCGCTCGGCTTCCAGGTTGGCCATCACGTAGGCCGCGCTCTGGCGTTCCTGCATGTCGATCTCGGAGTTCACGCGGCGCTCCCAGGCGTCGCTGGTGACTTTGGTATTGCTGGCGATGTAGTCCTTGATGCCTTCCGGGGTGTAGGTGAAGCCGGTGTTGTCCCAGCCCGCCGGGCCGTCGAGGTCCTTGCCGAAGTCGCCCGGGAATGCCTGCCAGCCGGTGAGCGGCGTCGGCGTGTTGGAGACCACGCGGCCGGTGACCGGGTCGAGCGTGATGCCGTTGCGGAAGGCGGGGCCGCGGCGGCCGCTGGTGCGCTTGTGGTCGGCGAAGCGCACGCCGCTTGCCAGCGACTGCAGGAAGCCGCGATCGACGCGGTATTCGGCGTCGAACTGCGCGCTCCACTCCTTGTCGACGGTCTTGACGCCCGACGCCGCGCGGTCGACGATGGTGTAGCCGCTGCCGTCCGGGTTCAGGCCGGGCTGGTTGATGCCGGCGTTGCGGTACTGGACGAAGGGCGCGTCGTGCAGGTCGCCCAGCGCGTACGAGATGCCGGTGCCGTAGCGCGCCAGGGTCAGGCCCTGGTCGAGCCGGGTCTGGCCGACGCCGCGGGTGGTCGACAGCAGGGTCTTGACGGTCAGGTCGTCGTTGACGCGGTACTTCGCATCCAGGTCAAGGAAAGAACTCTCGGCCTTGGCGCCGTCGCGGTAGAAGCCTTCCGAGTTGCCGACATACTGGGGGCTGACGCCGTCGGCGAAGACGATGTCGGCGGCCTTCAGCACCTTCAGCGGGTGGCCGTAGACCGTGGTTTCGTCGACGATGACCGGGTTGCGGATCTGGGCGAACACCTGCTGGCCGTTGTGGCTGGTGTTGACCGCGGCGGCGGTGGTGCCGCCCAGTGGCGCGTTCTTACCGAGCAGCATGGAGTAGATGGCGCTCGAGGTCAGGCGGCCGTGGTTGTTGGCTTCCATCGCGGAGTGGAAACCGGTCATGGTGACGTCCAGGTCGCGGTTCGGCTTGAACTGCAGCGACAGCATGCCGCCCTTGCGGTCGCGCACGCCCTCGACGAATTCCGAGCTCATCGAACCGGGCAGTCGCACGCCGTTCAGGTCGGCCGCGGTATAGCCGCTGCCGGCCAGCGACTGGTCGGTGATGCCCTTCATGGTGCTGGTGTTGATCACGTCCCAGCCGCTGTTGGTGCCGTAGGCGAAGCGCGACACCGAGTCGCGCCGCACGTGGCGTTTTTCCGCGAACAGCGCGGCCAGCACGCCGAAGGTGCCCGCCTCGTTTTTCCAGGTGACCGACCCGTTCATGTCCGGCGCGTAGCGGCCCGGCAGGTCGGCGTAGCTGGCGCCGACGCTGACCACGCCCGAGAAGCGCTCCTTCTGCGCCAGGGGCTTCCTGGTAGAGACGTTGATGGTGCCGGCCAGGCCGCCGTCGACGATGTTCGCCTGCGAGGTCTTGTACACGACCGCCTGTTGCAGCACGTGCGAGGGCATCAGCGACAGGCTGGTCGAACGCGAGCTCGAGGCCTGGTCGGCCACGTACCAGTCGGCGCTGCTGACGGCATGGCCGTTGAAGATGATCAGCGACATGTCCGGATTGGTGCCGCGCATCGACACTTTTTCCGCTTCGTCGTAGTCGGTGCGCACCGCCACGCCGGCCAGCCGCTGCAGGGAGTCGGCCAGGTTCTTGTCCGGCATCTTGCCCACGTCTTCGGCCGTGATCACCTCGACGTTGGCCGCGGCGTCGCGCTTGACCGACAGGGATTTGGCCAGCGACGCGCGGATGCCCGTCACCTCCACGGTCTGCATCGACACGTCCGGGGTGGCTTCCTGCGCCATGGCCGGCAGGGCTGCGAGGCTCCAGACTGCCATCGATACGGCCGCTGCGAGCGGCTTCTGCTTGAACATGCTCTCTCTCCTGGGAATAGTGCTATCGTTATTGCTCAAGGCAGGCTGAAGGCTGCCATGCTCGGAGTATTCATGTTCATTTCAGCGGTGAATAATCACTTGTGTTTGCTTCTATATAACTTAATGGAATGTACACAATCGACTCCCTCCGCGCGGTTATGGATGGACGAAGAAATTTCATTACCCAAGCCGGGCGCACCAGATTAGCTTGACGTTTTTCCCCCACATTGATGAACGCCATGCGCCTTGCCTGCCTGCTGCTTGCCAGCGCCGTCCTGACCGGATGCGCGACCGCGCCCGCCACCAAACCCGTCCCCGGCGCGCCCCCGCCGCCGACCCCGCTGTCGGCCCTGCTGCAAAAGCAGATCTACCAGATGACGCCGTTCGAGGCCGGCCAGTACATCGCCCACATGCAGGGCGCCGAGCCGGACCTGAAGAGGCGCATCGCCGCGATCGGCCGCCAGAACATCGGCCAGCCCTACTCGCTGCACCTGCTGGGCGAGTTCCCCTACGAGCTCCACGACAGCCTGCCTCTGTACAGCCTGGCGCAGAGCGATTGCGTGGTGTTCGCCGAGCACACCTACGCGATGGCTTTGTCCGGCTCGTGGGAAGAGTTCTTCTGGATGCTGCAGCGGATCCGCTACCGCGACGGCGTGATCGGCGTGGCCACGCGCAATCACTACACCGAGATGGACTGGAACGTGGCCAACCGCTGGCTGGTCACCGACGTCAGCGTTGATCTGGCCGGACCGGGCGGCCCGTCCTACGACATGCGGGTCGACCGCGCGCGCTTCCTGCGCACCCGCCACAACACGGTGCGCGACCTGCCGGTCGAGACCAGCCGCCAGGCCTACGTGCCGAAGGAACAGGTGGCGGCCATCGCCAGCCAGTTGCAGGAAGGGGATTTCGTGAACGTGATCTCGACCCGCGACGGCGAGTACTGGGCCTCGCACGTGGGCCTGGTGGTGCTGGGACCGAACGGCGAGCGCCGCTTCCTGCATTCGGCCGAACCGCAGGTGCGCGAAGAGACGTTCGCATCGTATATCGGGCGCACGCTCGAGCGCCAGGAACGCAATGCGCGCGCGGGCAAGCCCGGCCAGGCGCTGGCCGGCTTCAAGTTCCTGCGCCTGAACGAACGGATCACGGTGCCGCCGATGGCGCCGCAGCCGCGTCCGGGCCGCCCCCCGGCCTGACGCCCGACCTCGTCGACAGCGTTCCGGCCTGCCGGGCCGGAACGCATCTATTTGTTTCCGCCATTCCCGCCGGCATTCGCCGCTGCCGCCTTCCCCGCTGAATTAAATAAATAGCCGCCGGAAATTATTATCCAAGGCTATTTCTTAAATTCACTTCTTTATCTCAACCTCCCTGCTCGCGCTTTATATCCCTGATCGCTGTTGAGTGACCTCAAACCTGTTATTCAATCGCAGGCAGATAATGATCTTATAGACACCAACTCAATCGGCAAAACCGGCCTATTCATCGCGGAATGTTTATTGCGGCATGTTATCGTAGCGATTTTATCGCAGCATTTTATCGCAGTGTTTTATGTGATTACCTGGTCGTGCAGTAACCCATTATTGTGAATGCAGCCGCACGTCGTTCTCTTTCAGCGAGAAGCCGACTGCCATGTCAATTCAACGTCCCACGCTGTCTCATCAGCTTTGCGCAAGAGTCGTCTCGATGCATCGCACTACGAAGGCCGCCCTGGCCGTCGCGGTCGACCTGGTTGCGCTTCCGCTGTGTTTTTTAATCGCAATGATATTGCGTGGTGGCGATTTACATCTTGCAAAACAATTTGGTCCCGGCTCTTATTTACTGGTCGCCGTGCTGACGATAGCGGCTTTCTGGCTATCCGATTTATACCGCGCCGTCATCCGCTTTATCGACCATCGTCTGCTGACCCTTACCGGCCTCTCATTGGCCATTGCCGTATTATGTGCCTATCTTACTTTGGTATTCCTCAATGAGGCGCGATTCCCGCGCAGCGCGCTGGCGATATATTGGTTCATCGCCTTTTCTTATGTCGTCATATCACGCATCGGCGTGCGCAAGCTGCTGCGCAGCAAGCGCGGCCCCTGCGCCGACAATGCGCTGGCGGTCGCCATCTACGGCGCCGGCGAGGCCGGCGCCCGCCTGGCCCAGACCATGCGCGACGGTGACGAATACCGCCCGCTGTGCTTCTTCGACGACAAGCGCGCGCTCAACGAGCGCACGGTGGCCGGCCTGCGCGTGTTCCACACCTCGCGCCTGGTCGAGCTCGGCGCGGCGCTCGGCATCCGCACCATCGTCATCGCCCTGCCCTCCGCCGCGCCCGAACGCCTGCGCGAGTTGATGCAGCGCCTGGGCCAGGCCGGGGTGCCCACCAGGATTCTCACCCGGCTGGTCGACCTGGCCGACGACAAGGCCAGCGACAAGTCGGTCCTGCGCGACGCCATCCGCGAAATCAAGTTCGAAGACCTGCTCGGCCGCCCGCCAGTGCCGCCGCGGCTCGACCTGTTCGCACGCTGCGTGCGTGGAAAAGGGGTGCTGGTGACGGGCGCCGGCGGTTCCATCGGCAGCGAGCTGTGCCGCCAGATCGTCACCCTGAGCCCGGCGCGCCTGCACCTGATCGACCATTCCGAGTATGCCCTGTACACCATCCGGCAAGAGCTGGCGGCGCGTTTTCCCGACCTGCCCATCCACGCCCACCTGGGCTCGGTCTGCAATGCCGACCTGGTCGAGCGCGTGCTGGCCGCCGGCGGCATCGACACGATCTACCATGCCGCCGCCTACAAGCACGTGCCCCTGGTCGAGACCAATATCGTCGAAGGCCTGCGCAACAATGTGCTGGGGGCCCAGATCATCGCCGCCGGCGCGGCGCGCCACGGCGTCCAGACCTGCGTGCTGATCTCCAGCGACAAGGCGGTGCGGCCGACCAATATCATGGGCGCCAGCAAGCGCATCGCCGAGCTGATCTTCCAGGCCGCCGCCGCCCGCGCGGCCGGTGGCGGCGCAGCGGGCGACGGCGCCCGCCCTGGCCCGGCCCAGGGCGCGGGCAGGACGGGCACGACGTTCTGCATGGTCCGCTTCGGCAATGTGCTGGGCTCCTCGGGGTCCGTGATTCCCCTGTTCCAGCGCCAGATCACGCGCGGCGGACCGGTGACGATCACCCATCCCGAAGTGTCGCGCTACTTCATGCTCATCCCCGAGGCGGCCCAGCTGGTGATCCAGGCCGGCGCCATGGCCAAGGGCGGCGACGTGTTCGTGCTCGACATGGGCGAGCCGGTGCGCATCGTCGATCTGGCGCGCACCATGATCGCCATGCACGGCCTCACCGAGCGCACGCCCCAGCAGCCGCGCGGCGACATCGAGATCCAGTTCATCGGCCTGTTCCCGGGCGAAAAACTGCACGAAGAACTGCTCACCGACGGCACCGTCTTCCCGAGCGAGCACCCGCGCATCATGCGCATGAAGGAAAACGCGCTGCAGCCCAATGTGCTCGAGACCTGCATCACCTGTCTCATGATGGCCTGCGAAACCCACGAACGCGGCCCGATCGAGTCGATGGTCAAGGCCATCGTGTCCGAATACCTGCCCTCGACGCCGGCGCCGGCGCCACAGGCGCCGGTCGAGGAGCCCGCGCCTGCCGGCCTGATTCGCAGGTTCGTGCCGTTCCGGATCTAGGGGCTGCCAGCGCCGCCGCTCCGCGCCGCCGCCGTCAGATCGTTGCTGTCAGAGCCGCCGTCATAGCTTCTGTCATATCCGCTGTCATACCCGCTGTCATACCGTTACTGTCGAGGAAACCCATGCGAGACGAGAACCAATCAGTTCACCTGGAGCAGCTGCTGGCCCGGCTGCGCGACCGTCATGCCGTGATCGGCATCATCGGGCTCGGCTACGTCGGCCTGCCGCTGGCGCTGCGCTACGCCGCCGAGGGCTTCCGCGTCCTCGGGATCGACGTCGACGCCGACAAGGTCGCGCAGCTCAATCGCGGCGGCAGCTATATCGCGCACATCGGCGCCCCCGCGATCGAGGCGGCGCGCGCCGCCGGCTTCGCGGCCAGCACCGACTTCGCGCGCGCGAGCGAGGCCGACGCCCTGGTGATCTGCGTTCCCACCCCGCTCACCGCCTACCGCGAACCCGACCTGTCGTTCGTGATCGGGACCGTCGAATCCCTGCTGCCGCACATGCGGCCCGGCCAGCTGCTGTCGCTCGAGAGCACCACCTATCCCGGCACCACCGAGGAAGAGCTGCGCCCGCGCCTGGAGTCGCGCGGCCTGCGCGTCGGCCACGACGTATTCCTCGTATTCTCGCCCGAACGCGAAGACCCGGGCAATCCCGACTTCCATACCCGCACCATCCCCAAGGTATGCGGCGGCTCCACCAATGCCTGCCTGGAAGCCGGCCTGGCCCTGTACCGCGCCGCCATCGACACGGTGGTGCCGGTCAGCTCGACCCGCGCGGCCGAATTGACCAAGCTGCTCGAGAACATCCACCGCGCGGTCAACATCGGCCTGGTCAACGAGATGAAGATCATCGCCGACCGCATGGGCATCGACATCCACGAGGTGATCCGCGCGGCCGCCACCAAGCCGTTCGGCTTCACCCCGTATTACCCCGGCCCCGGCCTGGGCGGGCATTGCATTCCGATCGATCCCTTCTATCTCACCTGGAAGGCGCGCCAGTATGGCCTGCACACCCGCTTCATCGAACTGGCCGGCGAGATCAACAGCGACATGCCGGGCTGGGTGGTCGGCAAGGTCGCCGACGCCCTCAACGAGCGCGGCCGCGCGGTGATGGGCAGCCGCATCCTGGTGCTGGGCATCTCCTACAAGAAAGACGTCGACGACATGCGCGAGTCGCCCTCGGTGGTGCTGATGGAGCTGTTGCGCGCGCGCGGCGCCACGGTCGACTATTCCGACCCGCACGTCCCGGTCTTTCCGCGCATGCGCGAGCACCACTTCGAACTGTCGAGCGTGCCCCTGAACCCTTCTTCGCTCGCGTCCTATGACGTGGTGCTACTGGCCACCAGCCACAGCGCTTTCGACTACGACCTGGTGCGCCAATACGCCAACCTGATCGTGGACACCCGCGGCGTATACCCGAACCGGTTGCCGAACGTGGTACAGGCCTGAGCGAGTCGGCCCGCCTGTCGATCCGACCCGTCCATCCCACCCATCGAAGCCCACCGTCACGCCCGGAGCCTGCATGCGCCACTACCCTCCTCCCATCCTCGACCGCAAGATCCGCTTTGCCCTGGTCGGCTGCGGCCGCATCGCCCGCAACCACATGGCCGCCATGCGCGAGCACGCCGACCGCTGCGAGCTGGCCGGCGTATGCGACATCGACCCGCTCGTGCGCGAAGAAGCCGCCGGCATCACCGGCGCCCTCCCATATGCCAGCCTCGAGCGCATGCTGGCCGAGCTCGACGCCGACGCCTTCGTGCTCGCCACCCCGTCCGGCCTGCACCCGGCCCAGGCGATCCGCATCGCCGCGGCCGGCCGCCACGTGATCACCGAAAAGCCGATGGCCACGCGCTGGGAAGACGGCAAGCGCATGGTCGCCGCCGCCGACGAGGCCGGGGTGCGGCTGTTCGTGGTCAAGCAGAACCGCCGCAACGCCACCCTGCAACTGCTCAAGCGCGCGGTCGAGAAAAAGCGCTTCGGCCGCATCTACATGGTCAACCTTAATGTCTTCTGGACCCGCCCCGACGAGTACTACCGCAGCGCCGGCTGGCGCGGCACCTGGGAATTCGACGGCGGCGCCTTCATGAACCAGGCCAGCCACTACGTCGACCTGCTCGAATGGATCGTCGGCCCGATCGAAAGCCTGCAAGCCTATACCGCCACCCTGGCGCGCGACATCGAGGTCGAGGATACCGGCGTGATGAGCCTGCGCTGGCGCAACGGCGCGCTGGGCTCGATGAACGTCACCATGCTGACCTGGCCGCGCAATCTCGAAGGCTCGATCACCATCCTCGGCGAACATGGCACCGTGCGCATCGGCGGCGTCGCCGTCAACGAAGTCCAGCAATGGGAATTCGCGCAAGCCGATCCCGACGACGCCCTGGTGGCCGAGGCCAGCTACCAGACCACCTCGGTGTATGGCTTCGGCCATCCGCTCTACTACGACAACGTGATCCGCGTGCTGCGCGGCGAAGCCGAGCCCGAGACCGACGGTCGCGAGGGCCTGAAGTCGCTCGAGGTGCTGGTCGCCGCCTACCGCTCGGCGCGCGACGGCCGCCGCGTCGCCCTGCCGCTGGAGTACTGACCATGGCCGTCATCATCCATTCCAGCGCGATCGTCGACCGCGGCGCCCGGCTCGGCGACGATACCCATGTCTGGCACTTCGCCCACGTCTGCGCCGGCGCACGCATCGGCGCCGCCTGCTCGCTGGGCCAGAACGTCTTCGTCGGCAACGACGTCCGGATCGGCAACGGCGTCAAGATCCAGAACAACGTCTCGATCTACGATGCCGTAACCCTCGAGGACGACGTCTTCTGCGGTCCCAGCATGGTGTTTACCAACGTCTACAACCCGCGCGCAGCGGTGCCGCGCAAGCACGCGTACCGGCGCACCCTGGTGCGGCGCGGGGCCACCATCGGCGCCAATGCCACCATCGTGTGCGGCGTGACGATCGGCCAGTACGCCTTCGTTGCCGCCGGCGCCGTGGTCAATCGCGACGTCGCGCCGCATGCGCTGGTGGCGGGCGTGCCGGCGCGCCAGATCGGCTGGATCAGCCGCACCGGCGAGCGCCTGGCCCTGCCGCTGACCGGCAATGGCGAAGCCCGCTGCCCGCATACCGGCGAGCCCTATGTGCTGCAGGACGGCGCCTGCCGCCCGGCCGACAGCCCGTTCGGCGCGGACGACGGGCGGGGCCCGGCCGAGACCGAAGGCGATTGCGGCGCCGAAGCAGGCGACGGCATCGCACACGCCGCGACCGCCGCAATCGGCAGCGCCCCGAACCCAGGCACCGCACGAGGATAAACCATGGACTTCATCGACCTGAAATCCCAATACCTCGCCTCGCGCGAGCTGATCAACGGCCGCATCCAGGCCGTCCTCGACCACGGACAATACATCCTCGGCCCCGAGGTGGCCGAGCTCGAGGCGCGCCTGGCGCAGCGCACCGGCGCGCGCCACTGCATCACCGTGGCGTCGGGCACCGAGGCGCTCATCATCGCCATGATGGCGCTCGGCATCAAGGCCGGCGACGAAGTGATCACCACCCCATTCTCCTTCATCGCCACCGCCGAAGCCGTGATGCTGGTGGGCGCCACCCCGGTGTTCGTCGACGTCGATGCCGCCACCGGCAACATCGACGCGCGCCTGATCGCCGAGCGCATCACGCCGCGCACGCGCGCCATCATCCCGGTCTCGCTGTACGGCCAGCCGGCCGACATGGACGCCATCAATGCCATCGCCGAACCCTATGGCATCGCCGTCGTCGAGGACGCCGCCCAGAGCTTCGGCGCCACCTACCGCGGCCGCCAGAGCTGCCACTTGTCCACGATCGGCTGCACCAGTTTCTTCCCCAGCAAGCCGCTGGGCTGCTATGGCGACGGCGGCGCCCTGTTCACCGATGACGACGCCCTGGCCCAGGCGATGCGCGAAATCCGCGTCCACGGCCAGTCGCACCGCTACGTGCACACCCGGCTGGGCGTGGGCGGACGCATGGACACCCTGCAGTGCGCCGTGGTGCTGGCCAAGCTCGAACGCTTCGACTGGGAAATCGGGCAGCGCCAGCGCGCCGCGGCCGAGTACGACGCGCTGTTGCGCCACCATGTTCCCATCCTCGCCGTGCGCAACGACCGCAGCAGCGTCCATGCCCAGTACACGGTGCTGGTCGACGATCGCGAGCGGGTGCGCGCGGAGCTTGCCGCCGCCGGCATCCCGACCGCCGTCCACTACCCGGTGCCGATCCACCGCCAGGCCGCCTACGCCCACCTGGCGCCGGACGCCTATCCGGTGGCCGAAGGCCTGGCCCGGCGCGTCCTGAGCCTGCCGATGGGGCCGTTCCTCGACAATGCCGGCGTGCAGCGGGTGGCAGGGGCCTTGCTCGACGCCTGCCGCCAGACGCGCAGCGCCATGCCGGCCGTGGCAACGGACGCGGCGGCGCCCGCCTCGGCTGCGCCCGCCTCGACTGTGCCCGTCTCTGCTGCGGCCGCCTCCCCGGAATCGACCAGCGCAGCGAGCGCCACGCCGGCCACCGCTTCATGAGGCAACTGCCGCCATTCTGGCGCCACGTCGCCACCGTCCTCGGTGGCGCCCTCGGCGCTCAAGCCCTGCCGCTGCTGGCGGCGCCGCTGCTGACGCGCATGTGCACGCCGCAAGAGCTGGGCGCCTACAGCGTCTGGCTCGGCGTGATCACGCTGTCGGCGATCGGCGCCACCCTGCGCATGGAGGCGGCGATGATCCTCGACCACGAAGAGCGACACCAGCGCACCTGCTTCCGGGTCGTGTTCTACAGCGCCACCATCGCCGCATTGCTGCTGACCCTGATTGCCATCACGGCGCGACTGGCCGGCTTCGCGCCGACCCTGCAACTGCCATGGGCGGCCCTGCTCACCATCGGCGCCGGAGCCTGGCTCATCGCCTGCATGCAAACGACGCTCGCCTATGCCACCTCACACAATGCCTTCGGCAAGGCGGCGCGCGCCAAGGTGGTGGCGGCCGCCGTCATCGTCCTGACCCAGCTCGCGCTGCTGTACGCCGGCATGAAAGGGACCGGCCTGATCGCAGGCCACCTGTGCGGCCTGCTGGCCGGCTACCTGTATGCGCGCCGCCTGCTGCGTCCGCCGCGTGCGCCCATCGCCTGCCTGCCCGACCCCGAGCAACGCGCCTACCTGCGGCGCCACCAGGCCTTCTGGCGCTACTCGCTGCCGTCGAACCTGCTCAATGGCGCCGTCAGCCAGTTGCCGCTGTTCCTGATCGGCATGCGCCACGGCGCGCTGGCCGCCGGCCTGTACGCGCTGACCCAGCGCGTGCTGTCGGCGCCGATATCGCTGCTGGCGGCCTCGGTGCTCGAAGTCTTCAAGCGCGAATCGGTGCTCGAATTCCGCGAGCACGGCCATTGCAGCCGCAGCTACCGCCACACCTTCAAGGCGCTGCTGGTGATGGGCATCGGGCCGGCGCTGCTGCTGATAGCCTTCGCCCCGACCCTGTTCGCCACCGTGTTCGGTCCCTCCTGGCGCGAGGCCGGCGAGCTGGCCCAGTTGATGGCGCCGCTGTTCCTGCTGAACTTCGTCGCCAGTCCGCTGAGCTATGTGTTCTTCGTGGCGGGCCGCCAGAAGGCCGACCTGCTGTGGCAGGTAACGCTGTTCGCCACCACCCTCGGCGCCTTTCTGCTGCCGGGCAGCATGCACGAGAACGTGCTGTGGTACGTGATCGGCTATTCCTGCCTCTATCTGGTCTACCTGCACATGTCATGGAACTGCTCGCGCAACGGGCTGGCCACCGCATGAATCCCTTGCCCACGCCGCATCAAGCTGCCCCCACGGCCCTGGATGCCGACAGCGCGCCCGATGCCTGGCAGCGGGCGCTGCAGGGCGGGCCTACCCGGCCCGGCGGCGCGGCGCGCGCCCAGCGCGAGCAGTGGCTGATGATCGCCTGCTTCTTCATGTTGTTCCCGGGCTTCTTCTTCTACCACACCCTGGTCGGCACCGGCGCCACCGGCGCCTTCCTGGGCGGTTACTTCGGCCCGGTGGCGCTGGCCTTTGCCGGCCCGATGTGCCTGGTCTACCTTGGCCGCATGCGGCGCGATGCCCAGCGCCTGACCCTGGTCGACATCCATTACGGCGTCTTCTTCGCGTATTTCGTCGGCGTGGTGGTCGTCAACGCGGCGGCCGGCGCCAACCGCGCCATCGTGACCTACCACATGCTCGCCATCCTGTTCATGGTGCTGGTCTACTTCCAGTTCAGCTTCATCGACTTCGACAGCCGGAGGTTCCGCGTCGTCGGCCTGCTCAGCCTGGCCGGGATGTCGACCATCGTGTTCTCGTATTCGGTCGACGGCGTGTTCTACCTCGGCGCGCTCGGCATCGCCAAGGATACCGATTCTCTCGCCACCTACCAGGGTTTCTCGCGCTCCTATCTGTTTACCTACCTCGCGGTGGCCACGTTCACGCGCAACCTGCCGCTGCGCCTGGCCTTGCATGCCGTGGGCGCGGCCACCCTGTTCGTCAACACCGCGCGCAGCGAATTCGTGGCCCTGCTGTTCGCGATTCCCCTGATCGAATTCTATTATTCGCGCCACAAGCTGTACTTCGTGCTGGCCAGCGTGTGCATCGCCGCCGCCATCGGTCTCTACCTCGACCAGATCCTGGCTTCCCTGCCCTCGAACCGCATCCTCGAACTGTTCGATCTCTCGCACTCGACCTCGGCCAACAAGCGCCAGCAGCTGACCGTGCATGCGGTGCAATCGATCGCCGCGCATCCGATCCTGGGCGACTATGGCAGCTACGCGCCCGGCCATTACTCGCACAACGTGCTGTCGGCCTGGGTCGACCTCGGCCTGTTCGGCATGCTCTACCTGGCGGCGCTTGCCATCGTCCCGATCACGCCGATGTTCTTCCATGAGTACTTCGCCGCGCGCCGGCGCCCGCTGTTCCTGCTGGCCTTCGCTTTCGCCTGCGTGACCATCCTGTTGCTGCTGTCGTCCCATTACTTCACCGACATGCTGCTCAGCGCCACCCTCGGCGCCTGCAGCCGCTATGCCTACGAGAGGAAACATGCCGCGCATCGTCCACATGACCTCGGCGCATCCGCGCTACGACACCCGGATCTTCGTCAAGCAATGCCGCACGCTGGCCAGCCACGGTCATGAAGTGATCCTGGTGGTGGCCGACGGCCTCGGCGACGAGCTGCGCGACGGCGTTCGGATCGTCGACGCCGGGAAACGCGCGCACGCCCCGCAAGGGCGCCGTCCAGGCGCCCTTGCGGGGCGCCGTCCAAGCGCCCTCGTGGAGCGCTTGGACCGCATGCTGTGGACCACGCGCCGGGTCGCCGCGCGCGCACTGGCGTTCGATGCCGATGCCTACCAGTTGCACGACCCGGAACTGCTCCCGGCCGGCCTGCGCCTGCGGCGCGCCGGCATGCGCGTCGTGTTCGACGCCCACGAAGACGTGCCGACCCAGCTGCTCGACAAGCCCTATCTGGCGCCGGGCGTCGCCCGCGTGATCGCGGGCCTGTACGCGCGCTATGAGCGCTACGCCTGCACCCGCCTCGACGGCCTGCTGGCCGCCACGCCCCACATCCGCGAGCGGCTGGCGCGCTGCAATCCACGGACGGTCGACGTTGCCAATTTTCCGCTGCCCGAGGAATTTCCTCCCGAGCGCAGCTGGGACGCGCGCACCGAGATCTGCTACGTCGGCAGCATCTCGGCGATCCGCGGCATCCGCGAGATGGTGCAGGCCTGCGCCCTGCTGCGCACCCCGGTACGGCTGGCCCTGGCCGGCAGCTTCGCCGACCCGGCGCTCGCGCGCGACATGGCGCTGCTGCCGGGCTGGACCCGGATCCGCGCGCTCGGCCACCTCGACCGCGCCGGCGTGGCCCGGGTCATGGAGAGCGCGTTCGCCGGCCTGGTCACCCTGCTGCCGACCGCGAGCTACCGCGATGCGCTGCCGGTCAAGATGTTCGAATACATGGCGGCCGGAATTCCCGTGATCGCGTCGGATTTTCCCCGCTGGCGCGCGATCGTAGAGGCCAGCGATTGCGGCCTGTGCGTCGACCCGCGGGATCCGGCCGCGATTGCCGCCGCCATCGACCGCCTGGCGCAGGATCCGCAGCTGGCCCGGCGCATGGGCGCGAATGGCCGGCGTGCTGTCGAGCAGACGTACAACTGGAAAAACGAGGCGCAGAAGCTGGTGCGGTTTTATGCCGACCTGACCCGGAATCCATTGGCGCACCGCCTGGCGCTGACCTAGCTGGCAGAAATCAACATAGAGAAATAAATGAAATCGCAGAAATAAATTCATGCCGCCCAGCGCCCATTATTTAAGCGGCTTCAAGGAATCGCGCGGCAATCAACCTTATCGTGTAATGCAGACAGACAGGTGAGAATATGTTCTTGCAACACTACAATACATTTATTCAAGCCATTAATTTGCCGGTAGCGAAACTCTGCTTTCACGAGTATATCGATCCGGCGGATATCCGCACGACCTACCGCGCCTTTACCCGGCCGCATCCGCGTTTTCGCATCATTCGCGCCAAGACCGTCGGCGCGGCGCTGATCGACCTGTCGCGCTTTGCCGACCGCCATGCCTACCACGAGCAGATCAAGGCGAAAAACCATGGCGGCTATCACGCGAAACGGGCGCGCAACCGCGGCTACCGTTTCGTCGACATCGACCGCAACGACTATATCGACGACATCCATGCCATCAATACCTCGCTCGATACGCGGCAAGGCCGGCCGATGGACGCTAAATATACCGAAAAATGCGAGGCATTCGACACGCTGCCGCATTTCCGTCATCACGGCATTCTCGATCCGCAAGGGAAACTGGTCGCCTATGCGAGCCTGGGCATTTACGGCAATTTCGCCGCCTTTTCGCAAATGCTGGGCTATCGCAATAACGACGGCATCATGCACCTGCTGCTGGTGGAAGCCATCAGCCGCCTGATCGACGAACGGCAGGTGCGCTACGTCATGTACGACACCTTCTTCGGCGCCCAGCCCGGGCTCAAGACGTTCAAGACCATCCTGGGCTTCCAGCCCTACCGTGCGCAGTATTCACTGCAATGAAGACTTTCTTCAACCGGGTATATGCCGACTACCTGATGCCCAGCCGGCTCGGCGAATACGCAGCGCTGCTGCAGGCGGCGAACGACGCCGGTTACGCACAGATATCGGTGCGCAGCTTCTTCCGCAACCTGAACCACCAGGAGGCGCCGCGCAAGACGCTGGTGCATCGCCACGACATCGACAGCGACCTGCGCACGGCAAAGAAGATGTTCGCGCTGGAGGCGCGGCACGGGGTCCGCGCCAGCTATTACTTCCGCCTGTGCACCCTCGACTACGGCTTCATGCGCGAGATCGAAGCGGCCGGCAGCGAAGCCAGCTACCACTACGAGGAAGTCGCCGATTTCGCCAAGCGCCACCGCATCCGCAAGGGCGACGAGCTGCGCCTGCGCTTTCCCGAGATCCGCGAGCTGTTTGCACGCAATATTGCCCAGATCGCTGCGCGCCTGGGCGCGCCGCTGGCCACCGTGGCCAGCCATGGCGACTTCGCCAACCGCCGCCTGAACGTGATCAACCACGAGCTGCTGCGTGACCGCGCGCTGCGCACCCGCTGCGGCATCGAGTGCGAATCCTACGACGCCGAATTGCTGCGCGGCTTCGACCTGTACATCAGCGACCGCAAGCATCCCGTCTACTACACGCCGATGTCGCCCTTCGCCGCCCTCGGCCATTACGACCGCATCTGCATGCTCACCCACCCGGTGCAATGGGAAACCAACTGGATCGAGAATACCCGCTGCAACTGGCGGCGGCTGGTCGAGGAAATGGCTTGGCGCATCTGAAGCAGATGACGCCCATGACGACTATGAACATCCTGCTCATCAACCACTACGCCGGCTCGGTCCATCACGGGATGGAGTACCGCCCCTATTACCTGGCGCGCGAATGGGTCCGCGCCGGGCACCGGGTGCAGATCGTGGCCGCCTCGCATTCGCACCTGCGCCGCCAGGGCCCCGCCATGGCCGGCCGCAGCCGCCTCAACGAGGACATCGACGGCATCCACTACACCTGGCTGCGCACCCCTGACTACGCCGGCAATGGCGCCGGCCGCGTGCGCAATATGCTGGCCTTCGTGGCGCGCCTGTGGCGCGAGGCGCCGCGCCTGGCGCGGACCGTCGCGCCGCAAGCCGTGATCGCCTCCAGCACCTATCCGCTCGACATCTGGCCGGCGCACCGGATCGCCCGCCTGGCGGGAGCGCGCCTGCTGCATGAGGTGCACGACCTGTGGCCGCTGTCGCCGATGGAACTTGGCGGACATTCGCGCCACCATCCCTTCATCATGTTGCTCCAGGCGGCCGAGAACCATGCCTGCCGCCACGCCGACGCCATCGTCTCGATCCTGCCCCGGGTGCGCCAGCACCTGGAGGCGCGCGGCATGGCGCCGCACAAGCTGCACCTGATCCCGAACGGCATCGATCCGGACGAATGGCCGGCCACCAGCTCCCTGCCGCCACAAGCGGACGCGCCATGCCACGGATCGGACACGTTGCCGCCCGCCGCGGTCCCCGTCCTTGCTCTCCTCGACCGCCTGCGCGCCGCGGGACGATTGATCGTCGGCTATGCCGGCAGCCACGGCCTGGCCAATGCGCTCGACACCTTGCTCGACGCCGCCCACCTGCTGCGCCAGCGGCCGCTTTCCTTCGTTCTGGTCGGCGCCGGGCCCGAGAAGGACCGGCTGCGGCGCCAGGCGCGCGCGCTCGGGCTCGATCACGTCCACTTCGCCGATCCGGTCCCGAAGCGCGCCATCCCGGCCCTGCTGGCGCGCTTCGACATCGCCTTCCTCGGGTGGCGGCGCCAGCCTCTGTACCGCTTCGGCATCGCGCCCAACAAGCTTCTCGACTACATGATGGCAGGCTGCCCGGTCCTGCATGCGGTCGAGGCCGGCAACGATCCGGTGGCCGAAACCGGCTGCGGCATCAGCGTGGCGCCCGACGATCCGTCCGCCCTGGCCGAGGGACTGGCGCGCCTGATGGCGCTCGATCCACACACCCGCCGGGCGCTGGGCGAGCGCGGCCGCCGCCACGTGCTGGACCACCTGAGCTATCCGGTCCTGGCCCGCCGCTTCCTCGCCGTACTCGCACAGGAGACCCACCATGCCTGACCGGACCGCATCCGATTCCGCTCCTCCCCCTGCCGCCGCTGCCTCTGCCGAGTCCTTCCTGCCCTTCGCCCTGCCCGACATCGGCGAAGAAGAGATCCGCGCGGTCGAAGCCTGCCTGCGCTCGGGCTGGGTCACCACCGGCCCCGTCACGCGGCGCTTCGAAACGGCCTTTCGCGACTACCTCGGCGGCGAGGTCGAGGCGATCGCCGTCAATTCCGCCACCGCCGGCCTGCATCTGGCGCTGGAGGCGGCCGGCGTCAAGCCGGACGACGAAGTCATCGTGCCGACCCTGACCTTCACCGCGAGCGCCGAAGTCGTGCGCTACCTCGGCGCCCGGCCGGTGTTCGTCGATGCCGACCCGTACACCCTCAACCTGGACCCGGCCGCGGTGGCCGCCGCGATCACGCCGCGCACGCGCGCCATCGTCCCCGTGCACTTCGCCGGGATGGCCGCCGACATGGACGCCATCGGCCATCTCGCGCGCCGCCACGGCCTGCGCGTCATCGAGGATGCGGCCCATGCCTTTCCCACGCGCCACCGCAGCCGGCTGGTGGGCACGCTCGACAGCGACGTGACGGTGTTCAGCTTCTATGCCAACAAGACCATGACCACCGGCGAGGGCGGCATGGTCGTCACGCGCGACCCGCGCCTGGCCGAACGGATCCGCTGCATGCGCCTGCATGGCATCAGCCGCGACGCCTTCGACCGCTATACCGCGCGCACCCCATCGTGGTATTACGAGGTGGTCGCCGCCGGCTTCAAGTACAACCTGACCGATATCGCGTCCGCGATCGGCATCGAGCAGCTGCGCAAGATCGACCGCTTCCAGCAGCGCCGCACCGCACTGGCCGAGCGCTACGACGCGGCGCTGGCCGGGCTGCCCCTGATCCTGCCGGCGCGCCCGGCGCCGGGTTCCGGCTCCACCCACGCCTGGCACCTGTACGTGGTGCGCCTGGACCGCGCGGCGCAGGATGGCGCGCTCGGCCAAAGCACGGCGCACGGTGCACGCGATGCGCTGATCGCCAGGCTGGCCGAGCGCGGCATCGGCACCAGCGTTCACTTCATCCCGCTGCACCGCCAGCCCTACTGGCGCGACAGCTGCGGCCTGCGCCCCGCCGACTTCCCGGTCGCCGAGGCAGCCTTCGGGGCGATGCTGTCCCTGCCGCTATATACCCGCATGAGCGACGCCGACCAGGAGCGGGTAATCGCGGCGCTGCACGGACTGCTGTCATGAGCAAGCGCCTGTTCGACCTGGCGGCGTCGCTGGCGGGATTGCTGTTGCTGTCGCCGTTGCTGCTTGCGATCGCCTTGTGGATCAAATGGGATTCGCCGGGCCCGGTGCTGTACCGCCAGCAGCGCGTCGGGCGCGGCGGCGCGCTGTTTACGATCTACAAATTCCGTACCATGCACCAGCGACTCGACGGCGGCTTGGCGCTCACGGTCGGCGCCGACCCGCGCATCACCCACGCCGGCGCCGTGCTGCGCCGCTACAAGCTGGACGAGCTGCCGCAGCTGTTCAACGTCGTCAATGGAAGCATGAGCCTGGTCGGACCGCGGCCCGAAGTGCCGTGCTACGTGGCCCACTATCCCGAGCCGCTGCGCCGCATCGTGCTGTCGGTCGCGCCTGGCATCACCGACTGGGCCTCGATCCTGTACAAGGACGAGAACGCGGTGCTGGCGCGCGCGGGCGACCCGGAGCGCGCCTATATCGACACCGTGCTGCCGGCCAAGCTGCACTACTACGTGCGTTATGTGCGCGAACGCACGTTCTGGATCGACGTGAAGATCATCCTGCGCACCCTGGCCGCGATCGTTCGCTGAGCACCACATGGATGGTCGAGCGATGCTGCGCGTCCTGCACCTGGGCGACCTCGATGTCGCGCTGCCGCTGGGAGCGGCGCTGGCGGCCTGGCTGCTGGCCGCCGGGGCCTGGCGCACGGCGCTGCGCTGGGGGGCGTGTTTCGGCGCGGCGGTGGCGCTGGTCGGCGGCACCAAGATCGCGCACCTGGGCTGGGGCACCGATTTCTCCATGCTCGAGTTCAAGGCGATCAGCGGCCACGCCACGCTGGTCGGGGCGCTGTATCCATTTGCGGCCTGGGTGCTGCTGTTGCACCGGGGCCAGCTGGCGGCGCGGCTGGGCCTGGCGCTCGGCCTGCTGCTGGGCATGGCCTTCGCAGGCATGCTGGTGGCGACCGGCGAGCATACGGCCGCCGAGGCGTTCAGCGGCTGGGTGCTGGGCGCCGCCGTCAGCCTGCTTGGCGCAGCCTGGTCGGGCGACCTGGAGCGGGCTCGGCTGCTGCCGGCGATCTGGTGGTCGCTGCCGGTATTCGCGGTCGGCGCCTGGCTGATGGAATTCGCGCACGTCGGTTACTGGATGATCCTGGTGGCCCTGGCGCTGTCGGGCAATAGCCATCCCTATCCCTGGGATGCCTGCTAACTCACGCAGAAAGGAGCTTCACCATGCCGTCCCTCTCGCTTCCCACGATCCGCTGTCGGAACCAATCCAACCTGCACGACCATCCCATGCAATCGCTGGCGCTCTCGCTGCTGCGCGGCATCGCAGCGCTCGAGGTCGCCGCTGGCCACCTGCGCTCCGAAATCTATCCCGGCCTGCGCTCACTGCAAGACCCGACGTTCGCTTACCAGGTATTCGCCTTCGTGACCGGCTTCGCCCACCAGGCGGTGGTGGTGTTCTTCCTGATCAGCGGCTGGCTCGTCGGCGGCAGCCTGTTGAACCGCCTGCACCAGCCGCGCGCCCTCGCCAACTACGCGATCGACCGCGTCACCCGGCTGTGGACCGTCCTGCTGCCGACCCTGTTGCTGATTCTCCTGGTCGGCCTGGCCATCGGCGTGGCGCAGCCCGGGGCGATCGATCTGTCGCCGTCCAATGACTACTCGGCCTCGAGCTTCGTCGGCAACCTGCTCGGCCTGCAGACGTTCCTCGTCCCGAATTTTGGCGGCAACTACGCCTTGTGGAGCCTGACCTACGAGACCTGGTACTACGTGCAGTTCCCGCTGCTGGCCCTGGTGCTGTTCGGCCATGGTCGCTTCAAGCGCCTTGCCTGCGCAGCCGCCTTCGTGGTGCTGGTGATCGTGCTGCCGAAGATGATCTCGATGTACTTCATGCTGTGGCTGCTCGGGGCGGCATTCTCGCGCATCGAACTGGATTGCGGAAACGGCCTGCGCGTGGTGCTGGGCCTGCTGACGATCGGCTTGTTCAGCTATTACCGGCTGACCGGCAGCACCAATGAACTGGTGCCGGAATCCTTCGTGCAAGACATGATCTGCAGCGTTCCCCTGCTGCTGTTGCTGTCCTCGCTGCATCAGCGGGTCGACCCTTCCGCCCCGCGCTTCCTGCGTATCAACCGCATCGCCACCTTCTTTTCGGAGTTCTCGTTCACCCTGTACGTCACCCACCTGCCGCTGATCTTCCTGGCCATCCACATCGGCGGCAAGACGTTCGGACGTGACCAGCTCAATCCCTTCGTGACGCTGGATTACCTCTGGTATGGCGCGCTGTTCCTGGGCCTGGTCGGCTTCGCCTATGTGTTCTACCTGGCGTTCGAGCGCAATACCTTCCGCATCCGCCGGGCAGTGAAGGACTGGCTGCTCGCGCCACGCACCAACCGCACCCCCGTGTCGGTCCTGTCGCCGGATTGAGTACGCCTGGGCCAGTCGGTGAGTGCGCTGGCTGGCGCGCTCGCTGGCCGGCCTGTTCGCTGACCAGCCTGTTCGCTGACCAGCCTGTTCGCTCGCCGGCCTGTTCACTCGCCGGCTATTCATTGGCCTGAATTTACAGGCCGGCATTCACTGACCGGAATATTCCCCGAGCGGCGCAGTCGCCATCCGAAGTACTCGCTGGCCGGCACGCCATATGATGGAATCACTGCCGTGCGCCGTAGGATGGAATAGCTGCCGTGCGCCGAATGGTGGAATCACTGCCGTGTGCCGTAGGCTGGAATAGCTGCCGTGCATTGCGCGCAGGCCCCCAGGCGCACTGCGTGAGGTCGGAGTTTCCCCTGCACGCTGCCCATTGCGGTGCTCCCGATGCAGCGCGGTCGCTGCAACGTGCCGGAACGCAGTCGATGCGACACGCGAGGCGCCAGCATGGACCCGGCGCCGCCATCACCGGGAACGGCCGCATGGCGTCGTCCAGGCAAGCGCTCCCAGCTTGCCCTGCGGCGCGGCCGCTGTCAGGCAACAGCACGCGCAGCAACGCAGGCACGATGGCGGCCGGCGCGCCGGCCGCCCTCCCCTCAGGCCGCGTACCCCAGTTGCGCCGTCCCGTATTGCGAGCGGTCTTCGCCCAGACGTAGCGCCATGTCGTTGAACAGCACCCCGCGCGGCGAGATGCCGGCGTGGTTGAGGCGCTTGATCGACTCGTTGATGTGGTTCTCGGTCGTCACGCCCGAGCGGGCCACGATGAACACGGCGCCGGCATGGGCGCCGATGATGAGCGCATCGGCCACCGCCAGCAATGGCGGCGGGTCGAGCAGCACCAGGTCGTAGCGTTCACTGACCAGCTCGAGCAGATTACCGAGGTTCAGTTGCAGCAGGAACTCCGAACGGTTGGTCGGCAACTCTCCGGTCGGGATGAAATCCAGGTTATCCAGTACGCTTCGGTGGATGACCTCGTCGACCGGCATGGCGCCCACGATTGCCCGCGACAGGCCCGGCGAGCGATCGACGCCGAAGTAGCGGTGCAGGTGCCCGTTGCGCAGGTCGGCGTCGATCAGCAGTACGCGCATGCCGGTGGCCGCCATCACCGCCGCGAAATTGGCGGTCACGAAGGATTTCCCCAGCCCGCGCGTGGGGCCGGCGATCATGACCACATTGTTCTTGAAGTGGGGCATGGAAAAGCGCAAGGCGGCGCGGAAGCTGCGCAGGCTCTCGACGGCGGGATCCTCGGGCAGCACCTGGGCCAGCAGCGGCAATCCGCCGTCCGGCTTCACCTTGCGCATGAGCTTGTCCTCATTGCCGCTGTGCGGAATGGTGGCATACACCACCCGCGCCCGCAGCATCCGCTCGATCTTGGCGGGATCGTCGATCCCGCCGCGCATGGCCTTGCGGGTGAAAGCGATCAGGGTGCCGAGGAACAGGCCGGTGACCACCGCCAGCGCCACGATCAGCGGCCGGTTCGGCTTGATCGGCCGCTCGGGCTCGATCGGCGCATCGACCAGCCGCACATTGCTGACCCGGCCGACCGAGATCAGGCGCAGCTGCTGGGCCGTGTTCGACAGCGCCGTGTAGAGGTCAGTATTGACCTTGATGTCGCGCGTCAGGCGCGCCTCGTCCTGCTCCATCACCGGCAAGGTGCGGATGCGGGCCGCGATCGCCTCGATCTCGGCGTCGACCTCGCGCCGCTGGCGATTGACGGCGGCGACCACCGGGTGGTCTTCGGTAAAGCGGGCCAGCAATTCGGTTTTTTTCTGCGTCAGTTCCATGCGGCGCGCACGCGCAGAAGCCGCCTGCGCCAGGCTCATGCGCGCTTCTTCGCGCAGGTCGACCGTGCCGTGGGCATTGCGGAACTGGTTATAGCGGTCTTCGGACTGCTCCAGCTGGCGCTTCAGGATCGGCAATTGCTGGTTCAGGAAAGCCAGCGACTTTTCGGCTTCCTCGGTCTTGCGCGCCAGGTTCTGGCGCATGTATTCACGGCCAATCTCGCTCAGCAAACTGTTGATGCGGTCGGCGTCCTGGCCCTGCATCTTGACCTCGATCACGCCCGACTGCTTGCCCTGCTCCGTGATGACCATGGAGCGCTGGATGCCCTGGATCGTGCCCAGGCGCGACTTGCGCTTGATCTTGAAACGGGCGCCGGGATTGGCGACCAGGCGGTCGACCTTGATCTCGACCAGCCCGTCCGGCGTCTGCACCCGGTAGCGCTGGCCGACGCTGGCATCGAAGGCGATACGCTGGCCGCCTCCGGAAAAGCGGTAGCGGTTGTTGGCGCGCGCGGTGATCACGAATTCACGATTGAGCCAGTTGTCGGGCACCTCGAACACCGATACCGCTGCGCGCTCGCCACCCCATACGAAGCCGCCGTAGCCGAACAGCCCGGGCTTCGACAGCGCGCCGCCGTTCTGGTTCGCGAACCACGAGCCGAGCACCGGGAAGTACTTCGGGTGCACCTCGACGTACAGCTGCAGGTTGTCGACCGCGCGCGAGACCACCATGCGCGAGCGCAGCAACTCCATCTCGGCGATCGCCGCCTTCTTGGTCTCGAACAGCGACGAGGCCTCGCTCAGGATGTTCTTCGAGGCGTTCGGACTTTCTTCCTCGACGTGGATCATCAGGTTCGCTTCGTAGACCGGATTGGCCACCAGCGCATACAGCACCGCGACGATCGTGATGATCGCCGTGATGCTGCCGATCAGCCAGCGGCTGTCGTAGAGGGTGTTGAGATAGCCTTTCAGGTCGACCGTCGGCTCTTCGGGCAAGGGCTCGGGCGGGAGTGGGTCGAACGGCACCGACAGCACTGGCGGGCTGTGCGAGACCTGTTTCAGCGAATGCGCCTCGTGCGGGCTGGTCATGGCGAGACTCCTCGGGACGGCTCAGGCAGCGGCGCTGCTCAGGGACGATTCGTGACACCGACGGCATTCGTCAATGCGCCGGGGAACAGCAGGCTCAGATGGCGGTTCCAGTTCGCCAGCGGCGAGGCGGCGACGTACACGACGTCCTTGGGCCGCAGTTCGAAGGACTCGGCCATCGCCAGCGCGCCGGAGTCGCGCGCATCGAGCCGGAACACGCGGGTACGGTCCGGCGCCTTGCGCACCACGTACACCTGGCGCGCGTCGCCGCTCAGGGGACTGATGCCGCCCGTCTCGCCGAGCGCCTCGTTGAGCGTGAGCCGGCCATTGTGCATGGTGAGCGCCTTCGGCGAGATCACCTCGCCCGACACGAACACCTTGCTCTCGTCGCGCGAATGCACGCGCACGACGTCGCCATGCGCCAGCAGGATGGCGCCCGGATTGACGCCCTTCTGCACCAGCTCGCGCAAATTGACCTGGTAGCGCGCGTCGCCACGCTCGATCACGATGCGGCTCTGGTCAGCGCCCGGCTGCATGCCGCCGGCGCGGTTCAGCGCCTCGACGAGGGTCATCGGGATGTCGTCGATCGCCTGCAGGCCGGGTGTGCGCACCTCGCCGTCGACGTAGACGCGGCGGCTGCGGTAAGCCTGCACGCGCAGGGTGACGTTCGGATTGGCGATATAGCGCGCGAGCTTGCCGGTGAGCAGAGCGCGCGCTTCTTCCTCCGTCTTGCCGTCGACAGCGAGCAGGCCGATCAGGGGGAACTGGATGCGGCCCTGGTGGTCGACCGCGAAGCCGGGCGGCGTCGCGTTCGGCTGGACGACGCCACTGTCGGCGGCCGAGGCGGCCATGGTCATGCCGCCGGCGGCCAGCTCCGGATGGTCCCAGACCACGATCGACAGGATGTCGCCGCGTCCGATGGTGTAAGGCGGCGGCTGGGACACGAACAGGGGTGTGAGGTCTTGCCGGGCAGCGCTGGCCTGCGCCGCGCGCTCTTTCTCGATCAGGGTTTCGGTGATCAGCTCGGTGGTGGGCGCCGGCGCATCGCCGGGACCGCCCGGGCGCGCCGCTTCGCGAAAGCCAATGCCGGTCGCACAGGCCGACAGGGCAAGACACAAGGCAAGCATCAGGGCAACCGGGAGCGCGCATGCAGGCGCACGCCCGCGCAGAGGTCGGCATGGCCGCACGATGGAAACGACGCTGAGCGCAGCGCCGGATGCAGCGCAAAGCGCAGCGCAAAACGCGGTGCTCGAGAAATCCCTTATTGCAACTGAACGAAGCCGAGCCATGATTGTTGCCTATCAAAAATAGACACAGCAGGTGAACGATTCAGTTCAGAGTACGGCGTCCATCGGGCGCGGCTTTGCAGCGGATCAAATGGCGAACGGCGGCGTCAGTTAGGTCGGATGCGATGGGCAACGGCGTGGCGCTCTTCGCACAGGACGACTCAGCGCATCTCTTCGATCAGCTTGAGTCCATCGGTCATGCGCCAGATGCGGCGGATCTCGATGATGTCGAATTGTGCGGCGACATTCGGCGGAAATGCGGAATAGCGGGCGTTCAGGCGCACGAAGCGGCGCACCGCGTCGTCCATGTCGGCGCGCCCGCTCGAGCGGATGATGGTGACGTCGTCGACGCTGCCGTCGCTGCGCAGCGACACGCTGACCAGGGGATCGATGCGCACGTCCCCCAGCGACAGGCGCGCGCCGCCCAGCACCGCGTTGCGCTCCAGCTTCTGGCGCACGCTGTCGACGTAAAGGCGCAGCGGCGCGTCGCGCTCGCCGCCATCGGCCAGCACCCGGCGCCCGCCCATGGCCCGATCGGCCGGCGTGGCGGGCGCAGTCACGTTGGGAATGGTCACGCCGCGCAGCAGCTCGCGCGCGCGGTTGCCGGGCAAGCCGGCCAGTGCGCCGGCGCCGGGCTGGCCGCCGCCGCTGCCGGCGCCCCGCCCCGCGCCCTGGCCCGGACCGATCGGCATGGAATCGACCGCCTCCGCCGCCGCGCCAGGACCGCTCGCCTGCGCCGGCTTCGGCTGTGCGGATGCCTGGCGCGCCGCTTCTTCCGCCTGCTCGCGGGCCAGGCGTTCAGCCTCGGCGCGCGCCCGCTGTTCCGCTTGCTGTTGCGCCCGCTGTTCCGCTTGTCGTTCCGCCTGCTGTTGCGCCAGCTGGCGTGCGCGCTCTTGCGCCAGTCGTTGTTGCGCGACGTCCTCGATGCGCTGGCGCTCGGCCTCGGCCTCGACCTCTGCCTGCACCTGCGCGAGACGCTGCGCTTCCAGACGTTGCCGTTCGGCGCGTTCGCGCTCCTGTTCCTGCATCTGCGCCTGGCGCAGCGCTTCGTTTTCGGCGCGCTGGCGCGCCAGCGCCTGTTCCCGCATCCGCTCTTGCAGCGCCTGCTCGGCGGCCTGCTGCGCAAGCCGTTGCTCGGCTTCGCGCCGTTGCGCGATCCGGGCCGCGTCCTCGGCCACACGGCGCTCCTGCTCACCCCGCTCCTGCTCACGCCGCTCCTGCTCGACGCGTTCCTGCGCCAGGCGCTCGGCGGCGTCACGCTCCGCCTGGGCCAGCCGCTCCAGCTCCCGCTGCGCCGCCAGCAGGCGCTGGCGCGCGTCCTCGCGCTCTTCTTCATTCTCCTGCGCGACCAGATCCGCGCCAGGATCGGCGCCATCGGCCGGGTCCGCCGGCGGTTCGTCCGCAGCCGCATCAGCCAGTGTTGGCGCATCGCTCGCCGGTTCAGGGACGACGTCCGGCAAGGGCAAGGGAACGGTGAACGCCGAATCGGGGTCGGGGGCGGCCACGATCACCGGGGGCGGCACCGCGCGCAGCCTGCGCTTCGGCGCAGGCTGCTTGACGCGCTTCGGCCGCCGGGCCTGGGCCGGCGGGCGCGCTTCGGCCTGGACGATCGGCGGCGGCGGCGGTGGCGGGTCGACCAGGCGCAAACCGCGCGCCGGGGCCGGCGGCGTGGGTGGCGCAAGCGGCGCCGGCGTTTCAGGCAAGGGAAGAATCGGCGCAGTTGCCGGCGCCGCCGCAGGGGATGGCGCCAGGGTGACCTCGATCGGTCCGCCGCCGCCGAGGTCGAGGCCGGGCACACCGAATTGCAGCGACAGCAACAGGCCGTGCAGCAAGACCGACACGGCAATGCCTGCGCCCAGGCGCCGGTTGCTGCGAGCCTGGTCGTCTGCGCGCCTGCCAGCGGTCGCTATGGTCATGTCGTCGCTTGAACGATATTATCAAGCTGGCATCTTAGCGTTTACTCAGCAGGAATGCGAGACGCGCGCTTCCCATGCACCCGCTGGCGCAACAGTGCGCGCTCGCGCTTCGCCCTGCTGAACGGTCGGGTCGCGCCGAGGACCAGGGGCGCCACGTCGTGTTCGAGTCCGGCGGTCTTTACCCTGGCATGAAGGCGCGGGAGGCGCCGTTCACTTGCTCGACGTACCCGGCATCGCGCCGACCAGCAAGCGCAATCCGGCCTGCGCCTGGGCCCAGGGCGTGCCGGCCAGCCGCTCCGTGCAGCTCGCGCAGGCTTGCATCGGATCGCAGTCGTGCGCCAGTTCGAGGTAGTTCAGGCCGACCACGGTCTTGCCCTGGTAGCTGTCGATCCGACCCGGCTTCGCGGACGGCGCCTCAGCGCCGGGGGCGCCGTCGAGCCCGCCGTCGAGCCACTTGGCAAACGGATCCGTGGCCACGCCGTCCGGCACGTACCAGCGTTTGCGGGTCGGGTTCCAACGGGCGCCGAGCGCCTTGGCGGCGTCCTTTTCGGCATAGGGGACGGTAAGGAAAACCATGGATAAAAAGTGCTCCGGAATGGATGTCGATGCGGTCCGCCATTCTACAGGGACCGTGCCCAAACGCCGGCTGTCGCGACTCGGTCACGTTGGCGGTGTCAAAGTTACCTGTTGATGGCATCGTGCGCTCGCGCTCGATGACGACCGGGGCTGGAGCGCGGGCCAGCCCGGCAATCGATGCTCATCCACGGACAACGCGGACGGCGCCCTCACTTTTCCTCGCGGCGCCTGGCCCACGCGGCGTCGCTTTCGCGCTGCTCGCGGCGGTCCTTGCGCCAGGTGTACACCAGGTTGACGAGCGCTCCCAACAGGCCCGTCAGGATGCCGACCAGGATGCCCAGGTCGGACAGCGTCAGCGGTGCGGCCAGGCCGGCGCCGACAAGGCGCAGATATGTGTCAATGATCATCGTGTCCCCCGTGCTTCGCGCTGAAACGGCACATGGGAAGCGTGATCGCCCCTGAGCCACGTCAATGCGGTGAATCAAAGTTTAGGAAAACTATACCACATCAGTAAATAAAAACTATACTCTTTCGTATAGTTTTCCTATACCATGGCGCTATGGATCTTCAAACGACGATTGCGAGTTGGGTCAGAGAAGCGCGCACCGCCGCCGGCCTGTCCGGCGCGGCGCTCGGCGCGCGGCTGGCGCTCGAACTCGGCACCGAGCGCGGCAATACCAAGGCCAATATCTCGCACTGGGAAAACGACAAGCACAGCCCGAACCTGAAGCAGCTGCTCGCCATCTCGCGGGTCACGGGCCGCAGCCTGCCGCCCGAAATCCTGGCGCCCATGTCGGGCGCGCCGGCGAACGCCGCGCCGCTTCCCGCCGGCGGTACGGCCGGCGTCACCAACGCCCTGCGGGTCGTGGCGGCCGAAGGCGACGGCGACGGCTTCGTGCAGATCCCGATGGTCAAGCTGCGGCTGTCGGCCGGCATCACCGGCTACCAGACCGAGCCCGAACGGCGCGACGGCGGCACGCTCGGCATGCGCCGCACCTGGATCGAGCGCAACCAGTTCAACCCGTCACACCTGATCGCCATCTACGTCAAGGGCGAGAGCATGGAGCCCTCGCTGTACGCGGGCGACATCGTGGTCATCAACACGCTCGACACCAAGCCGGTCGACGGCGCCGTCTACGCCTTCAACTACGAAGGCGAAGCCGTGGTCAAGCGCCTGACGCGCGACGCCGGCCAGTGGTGGCTCACCTCCGACAACGTCGACGGGCGCAAGTACCACCGCAAGCTGTGCCAGGGCGGCGAATGCATCGTCATTGGCCGCGTGGTGCGCAAGGAAAGCGACCGCATTTGAGCCTCACGGGCGGCATCGTCACCGTGCGCGGCGTCCGGATGGCGCTCGTCTTCGCCGATCCCGACTGCCTGCGGGCAGGCAGCGGCGACGCCCTGCTGGCGCGGCTCGGCCCCTTTTTCCCGCGCCTGCCGATCATGCTGGCGGCGCCGCGCGCGCACCCGACGCTCAGCTACGCGCAGTTCGATTCGCGCGCGCTGCTGCGGGAACTCGACCTTACCGGCATGGTCGAGCGAGAGATCGACATCGACGTCCCGCCACCCGACGACACCGCACCGCCGTTCTAGGTCGGCGTCTGTCCGAAAGCGCTCGGGGCCCGCTCCAGGATGCGCCGCAGCGCCGGATGGTGCACGCGGCGCTCGACCGTCACGGCATAGATCTGCTCGACGATCGACTCGATCACGCCCACCTGCTCCAGTCCATACTGCGCGCACAGCGTGTCCGCCAGCACGGTCGGCGCCGCCATGAAGCCGGCGCCCGCGCCGGCGAACGAACCGAGCAAGGCGCCGTCGTCGAATTCGCCCACCACGATGGGACGCAGTCCGTGCGCTTCGAGCCAGGCCTTGAGCCGGCTGTGCAGGGCGGCATCCTCGCCCGGCATCAGGAACGGCGCGCCCTTCAGCCGTTGCGGGAATGGCCCGGCCCAGCGCCGGCAGACCGCGGGATGGGCGATCACGGTCACCGTGCTCGACCCCAGCAGGTGGCTGTGGCCACGCACCGCGCCTCCGGGCGGCAGGCCCTGGTCCGAGATCAACAGGTCGAGCCGGTGCGCGCTCAGGTCTTCCATCAGGTCGGCGAAGCGCCCTTCCCTGCACACCAGGTGCATCGCGAGGCCTGCATCGCGCGCCGGCTGCAGCAGGCGAAACGCCATCGTCTTGGCGATCACGTCGCACAGGCCGACGCGCAGGGTTTCCGTCTCCGTGAACACGCCGCGCCGCACCGCCTGCTCCAGCTCGTTGCCAAGGCTGAAGATTTGATCGGCATAGCGCAGCACCGTCTTGCCGGCCTCGGTCAGCGCCAGCCCCCGCCCCTGCTTGCGCAGCAATTCCTCGCCAAGCTGGTCTTCCAGCACCTGCAACTGGGTGCTGATCGCCTGCGGCGACACGTGCAGTTGTTCCGCGGCGCGCGCCACGCTACCGACCGTCGCGACGGCATGAAAGTACTGCAAGTGCTTGTAGTTGATCATGCAACACCACCAAAAAATGGAATGATTTTGAAAGATTATTCGATTTTACTTTCGATTTGCAGCGCCGTATATTGGTGGCTCCCAGTTCTTTTGAAGCGAGGAATGCAATGAGAAGTTACCCCACCAACAGCCCGAAAGCCATGTGTCGCCTGCTGGCGCTGGCCATGATCGTCGACGGCCGCATCGCGCCGCAGGAGCTCAAGAGCCTGCACCGCAGCGGCGTGCTCGGGGCGTTGCGGGTGAGCGAGGACACCTTCGACGAGACGGCGGGCGAGCTGACCCGTGACTTGCTGGCGTCGAGCGCCGACTGCGAAGGCGCCATGGTCGAGATCGCACCCGCGACGATCGACCGCCTGCTGGACGAGGTGCAGGACGAAACCCTGCGCGGCACGGTCCTCAGGGGAATGCTCGAGATCGTGCGCGCCGACAGCGTGATCGACCACCGCGAGCGCAGGCTGCTGCGCCGCGCGATGCATGCCTGGGCCGAGTCGGACGTCGAGGCCGGCAGCGTGGCCTGACGCCAGGGAGCGGCTTGCCGCCGCTTCGGGCCTTCCTGGGCGGCGGCAGGCTGCTGCGCGCCTTCCCGGGCGACGCCCTCGCATGCAGATCGCGAACGACGTGCGTGCAATTGACGCGCCGCCGTTACAAAGCGACACCATTTCAACACATTGCCTGACCGGCCCAGCCATACAATGAAGACCTCACAGTGCGCGAGGCTCATCATGTCGACCTACTCCCAGGATCACCGGTACACCCTGACGCCGTCCGAGATGGACTGGGCATGGCGGCTCGACCTGCGGCCGGTGCACGACCCGGAACTTGGCCAGCATTACGGCCGCATCGGGCACTTCGGCACCCATGACCCCTACGCCAGCCAGGACGACGTGTTCGTCTTCCACGCCACCAGGGGCATGGCCTACACGGTCCAGAGCGGTAGTGTCGTCGATCCCACCGTGCTGCGCGTGTTCGACGACCTGGGCCGGCAGATCGCCAGCGACGACGGCAGCGGCGCCTACGGCTATGACTACGCCTCGTTCGTCGCCCCCTATACCGGCTGGTACTACATCGACGCCGCCTGGAGCCAGGGCTATCACGACACCTATGCCAGCCTCAACGTCTACGAGGGCCGGGCGCCGGTCCATCCAGCCACCCATGTCATCGTCGGCGGCGCGGGCCACGACATGCTGGCCGGCACCCGTTCGGACGACATCGTCGACGGCGGCGCCGGCGTCGACACCTTCGTGCTGGAAGGCTATCGCGACGAATACGCGGTCGGCGTGAAGGACGGCGCGATCACGGTCACCGACCTGCTGGGCCTGGACGGCGTCGATACCCTGCGCAACGTCGAACGCCTGTCCTTCGAGGGCGGCGCTACCATCTCCTACGAGACCACGGGCTTTCCGGCCGAAGCCTATCGCCTGTACCAGGCGGCCTTCGACCGCGCGCCGGACAAGGCTGGGCTGGGTTACTGGATCGGCCAGATGGGTGGCGGCGCGAGCCTGCACGCGGTGGCCGATGCGTTCGTCCACTCGCCCGAATTCGGCAAGCTTGCCGGCGCCGGGGCCGCCCATGCCGACATCATCACCATGTTCTATGCGAACGTGCTCGACCGCGCGCCGGATGCCGCGGGATTCGCCTATTGGAAAGCGGCGCTGGACACCAGGGCGATCACCGTGACCGACCTGCTGATAGGGTTCAGCGAAAGCCCGGAAAACCAGGCCAAGGTCATCGGTTCGCTGCAGGCCGGCTACGAATTCATCATCACCTGACGGCCTCGGCCAGCCCCGCGCGCAACGCATGGGCGTCGACGACGGCTTGCGCGCGCAGGATCACGGGCCGGTCGATCATCTTGCCGTCCACTGCCACCGCGGCGCCGTCGGCGCGCGCGGCCGCCTCCAGCACCCGCCCGGCCCACGCCAGCTCGTCCGCTCCGGGCGTGAAGCAGCAGTTCACGGCGTCCACCTGCTTCGGATGGATGCACAGCTTGGCGCCGAATCCCATCTGCCGCGCATGCCGGGCGTCGCCCGCCAGCCGCTCGGCATCGTCGAGCGCCGTGCTGACGCCGTCGACCGGCGCCGCGAGCCCGGCCAGGCGCGAGGCCAGCACCAGTTGCGAACGGAAGAACAGCAGCTCTTCGCGCTCGCCCGGAATGCCCAGGTCGAGCTGGAAGTCGATCGAGCCGAACATCAGGCGCTGCACGCCGCGCGCCGACGCGATCGCGCGCAGATGGTCGATCCCCGCCGCACTTTCGATCAGCGGCAGCACCACCGCGGCCCCGGCCGCGCACACGCGCGCGACGTCGTCCGCCTGCTCGGCCTTGGGCAACACCACGCCGGCCACGCCGGGCATGCGGCACAGGGCCAGGTCGTCGGCGAACCAGGCAGTGTCGGCACCGTTGATCCGCACCAGGACCGGCTTGTCGGCCGAGAGCCAGGCGGCGACGGCGTCGCGCGCGGCCGCCTTGTCGGCGAACGGCACCGCGTCCTCGAGGTCGACGATCACGGCGTCGGCCCCGGCCGCGCACGCCTTGTCGAAGCGCTCCGGCCGGTTGCCGGGCACGAACAGGTAAGAACGCGGCATCGGGATTGGCGGGTTCATCGCGGCTCCCGGGGCGCCAGGAAGTGGCCGACGTCGCTCGCGCGGCCGATGTGCCAGATGCGCTCGAACACGGCGCGCATCTCGTCGTCGCTGGCGGCCGCGCCGAAGCGCGCCAGCCGCAACGCCTTGTCTTCCAGCTCGCGCCGGCTCAGGGTATTGCCCGGGTCGCCCTTCGGTTCGTCGACCCGGCCCTCGAGGACCCGGCCGTCGGTGGTGGTCACCGTCACCTTGCCGATCCAGCGCGCCGGGTAGGCGCCGTCCACCTCGTCGTCGAGCACCATCGTCACCTTGTCGCGCAGGGCCGCGATGCGCGGGTCGTCGTAGGCGTCGTCGAATTCGTTCAGGCCCGCGCTCTTGAACTGCGCGATCAGGCCCAGCACCGTCCCCATCGAAAACTTGGCCTGGTGGACGGTGCGCGGATCGACCACCGGGCCGAGCACGTCGATCGCGCCCTGGTGCACGTGGGCCGTCACGGCGGCGATCTGTTCGGGGGCCAGGCCCTCGGCCAGGATGACCTGCAGCAGCGCATCGGCCGCCGGATGCGTGTGGCGGCACGAGGCGTGGAACTTGAACGAGGTCTCGGCCGTCGCCCAGCGCGTGCCCAGGCCGTCGGTGAGCCGGGTCGGATCGGCGTCGCGCGACATGCCGGCCGCCATGCCCTGCTTGCCTTCCAGGATCTGGCGCGCGCCGGTGAAGCCCTCGGCCGCCAGATAGGCGGCCATCAGGCCGTCGCTCGCGGCCTTGGCGGTGTGCAGCTGCTTGGAGTCGGCGGCGTCGCGCAGGAATTCCCACAGTCCGGCCGCTTGCGTGCCGGCCGAACCGAAGGCATGCAGCATGCGCTCGGGCGTCAGTCCCAGCAGGCGGCCGACGGCGGCCGCCGCGGCGACGGTGCCGGCGGTGCCGGTGGTATGGAAGGTCCGGTAGTGCGAGCGGCCGAGGAACTCGCCGACGCGGATGCCGACTTCGTAGCCGGCCACCGCCGCCGTCATCAGCTCGCGTCCGCTGGCGCCGTTCGCCTGGGCCACGGCCAGCACCGCCGGGAACACCACGGTGGCCGGGTGGAATACCGACCCGTTGTGCACGTCGTCCTGCTCGGCGTAGTGCGAGGAGGCGGCATTGACCATCGCGGCGAACTGCGGCGTCGTGGTGCGGCGCGAGATCAAGACTTCGGCGCTGCCGCTGCCCGGGCCCATCTTGCGCGCGAACGATTCGATGCACTGGACCGGCCGGCCGTTCCTGCCGGCCAGCGCCGATCCGAACCAGTCGAGCATCAGGTCTTCGGCGCGCGCCATGACGGCTGGCGGGATGTCCTCGTAGCGCAGCTGCGCGGCGAAGGCGGCAAGCGCCTGGCTTGGGTGGTCGCTCATGTTCTTCCTTTGTCGTGGCTGTCGTTCAGATGGCGTTCTCGGCGCGCAGGGCGGCGATGTCGGCGCTGCCGTAGCCGAGTCCGGACAGGATCGCCTCGGTATGCTCGCCCAGCGCCGGCACCGGGTCCATGCGCGCCTGCCAGGTGTTCGGGACCGCCGGCGGCAGCAGCGCCGGGATCGTTCCGTCCGGGATGCCGACGTCGACCCAGCGCGCGCGCGCCGCCAGTTGCGGATGGCGCCACAGGTCGTGCATGTCGTTCATGTGGGCGTTCGCGATCTGCGACTCGTCCAGGCGCGCAAGCACCTGCTCGGCCGTCAGCTGCGCGAACACGTCGACGATGATGGCGCGCAGTTCCTGGCGCGCCTTGACGCGCGCCGAATTCGACGCGAAACGCGCATCCGTCGCCAGCGCGGGCTGGCGCAGCACGGTGGCGCAGAACTGGTCCCACTCGCGCTCGTTCTGCAGCCCCAGCATGATGGTCTTGCCGTCACCGGCCGGGAACGGCCCGTAGGGATAGATGGTGGCATGGGCGGCGCCGGCGCGCGGCGGCGGCGCGGCGTCGTCCATTGCGTAGTACAGCGGGTAGTTCATCCACTCGGCCATGCTCTCGAGCATGGAGACGTCGATGTGGGCGCCCTCGCCGGTGCGCCCGCGCTGGATCAGCGCGGCCAGGATATTCGTGTAGGCGTACATGCCGGCCGCGATGTCCGCGATCGAGCAGCCGGCCTTGGCCGGCTCGTCGGGCGAGCCGGTGATCGACAGGAAGCCCGATTCGCTCTGGATCAGCAAGTCGTAGGCCTTCTTGTCGCGGTAGGGGCCGTCGGCGCCATAACCCGAGATGTCGCACACGATCAGGCGCGGAAAGCGCGACTTCAAGGCCTCCCAGGACAGGCCCAGGCGGGCCGCCGCGCCCGGCGCCAGGTTCTGCACCAGCACGTCGGCCCCGGCCAGCAGCTGCTCGAGGATCGGCGCGGCCTGGCGGTGCTTGACGTCCAGCGTCAGGCTCTCCTTGGAACGGTTGGTCCAGACGAAATGCGAGGCCATGCCGCGCGCGCGGGTGTCGTAGGCGCGCGCGAAGTCGCCCACGCCGGGCCGCTCGACCTTGATGACGCGCGCGCCCAGGTCGGCCAGCTGGCGGGTGCAGAACGGCGCGGCGATCGCGTGTTCGAGGGTGACGACGGTGATGCCATCCAGAGGTCGCATGGTCAATCTCCTAGTACGAGCGCGGCAGGCCGAGCACGTGTTCGGCCACGTACGACAGGATCATGTTGGTCGAGATCGGCGCGACCTGGTACAGCCGGGTCTCGCGGAACTTGCGCTCGACGTCGTATTCGGCGGCAAAACCAAAGCCGCCGTGGAACTGCAGACAGGCGTTGGCCGCCTCCCACGAGGCGTCGGCGGCCAGCATCTTGGCCATGTTGGCCTGGGCGCCGCAAGGCTGGCCCGCATCGAACAGCGCGCAGGCCTGGTAGCGCATCAGGTTGGCCGCCTCGATGTTCACGAAGGCCTTGGCGATCGGGAACTGCACGCCCTGGTTCTGGCCGATCGGCCGCCCGAACACGACGCGCTCGTTCACATACCTGGTGACCTTGTCGATGAACCAGTAGCCGTCGCCGATGCATTCGGCGGCGATCAGGGTGCGCTCCGCGTTCAGGCCGTCGAGGATGTACTTGAAGCCCTTGCCCTCTTCGCCGATCAGGTTCTCGACCGGGATCTCGAGGTTCTCGAAGAACAGCTCGTTGGTTTCGTGGTTGACCATGTTGAGGATCGGCTGCACCGCCAGGCCCTTGCCGATCGCTTCGCGCAGGTCGACGATGAAGATCGACATGCCCTCGGATTTCCTGGTCACCTCGGCCAGCGGCGTGGTGCGCGCCAGCAGGATCATCAGGTCGGAGTGCTGCACCCGCGAGATCCAGACCTTCTGGCCGTTGACGACATAGCGGTCGCCCTTGCGCACCGCCGTGGTCTTGATCTTGGTGGTGTCGGTGCCGGTGGTCGGCTCGGTCACCGCCATCGACTGCAGGCGCAAGGCGCCGCTGGCGATCTGCGGCAGGTAGCGTTCCTTCTGGGCCGCCGAACCGTGGCGCAGCAGGGTGCCCATATTGTACATCTGGCCATGACAGGCGCCCGAGTTGCCGCCCGCGCGGTTGATCTCTTCCATGATGACGGACGCCTCGGTCAGGCCGAGGCCGGAGCCGCCGTATTCCTGCGGGATCAGGGCGGCCATCCAGCCGGCCTGGGTCAGCGCGTCGACGAACTGCGCGGGATAGCCGCGCTCTTCGTCGATCTTGCGAAAGTACTCCGACGGGAATTCTTCGCACAGCGAACGGACCGCGTCGCGGATGTCCTGGTACGCCTGCTCCGGTTGGATCATGTGGGTCTCCTGGATATGATGGGAATGATGCGCTCAGCGCAGGGTCGCCTCGGCCTGCATGGCCAGTTCGCCCCGCTCGTTCTGCGCCCACAGGTCGATGGTCTTGCCATCGGCGCCGGGCTTTCCGCAGACGGCGAACGACGCCGTGTCGAACAGCGGCGCGACGGCGCGGAAGCTGAAGCGCGCGATGTCCGCGTCCGGCAGCGCGCGCCGCACCAGGTCGATGAGCAGCGTGGCGATGAGCGGGCCGTGCACGATCAGGCCGGGATAGCCTTCGACCCCGGTGACGTAGCTGCGGTCGTAGTGGATGCGATGGCCGTTGAAGGTCAGCGCCGAATAGCGAAACAGCAGCACCGGATCGGGATGGATGGTGCGCGACCAGTGCGCGTCGGTCGGGGCGGTCCTCGCCGCCGGCGCCGCGGCGTCGGGCGCCGGCAGGTCGCGGTAGACGATGTCGTGCTCTTCGGTGATCACCGGCGCCCCGCCCTGCGCGATGTCATGCTGAACGGTGACGAACACCAGGCGGCCGCTCGCGCCTTCCTTGTCCTGCACGCTGCGGATGGTCGAGGTGCGCGCCACGGCCTCGCCGATGCGCGCCGGGGCATGGAAGGTGAAGCGCCCGCCCGCCCACATCCGCCGCGGCAGCGGCACCGGCGGGAGGAAGCCCCCGCGTTTCGGGTGCCCGTCTTCGCCCAGTTGCGACTGCTGAGCGACGGCGTGGAAGAAGATCCAGTGCCACAGGGGCGGCAGCGCCTCGCCCTGGGCCGGCGCATCCGGATAATCCAGCGTGGCGGCCAGGGCCGCCACCGCGTCCGGCCGCACCACGTCGTGCAGCACCTCGGTCTTGCCCACCCACTGCTGGAGCAGGCTTCTATCGAAATAGTTGGAGGTCATCGTTGGCCATGGGAGTGGTATCTGATGACACATCATAGATTTGAATGGATGTCTCTTAGAAATAGAAAAATGTGATTCCTCCATCACGCGCCGCGATAGCTGCGGCCATCACGAATCGCAATTGCCAAGCCACTAGAAAGCGAATATGTTGATGGCTCATCCATCACCGGAAACGCTCATGGACATCAAGCAAATCCGCACCCTGATCGCGATCGCCGAGACCGGCAGCGCCACTCGAGCAGGCGAACTGCTCCACCTCGTCCAACCGGCCGTCTCGCGCCATATCCGGCTGCTCGAGGAAGAATGCGGCGTGCCGCTGTTCGAGCGCGAACGCCACGGCATGGTGCTCACGGACGCCGGTCGCACGCTGGCCGAGTACGGCCGTCGCGCGCTGCGCGAGCTGGACAAGGCGCGCGCGGAAATCGGGCCGGCGACCACGAGCGTCTCGGGACGGCTGACGATCGGCCTGCTGGCCAGCACCAGCCGGCTGCTGGCGGGCGAGCTGGTCGCGCGGGTGCGCGCCCGCTACCCGGCGGTGACGGTCAGCATCACCGTGGGCTATGCCGGCAATGTGTTGCAGTGGCTGGAAGCGGGCGACATCGAACTGGCCCTGCTGTATGACATGCGCTCGTCCACCGGCCTGCAGGCCGAGGCGCTGGTCGACGAGCGCCTGTACGTGCTCGGCCCGCCGGGCGAATTCACGGAAAGCGACCCTTTTCCCCTGAAGGGACTCAAGGACCGTCCGATGGTGTTGCCGAACGCGGCGCACGGGCTGCGCAGCATCATCGACCACGCGCTGGCGGTGGCCGGCATCCGTGTCGACGTCGTGGCCGAGACCAATGCACTTGACCTGCAGAAATCGCTGGTCGCCAAGGGCTTCGGCTACACGATCCTGCCCACCTCGGCCGTGCTGGAAGAGTTACAGGGAGGAACGCTCTCCGGCGCCCCGGTCTGCACGCCGGACCTGTCGCGCCGCATCGTGCTGGCGCGCGCCGCCGCGCGCCGGCCGTCCCCGGCCAGCGCCGCCGCGGCCCCCGTCTTGACCGCGCTGATGAAGGAGATGGTGGACCAGCAGGCCTGGCCGGGAGCGGCCTGGATCGGACGCTGAGACGAGCTATGCCGTTCCCTGATGCTGACATCACAAAAAGGTATTTCGTGCGCCCTCCCATAAGCTCTTAGGATGGTTCAAAACAACGGGACCACCCGTCACAACAAGCACAGGAGACGACAATGCTGAAAAAACTGATGTTTGCCGGATTGACGCTGGCCGCCGCCGGCGCCGCCCACGCAAGCGATTACCCGGCCCGGGCAATCACGATGCTCATTCCCTTCTCGGCCGGCGGCCCGACCGACGTCATCGGCCGCATCCTCGGCCAGACCATGTCGAAGTCGCTCGGCCAGTCGGTCGTGGTCGAGAACGCCACCGGCGCCGGCGGCACGCTCGCCGCGGGCAAGCTGGCGCGGGCCGCAGCGGACGGCTATACCGTCTTGCTGCACCACAATGGCATGAGCACCAGCCCGGCGCTGTACCGCAAGCTGGCCTTCAATCCGATGACGGACTTCGAATACGTGGGCCAGGTGGCCGACGTACCGATGGTGCTGCTGGCGCGCAAGGACCTGGCGCCCAACACCCTGCCCGAACTGCTCACCTACATCAAGGCCAACAAGGACAAACTGACGATGGGCAATGCCGGGCTCGGCGCCGTCTCGCACCAGTGCGGCATGCTGTTCCTGAGCGCCATCGGCACGCAGCTGACCACCGTGCCCTACAAGGGCACGGCGCCGGCGATGAACGACCTGCTCGGCGGCCAGATCGACCTGCTGTGCGACCAGACCACCTCGACCACCTCCTATATCAAGACCGGCAAGGTCAAGGTGTATGGCGCGACCACCAAAACGCGCGTCGCCTCGCTGCCCCAATTGCCGACCCTGGCCGAGCAAGGCATCGCCGGCTTCGAGATGTAGGCCACCTCTAAAAACCTCGGCCGAGACGCCTGCGGCTGGGTAAAATCCTGACATCGAACCAAGCCAGCGAGTGCCGTCATGATGAAACCCCGT
>NZ_JBWBRF010000020.1:0-68704 GCF_056279385.1 Massilia sp. UYP34 | reverse complement strand
TCGCCGCCTTACTCGCACCAGGCTGGCCTACCAGCTTGACTGCCTCGCGCTTGAACTCTTCTGAAAACAACCGTCTTTCACGTGCCATGTAATTCGGTAATCCCCCCGCAAAAGGAGCGCGTTTAGAAGTAGAATTTTCTACTTAAGACAGGAAGCTCTACATGAAGACGTCCCGCTTTACCGACAGCCAGATCATCGCCATCCTGAAGCAAGCCGAAGCCGGCAGCCCGGTTCCGGAGCTGTGCCGCGAGCACGGCATCAGCAACGCCACGTTCTACAAGTGGCGCGCCAAGTACGGCGGGATGGACGCGTCGCTCATGGCACGTATGAAGGAACTCGAGGATGAGAACCGGCGCCTGAAGAAGATGTATGCCGAGGAGCGTCTGAAGGCCGAGATCGTCGCGGAGGCGCTGACAAAAAAGTGGTAGCGCCATCTCAGCGGCGAGAGATGGCGCAGTGGGCCGTGGCACAGCGGTCAGCCACGATTAACCTGGCGTGCAGGGCGTTTGGCATCAGCCAGACCTGCTACCGGTACAAGGCCAAGCTGGACGAGGAAAATAGCGTCATCGCTGATTGGCTGGTACGGCTGACGAATAACCAGCGCAACTGGGGCTTTGGGCTGTGCTTTCTGTACCTGCGCAACGTTAAAAACTTCAAATGGAACCACAAAAGGGTCTACCGGATTTACCGTGAGCTCGAGCTGAATCTGCGAATCAAGCCGCGCCACCGCCTGGTACGCGAGAAGCCGCTGCCATTGGCTGTGCCGACCGCGATCAACCAGAGCTGGTCGATGGACTTCATGCATGACCAACTTGCCGACGGACGCACCATCCGCCTGTTCAACGTCATCGATGATTTCAATCGGGAAGGCTTGGGAATCGATGTCGATTTCTCGCTGCCATCCGAACGCGTCATCAGGTCGCTGGACCGGATTATCGAATGGCGTGGCAAACCGAGCGCGATCCGCTGCGACAACGGCCCGGAATACATCAGCGCCGTGACGTTGGCTTGGGCCGCCAGACGCGGAATCCGCATCGATTTCATCCAGCCGGGTCAGCCTCAGCAAAATGCTTACGTAGAGCGTTACAACAGGACCGTACGCTACGACTGGCTGGCTCACCACCTTTTTGAAACGCTCGACGAGATCCAGGAATTTGCCACTCGCTGGCTGTGGACCTACAATCACGACCGCCCCAACATGGCACTCGGCGGCATCACACCAAAACAGAAACTTGCCCTTGCCGCTTAACCTCTACTTTTAGCCCGCTCTAAAAATGGGGGGATTACCCATCAGGGTCCTTACGCAGGCATCATGTGGACTATGATGACCATGGGTGCTGTTTTCATCGCAAGTAATTACTTTGGAGGGATTTTAAAGGAGCTGGGTAAAGACCATTACTTGGTACTCAAAGAAGCTTTAGCTAAACTGACTCAGAAGACTATGGAGATGCCTAGAATCGAGCCCACTTTGTTGGGCACTCCTGGGAAAACTGGCGAGAATGATCCGTTCTCAATGGGCTTCTCAATCTGGGCGGAACTTCCGAACGATAGAAGCGCCAAGCTCCTGATACCGAAAGTGGCCGAAAGAGATGACTATGCCAAACTAACGGACGCGTTCCTCGATTTTGTTAAGCGATGCCATGAAAGAGGTGAAGGCGTACTTGTCGAGATTGGGTTTGATCCTTCTCGTCGTAGTAATCCGATTACTGTCGCGTATAACAAAACGACAGGCGCGATCGAGTATGCAAATCCTTTTGCTCACTAACCGTCAATGAGACACAGCCTCTCGACCAAGATATCCTGAACCCGGTTCTAAGACCGTCAGCAGCGCGCGGCAGGACAGGATGTCATGCCCGTAGTTCGCGCTCAATCGCTTCGACCAGCACCAGGCTATCCGGAACGACATCGGGATTGAAGCGCGCGACCACGCGTCCGTCACGCCCGATCAGGAATTTCTCGAAGTTCCACAGCACATCCGCCGGCTCGGCCTGCCGATACCCATAGCCCGCGAGCTTTTCCCGCATCGCGCCGTCCGCAGGGTCGATCGCTTGCGGCTGCAGGCGCGTCAGCGCGCTGTACAGGGGATGCCGCCCGGGACCGGTGACTGCGATCTTCTGCGCCAGCGGAAAGTCGACACCGTACTTCGTCTCGCAGAACTCGGCGATCGACTCGTTGTTGCCGGGCTCCTGGGCGCCGAAATCATTGGCGGGGAAACCCAGCACCACCAGCCCCGCGTTGCGCCGGGCTGCGAACAGGCGCTGCAGGCCTTCGTACTGCGGGGTCAGCCCGCATTGCGAAGCTACGTTCACCACCAGCACGACTTTCCCGGCGTAGTCGGCCAGCCTCGCTTCCCTGCCATCCATCAAACGGAATGGTATATCGACGATCTGCGTTTCCATCTTGTGCTGCCCTCCCCTGGTTGCGATATTCCCGACGACCTGCAAACCTATGCTACCATTTTGATAGACACTTTAAGAAAAAGTGTCGCAGCATTCTTTAGCGAGGCCAGTACATGTCAAGTAATCCCGAACCGCATTTCACCTGGTCCGACCGCTTCCTGCTCGGCCATGGCGCCATGGACGACACCCACCGCGAATTCGTCGACATCGTCGGCGCCATGCTGGCCGCGCCCGATGGCAAGCTCGCAGCCCTGCTCGATGACTTCCTGGTGCACGCCGAACGCCACTTCGAGGATGAGCGCAAGTGGATGCTCGCCACCGAATTCCCCGCAGCGCAATGCCATATCGATGAACACAATGCCGTGCTGGCCTCGGTGCACGAAGTGCGCGCACTGCTGGCCGGCGGTGGGCACGAGGCGACCTGCCGTGCCCTCGCGCGCGAATTGAGCCGCTGGTTTCCCGGCCACGCCGACTACATGGACGCCTCGCTCGCCCAATGGCTGGTCAAGAAGCGCATGGGCGGCATTCCCGTCGTGTTGCGGCGCACCGGGGCGGCAAGCGCGGCGCCGGCAAAATAAATCCTTGCACGTGCCATCCATTTGTTGAACATATTTCTGGTTTGTGTACAATCCAGAAGCAGGCAAAACAAAGGAGACAACGATGCACCAGAATGCCGAAATGAGACTGCGGGACGGGACCAGGATCTCGGACCTGATCAACCACGAGACACGCGAGGTCAAGGTACGCGCCCTGTCCGATCCGGAGCTGTACGAACTGGAGATGGAGCGGATCTTTGCCAAGACCTGGATCTTCCTGGGCCATGAGACCGAAATCCCGAACAAGGGCGACTTCATCACCCGCGACATGGGTTCCGATGCCGTGATCGTCGCGCGCGACCGCGACAACGAGATCCACGTCTCCCTGAACGTCTGCCCGCACCGCGCCATGAAGGTGCAGACCCACGACGCCGGCAATACCAACGTCCACATGTGCATCTACCACGGCTGGGCGTTCAAGCCGAACGGCGACTTCATCGGCGCGCCGGTCGAGAAGGAATGCATGCACGGCAGCATGACGCCGAAGGACCAGCTGGGCCTGAAGAAGGCGCGCGTCGCGCTGTACGGCGGCCTGATCTTCGCCACCTGGAACATCGACGGCCCGAGCCTCGAGGAATTCTTCGGCGACGCCAAATACTATTTCGATACGCTGTTCCTGCGCACCAAGGGTGGCCTCGAGGTCCTCGGCCCGCCGCAGCGCTTCCGCCTGAACGCCAACTGGAAAACCGCCTGCGAGCAATCGGCCGCCGACGGCTTCCACACGCTCACCCTGCACCGCTGGCTCGCCGAAGTCGGCCCCTACGCGAAGAAACCGGACGCCGAGGGCAAGGGCGCCGACCTGTCGCCCGAGATGTATGGCAGCGAAGTCTGGACCGACCACGGCCACGCCATGCGCTGCATCGACCTGGACCGCAAGATCGTCCGCCTGACCGGCAAGAACCCGGCCGAGCTGTCCCCGGTTGAGCGCCTGACCGCCCTGCCCCCGCCGGGCATCACGCCCGAGATGGTCCCCGAACTGCTGGAACGTTTCGACGACGGCCAGCTCAAGCTGATGTCCTGGCGCCCGCCCCAGGTCGGCGGCTTCTTCCCGAACGGCCTGTTCGAGTTCATCTACCTGCCGCAGCCGGACGGCACCATCGTCGGCGCCTGCGCGCTGCATGCCTACATCCCCAAGGGGCCGGACAAGCTCGAGTTCATGAACTGGATCTTCGCCGAGAAGGACACGCCGCCGGAACTCAAGGCGCGCATGCTGCGCCAGTCGGTCCAGATGCTCGGCACCTCGGGCATGGTGGAGATGGAAGACTCGGACACCTGGCCGCACCAGACCGAGGTGGCCAAGGGCGCGGTCAGCAAGACCATCACCCTGAAATACCAGGCGAAATTCGACAAGGGCGCTCCCGAGGGCTGGCCGGGCCCGGGACATGTGGGCGACGGCTTCACGAAGGACGACACCCAGTGGGCATGGTGGAAGTACTGGCACGAGCTGATGACTGCCGAATGAACGATCAGCCCGAACCCCGACAACACCATCAGGAGACTCACATGGAAAAGAATCCGCTCGAACCGACGCCGCTGCCGCCTTCGGTGCGCGCCAACCGGGTCGCCATCGGCAGCCAGGTGTACAACGACATCGTCGAATTCATGTACGACGAAGCCGAATACTTCGACACGCTGCGCCTGCGCGACTGGATCGCAATGGTTGCCAAGGACATCGAATACACGGTGCCGCTGCGCCACACCCGCGCCACGCGCGACCAGGACAAGTCGGTCGTGCGCACCGTGCAGCACATGTTCGACGACTACCGCTCGATCATGCTGCGCGTGATGCGGGTGATGGACACGCGCAGCGCCTGGGGCGAGGATCCGCCCTCGCGCACCAAGCACATGGTGTCGAACATCCGGGTCTACCGCACCGACAAGGAGAACGAGTTCAAGGTTCACAGCTACCTGCTGCTGACCCGCAACCGCTTCGACAACGACAAGTTCGACCTGATCCCGTGCGAACGCCACGACGTGATCCGCAAGACCGACGAAGGCTATCTGCTGGCGCGGCGCGAGGTCATCATCGACCAGGCCGTGCTGGGAACACCGAACCTCGGCATCTTCCTGTAAGCGGCAGCACTTCCGAACCCGCCCGCCGCCGTCAGGTCGCGGGCGGGTTTTCTTTCGATAAGCGCAGTGCGAGGATCACGCCCGCGCCGGCGCACAGCCACAATCCCGCGGCGCCGCAGGCCAGCGACACCAGCGAACCCCACATCAAGGGCGCGAGCAGGGCCGCGATGACGGCATTGAAGCCGGTCTGCACGAACAGCTGGACCGACGAGCCCATGCCGCGGCGGGCCGGGACACAGTCCAGGCCGCGGATGGTCATGGCCGGGATCGCCAGCGACATCCCCAGGTTGAAGACGAACAGGTAGGCGACATACCAGCCTGCGCCATCCGGCGCCGTCCAGGCCACCAGCAGGTTGTAGCAGCTTGCCGCGCCCATCAGTGCGAACGCGGTCGCCAGCGTGCGCCCGAACGACCAGCGCACCGCCACGCGTCCCGCCAGCGCCGAACCGGAGACCAGCCCGGCCGTCGCCGGCCCGAACAGCCAGACGAAGTCTCCCTCCCCGAGGCCGAGGTGGCTCATCACGAACACCGGCGCGGACAGGACATAGATGAAGAAGGCCCCGAACATCAGCGCGTACGCCAGCGTCCACGCCATGAAGCCGCGGTTGCGCAGCAGCGCGAGATAGCCGCGCCCGAGGTCGCGCGCGTCGAACGGCCGGCGCGCCTGCGGCGGCAGCGTTTCGGGCAGGCGCAGCGCCACCGCCGCCAGCAGGCCGGCGGACAGCAGCGCCAGGAACAGGAACACCGAGCGCCAGCCAAACGCGATCTGCAGGGCGCCGCCGACCAGCGGCGCGATCGCCGGCGCGACCCCGTAGATCATCACAACCTGCGACATCATGCGCCGCGCCAGGGGACCTTCGTGCAGGTCGCGCACCACCGCGCGCCCGATGACGATCCCGGCGCCCCCCGAGAATCCCTGCAGCGCGCGCAGTACCCACAACTGCTCCACGCCGGTGGCGAAGGCACAGCCCAGCGAGGACAGCGTGTAGACCGCCAGGCCCCACAGCACCACCCGGCGCCGGCCGAAGGAGTCCGAGATGGCGCCGTGCCACAACGACATGAAGGCGAATGCGAAGAAATAGACCGATATGGTCTGCTGCAGCGCCACGGCGTCGGTCCGCAAGACGAGGGCCATCTCGCGGAAGGACGGCAGGTAGGCGTTGATCGAGAACGGCCCCAGCATTGCGAGGCCGGCCAGGATCAGGGTAATGCCGAACAGGCCCGGCACACGTGCAGTGGGTGCCGGCGGCACTCAGGCCTTCATGCCGAGCAGCTGCGAAATGTCCATCGCGGGGTCGGCATCGGCACCGTAGCTGAAGTCGCCCTGCTGCTGGCGCTGCGCCAGCCGCGCCAGCAGCACCCGGTAGCGGTTGCCCGGCGCGTCGAAGCGCGAGCTCAGGTCACGGCGCTGGCCCGTGTCGAAGTAACGCGCGTTCTGCGGACGCAGCACCGAATTGTCCTGCGGCTGGATGACGTAGGAGATGCGCGGCATCACCCAGCGGAACGGCGCCGGCGCATGGACCGTGTAGTTGGTCTGGTCGACGCGGCTGCGGTGCCTGCCGACAGGTACGAAGGGCTGCACGTTCGGGATCGCGTAGCCCGGCTCGAAGCTGGGGTAGGAAATGCAGAGGTTGTTGCGCAGGTGGACGTGCAGCACGGCGCGCAGGTCCTGGTATTGCGCGCGCACGCCCCCGATCCAGCGCATCACCGGCGCCACCGACTTGCGGGTGACGATACGGGTGCGCGTCAGCGTCTCCGAGGTCGAGCTGAACTCGACCACGTCGCTGTCGGACTGGCCATCGCCGATCGTGTTCGCATGCAGGAAATCGGCATGGGTCAGGTCGATCAGGTTTTCGACCGACAGCGGCGAGGCCGCGTCGAAGCGCACCGAGCGCTGGGTGTAGCGCGGAATGCCGATGCCGTCGGCAGGCAGGAAGGGAATCCGCGGAATCAGCTCTTCATGCGCGTTGTCCGGATTGCCGTACCAGACCCAGACGTAGCCATAGCGCTCCCGGACCGGGTAGTAGCCCGAACCGCCGGTAAAGGCGGTGGGCCGGCGGCGCATCTGCCCGGACAGTTGCGGATGCAGTTCGGCGGCGCGCACGCGGCCCTGCTCGCGCCACAGGTAGACATCCTGCGCGTGGATGATCCGGCGCACCGTCCGGCCGCCGATGTCGGCGCTGTAGGCCACCGGGAACCAGGTATCGCGCAGGTCGATGTTTCCCGGCACCCAGTCGCGTTTCTCGTCCGGCGCGGCAAAGCGCGCCCCCTTGTCGTCCAGGTTCATGCCAGGCTCCTTTCCTGCGCAGATGGCGCGGCATCCGTCGCGGCCGGCGCGACCGGCGTGATCGGCGTGCCAATCTCCGGCCCACGCCTGCGATCGCGCGACGGCGCGATCTCCAGTGCGGCGACGGCGCGCCCGTCGATCATATGGTTGATGGCAAACGGCGCGCTGCCGGCAAGCCGGCGCAGGCGCCAGCCCAGCGGCGCGTCCCCCGCGTGCCCATGGGCGAAGCCGCGCCATGCCAGGCTGGTGGTGCCGCGGCGGTTGGCGGTGGCGGCGACGAATACCGTCACCAGCGCGCGCTCGTCGGCGTCCAGCAGCTCCACGATGACGTCGCCGCCGGCCAGCGGCACGCGGGTGCGCACCAGCAGGGGGTGGTCGCGCACGAAGGCCGGCCCGATGCCCTTGCCCTTCCAAACAGCGCCGCGATCGAGCACGAGATGGCGCCCGTCGCGGCGTGGATCGCCCAGGAAGAAGTCGGTGACCACGACGCCGGGAAAGGCCAGCAGGCATTCCGGCCCGTCGAGCATGACGTCGAGGTATTCCTCGAACGCGATACTCGCCACGGCGGTTCCGCTGTACTCGCGCCCGGCCGCACGGTAGGCGGCCGCCGGCAGCGCGGCATCCGGCTCGCCACCGCGCGCCGCATCGCCCAGGAAGACGTGCACGAAACCATTCAGTTCCGCGACCGGGTAGGCCTGTGCCACGGCCGGCGGAATCTTCTCCTCGCGCCGCAGGTTGGGGATGTCGGTACATTTTCCGCTTGCGCCGTCGAAGGTCCAGCCGTGGTAAGGACATTGCAGTCCTCCCGGCTTGACCAGCCCCGGCGACAGCGGCACGCGCCGGTGCGGGCAACGGTCTTCCAGTGCGAAGGCCTCGCCCTCGTTATTGCGGAACAGTGCCAGCTGCCGGCCGTCGCACACCGCCGCCAGTGTCTTGCCGGGCGCCAGCTGCTCCGACAGCGCCACGATCCACCATTGTCCAGTCGTCATCGCCACACTCCCTCAGCCACGCACGCGCGCAGTGATCTTCGCATGCGGCCCGGCGGCCTGCGCTGCCCAAGCCTTGTCCGCGTCGTCGAACGCGAAGTCGGCGTAGTCGACCCGGATGTCCTGCTCGCGCGCGATGCGCAGCAGACGCTCCCAGATCGCACGGCGCTCGGCCGGCGGACGCTGGCCGGTACCGATGCACGACAGGGTGCGGAACAGCAGGTCGGCGATGTCGAGGTTCACCTGGCGGCCCGCGCCGGTGCCGATCGTCATGATGCGCGCGCCCCAGCGCGTGGCCTTGAGCGCATTGATCATCGGCTGGCCGCAGACCAGGTCGAGCACCACGTCGAAGCCCTCGCCGGCGGCGGCCTTGAGCGCCGCGGCATCGTCCGCGCCGCCCAGCACCACGACTTCGTCGGCGATTCCGCGTTCCTTCAAGCGCGCCAGCGCGTCAGGCGAGCGAGCGGCGGCGACCACCCGGCCGGCGCCAAAATGGCGCGCCAGCTGCAGGGCGATCTGGCCGAGCGTGCCGGTGGCGCCCAGCACCAGCACCTGCTCACCCGGCTGGATGTCGGCCTGCTCGAGCGGCACCAGGGCGCCGGTGGCGGCGATGCCCATCGTGATGGCGGTGCGGTCGTCGACGTCGTCCGGCACCTCCCACACTTCCTCGGCCGGCACCAGGGTGCGCTCGGCCCAGGCGCCATAGGGCAGCACCGAGCGTTCGCCGAAGTAGACCCGGCGCCCGCCTGATGCCCGCCCGACGCCTTCGCCGCGGATGACGCAGGGGTACTGCACGCCGAGGCGGTAGGCGCCCAGCACGTCCCAGCCGCCCAGGCCGGCCGTGTCGACGTCGATCAGCACCGCGCCGTCCTTCGGGCCCGGTTCCGGGAACTCGCCGACGACGGGCGCAGCGCCGCGTTCGTGGATGATCGCAGCCTTCATCACATCCCCTTCGCGCCGGTCTGCGCGAACAAGGCCTTCATCGCCACCAGCGAGGGCGTGTGGCTGCCGAAGCCGCCGTCGGCCACCAGCGTGGTGCCGGTGATGAAGGCGGATTCGTCGGATGCCAGGAAGGCGACCACGTCGGCGATCTGGCGCGGCGTCCCCAGCTCGGGGGTCAGGTGGTTGTCGCGCAGGATGTCGAGCAGGGGCGCCGGCATGCTGCTGTGCGCATTCTCGGCCGGGGCCAGGCCGATCTGCAGGGCGTTCGAGCGGATGCCCTGCTTCCCATATTGCGCCGCCACCGAGCGGCTCAGCATGATCAGGGCGGCCTTCGAGGCCGCGTAGGCGGACAGCGACAGGTCGCCCTGTACGCCCAGGCCCGAGGTGACGAAGATGACCGAGCCGCGGCCGTTCTTGAGCATTTCGCGGATCGCGTATTTACTGCACAGCATGGCGCCGCGCAGGTTGACCGCCATGGCCCGGTCCCAGGCCTCGACATCCATGTTGATCACGTCGCGGTCGCGCTGGCGCTGCTCCACGCTCAGCACCGCGGCGTTATTGTGCAGGATGTCGACCCGGCCGAAGCGGCCGACGACCGTTTCGACCATGTTGCGCACCTCGGTCTCGAGCGAGACGTCGCACTGCACCGCAAGCGCCTGTCCGCCTTGATCCTCGATCTGCGCCGCCACGCGCCGTGCGGCATCGCCGTCGATGTCGACGATCGCCACCTGCGCTCCGTGCCCGGCGAGCACGCGCGCCGCCTCGGCGCCCAGTCCGTTGCCGGCGCCGGTCAGGATGGCGACGCGGCCTTCCAGTTTCTTGTTATTCATCTCGCTGTCTCCGTCAGGGTGTGCCGCGCTTTTAGCGGCCGGTGAATTGGGGCGGCCGTTTCTCGCTGAAGGCCAGCGCGGCTTCGCGTGCGTCCTCGCTCGGCTTGAGCATCGCGAACAGGTCCAGCTCGAGGTCCAGGCCCTGGCGCAGCTCGAGGTCGAGGGCGCTGCGCGCCGCCCGCTTGACCGACAGCGTGGCGGCGGGTGCGCGCGCCGCGATGCGCAGCGCGAAGGCACGCACTTCCGCGACCAGCGCGCCGGATTCGCTCGCGATGCGGGTAACCAGTCCGATATCCCGGGCGGCCCCGGCATCGAGGCGCTCGCCGGTGAGCAGCAGGTCCATCGCGCGCCCCGGCCCGACCACGCGGGCCAGGCGCTGGGTGCCGCCGCCCCCCGGAATCAGGCCGAGCGCCGTTTCCGGCAGGCTGAAGACCGCGTCGGGCGCCGCGAAGCGGATGTCGCATGCCAGCGCCAGTTCCATCCCGCCGCCCATGCAGTATCCATGGACGGCCGCGATGACCGGCTTCTGCACCGCGTCGATCGCCTCGATCCAGCGCGCGCCCTGCATGCGGCGCCGCACCTCGATGGCGGTCTCGGGCGCGCGTTTTTCCTTGATGTCGGCTCCGGCGCAGAAGCCGCGCGGTCCGTCGCCGCGAATGGCGATGACGCGCACCTCCGGGTCGGCGTCGAGCTCGCGCAGCGCCTGCGGCACGCCTTGGCGGATGTCGTCGTTGATGGCATTGATCTGGGCCGCGCGGGTCAGCACCACCCAGGCCAGCGCGCCGTCCCGTTCGATGACGACGGCGGCGTTGACCACGGTCCTTGCGGCGCCGGCAATCGGGTTCTGGTCGAGCACGTCCATGTCAGGCTTCCTCGAACTCGATGAGCTGGCCGCGCAGCTCGGATGCGTCGATCCGGATCAGCGGCTTGCCGCCGGCCGATTCCGATTCCTCGACCCAGGTGAATTTGGTGCCGCGTTCGCGCAGATCCTCGGCCTTGGCCGCCAGGCCGTTGACCGCGATCCGGATGTAATACAGGCCCGGGCCCCAGTTGTTCAGGTAGTGCGCGGCCGGCGTATCCCAGGCGGTCGGCTGGATCACGTGCAGCGCGGCGCTGTTGGCCACCGTGAACGGCATGATGGCGCGGCGCTGGCCTTCGCGGCCCAGCAGTTCCACCCCGCCCTGCGGCTCCCAGTCGAGGTTCTTCGAGCAGCAGCGCAGCGTGTGGTCGAGGTCGCGCACCAGGAAGGCACGGGCACTGACGCGCACCATGTCGCCCGGCCGCGGGTCGCGCGGCTGGGCCGGCGGGGTGGCGAAGGTCTCCGGCGGCATCTGCAGCGGTTCGGTCGGCATCACCTCGATGCACAGGCCGCCGTCCACCTCGGGGGAATAGCGCGGCCGCTCCGGGGTGGCGCCGAGCCACAGGCGGTCGAAGGGCATCTCCGGCGTGCGCTGCGCCATGCGAAAGGCCAGGCCGCGCCGCATCAGCTTGTCGACGAAGGCATCGAACTTGGGCCCCTGCAGCGCCAGCACCACCGAGTGGGTCAACATCGGGCGGTGGCGTCCCTGGTAATCCTTGAGGCTTTCGAGGAACTCGTGGAACATCGGGTCGCCCGGGTTGTCGTAGTCCAGGTGCCATTGCGGCTCCAGGCGCGTCGGCGACACGGCCAGCGACTTGTGCACGCGCAGGAAGTGCGCAATGTACGGATGGTTGTCGAAGGCTTGGCGCCAGTTCGGGTGGCTGTGCACGCCGAGCTTCTTCACCAGCAGTTCGGTCATGCCGTCCGGGTCGGGCAGCATCATGTCGGCTGACAGCAGCAGGTCAAACATAGTTCTTCTCCAGTGTTGGGGTCACGCGCGCATCTTCACGTGCGCTTTTCGGATTGAGCAGGAAGTACGACAGGGCCGGCGTCAGCATCAGGGCGCCCAGCATGTTCCAGAGGAACATGAAGGTCAGCAGGATGCCCATGTCAGCCTGGAATTTGATGGGCGACCAGGCCCAGGTGACGACGCCGGCGGCCATCGTCAGGCCGACCAGCGCCACCACCTTGCCGGTGAAGTCGAGCGAGCGGCGGTAGGCGGCGCGCAGGCTGTCGCCGCGGCGCTGGCACGCCACCTGCACCGACAGCAGGTAGAGCGCGTAATCGACGCCCACCCCGACTCCCACCGCGATCACCGGCAGGGTCGCGACCTTCAGGCCGATCCCGAGCCAGACCATCAGCGCCTTGCACAGGATGGTCGTGATGACCAGCGGGATCAGGGCGACGATGGTGGCGCGCACGCTGCGGAAGGTGACCAGGCACAGCAGCGCGGTCGAGCCGTACACCGCCAGGTACATCGTGACGATGCTCCTGCCCACTTCGATATTGGTGGCGGCCTCGATGCCCGCGCTGCCGGCGGCCAGCAGGAACTGGACCGGTTCCTTGGCGCCGGGCCCGGTGTTGTTGAGCTGCGCGTAGCCTTCCGCGGTCTTCAGGATGCGGGCCACGGTGTCGGCCTTGTGGTCGGCCAGGTAGGCCACCAGCGGCGACACCGAGCAGCTCTGGTTGGTGATGTCGGGCGTGGCGATGGCGGCGGCCGACATGGCGCCGTCGGTGATCGACTGGTTGCGGCTGATCGTCAGCCACTTGCCGCTGCCCTCGGTCATGGCGGCCGTGGTGAAGCGCACCGTCTCGGCCAGCGAAGTCGTGGTCTGGACCGCCGGGTCCGCGCGCAGCAGTTGGGCCAGCCCGTCCATCCGGTTCAGCGCCGACACCAGGCGGCAGCCTTCGTCGGCGGTCTTCATGATGACGACGAACTGGTCGCTCGACAGGCCGTAGTGCTGGGTAATGTAGGCGTTGTCGCGGTTGTAGCGAGAATCCGGACGCAGTTCCGGCGCGCCGGCGTCCAGGTCGCCGATGCGCAGGTCCTGCATCACCACCGCCGACACGGCCGTCACGGCGAGCGCCACGCCGATCGTCGGAATCGCCCAGCGCCGTTCGGTCAGGCGGTCCAGGCGCGCCCACACCCGTCCCAGCGCCGAGCGGCCCTGGGCCATTTCCTGGTCTTCCTCGAGCGCGCGCCGCGCCGCCTTCGGGCTGATGCCGATGTAGGACAGCGCCACCGGGATCAGGAACAGCTTGGTGAACACCAGGACCGTCACGCCGATGCTGGTGGTGATCGCCAGGTCACGGATCACCGGGATGTCGATGATGATCAGCACCGCGAAGCCGACGATGTTGGCCAGCAGCGCCGTGACGCCGGCCACGAACAGGCGGCGGAAGGTATAGCGCGCCGCGACGTAGCGGTGGGTGCCGCGCCCGATGTCCTGGATGATGCCGTTCATCTTCTGCGCGCCGTGCGACAGGCCGATGGCGAAGATCAGGAAAGGCACCAGGATCGAGTAGGGATCGAGTTCGTAGCCGAGCAGCTGCATCAGCCCCAGCAGCCACACCACGCCGAGCACGGCCGCAGTGACCAGCAGCGCGGTGCTGCGCAGGCAGCGCGTGTACAGGTAGACGAACACGGTGGCGATCGCCACCGAGACGGCGAAGAACAGCATCACCGACTTCAGGCCTTCGATCAGGTCGCCGACGATCTTGGCGAAGCCGACGATGTGGATCCCGACCTTGTCGCTCTCGTAGCTGCGGATCTTCTGTTCCAGCTGCTGCGAGAAGGCGCCGTAGTCGAGCGCTTCCCCGGTTTTCGGGTCGGTGTCGAGCATCGGTGCGACAATCATGCTCGACTTCATGTCGAGCGCCACCAGGCGGCCGACGATGCCGGCCTTGGCGACGTTCTCGCGCAGCTTGGCCAGTTCTGCCGGGCTGCCGTCGAACTGGGCCGGCATCACCGCGCCCCCGGTGATGCCGTCCTCGGTGACCTCGCGCCAGCGCACGATCGGCATCCAGATCGATTTCATCCAGGAGCGGTCGACGCCCGGGATCATGTACAGGTCGTCGTTCACCTTGCGCATGACCTCGAGGAAGGCCGGGTCGTAGATGTCGCCGGTCTTGTTCTCGACCACGATGCGCACCGTGTTGCCGAGGCCCGGAAGCTGGTCCTTGTAGGCCAGGTAGTTCTGGATGTAGGGGCTGCCGAGCGGGATCATGCGCTCGAAGTTGGCATTGACCTTGATCCGCGTCGCCGAGTAGCCGAGGAACAGCGTGGCCAGCAGGCAGGCCAGCAGCACCAGGATGCGGTTATTGAAGATGACCCGCTCGAGCAGGTTGCCCGAGCGGCGGTCGAAGGATTGCAGGTCCCGGATCACGGGCATGCGCGGCTGTTCGCTGTGCGCGGCCATGTCAGTTCTTCCCCATTCTTGCGGCATCGGCGCCGCAGCCCGCCAGCTTCGCTACCCGTGCGCCGCCGCTGCCGGCCAGGGCGACCTGGCCCGTTCCGGCAGGCGCGGCGCCGAATATTTCGCCATTGCGGGCGACCCGCGCATCGGCAGTGGCGCCGCCGCGATGGACCAGGACCTGGCCGGCCTGCGTCACGAAGGCCAGTTCGCCGGGTGCGCAGGCAAACGCGCCCACCACCGTCGCCTGGGTGCCGAGCGCCAGCGGCTTCCAGCCCAACCCGCCGTCGGTGCTGAGGTAGGCGTTGCCGCGCAGGCCAAAAGCGACCAGTCCGGCCTCGTTCGAGGCCAGGCCGAACCAGGTGCCGCCGTAAGGCGTCGGGACCTCGACGAAACGGCTGGCTGCGCGGTCGAGCCTGCGCAACAGGCCCTGTTCGCCGGCCAGGTACAGGTTGCCGTCGGCGGTCTGCTCGAGGGCATACAGGTGCATGCGGCGGTCGTTCCCGGCCTTTTCCAGCCAGGGCTCCCAGGTCTTTCCGCCGTCCCCGGTGCGCAGCAGCAGCCCGAAGGCGCCTGCCACGAAGCCTTCGCCGTCGGCGCCGATGCGGATGTCGAGGAAGGGGTAAGGCAGCACGCCGGGTGTCGCCGACAGCGCCGCCGCGCGCGCGACTTCGTCGACGATTGCGGCGGCATCCGCCACGCCCGCCGCGACGCGGGCGCGATAGTGCTTGTCCAGCATGGCAAGCAGGCTGCGCCCGTCAAGGACGCGGGTCCAGGTCTGGCCGCCGTCCAGGCTGCGCAGGACCACGCCGTCGTGGCCCGTCGCCCAGGCCGTGTTCGGCCCGGAAAAACGCACATTGGTCAGGTCCGAGGAAACCGGCACCTCGGCCTGCTTCCAGGTCTTGCCGGCGTCGCGCGACACCAGGATGGTGCCGTGCACGCCCACCGAGACCGCGCTGTCGCCACGGACGGCGATGCCGGTCATGGGGCGCTTGAATGCCGCCGCCGAGCGCTCGGCCGGCCTGTCCAGGACTTCCGCGCCGGCGGGAAGCGCCGCCCCCAGGACGGCAGCGGAAAGGATCGCCGCGCGGATCGCGCGGCACAGCGCCGGGGCGTGGCGCCCCGGGCCATAGGAAAAGAGTTTGAAGCTGTTCACCGGAGACTCCGTGGTGGTGCATGCATCTGAACGGCTGCCGCGCCGCCCCTGCAAGCAGCAGGCGGCGGGCGGCACTCGCGGAAAACGGCGCTACATCAGCGCGCGGTTTCCTTCGCCACGATGGTCTCGGGGTTCAGGTCGCGGTTCGAGCGCGGCTTGGTCACCACGCCGTAGCCGCCGATCAGGGCATCGTTGACCAGCGCATACATGCCCTTGTTGAAGTCGAAGATCACGTTCTTCACGATATACGGCGCATCGACGTCGTACAGCTGGATCATCGAGTTGAAGATCGAGCGGTACAGCTGGCCGCTGCGATCGTAGGCGTCGTACAGCATGGCGCCGTAGCTGTCTTCATCGATGTAATAGGTGCGCGTGGCGTAGGCGTGACGGAAGCCCTGCTTCAGGGTCGCCTCGACCACCCACATGCGGTGCAGCTCCCAGCGCCAGCAGGCCGGATTCGGGTACTTCTCCTTGAACTGCTCCTCCACCCCGCAGCCGAAGTACAGCTTGTAGGCGTTGTAGGGCACGTACATTTCCTTCTTGCCGACCAGCTTGAAGTCGAAGCGGTCCATCTGGCCGGAGAACACGAACAGCTCGTCGAACAGCGTGACGCCGCCCATGCTGGCCACCGGGGTATCGTAGGAGAACTCGGGCGCGAGCTTGATGCGGCGCTGGCCCGGCGCATAGCTCCAGGCACGGCGCGGCTTCTGGGTCGGGTCGAGGAAGTCCATCAGGCCGGTCACTTCGCCGGCCTTGCGGATCGGCGCGCTGTTGACCGAGTAGGTGCGCCAGTACATCTGCTCGTCGCGGCCGTCCAGGTCCTCGTGGTAGTACGGGGTTTCCTCGAAGGTCTGCTGCTGCGAGGTCATGACGGCCTTGCCGCTGGCGTCGACCACCCACGAGCGCGAGGAACGGGTGGTGGTATCGGCCTTGTAGCGCAGCTGCTGGTTCCACATCATCTCGTTGCCGGTCTTCGCGATCGGGAACGGGATGCCGCCGCGGCAGGCCTGGTCCACCGCCAGGCCGCCCTTGGCGGTCTTGCAGGTGGTCGCATTGCGCACCGTCTTGGCCAGCACGCGCTCCGGCACCGCGGCGGTGCGGTGGGTCGGGTAGACGTCCATGTAGAAGCCCGGATGCTTCTTGAACAGCTCCTTCTGGCCGTCGGACAGCTTGTCGGCATGCTGCTGGTAGTTCTTCGCGTCGATGCGCAGGATCGGCGCCTCGTCCTTGAACGGGTCGGCCCAGACGCCGCTGCCCGCCTTGAAGCCGGCCGGCGCCTTCTGCAGGCCGCCGGTGTAGGCCGGGATGGTGCCTTCCTTGTTGCCGGCCTTGACGGCGCCGAGCTGGGTCAGCGTGCTGCCGAGCTGCTTGGCCTCGTCGGGCGTGACCTGGGCCTGCGCGCCGCCTGCCAGGCCTGCCAGGCCTGCCAGCGAGCCGATGATGAGTCGCTTCATATTCATGTCGAGTCTCCTGTTTGCGGCGCTTAGAAGGCCGTCTTGAAGGTAAAGGACAGCCAGCCGCGGTCGATGACGCCGACCGAGGAATTGCTGTGGGCCGCGCCCCCGGTGATCCTTCCGTTCAGCTCCCGGACGGGCAGCTTGCGGTCGGCGTACAGGAGCGAGAATTCATACTTCGATGCATAGGTGGCGGTGGCGCCGATCGACCAGCGCAGTTCGCCCTCGGTGCCGCCGCCCGAGGACGGGGCGTTGCCCGAGATCCCGTAGGTGGCGCTCATCGGCAGCGCCAGGTCCCAGGACGGCAGCACGTTCAGGTATTGCGGGGTGAAGCGCAAGGCCATCTGCCATGCGTCCCTGGTCGAGCAGCCGTCGTCCTTGGTGCCGGAGCGGGCCACGCCGGTGCGCGAATCGACGCAGGTCGCCGCGCCGACCGAACGGTACAGCGCCGGATTGGTGGTGACTTCGTCGAGGCGGTTGTAGGCCACTTCCCCCACCAGCGTGCCGGTCGCCCACAACGGGGTCGCGGGCAGCATGTAGATGCCGTTGACGACGGCGTGCCAGGTATCGCCGCGCGCACCGGTCGGGGTGACGATCGAGGATGGGGTATTCAGGGCGCCGTTCTTGCGGTAGGACAGCTCGGCGCCGACCGCCACGGAATTGATCACGCGGCTGAAGCTCAGGCTGTACTGCTCGATCTTGTCCGGATACACGAAACGGGCGCGGGTCGGCAAGGGACCGCGGAAGTCGAGCAGTTGCACGCCCAGCTCCGGCGCGTAGTCGTCGAAGCGGCGGTAATAGGCGCCGAAACTCGATTCGATGGCCTCGACGTTCAGGCGCGCGCCGACGCCCCAGTTGCCATGGTCGCCCGGCTTGCGCGCTTCGATCAGTTGCGCCGCCACGCCCGGGATCGGGAACACCAGGTTGTCGGACGAGGGCGCGGTGTCGGCGCCCATCAGGTAGGTGCCGGCGTGCGGGATGCGGGTCGGCTTCCACTCGTAGTAGTACTGGCCGACCAGGGTCAGGTTGTCGGTGACCTGGGCGCTCAGGGCCACCTGGCCGATCGGCAGGAACACTTCCTTGGTCTCCACGCCGGGATTGGTCGCGGCCTTGACGCCGTCCACCGGCGACTGCGCGTAGGAGATCGCATGGGCGCCGAGCAGCAGGCCTTCGCCCCAGACATTGGTCTGGCGCCCCACCTTGATATTCAAGGGCACCGGTCCCAGGTCGACGTTGCCCCACACGAAAGCGTCGAGGATCTCGCCGGACGGCCCGTTCACGTAGCGCTTCACCTCGTTGTTGTAGGTGGCATTGCGGTAGGCGGTGAGAAAGCCGGCGGGCGAACGCACCGAGTGGTCGTCATAGGCCTCGTCGTACCAGCCGGCGGCCGAGACGCGGGCGCCGATCTTGTTGCGCCAGCTGACGTCGAATTCGGTGAGCACGTCGACGCGGTTGGTCACCATGTCGTGCTTGTCGAACTTCGAGTCGCCTTCGTCGTAGACGTAGTTGCGCATCAGCCGGCTGTCCTGCCCCTCCATCCGGAAGCCCGCGGTGTAGCGCACGGTGGCGTCGAGCCGCATCTTGATGTCGGGATTGGCGACGACGATTTCGGTGGCCGTCGCCGGTACGGCGCAGGCAAGTGCGGCGGCTGCCGCGATGGACCGCACCGCATGACGGGTGTGGCGATGCATACCGCTTGCTTGATTCATGGACCTGTCTCCTGTTTTTGCGTTTGGACGCTTTTTAGAATCGTTCAGCACTGCCTGATCTTCCTTCCAGTGAACCGTGCTGCTCGACTGTCTTCGGCCCAGCGGAAACGAGACGCGTGATGCAAGTTAATTGTAGCGCGATTAATTCGAGAATTCTACTGTTCGATTAAGGTTCTATATCGAGAATTCTATGTGAAGCTCATGCCGCAGGATCGGCGCCGCCGCGTCCCTTGGCCATCTCGGTGAATTCGCGCTTGAGCGTCGGGTAATACGCGATCTGCCCCTGCAGGCCGCCCGAGATGTCGATCGATGCAGCGCTGATGAAGGAGGCGTAGTCGCTGGCCAGGAACAGCGCCATGCCGGCTACGTCCTCCGGCTTGCCGAAGCGTCCCAGCGGCACCACCTTCAATGCCATCGCATCGAACTCCGCGCGCGAGACGCCGGGCCCGACCTCGCCGAAGTGGCGGTCCCACTGGCCGGTATCGATCCATCCCATGTTGAGCGAATTGACCAGGATGTTGTCCCTGGCGAGCGACATGCCGAGCGACTTGGACAGCGCCAGGCAGGCCGCCCGGTTGATGACCGAGGGGATGCCGTCCGGCGTCGGGATGGCGCCTGCCAGCGCGTTGATCTCGATGATCCGTCCCCAGCGCTGGCGTCGCATGTGCGGCACCACCGCCTGCACGAAGCGGAAATGCCCCATTTGCAGGATGTTCGCGTGCTCGAGGATCTGTTCCGGCGTGAGCGTGTCGAGGTTGCCCCCACGCCCCTGCCCCGCATTGTTGACCAGGACGTCGACGCCGCCCCAGGTCGCGGCGACTTCCTCGACGAAGGCCTTGACGCCGGCGCTGTCGGTGACGTCCACCGCGCGGGCGATGACGGCCTGCGCCCGGGTCGCCAGTTCGCGCCCGGTCGCCTCGATCGCTTCCAGGTTGCGGGCGCAGACCGCGACCCGCGCGCCCTCCGCCGCGAAGCTGCGCGCGATGGCCAGGCCGATGCCGCGCGAGGCGCCGGTCACGATCACCCGCTTGCCGCTCAGGTCGATGTGCATTGCTGTCTCCTTGTTGTGGGTAATGCTTCTTGCGGCGGCCGGTTCTATGCCGGCCTGCCGCACCATGTCTGCCTGCGCTAGAGGCGCTCGATCAGCGTCGCCGTTCCCATGCCGCCGGCGCAGCAGATCGCCTGCAGGCCGTAGCGCGCGCCGCGCCGTTCGAGCTCGTGGAGCAGCGAAGTCATGATCCGGGCGCCGCTGGCGCCCAGCGGATGGCCGAGCGCGATCGCACCGCCGTTGACGTTGAGCCTGTCGTGCGCCACGCCCAGTTCCTGCGCCCACATCAGCGGCACCGGCGCAAAGGCTTCGTTCACCTCGAACAGGTCGATATCGTCCACGCTCAGCCCGGCCTTTTCCAGTACCTTGCGGGTGGCCGCCACCGGGCCGGTCAGCATCAGGGTCGGATCCGAGCCGACCGTGGTGAAGGCGCGGATGCGCGCGCGTGGTTTCACGCGCAGGCGGTCCACCGCGGCGCCGGACATCAGCAGCAGCAGCGCGGCGCCGTCCGAGATCTGGGACGAATTGCCGGCCGTGAGCTTTCCGTCGTCGCGGAAGCTGGTCTTGAGGGTGGCAAGCTTCTCCACATTGCTGCCCGGCCGGATGGTTTCGTCGGCGCCGAAGCTGTCCGGCGCCGGCTCGGCATAGGTGGCGTCCTTCAGGGCCGCCACTGGCACCGGGACGATCTCGCGCTCGAACCAGCCCGCGGCGGCGGCAGCCGCGGCGCGGCGGTGACTCTCGACGGCATAGGCGTCGAGCTGCTCCCGGCCCAGCTGCCACTTGTCGGCCACCCGCTCGGCCGCCTCGCCCTGGCTGGTCAGCTCGTACTTGGCGGACGCCAGCGCGCCGAAGGCCTCGCCGTAGATTTCACGGTTGCCGCCCATGCGCACCCGGCTCATGTTCTCCGCGCCGCCCGCGATCACCACGTCGGCGGCGCCGGCGGCGATCAGGCCGGCGGCCATGTGCACGGCCACTTCGCCCGAGCCGCACTTGCGGTCGATCGTCAGGCCCGGGATCGCGGCCGGCCAGCCCGCGCCCAGCACCGAAGTACGGGCGATGTTGGCCGACTGTTCGCCCACCTGGGTGACGCAGCCGAAGATGACGTCGTCCACTTCGGCGGCGTCGATCCCGGCGCGTGCGACCAGTTCGCCCAGCAGGTGGGCGCCCAGGTGGTCGGCGCGCACGCCGGCCAGGCTGCCCTTGTACTTGCCGACCGGGGTACGCAGCGCTTCGACTATGTAGACGTCGCTCATAGGTTGCTCGCCTTCAGGCCCGAACCCGGCACGCGCTGCCCGGCCGCGTCGTACTGGTAAACCCCGTGCCCGGTCTTGCGGCCGTGGCGTCCGGCGGCGACCATCTTGATGATCAGCGGGCACGGACGGAATTTCTCGCCCAGCGTCGAATGCAGGTAGCGCAGCACGGACAGACGGGTGTCCCAGCCGGTCAGGTCGCCCAGTTCCAGGGGGCCCATCGGATGGTTGAAGCCCATGCGTAGCGCGGTGTCGATGTCCTCGGCACTGGCGGTGCCTTCCTGCAGCATCCACATCGCCTCGTTGCCGAGCATCGCCGACATGCGGCTGGTGGTCAGACCCGGCGATTCGTTCACCAGGATCGAGGTCTTGCCGATGGCCTCGACCCATTCGCGCGTCAGCGCGACGGTGGCCGCATCGGTGGCGATGCCGAGCACCAGTTCGACCAGCTTCATCTTGTGGACCGGATTGAAGAAGTGCATCCCGATCACGCGTTCCGGGTGCGGCACCGATGCCGCGATCTCGGTCACCGACAGCGCCGAGGTATTCGTCGCCAGCAGTGCACCGTCCAGCAGCAGCGGCACGGCCTCGGCCAGCACCGCCTTTTTCACCGCCAGGTTCTCGGACACGGTCTCCACCAGCAGGCTGGCGCCGGGAGCGCCCTCGGCCAGCGACGCGTGGATGGTCAGGCGCGCCTTGGCCGCCTCGGCGGCATCGAGCGCCAGCTTGCCGAGCTTGACGCCGCCGTCGAGGATCGCATGGATATTCTGGAGCGCCTTCTCGAGCGCCTGGCCATTGCTGTCGACCAGGCGGGTCGCGAAACCGCTGCTGGCGAAAGCGTGCGCGATGCCGGTGCCCATCAGGCCGGCGCCGACCACCACCACGGATTGGTTCTTGTCGATCATGTTTGTCTCCTCATGCGCCGGACCGGGGCCCGACGAGGTTGCAGATGGTGCCGATACCTTCGACGCTCGCTTCCACCACGTCGCCCGGCTCCAGGTACAAGCCCGTGCCCTGCCCCACGCCCGCGGGCGAACCGGTGAACAGGATGTCGCCGGCGGCGAAGCTCGAACGCGCCTGGACGAAACGCACCAGCTGCGCCACATCCCAGCTCATCTCCGCCGTGCTGGCATCCTGGCGCACCTGGCCGTTGACCTTGAGCGTCAGGCGCAGCTGCGGACTGCCGGGCCCGAACTCGTCGCGCGTGACGATCCACGGACCGACCCCGGTGCTGCGATCCTGGCTCTTGGCCGCGAACAGGTCCATGCCGATGCCGGCCGGGCCGCTGCGCTGCAGGTCGCGCGCCGACACGTCGTTGCCGACCGTGTAGCCCAGCACCGCGGCGAGCGGGTCGCTGTCGTCGATCGTGGCGTCGCCGACGACCACGACCAGCTCGACCTCGTGATCGAGCTCCTTGGTCAGCGGCGGGTAGCGGATCGGGTCGTTCGCGCCGATCAGGGCGCCATAGGCTTTCAAAAAGGCGATCGGTTGCGGCGGCGTCTTCAGGCCGAAGTCGGCGGCAAGATGCTTGGCATAGTTGGCGCCGGCCACCACCACACGGTTGACCGGTTCAACCGGCGGCAACAGGCGCACACCCGCCAGCGACCGTGCGGGACCGTCGATCGGCAGCGCATCCTGGCCCGCCGCGGCGCGTCCGGCCGCGATCGCACGGGTCAGTGCCGGCCCCCAGTCCGCGAATGCGCCGGCGATCGGGCGGACCAGCGCCGCCTCGCTGTCGACCAGCGCCCAGAACGGCGCACCGCCGTCGGTGCAGCGTGCGATCTTCATGCCGCCAGCGCCGCTGGCTTGACCGGCTCGACCAGCGTGGCCGGATCGATGTGCAGCAGCTCGCAGGCATTCTTCCAGCGGATCTTCTGCAGGTCCTCGTCGGAAATGCGCAGGCCGTCGGTCAGGTCGTGGCGGACGGCGTCGCTGCCGCCGAAGTTCGAGCCGTACAGCACGCGGTCGGCGCCGATGATCTCGATCATCGCCTGGCGCATCGGCAGCTCGTGCAGCTCGACGTCGAAGTAGAAGTTCTTCAGGTAGTCGAGCACCGGCTTCTTGTTGTGCGCGACGTCCAGGTTGGGGTTGGTCTGCGCCAGGCGGCCCAGCTGGTAAGGCACGAAGCCGCCACCATGGGTGATGTAGACCTTCAGCTTCGGGAAGCGGTCGAACACGCCGCCGTTGATCATGTTCCAGAAGCATTTCGTCTCGTCGTAGTTCATGCCGACGATGGCGGTGGTCTCGTAGCGGTCGGTGTTGGCATCCTCGCCCCAGGTGACCGACTGGTTGTAGCCGTGCACGAACATCGGCAGGTCGAGGTCGCACAGGGCTTCCCAGACCGGATCCATCTCGGGCGAGTCGAATTCCAGGCCGCCGAAATTGGCGCCGCCCGCGACCAGGCCCTTGGCGCCCAGCGTGGTGCAGGCGCGGCGGATTTCCTTGGCTGCTTCGACCGGCACGTTGAGCGGCGCATGGGCCCAGGCCATCAGGCGGTTCGGGGCGGCCGAGCAGTATTCGGCCAGCACGTCGTTGACCTTTTGTGCGAAGGGCACGCCGAATTCAGGCTCGGCCCAGTACATGTAGCAGTGCGAGGGCACCGACACCACCTGGGCGCTCTGCCCTGCCGCGTCCATGCCGGCCAGGCGGGTCTTCGGATCGGCCCAGCGCGCCAGGTACTGGTTGATGTCGAGCGTCTTGCCTTCGGCGCGCGCCTTCTGCAGGGCGGCACGGCGTTCGGGCGAGCCGAGCGACAGGATCCAGTGGCCGACGCGCAGCTTGATGTCGCCGTCCGGGCGCTGCTCGAAGAACGGGCCCCAGTGCGGGTGCTGGTTGTAGTAATCGGGGTGGGGGGCGTGGGCGTGAAGATCGATGAGCATGTGGTGTCTCCCTGTGACGATTGGTTATCCCGACAGCAGGCGCATTGGCCGGACACATCGGCCGGCCATCGGCACGGCCAACCCACAAGCAACACATGTCTCCATCCCGCGGCACTCGGTCGGTGCTTTTGCATCAGGACCTATATTGCCAAAGATAGACAGAAATGGCAAATGTGTTTAACTTTTATTTTGCACGTCGTCGCGCGACTGGCACTCGACGATCGAATACAGGAAGGCGACGATGCGCTGCGCGCCGTCTTCCGGGCGCTTGTTGGGCACCACCAGCTCGCTCAGCACGCAGCGGATCAGGAGCTCGCAGATCAGTTCGCGGTCGGTGCGGATGCCCAGGCGCCGGTCCCATGCGTCGAACACGATGCGCATCAGGTCGTCGATGCGCACCAGCGATTCGTTGAACAGGCGGCCGAACAGGCGCAGCGTGTACTCGGGCGCGGCGCGCAGCAGCAGGCGCGCCTGGCCATGCGCCGCATAGTCGTCGAGGTAGCGCACCAGCGCATGGAAGCGCGCGTTCGGCTCGGCATAGGGCGTCACCGCATCGGCCATGGCCTGCTGGAACGAGGCCCGCTTGTGGCGTGCGAAGGCATCGAGCAGTTCTTCCTGCGAGGCGAAATAGCGGTAGAAGGTACCGCGCGAGACCCCGGCCAGCGCACAGACGTCGAGCACGGAGATGCGCTCCGAGCCCTCGCGCAGCACCATCTCCTCGGTCGCCGCGAGGATGGCGGCGATGGTGGTGTCGGCGCGGCGCTTGCGCCCGCCGTCGGCGCCGGTGCTTGTGCTTGTGCTTGTGCTTGTGCTTGTGCTTGTGCTTGTGCTTGTGCTTGTGCTTGTGCTTGTGCTTTTGCTTGTGCTTGTGCTGGTGCCGGTGCCGGCCCTGGCGCCCCTGACTACATGCATGATTGGTGCTTTCCTGTGAGTCGCCGCCCGTGGCGGCGCGTGTTTCTAGGTTTCCCGCACCGGCACGTTGGCCGGTCTCGAGTTGTAGCCAGGCAGGTGCAGGCCGCCGTCCACGTGGAAGGATTCCCCGGTCACGTAGCGCGACATGTCGCTGGACAGGAACACCGCCACCGGCCCGATGTCCTCTTCGGGGTCGCCGCAGCGTCCGAGCGGGCGCATGGCCGCCGCCCGTTCGGCGAATCCCGGATTCTCGGCCGCCAGCTTGTGGAAGGTGGCCCCCATCGCGGTCGGCGCGATCGCATTGACCGTGATGTTGAAACGCCCCCACTCGGCCGCCGCACTGCGGGTCAGGCCGACGATGCCGGCCTTGCCGGTGTTGTAGTCGGCATGCAGCCAGGCGCCGAGGTCGACGTCGATCGAATAGAAGTTGACGATCTTGCCGCCGCCGCGCGCGCGCATGTGCGGCAGGGCCGCCCGCATCGCCCACCAGCTCGCCTTGACGGTGGAGGTCAGGGTCTGCTCGAGCATTTCGTCGGTCTTGTCTTCCAGGAGGACGTTCGGGGTCGGCACGAAGGCGTTGTTGACCAGGATGTCGAGCCCGCCGAAACGCGCCACCGCCGCATCCACCGCGGCCAGCACCGATTCCTTGCGCAGCACGTCGGTGTGCACGAACAGCGTCCTCCCGCCCAGCTCCTCGACCTCGCGCGCCACCTGGGCGCCCGTGTCGCGGTCGATCTCGGCAATCACCACTGCCGCGCCTTCGCGCGCGAAGCGGCGCGCCACGCCGCGCCCGATGCCGCCGCCGGCACCGGTAATCAAAGCCACCTTGTCTTTCAACAGTCCCACGCTCGTCTCCTCGTTATCGAACCTATGCCCACATAGGTTCTTATACAGATTTTCTGTTATTGTACACATTAGTGCCAACAACCCATACCAGGAATTACACATGCAGCGTTTTCGCAGGCGAATCGAGCTGGCGGGCCGCCATGACCGCCAGGGCGGACAGGTACGCGCCGTACTGGAGGATGACTTCCACCACTTCCGCGTCGTGGTCGACCACCGGGGCGGGCAAGTGACCGCGGTGCGCGGAGAAGCGCCACGCCACCCGTTCACCGCCTGCCCGGGCGCAGCGCCGGAACTGCAGCGCCTGGCCGGCATGCGCCTGGACGACATCGCGCATTCGGTCAACCTCCACACCGACGCCACCCAGCAGTGCACCCACATGTTCGACCTTGCCGGCCTGGCCGTAGCCGCCGCCGCGCGTGGCGATCGCGCCCGGCGCTACGACATCGAGATTCCGCGCCACATCGATGGCCGTACCCACGCCTTTCTCGAACGCGACGGCAGGCTGCTGCTCGACTGGTCGGTCGAGAACAGCACCATCCTCGGGCCGGATCCCTATACCGGCATCGACATGCGCCAGGGCATGGCACGCTGGGCCCTGGGCACCCTCCCCGCCGAGGAAGCGGAAGCGGCGCTGGTGCTGCGCCGCTGTGCGCTGATTTCCCTGGGCCGGCTGAAAGATATCGACAAGGAACCCCATGCCCACCTGACGGGCCGCTGCTACGCGCAGCAGCCGCACCGGGCGCCCCAGGCGATCCGCATCGTCGGCTCTACCTGGGACTTCACGGGAAAGCCGGCGGCGCTGTGCGGCGACGACCAGGCGTGGCTCGCCGACTTCGACAGCGCCCCTGTTCCCGAAGGCTTTGCCTGAAATTAGCCGTCCCGCGCATGCGCAGGACGGATGCATGGGCCGCTTGCCGGGGCCACTGGCCACCCAATGGGTAGACGACGGCGTGGCTCTACCCGACCCCTACCCACGTGCCTCACTCAGGATGACTTGCAGTCCCAATTCGCCGCGTTGTTGACATCCAGGCCGCCCGGGTTAGCCACCCCGCCCCGGAATACCGCGCGTTGCGGAGACGGGCAGAGCAGGAAACTGCGCGCCGGCAGGGCGGCACTGGCTGCGCGGTTGCCAATCAGCTGAGTTGGCGCCTTTCCATTTTCTACCCAGTCGACCAGCGCCGGCAGCGCTCGGGCCCCTACGTCCTGAGCACCAATGCCGCCGGCGCAGTGCTGCGTTCCGGGCACTTCAAACAGTAGGGCCTGCTGTGACAACTTTGCCTGCCCTCCCTGCGCCGTGGCCAATTCACCGTAAAAGCGCTGCGTGTCGGTCAGGGAGATGCCATTGTCCGCGGTGCCATGCCAGAACAAGATCTTGCCGCCGCGCTGGAAGAAGGGGCTCAGCGCAGTCGCCCTGATGTTTCCCGATGCGGGATAGACGCTCTTGTACATCGCATTCCAGCCATTGACGTCCAGGCTGTCAGCAAAGCTGAATTGCGTGGCGAAGTCGTAGGTCGGGCCAAACATGCCGCGCGATGTCGTATCGAAGACCAGGTAGCTGGCCGGTGGCAGGCGCCCGTCCGCCGGATTCATCGACCACGGCGGGGGCGTTGCTCCGAACATGAACGCGGTCCAGCCGTTCGGGTTGCCCAGCGTAAAGCCAGGATAGGTCTGTCCAAAGTCGTTCATCCCGTCCAGCACGATGCGCAGCAACCCCTGCTGAGCCGGGGTGAACAAGGCCCACATCGACGCATCCATGGAGACCTTGCCCGGATCGGAGATCAGGCCGTCGACGGCGCCGTCGGCCCCATCGAACTTCCGCAACAGTGCGGCGTCAAGTGCTTGCAGTTGCGTCGGCGATATCCAGGCATCGGGATGATCGATCAGGTACTTTCTCACCTTGCCAAACAGCAGCTGGTTGTTCACGTTGAGGCCGGGCGCCGCCACGATGACACCGTCGAAGTCGTCCGGGTACGCGGAGGCCGCCACGAGACCCATGCGCCCGCCGCCGGAGCAGCCATCGAAATAGCGGTACATCTTACGATTGGCGTTGGCAGCATCCTTCAGGCCATAGTAGGCGCGGACCACGGATTGCGTGGCCGCAGAACTGACGTGCACGCCGCGCTGGTCATAATCGGTGGCCTTGGTCCGGTCGGCGGCGAACATCCAGTTCAGCCCGGGCGTCGGACTACCCGCGTCGCTCCCGGCAAACGCATAGCCCTCGGCCAGCAGTTGCTCGTCGGGCGCAGGAATGTAGCCTGCGGAACCACCTTCGCCCGCGAAGAAGTAGCGCGCCTTGAACGACTGCGGCATGGCCACGATGAACTTGACCTGATTGCTGGTGGGCGCCGGGCCCTGGGTGGTGACATAGCCGTCGACACGGCAATAGGTAGCGCCGCTCGATGCGGTGACCAAAGACGCCGCGGTCAGGGTCGCGCCAGCCGCCCCCGCCTGCAGGCTGCTGGTGTTACAGGCCACGGCCGGCGCCAAAGGCTGGGTCGATGGCGCCGCCGCCACTGGCGACTCCTTGTCCTCGCTATCGCCGCCGCAGGCCGACAACAGGGTCGCCGTCAGCACGAGGGCACAAGGAACGCTCGGGACTTTCAATATGGATTTATTGCTCACGTTTGTCTCCACTTTCTCTGGTTTTTCTTGAATAGTGTGATTCGACGAGCCTTGGCGCCGTCCGGGCGTGCCGCGGGTTTTCCGCTGCAGCACCCATGCCCGGCGCCGAGAGGTATGACTGCTTCGCAATCGGGGGATGCCAGGTTCGCTGGCTTGCATTGCGTTGGGCGACGCTCCATCCTTGCGACGCTGCTTTTTGAAGCCCGTTGACAGTCTTTGTAAAACTGTCCAAGGGTTTTCGATCATGGCAGAACGGGGTATGCGACTGTCAATCCGTATTGTTCGATCCGGAGCGCCAGACAAAACCCTCATCGCTGCCTTCCATCCGTCTCGCCGTACTGGCGTACGGTCTTCGACGATGCGCCGGCCGGCCGCATCCCTTGCCCGGAGAGTTTTGTTGGACGCGCTTATCTGGCTACCGCTGCGCCACTGCGGCTTGCCCCAGCTTTTGTCGGCGTTCGCGCTTGCGCAAACATCGACAGCCGATTGCGCAGCGCTTTGCGCGCGTCTGCGCAGGGGCTGGGCACCAAGCGTTCATTGACGGTTGGCCGCTTCCCATTCCTTCAGGTCGAAGCCGGGCGCGGCCGCCACCGCCGGCGTGAGCGCAGGCGGTCGCGACAGGATCTTGCGCGCCGCCATGTGGTCGCCGGCGCGGCAGCACGACTCGACCGCCAGCAAGTGCTCGCCACGGAAGCACAGGACCGACACCTGGCCGGCGGCCGGATCGCCGAGGACCACATGGTTGTCGGCGCACAGCGCCAGGCCGGCGATCTGGAGCTTCAGCTTGCCCTGGTCGGTCCAGAACCACGGCAAGGCGGTATACGGAGCGGGCTTGCCCACCAGCCGCGCGGCGATCAGCCGGCCCTGGTCGCAGGCGTTCTGCACCGATTCGAGCCGGGTCAGCTGCGACCCGTTCTGCAGGCAGGGGAAGGCCGCGACATCCCCGAGCGCGGAAATGTTCGGGTCGGAGGTCAGCAGGCTGGCGCTCACCTTGATGCCGTTGTCGATGCTCAGCCCCGCTTCCAGCGCGAGCGACACGTTCGGCACCACGCCGATGCCATACACGACCAGGTCGGCCGGCAGGCGCCGCCCGTCGGCCGTGATGACGGCCACCGCCCTGCCGTTGTCGCCCTCGATTTCCGACACCGCGCTGCGGAAGTTGAAATGCACGCCCCAGCTTTCATGGGCGGCGCGGAACACTTCGGACATCTGCGGCGAGATGGCGCGCGCCATGGGCCGTTCGCCCAGTTCCAGCACCTCGACCGCGGCCCCTTCGGCCGCCGCCACCGCGGCGAACTCCAGGCCGATGAAGCCGGCGCCGATGACGACCACCCGGCGCGCCGTCTTGAGCAGCGGCGCCACCGCGTCGGCATCGGCCCGGGTCTTGATCCCGAACACGCCCGACAGGCCGGCCCCGGGCACCGCCAGCGGGCGATTGTGGGCGCCGGTCGCCAGCACCAGGTGGTCGTAGTCGAGCGCCGCGCCGGAGGCCAGCACCAGGCGCCGGTTCTGGCGGTCGATCGCCGCGCCCCGGTCGGCCAGCAGCTCGATGCGCTGCTCGGCATAGAATTCCTCGGGGCGGAACTGCATCGCCGTCGCGCTGATCTTCCCCAGCAGGAAGGCCTTCGACAGCGGCGGGCGCTGGTACGGCAGCCAGGGTTCGTCGTTGACCAGGGCGATGCGGCCCGCAAAGCCTTCCTGGCGCAGGGACAGCGCCACCTGTACGCCGGCGTGCCCGGCGCCGGCAATCACTACGGATTGAAGCGACATGATGGTTTCCTTACAAGGTGGAGTGCAGGCCCCGTGCGGGGCCCGGGGGGCGTCAGGCGCGCGCGGCCTGTGGCTGCAGCGCGGCCTGGGGGCCGCGTCCCAGCAACAGCAGCATGGCGGCGCCTGCAAGCGTGCTGGCCGTGCAGTAGGTGAGCATGGCCCCATAGCCGCCGGTGGCGCTGAACATGGCGGCGAAGGCCAGCGGCGCGCCGGCCGATGCCACCGTGATCAAGCCCTGGTGCAGGCCGAAGATGCGCCCGTAGTCCTTCAGCCCGAAATAGCGCGCCATCAGGAAGGCTGCGATATCGAATTCGGCGCCGGCGCCGAGGCCCGCGAGCGCCGCCGCGAAGCTGAGCATGGCGATATCGTCGTTCCCGGACAGGAAGATCATGGTGCCGATGGCCGGCAGCGCCAGGCTGACGGCAGCCACGCCCGGTGGCCACAGGCGGTCGAGCAGGTAGCCGACGATCAAGCGGCCCAGCACCAGCGCGATGCCGAACCAGGCGAACACCTGGGCGGCTGCGCCCGCATCCAGCCCGCGGTCGCGCAGCATCGGCACCGTGCTCGTGACGACGCCCATCACGGCCGAGACGACCAGGCACAAGGCCAGGTTGCAGATCCAGTACTTGGGCGAGGCCAGCGCCTCGCGGAAGGCCATTCCCGTGACCGGCGCCGCGGCGGCGATCCCCGGCTCGACGGCAGCCCCCGTTTCCGGCAGCCGGAACCAGGCCAGCGTGAGCGGAATGCCGATCACGACATTGACCAGCGCAAGGATGACGAACGGCGCCTGCCAGCCCCAGTTCGCCACGCCCCATGCAAACAGCGGCGGCGTCAGCGCGGCCGTGATGCCGGTACCGGACAGGCCCAGCGCGAGGGCCAGGCCGCGGTTGCGCAGGAACCAGAGGTTGAGCAGCTGGGTCCATGTCACGGCCAGCGCGCCCATGCCCACGATCGGCAGCAGGAAGAAGGCCGCGTACAGGGTCCACACCGGTCCGCCGATCTGGGTGGTGGCCAGGTAGCCGAGCGCCATCGTCAGCAGCGACACCACGGTGACGCGCTTGATGCCGAAGCGCAGGTTGAGCCAGCCCACCAGCTGCAGGCCGACCACCGCGCCGCCGAACAGGAAGCTGATCGCCGCCTGCAGTGCCGGGCGCTCCCAGCCGAATTCGGCCTGCAGCGGGATCACCAGCACGCCGAAGCCGTACAGCAGGGCGGCATTAATGCTGATCATGATGCCGGTGATGGCCAGCAGCAGTACGCGCCAGGATTGCTTGAACTCGGCGAAGTCGATCGCCGCGCCGTTCTTTGTTGCGACCATGATTGTCTCCATTTAGGTCGTGGATGCGGCGCCCTGGCTCTGCGGCAGGTAGCGCCGGCGTGACTGTTGCCGTGCCGCTCAGGGCAGCCTGATTCTCGTGCGCAGGGTGCCGATGCCCTCGACTTCGAGCTCGATCAGGTCGTCCGGCTTCAGGTAGCGCAGTTGCTCCAGGCCGCAGCCGTTGCCGACCGTGCCCGAACCGAGCACTTCGCCGGGATACAGGGTTTCGGAGCGCGAGATATGGGCGATCAGGTCCTCGAACTGCCAGCGCATGTCGCGCGTCGATCCCCTGCCCCACTCTTCGCCGTTGACGCGCGCGACCATGGTGAGGTCATACGGGTCGGGCAGCTCGTCGGCGGTGACCAGGCAAGGCCCCATCACGTTGCCGGTGTCGAAATCCTTGCTCTTGGCCGGACCCAGCATGCCGCCCATTTCGACCGCCTGCGTATCGCGCGCGCTCATGTCGTTGAAGATCGTATAGCCGACGATGTAGTCGCGCGCCTTCTCGCGCGGGACATCCTTGGCCTTGCTGCCGATGTAGCAGGCGAATTCGAGCTCGAAGTCCATCGCCTTGCTGTAGGCCGGCCAGATCACGTCCTCGTCTGGCCCGATAACGGCGAAGCGGTTGCACTTGTAATAGATGGGCTGGCGGTTGAAGGTGGCGATCACGCGTTCGTCGGCACGGGTGCTCATCTGGGCAAGCGCTTCTTCCGGATTCGGGAGGTGGGCGACGCGTGCGCGGCGGGCAGCGGCGAAGCTCTGCTTCAGGTGCAGTTCGAAACAGGAGCAGTCGCGCATCTGGGGCGGCGGCTGGATCGGGGCGCACAATTTCACCGACGCGCGCTCGATGACCGAGGCGCCTGGCGCCAGCGCCACCATGCGCCGCGCTTCCATCATCGCTTCCTCGCCCGCCTCGACCAGGGCCAGGATGCTGTTGAAGGCCGGCCACGCACCGAGACCGGTGCTCCTGGCGGCGATGCTCAGGTCGACGATGGCGCTGTCCGATTCGATCAGTGCGCCGGGGCGCATCATGCCGTGTTCGTCACGGTAGGTAACGAGTCTCATTGCTTGTCTCCATGGGGCCGGTACCGCCGGTGGCGGCCTGGCCCTCCTTGTAGTGGATCGGGCGCCCGCACGGGCGCGCTGCTTGCCGGCGCTGCTTTCTAGACCCGGCCGTTCACCGGGATGCATGCGCCGGTCAGCGCCGAGGCGTCGCCGGACAGCAGGAAGGCGACCACCGCCGCCAGCTGGCTTGGGGCCACCCAGCGGCTGGCGTCGGCATCCGGCATGTCGGCGCGGTTCGCCGGTGTATCGATGATGCTCGGCAGGACCGCGTTGACGGTGATGCCGCGGTCCTTCAGTTCCTCGGCAAGCGCTTCGGTCAGCCGCGCCACCCCGGCCTTGGACGCGGCGTAGGCGCCCATGCCCATGCCGGCCTTGTGCGCCGCGGCCGCACCGACATTCACGATGCGCCCGGCGCCGCGCGCCAGCAGGTGCGGCAGCGCCGCGCGACAGCTGGCCACCGCAGTGCGCAGGTTGGTGTCGTACATGCGGTCCCAGGAAGCGAGCGCGCCGCCTTCGACCGTCTCCCAGGTGAAGCCGCCCGCGACATTGACAATGCCGTCGATCCCGCCCAGCGCTTCGCGCACCTGGCCATAGGCTGCCTGGCAGGCCTGTTCGTCGGCCAGTTCGACGCCGCCGAGCGCGAGCGCGACGGCGGGCAGGCCGCTCGAAGGGACGGCCGCGCGGTCGAGCAGCGCGACCCGCGCGCCGTCGGCATGGAGGCGCTGCGCGACGGCGCGGCCAAGCGTGCCGAAGCCGCCGGTGATGACGATGATGCGGGTGTCGAGTGGTGCGGGCATGGCTGGTCTTTCCGATCGGGTCAGGTGGCAACAGGCAGCAATTGCAGGAACTTGATGAAAACTTTAAACAGATTTTCCAATTCTGTCTACATAGTTGTAGAATCGTTGCATCGACAGCGGCAGCGCCGCAGTGGCACCGCGTCTCTCCGAAAGTCCAGCACATGACAAGAAAACTCCCGGCGCTTACTCCAGACAACAGCGCCTTCTGGCAAGGCGGCGCGCAGCAGGAGTTGCGCATGCACCACTGCGACGCCTGCGCACGCTTCTTCCACCCGCCGGCGCCGGTCTGCCCGCAGTGCCTGGGCGCCCAGGTCGGCCCCAGGCCGGTGTCGGGCCGGGGGACAGTGCACACCTATACCGTCAACCACCAGCCCTGGCGCCCCGACCTGAAGGAACCGTATGTGGTGGCCATCGTCGAGCTGGCGGACCAGCAGGGACTGCGCTTCGTCACCAACATCGTCGGCACCCCACCCGCCGAGGTGCACATCGGCATGCCGGTGCGCGTGCGCTTCGAGCAGGTCGAGGACGTCTGGCTTCCACTCTTCGAAAAGGCGGCATGATGTTCGACCGGATCTACGAAAAAGACGTCGCGATCAGCGGCATCGGCCAGTCCGAAGTCGGGCGCCCTTCGGGCAAGTCCGCGATGCGGCTCACGCTCGACGCCTGCCTGGAAGCGATCGCGGACGCTGGCCTGAGCCGCGACGACATCGACGGCGTGTCATGCTGGCCCGGCGACAACAACAATGGCGATGCCTTTTCCCCGGTCGGCCCCAATGCGCTCATCGGCACCCTGGGCCTGAAGGTCAACTGGTATGGCGGCGGCTACGAAGGACCGGGGCCGCTGGCCGGCGTGATCAACGGCGCGATGGCGATCGCGGCCGGGCTGTGCCGCCATGTGCTGGTGTTCCGCACCATTACCGAAGCGACCCGGCGCCAGACCGACAAGGGCGCCAGCGCGCTCACCAACAAGACGGTCGGCCGCGACAACAGCTTTTTCTGGCAGTGGTACACACCCTTCAATGTGCTCTCCGGGGCCAACCTGATGGCGATGTATGCGCAGCGCCACTTCCACGACTACGGCACCACGCCGGAACAGCTGGCCCAGATCGCCCTCACCTGCCGCGCCAATGCCGTACTCAATCCGAAGGCGGTGTTCCGCACCCCGCTGTCGATGGATGAGTACATGGCCTCGCGCATGATCTCGACCCCGCTGCGCATGCTCGACTGCGACGTGCACTGCGACGCCTCCACCGCCATCATCCTGTCGCGCGCCGATGCGGCGGCGCACGGTCCCAACCCGCCGATCCGCATCGAGGCGATCGGCGCCGCCCTGCACCAGCCATGGTCCTGGGACCAGATCGACCTGACCGCGATGGCCACGCGCGACGCGGCCGACATGATGTGGGCGCGCACCGATCTCACACCCGCCGACGTCGGCACTGCCCAGCTCTACGACGGCTTCTCGATCCTGACCATGATGTGGCTGGAAGCCCTGCGCTTGTGCCCGCGCGGCGAAAGCGGGCCCTTCGTCGAGGGCGGGCAACGCATTGCGCTTGGGGGCGAGATGCCGATCAATACCAACGGCGGCCAGCTGTCGGGTGGGCGCACCCATGGACTCGGCTACGTCCACGAAGCCTGCACCCAGCTCTGGGGCCGCGGCGGCGCGCGCCAGGTGGCGCCCCATCACGCTTCCGTGGTGGCGTCCGGCGGCGGGCCGCTGGCCGGCAGCCTGCTGCTGGCAAGGGATTAAGTACTCGCCCTTAAATAAATGTGCTTTTGGCTGCCATAACCGGCGCCGTGCTGCGTTGGCTCATGCTTGCAGTGCTCGCACTGCGGCGCACTCGCCGCCTTGCACTGCATCCGGTTCTGTTTGCCAAAGCTCACATTTATTTCGGGTCGAGCACTTGCACGCCAGGCTCGCCGTCCTTGCCGCTCAATCATTCTGACTCTAGAATGACATTTTAGAACGCGATCGGTGGCCGGAGGGCGCCCTTCGCTTACCCGGAGCGCGCATGGCACCAGATAACAGCAAGGAAGAGCGTCCCGACTCGTCGACCGGCGTGACGGTCAAGCCGGTCGTCAACGCGATCCGTATCCTGCGCTTCCTGACGACCTCCGGCTCCCCTGAGCGGGCGGCCGACATCGCGCGCGAACTGGAGATCAACCCCAGTACCTGCTTCAATACGCTGCGCACCCTGGTCGCCGAGGAGATGCTCGACTTCGATCCCCTGTCCAAGACCTACACGACCGGCCTGGGCCTGGCCAAGCTGGTCGAGCACCTCGTCACCCAGGGCCAGCGCCTCGATGTGGTGCGGCCGCTGATGCAGGAATTCGCGGCGGCCCACCACGTGACGGTCACCTTGTGGCGCCGCATGGGGAATGACCGCATCGTGCTGGTCAGCTCCGAGACCAGTCCCGGGGACCTGCGCATCGACATGGCGATCGGCCAGCGCCTGCCGGTGCTGATGGGCGCCAGCGGACGCCTGTTCGCCGCCCAGCTCGGCCTGGACGATGCGCGCCTGCGTGCCGCCTTCGACAAGCTGCGCTGGGCGCGCGCCCTCGCCTTCGAGGACTACCGGCAGCAGGTGGCCGACGCCCGCGCGAACGGCTGGTCTGTCGACGACGGCTATTTCTCCGCCGGCATCCTGGCGGTGGCGGCGCCGGTGAACGATCGCGCCGGCGCCATCGCCTATGCCATCTCGGCCGTCACCTTCCGCGGGCAGTACGACCGCGACCAGGTGGAAAAGCTCGGTGAGCTGCTGCGCAAGCTGGCATCCAAGGCCGGCAACATCCTGTTCTGACTCGCCGCACACAAAACGTGACAGATTTTCGATTTGTGTGCATAATCGTCTCACAGGCCCCAGCGGTCGGATAATTATTAAAGAGACGAATCATGAGCGATCAACAGCTTCACCGCGTAATCATCGAACGCAGCAAATGCTGCGGCTATGGCCTCTGCGCCGCCCTCTGCCCTGAAGTCTACAAGCTCGACGCCGGCGGCATCGTGTATGTCGACAGCGAACTGGTGCCGGACGAACTGCTGGAAGCGGCGCGCGAAGGCGCTGCCGCCTGCCCGGCAGAAGCCATCGCGGTCCAGGCGCCTGCCTGATCCAAGCCTGGCGGTCCACGCCAGGCGTACGCCCGACATGCGGCCCGCTCGCGCGCCGCATGCCGCGCCTGCGCGGCTGGCCCGCTTTCCTGCGGGGATGTTCCATGAATAGATTAGCTGGAAAAGTTGCCCTGATCACGGGCACCGGTGGTGGCCAGGGGCGCGTCGCGGCCCTGCATTTCGCCCGCGAAGGAGCGATTGTCGTCGGCTGCGACGTCGATCGCGCCGCGCACGAGGAGACCGCGCGCCTGATGGCGGCCGAGGGCTACACCCTGCATGGCGATGCGCCGGTGGATCTTGGCGACCACGAACAGGCAAGACGCTGGGTCGAATCGGCCGCGGAGCAGCTCGGCCGCATCGACATCCTGTACAACAACGCCTCGGCTGCGAAGTTCGGCGGTGTCGGCGACATGTCGATCGAGGATTGGCACTTCACCATCCGTAACGAACTCGACCTCATTTTCTTCACCACCAAATATGCATGGCGACACCTGGCGGTGCGCGGGGGCGTGGTGATCAACATCGCGTCGACCGCCGCATGGGGTGGCTCGAAGGCGGCCGGGATCAGCGCGCACAGCGCGGCCAAGGGCGCCGTCGTCTCGTTCACCCGGCAGCTGGCGGTCGAAGGCGCGCCGCTCGGCATCCGCGCGGTCAGCATCAGTCCGGGCTTCGTCAGGACGCCCGGCACCGCCGCCTTCGTCGACAATCCGGTCACGCGCCGGATCATCCTCGACGGCGTCCTGCAGGACCGCCCCGGCGAACCGGAGGAAGTCGTGTCGCTTGCCCTGTACGTGGCATCCGACGAAGCGCGCTTCATGACCGGTTCCGACCTGGTGGTCGACGGCGGCCTGCTCGCCATCTAAATGTGGAGCGCCTCACAAAACCCCTGGGGCAAGGCGCACCGTCGAAGGCAGTACGCTAGTACGACGAGACGATGCAACGCCGCCATAGGGGGAATTGTTGGGCACTGGCGTACCGATCACACAACAACAGGAAGAGAACACATGGACATCATCGGCATCGGCTACCTCGGGTTCGAAACCGCGAACCTGGATGCGTGGCGCGAATACGGCCCGCAAGTAATGGGTTTCCAGGTCGGCGCGTCGCCAGAAGGCGATCTTGAATCGCTGTATTTCAGGATGGACGACCGGCGCCACCGGATCGCTTTTCATCCGGGGAAGATCGACCGCCTTGCCTACATTGGCTGGGAAGCCCGGGGCAAGCTGGAATTCCAGGCCGCCGTCGAGCGCTTCCGCGAGCACGGCATCGAAGTGACGGTCGCGGACGAAGCGCTGCGCGAGCGCCGCGGCGTGAAGGAACTGGTGCGTTTCCGCGATCCGGTCGGCTACCAGCACGAGCTGTTCTACGCCCAGAAATGGATGCCGCGCTCGTTCCAGCCGGGCCGCCCGCACGGCGGTTTCACCTGCGGCCAGCGTGGCGTCGGCCACGTGGTCGTGATCACGCCCGAATACACGCCGGAACTCGAGCACTTCCTCACCGGGATCATGGGCATGCGCTACTACGGCGCCGGGGCCGGCAAGGGCAAGACCGGCTTCTTCCGCGCCAAGCTCAACAATCACACCAGCCACGACATCGCCTACGGATTCGGACCGGGCAAGGCCGGGGTGCAGCACGTCGGCATCACGGTCAATTCGGTGCGCGACGTCGGCGAAACCTATGACCTGGTGCGCAAGAAGGGCCTGCAGATGATGATGACCCTGGGCCAGCACGTGCAGGACCCGCATATGTCCTTCTATCACTTCACGCCATCCGGCTTCGCCATCGAGTGCATCGCCGAACTGGAGCCATGGCACGACGACGGCTTTGAGCTCAATCCGGAGAAGCTGTCGACCTGGGGCCATGAGCTGGTCGGGCCGATCCTCGGCACCAGCGTACGCACGCCGGAAGAGATCTTCGAGCGCTGACCAGGGACGTCAGGACCCCTTGACGAGCTTCTGCAATGCGTCCGGCTTGATGATGATCAGCCGGTTCGCATCCTTCTGCACGATGCCCTGCTGGGCCAGGGCGGCCAGCGCCCGCGTCACGGTCTCGCGGCTGGTATTGATCATGTTCGCGATGTCCTGGTGGGTCGGCAGGTTCTCGACCACGGCCGGGGCGCCCGGCTCGGCCCCCTTGTTCTTCTGCATCAGCACCAGGTAGGTGTAGATGCGCTTGGCCGTGTTGTTAATGCTCAGCAGGGATCGGACCTCCGAGTCGCGCTCGATCTTCTCGGCCAGGTGCCGGAGCATCCCCATTGCCACCGAGGGCGAGTGCGAGAACAAGTGCAGCGCGGTGGCCGCCGGCAGGAAGCCCACCAACGCGTCGGACATCGCGACGATCGACGCCGTCCGCGTGGAATTGTTGATCAGCGCGATCTCACCGAAGAAATCCCCCGGCGCCAGCATGCGCAGGCCGATCGCCCGCCCGTCCTCGGTCACGTTCACCACCTGCAGCTGCCCCGAGAGCAGGAACAGCAGGCCATCCCCATGGCCGCCTTTTTGCAGCACGATGTCACGCTTGCCGTATTGGCGGATGCGGATTTCCTGCTTGACCAGGGTGATCTCCTCGTCCGACAGCTCGGCCAGCAGCGGGATCTTGCGCAGGTGGATGTGTACTTGACGCTCTTCGGCAGGAGCCGGATCGGTGGATGGAGTGCTTGCAGTCATGGCGTATTCCGGGAATGCCGGTGGGTCAGCACTGCACCCACCGGCCACTGGCCTAGTCGATTTCCGCGACGAGTTGCGGCACGACGTCGAACAGGTCGCCCACCAGGCCATAGTCGGCCACCGAGAAGATCGGCGCTTCCGGATCCTTGTTGATGGCGACGATGGTCTTCGAGTCCTTCATGCCGGCCAGGTGCTGGATCGCGCCCGAGATGCCGACCGCGATGTACAGGGTCGGGGCGACGATCTTGCCGGTCTGGCCGACCTGCCAGTCGTTCGGCACGAAGCCCGCGTCGACCGCGGCGCGCGAAGCGCCCATGGCGGCGCCCAGCTTGTCGGCCAGCGGCTCGAGCAGCTTGAAGTTCTCGGCCGAGCCGATGCCGCGGCCGCCCGACACGATGATCTTGGCGGCCGTCAGTTCCGGACGGTCCGACTTGGCCAGCTCGCGGCCGACGAAAGCCGACTTGCCCACGTCGCCCACGGCGGCGATCTGCTCGACCGCGGCCGAACCGCCGCTGGCGGCGCTGTCGAACGCGGTGCCGCGCACGGTGATGACCTTCACCGGGTCAGACGACTGGACGGTGGCGATGGCGTTGCCGGCGTAGATCGGGCGCTCGAAGGTGTCCGGGGACTCGACCTTGGTGATTTCCGAGATCTGGGCCACGTCCAGCCTGGCGGCCACGCGCGGCAGGATGTTCTTGCCGTAGGCGGTAGCCGGGGCCAGGATGTGCGAGTAGCTGCCGGCGATCGCCAGGATCTGCTCGGCGACGTTCTCGGCCAGGCCATCGGCGAAGTGCGGCGCATCGGCGACCAGCACTTTGCTCACGCCGGCGATGCCGGCAGCGGCTTCGGCGGCGGCGCCGCAGCCGGAGCCGGCGACCAGGATGTGGACCTCATTTGCACCACCTGCGCCGCACTGGGCGGCCGCGGTCACGGTGTGGTGGGTAGCGCCCTTAAGGGAGCCGTTATCGTGTTCTGCAATGACGAGTGCGACCATGTTCTTTTCCTAAGTTTGTTTAGATAACCTTGGCCTCAAGGCGCAGCTTCTGCACCAGGGTCGCCACGTCCGGCACCTTGACGCCGGCCGAGCGCTTGGCCGGCTCGGTGACTTTCAGGGTCTTCAGGCGCGGGGTCACGTCGACGCCCAGGTCTTCCGGCTTGACGGTTTCCAGCGGCTTCTTCTTGGCCTTCATGATGTTCGGCAGCGTCACGTAGCGCGGCTCGTTCAGGCGCAGGTCGGTGGTGACGATGGCCGGCAGGTTCAGGGCCACGGTTTCCAGGCCGCCGTCCACTTCGCGGGTCACGGTCACCTTGCCGTCTTCCAGCACCACTTTCGATGCGAAGGTGGCCTGCGGCCAGCCCAGCAGCGCAGCCAGCATCTGGCCGGTCTGGTTCGAATCGTCGTCGATCGCCTGCTTGCCCAGGATGATCAGCTGCGGCTGCTCCGTGTCGGCCAGCGCCTTCATGATCTTGGCCACGGCCAGCGGCTCGGTCTCGACACTGGTCTCGACCAGGATGCCGCGGTCGGCGCCGATCGCCATGCCGGTACGCAGGACTTCCTGGCACTGGGCCACGCCCACCGACACGGCGACCACCTCAAGGACCTTGCCGGCTTCCTTGAGGCGTACGGCTTCTTCCAGCGCGATCTCGTCGAACGGGTTCATCGACATTTTGACATTGGCGATATCCACGCCGCTGCCGTCGGATTTGACGCGGACCTTGACGTTGTAATCGACCACGCGTTTGACGGGTACCAGTATTTTCATGCAGTTCTCCTTCAGGCTTTTTGTCGTTGGGATACGGGCGCGCCATACTGTGCCATCAGCTGCGCACGCCTCTCGTCGGTCATGTCCATGGCCTTTTCCTTCACGTGGCCGTAGCCGCGAATCTTTTCCGGAAGCCACGCCAACGCGAGCGCCGTCTCCATGCGCTCGTCCGTGAGCGTTTCGCAGAACAGGGCAACCAGGGCAAAATAGTCCTCGACCAGTTGGCGCTCGCGACGCCGTTCGGCACTCATGCCGAACGGGTCCAACGCGGTCCCGCGCAGCCAGCGCATGCGCGCCAGCAGGTGAAACACCGGCATCATCCATGGGCCGAAGCGGCGCTTGGCCGGCCGTCCGTCCGCGCCGGGCCGTGCCAGCAGCGGTGGCGCCAGGTGGAAGTTCAGCGTGTAATCCTTGCCCGGCTCGCCTTCGAACTGCGCACGCAAGGCTGCCAGGAACTCGGGCGCGCTGTGCAGGCGCGCCACTTCGTACTCGTCCTTGTAGGCCATCAGCTTGGCGAGATTGCGCGCCACCGCCTCGGTCAGCGGCTGGCGGCGCTGCCCGGGAAGATCCGCTTCGACAGCGCGCAGGCGCGCCACCGCGGCCCGGTAGCGCTGCGCATAGGCCTCGCCTCCATAGCTGCGCAAGAGCCGGGCGCGCTCTTCGACCAGGCGCTCCAGCGTCACGGGCATGTCCACCACGACCGCGCCCGTCTCCTGCGCCCTGCGGCTCTCTGCAAGTGCTGACGGATCGTGGGCCGCCAGGCGGCCCATCTCGAACGCGCGCTGGTTCTTCTCGACCGCCACCCCATTGAGCTCGATGGCGCGCAGCAGCGCCTGGCGCCCGAGCGGAATCCAGCCCTTTTGCCAGGCATAGCCGAGCAGCAGCGGGTTGGCGAAGATCGTGTCGCCGAACAGGCGGGTGGCGAGCGCGTTCGCATCGACGAACTCGCAGGCATCGCCCACGCTCGCACGCAGGTCCGCTTCCGCGCTGGCACCGGGGAAGCGCCAGTCGGGGTTCGACAGGAAGGCCGCGGACGGCACGGCGGCGCTGTTCACCACCGCGCGGGTGCGGCCGCGCCGGACCCGCGACAGTGCGTCCAGCGACGCGGCGACGATCGCATCGCAGCCGATCAGCACCGCCGCGTCGCCGGTAGGCACCCGCGTCGCATGGATCAGGCCAGTCTGCGCGGCGATCTGGATATGGCTGAGCACCGCACCGCCCTTCTGGGCCAGCCCGGTGATGTCGAGGACCTTGACGCCCTTGCCTTCCAGGTGCGCGGCCATGCCGAGCAGGGAGCCAATCGTTACCACGCCGGTGCCGCCGACGCCGGGAACCACGATGCCACAAACACTGTCCAGGGCCGGCAGGGCCGGCTCGGGAATGTCCGCAGCCGGCACGGCCTTGGCGGCTGCGGGACGGCGCAGCTGCGCCCCTTCCGCCGTCACGAAGCTCGGGCAGAACCCGTTCACGCAGGAGAAATCCTTGTTGCAAGAGCTCTGGTTGATCTTGCGCTTGGTGCCCAGCGGCGTCTCCAGCGGCTCGACCGAGAGGCAGTTCGACGCCACCGAACAGTCGCCGCAGCCCTCGCACACCGCCGCATTGATGAAGGCGCGGCGCGGCGGATCGCTCGCCTCGCCGCGCTTGCGGCGGCGCCGCTTCTCGGTGGCGCAGGTCTGGTCATAGATGAGCACCGAAACGCCGGCCGTGTCGCGCAATTCCAGCTGCAGCGCATCGAGTTCGTCGCGGTGGTGGACCGTGACGCCGGCCGGTAATCCACTGCGGTCCGCATATTTTTCCGGCTCGTCGCTCACCACCAATACCCGCACCGCGCCTTCGCCGGTGACCTGCTGGGCGATCTGGGGCACCGTCAGGGTGCCGTCCACCGGCTGGCCGCCGGTCATCGCGACGGCGTCGTTGTACAGGATCTTGTAGGTGACGTTGGCCCTGGCCGCGATCGCCGCGCGCACCGCCAGCACGCCGGAATGGAAGTAGGTGCCGTCACCCAGGTTCACGAACACGTGACGGTCGCTGGTGAAATGCATCTGCCCGAGCCAGCTGACGCCCTCGCCCCCCATCTGGCTGACGGTGTCGGTGCGCCGGTCCATCCAGAGCGCCATGTAATGGCAGCCGATGCCGGCCAGGGCGCGTGAGCCTTCCGGCACACGGGTCGAGGTATTGTGCGGGCAGCCGGAGCAGAACCACGGCTTGCGCTCGGCCGTCACGCGCGGCCGCGCCGCCTCCCGCTCCTTGGCCTCGATGATGGCGATACGCGCATCGATGCCCGCCCGCAGGTCGGCGGGCAGCTCGGCCTGGCCGAGGCGGCGCGCGATCGCCTTGGCGATCAGTGCCGGCGACAGTTCGTAGCGTGCAGGCAGCAGCCACTGACCGCGCGGCGCCGACCATTCTCCTCCGGCGCCGGAACGCTCGTCGAACTTGCCGTAGACATTCGGGCGCTCCGCGTGCGGCCAGTTGTACAGCTGCTCCTTGATCGCATACTCCAGCACCTGGCGCTTCTCTTCCACCACCAGGATCTCGCGCAGTCCCGACGCAAATTCCTGCACGTCGTCGGCGTGCAGGGGCCAGACGCAGCCCACCTTCAGGATGCGGATGCCGATCCGTGCACAGGCGTCGTCGTCGATGCCCAGGTCGACCAGCGCCTGGCGCAGGTCGAGATAGGCCTTGCCTGCCGCGACGATACCGAAACTGGCCTGCGGGGCGTCGACCACCACCCGGTTCAGGCGGTTGGCCCGGATGTAGTCGAGCGCCGCATACCACTTGTGGTCGACCAGCCGCGCCTCCTGCTCGAGCGGCGCGTCCGGCCAGCGGATGCCCAGTCCGCCTTCCAGCACCGGCGCCGGGGGCAGCACGATGTGCAGGCCTTCGGTGTCGATCTCCACCGAGGCGGACGACTCGACCACGTCGGTGACGCATTTCATCGCCACCCACAAGCCCGCGTGGCGGCTCATCGCCCAGCCATGCAGGCCATAGTCGTGGAACTCCTGGACACTGGACGGATACAGCACCGGAATGCCGCAGGCGACCAGCAGGTGTTCGGACTGGTGCGCCACAGTGGACGACTTGGCCGCATGGTCGTCGCCGACGAGCATCAGCACGCCGCCCTTGGGGGACGTGCCTGCCGAGTTGGCGTGCTTGAGGACGTCGGCCGAGCGGTCGACGCCCGGCCCCTTCCCGTACCACATGCCGAACACCCCGTCGCGGGTCGCGCTCTGGTACAGGTTCACCTGCTGGGTGCCCCACACCGCGGTCGCGGCGAGGTCTTCGTTCAGGCCGGGCTGGAACACGACGTCGTGATCGTCCAGGTGCTTCTTCGCCTTCCACAGCGCTTGGTCGAGGCCACCGAGGGGCGAGCCGCGGTAGCCGGAGACATAGCCGGCGGTGTTCAGCCCGGCCCGCAGGTCGCGCGCTTTCTGCAGCATCGGCAGGCGCGCCAGCATCTGGACACCGCTCAGGAAAATCTGGCCCTTGTCGACGGTGTACTTGTCGTCCAGGGTGACGGCGCGCAGGGCGTCATGCGTGGCGGCGGCGGCTTCAGGGCTTAGGGGCGAGTTCATGGCATGCCTAGGTCGGAAAATGAATGGTCGGGGATCAGCCGCCAGGCGCGGCCGCGGCGACGTCGAACGGTCCCGGCCGGGGCCGGCGCCGATGAATTGCCGCGTAGCCCAGCGTGCGCAACAATGATTGTCTACAGCGAGCGGGCGATGATCTCTTTCATGATCTCCGAGGTGCCGCCGTAGATCCTGGCGACCCGCGCATCGACCCACGCCCGGCTGATCTTGTATTCGCTCATGAAGCCGTAGCCGCCATGCAGCTGGAGCAGCTCGTCCAGCACCCTGCCCTGCATCTCCGAGCCCATCAGCTTGCACATGGCGCCCACCTCCGCCGACAGCTCGCCGCGCATCGCCTTGGCCAGGCAGTCGTCGACGAACACGCGCAGCATCGTGGCCTGGGCCTTGCATTCGGCCAGCTTGAATTTGGTGTTCTGGAAGTCGAACACGGTCTTGCCGAACACCTTGCGCTCACGGACGTAGGCCAGCGTGTCCTCGAGCAGCGCATCGATCGAGGCGGCCGCGCGCAGGCCGATGATGGTGCGCTCCCACGCCAGCTGGTGGGTCAGGTAGCCGAATCCCTTGTTCTCCTCGCCCAGGCGGTTCCCGACCGGCACCCGCACCTCATCGAAGAACAGCTCCGAGGTGTCCTGACCTTTCAGGCCGATCTTCTCGAGCAGCTTGCCCTTCGAGAATCCCGGGCGGTCGGCTTCGACGCACACCAGGGTGAGCTCCCTGGCGCCCGGATCGAGCTTGGTGGCGGTGACCATCAGGTCAGCGTTGCCGCCGTTGGTGATGAAGGTCTTCTGGCCGTTGATGACGTAGTCGTCGCCGTCGCGGCGCGCGCTGGTGCGCATCGAGCGCAGGTCGGAACCGATACCCGGCTCGCTCATGGCGATGACGCCGATGGTCTCGCCGCTGACCATCTTCGGCAGCCAGCGGCGCTTCTGCTCCTCGCTGCCGTAGGCGACGATGTAGGGCGCGACGATTTCCGAATGCGTGGTGAAGCCGATCGCGGTGGCATTCACCCGCGCCAGCTCCTCGATCATCACGGCCGAGTGGCCGAAGTCGCCGCCAGCGCCGCCGTACTCCTCGGGTACGGTGGAGCACAGCAGGCCCACTTCGCCGGCCTTGCGCCACACCGACTTGGGCACGATGCCGGCGTGCTCCCACTCCGCCAGGTGGGGCACGATCTCGTTCTCGATGAACCGCCGTGCCATCTCGCGGAACATGTGATGGTCTTCTCGAAAAACACTGCGCATGCTGCTTCTCCTGATTTCGGATAGGTGCGGGCCTAGCGGCCCTGGTATTGCGGTTCGCGCTTGCCGAGGAAGGCGGATACCGCCTCCGCATGGTCTTCGGTATGGTGGGCCAGCGCCTGGTAGGCGGCCGACATCTCCAGCAGCGAGTCGAGCCGCATGTGCTGGCCTTCGCGCAGCAGCCGCTTGGTCAGGCGCAGCCCGTGCGCGGGGTTGGCCGCCATGCGCCGGGCGATCGCCAGGGCGCTGGCTTCCAGCTCGGCGGCGGGCACGACTTCCGTCACCAGCCCCCAGGCCAGCGCGGTCGCCGCATCGATGGTGTCGCCGGTCAGCGCCATCAGGCTCGCCTTCGGCATGCCGACGATGCGCGGCAGCAGCCAGGCGCCGCCGTCTCCCGGCACGATGCCCAGCTTGACGAAGCTTTCGGCGAATTTCGCGGTGTCGGCGGCAATGCGCACGTCGCACATGCAGGCCAGGTCCAGGCCGGCGCCGATGGCTGGGCCGTTCATCGCGGCGATCACCGGCACCTCCAGCGTGTACAGGCACAGCGGAATGCGCTGGATGCCGTTGCGGTAGCTCTCGCTCACTTCGTATGGCGAACCGGCGAAGATGCCGCCGCGCTCGGCCATGTCCTTGACGTTGCCGCCGGCGCAGAAGGCCGGACCGTTTCCGGTCAAAACCACCACCTTGATGCCGCGGTCGGCCCGCACCATCGCGCACATGTCGACCAGCTCCTGCATCTGCGAGGGCGCTGTCAGGGCATTGCGGGTCTCGGGACTGTCCATGCGGACGGTGAGGATGGCGCCATCGCGCTCCAGGATCAGAAAGGGTTTCATGCGCGCTGCTCCATCAGGGTGTCGAAATGGCCGTCGGTCATGCCGGGCCAGAAGCCTGCCGGCCCGGCGGCGCACACCGCCCTGCCCAGCCGCTGCGACCACGCGGTGGCGGAACCGAATTCGCTGCGCCAGGACCACAAGCGTCGGGTGCTCAGGTGCAGCGCATGCTCATGGGTGAAGCCGATAGCGCCGTGCACCGCATGCGCCACGCCGGCGCCGATGCCGGCCGCCTCGGAAGCGCAGATCTTGGCGGCGATCGCCGGCAGGCGCACGATGCGCGATTCGGCCGCCGCGAACGCGGCTTCGGCCGCCATGACCGTGGCTGCGGCGTGCTCGGCCAGCACCGCGAGCTGGTGCTGGATGGCCTGGAAGCTGCCGATCGGCTTGCCGAACTGGACCCGTTCGGACGCGTAGCCGGTCGCCATCTCCAGCACGGCTTCGAGCGCACCCGCGATCTGGGCCGCACGCATCATCGCGCCGCCCAGCAGCAGCACGTCGGAGGGCCAGCCGGACGGCAAGGGCGCCTGCACGACCGGCGCAACGTCGTGGAACGACAGCGTGGCGCGCGGCTCCGACGCGGTATTCGCACTGTCCTGGCGCTGCGCCGCTTCGGTCGGCAGCAGCACGACGGCCGGCTCGGCGCCGCCGGTCACCGCCACCACGAAGGGCACCGCCCCGCCCCAGGGCACCTCCGCCGCCTCGCCACTCACCACGCCACCGTGCAGGCGTAGCGAACCCGTGGCCGCGATGCTGACCGCGCCCGCGGCCGGGGCCAGCCCGGCAGCGCCGAGCAGCCAGTTGGCCAGCATGGCCTCGGGCAGCGGCAGCGGCAGGTGATGACGCCCCGCCAGCCGCACCACGCCGCACACGTCGGCCCAGCCGGCGCCGGCGCCGCCCAGCGATTCGGGCGCCAGGGCCAACGGAAAGCCGGACTCCTCGACGGCCGCCCACATCGCGTGCGGCCAGGAACCGTCTTCGCATGCCAGCACCGCTGCGGGGCTGGCGAGGTCGGCGAACAGGCGCTCGACCGTAGAATCGAACATTTGTCTCATGATTAGCGCATTCCCAATCCGCGTGCGATGATCCCGCGGAGAATTTCGCGCGTACCGCCGCGCAGTGAAAATGAAGGGGCCTCCTGTGTCAGGTAGGCCAGCACCCGCGCGTGCTCGCTCGATCCGCGCGTGGTCGGCGCCACGTCCAGCAGCAGCTGGGCGAGTTCCGGTATCTCCTGCTCGAAGCTGGTGCCCAGGTCCTTGACCACCGAGGCCTCCCAGGCAGGGTTGCGGCCGGCGGCCAGCTGCGCCGTCACCGCCAGCGACATCTGGCGCAGGGTGAACAGGCGCGCCGTGAGGCGGCCGATCTCCTTCGCCTGCAGCGCGTCCGGCTGCCGGCCGACCTCGGCGATCAGGGTCTCGAGCAGGGCGATCGAACTGAGGAAGCGCTCGGGCCCGCTGCGCTCGAACGCCAGCTCGGCGGTGACCTGGGCCCAGCCCTGCCCCTCGGTGCCGATCAGGGCATCCGCGTCCAGCGTCAGCCCGTCGAAAAACACCTCGTTGAAGTGGCTGGCCCCGGTCAGGTCCTTGATCGGACGGATCGTGATGCCCGGCAGGCTCAGGTCGATGATGAACTGCGACAGCCCTTCGTTGCGCTTGCTGTCCGGATCGGTCCGGACCAGGGCGATCATGTAGTGCGAACGGTGGGCGTTGGTGGTCCAGACCTTCTGGCCGTTGACCACCCATTTGTCGCCCACGCGGCGCGCGCTGGTGCGGATCGAGGCCAGGTCGGACCCGGAGTTCGGCTCGCTCATGCCGATGCAGAAGAAACGCTCGCCGCGGCAGATGGCCGGCAGGTGGAACGCCTTTTGCGCATCGGTGCCATAGTGCAGGATCTGCGGGCCGCTCTGGCGATCGGCGAACCAATGCGCGGAGACCGGGGCGCCGGCCGCCAGCAATTCCTCCACCACGACATAGCGGACGAAGGGGCTGGCGTCGGCGCCGCCGTAGCGCTTCGGCAGCGCCATGCCGATCCAGCCGCGCTCGCCGAGGCGGCGGCTGAACCCGGCGTCGAATCCCATCCAGGATTCGGCGCGCCGGGTGGGAGGGTAATCTGCCAGCGCCTCCGCAAGGAAGCGGCGTACCTCGGCGCGGACGGCTTCGGCCTCCGGCGGGATGGGACTGAACTTGAACTGGTCAATGGACATGGTCGGTCATGCGGTGGAGTCGATGCGCCTGTACCGCGCGGCCGCACGCGTCCGGCGCGACCCGGGGCCACGCGGAAGCGCCGGCTTGCGACGCGGACAGGACTCAGGGGAGGCCGTACCCTCCCCGGCAGATGCTCAGAGCGCGGTCTGGGCGTCGGCGGCGGCAAACATCTTGTTGATGTCGCCCGAGGTGACCGGACGGCTCGGATCGCGCTCCGGCGCCGCGCCGCCCAGGCCGAGGGCCGGCTCGATGCTCACGTGGGTGGCCTGCGCCTTCAGGGCGCCGACGGTGCAGTTCTCGCGTCCCAGGACCGAGAAAGGATCGTAGGAGAACTCGCGCATCGCGTTCAGGTGCGTGATCTTGTCGATGACCTCGTCCGACAGGTGCTGCGCCTGGCTCCAGAACACGTTCGCCGAGTTCGGCCAGGTGCAGTCGGAGTGCGGGTAGTCGCATTCCCAGGTGACCTTATCGACATTGATCGAGTCGAGGTTCTTCAGGCCGAACGCATCCTCGATGAAGCAGGTGATGAAGTGCTCGTTGAAGATCTGGCTCGGCTTCTTGCCGTCGAAATTCGAGTTGGTCCATTCGTGGTGATGGCTGTGCGTGAAGTCCGCGCGCTCGAGCAGGTAGGGAATCCAGCCGATGCCGCCTTCGGACAGGGCCATGCGCAGCTTCGGATACTTCTTCCACATCGGCGCCCAGATCCAGTCGGCCGCCGAATTCGAGATCGAGATCGGCATCGAGGTGATCCAGGCGTCGATCGGGGACTCGTCCGAGGCATGCGCGGCCTTGACGCCGGTGCCGATGTGGCAGCAGATGACGACGTCGTTGTCCGCGCAGGCCTTCCACAGCGGATCCCAATGCGAGTTGTGGATCGACGGGTAGCCGTGCACGGTCGGATTGTCGGACAGGGTCAGCGCATGCACGCCCTGGGCCGCGAGGCGCTTGACCTCGGCGGCCGCCGCCTGCATGTCCCACCAGGGCACCATCATCAGCGGGATGAAGCGGCCCGGCGCCGCGTTGCACCAGTCGTGCAGGTGCCAGTCGTTGTAGGCCTGGATCGCGGCCAGGCTGACCTCGCGGTCGTTCATCACCTGGAAGCGCTGCCCGGCGAAACCCGGAAAGGTCGGGAAGCACAGCGAGCCCAGCACACCATTGGCGTTCATGTCGTCGACGCGCGCCTTGATGTCCCAGGTGCCGCGCCGCATCTGCTCGTAGGAGAGCGGCTCCATGCCGTACTCTTCCTTCGGGCGTCCGACCACCGAATTCAGGCCCATGTAGCCGGTTGCCTTGTCTTCGAATACCCAGACGTCGCGCCCTTTGACGGTCTCGACTTTCGGCTGGCGGCCCTTGAAGCGGGCGGGCATGTGGCGGTCGAAAGCACCGCGGGGTTCGATCACGTGGTCATCCACGCTGACGAGGATAAGGTCTTCATATTTCATCGTTGTCTCCGAGGAAGGTATTCGCTTGAGCAGCGCTTGGTTTTCTCTGGCTTCATTCTAGAACAGAAATCGGATTTTATTAAACACTTTTTTCTATTCTGTTCATAAAATGCCCGATCGACTCAGTCCCAGACCACGTGGACGTGCTTCGGCCCACGCAGCTGGGCGCCGGTGATCTGCGGAGGCGGCATGTCCGGATCCAGCCGCAGGTTCGGCATCAGGTCGAGGATGGCGTTCACGGCCACCTGCAATTCAGTCTTGGCAATGAACTGGCCGATACACATGTGCGGTCCGAAACCGAAACCGAACGAGGGCTTGGGCTTGCGGTCGATATCGAATTCCTCGCTGTTCTCGAAGGCCTCCTCGTCGCGGTTGGCGGAGCTGACGATGCACTGGACCATCGCCCCTTTCGGAATCGCCATGCCGGCCAGCTCCAGGTCCTGCGCGGCCTGGCGCACTTTGAAGGTGGCGACCGGCTCAAAGCGGATCGCCTCGTCGATTGCCTTCGGCACCAAGCTGCGGTCCTGGTGCACCCGGTCCAGCAGTTGCGGGCGCTCGAGCAGCAGGGTCATGAGGGTGCCGAAGGTCCGCGTCGTGGTCTCGGCGGCGGCCGGCAGCAGCGAGCGCACGAAGGTGGTCACCTCGTGGTCGTCGAAGCTGCGGCCGTCGCTCTCGGCGCGGATCAGGCGGCTGATCAGGTCGTCGCCCTCGGCGCCCTCGCGACGCACCTGGACCACCGCCTCGCGGGTCGCGTCGTACAAGGCCTTGGCCGCGTCCATCGCTGCTTTGCGCGCCAGCGCGGCCTTCTCGGCGTCCACCTGCGGGCCGGCCAGGATCGCCAGCGCCCACGCCGCGTACTGCTTGATCTTGTCGGGGTCGTTGCCGGGGAAACCGATCAGGGCATAGATCAGGCGGATCGGGAAATACAGGCCGAATTCCATCAGGTCGGCCTTCTTCTTCGGCACCAGCGGAAGCAGGAACTCGTTGCGCAGGATCGGATCCATCTTCGAATCGCGCCAGCTGTTGACCACTTCGGGCATGAAGATCGGCTGCAGCAGTGCTCGCGCCTTCTTGTGCGCTTCGCCGTCCATGCCGGTCAGGATCAGGCCATCAAAGAATGCGCCCAGGCCTTCGGCGATGAAGCCGCTGGTGTAGTTGGCGGCGTCGCGCAGCACCGCCATGGTTTCCTTGTACTTGAACACAGTAAAGGTCGGCCGGTTCGGGTCCAGCCCCGCGATGTTCGGCACGCCAAGCCTGCCCATGAAGTTCTCGGCGATGATCGGCGAATTCCTGCGCATGTCGCGGTAGATCGCATGCAGGTCGACGTTCTCGCCGCGATAATTGTCGGCCACGCCCGAATAGGCGCTCTCGAGGCTCACTTCCTTCACACTGCTCATGCTGTCATCTCCTGTTGTAGTCCGGCGAGCGGCCGGCCATTTGTTGAACACTTTTGCAGATAGTGCTCTATTTCTGGAGAATTGCCAAGCAGTTCCGGGAATGCCCCGGCTTCACGGGATCATCAGTCCCCCGTCAACGGCGAGCGTCTGGCCGGTGATGAAGCGCGCGCCCTCGCCCATCATGAAAACGACGAAGGGCGTCATGTCACGGTCCGGCTCGCCCAGCCTGCCGCCGAGCGGAATCAGGCCGGCCATCATCCGGTCGTGCGCGGCGAGCGCCCCGGCGTCCAGGCGCGCCCGGTGTGTCTCGTACATCGGCGTCCACATCCCCGGCGCCGCCGCGTTCACGCTGATGCCATGCCTGCCCCATTCCTTGGCAACGGTACGGGTCCAGCCCAGCACGGCCGCCTTGGCGGCCGAATAGTGGGCGCAGCCGGGCAGGCCCATCACACCGGCCGCCGAGCCGAAGTTCAGGATCCGGCCGCCTTTCGCGCTCAGGTAAGGAAAGGCCGCCTGGTTGGTGTTGAGCGTGCCGCGCGCATTCACGTCGAACATCAGGTCCCAGTCGGCGTCGCCGATCGATTCGGCCGGCGCCGCGCGCTCGATCCCGGCGATATTCACGAGCCCATCCAGCCCGCCGAGCCACGTGGCGGCGGCCTCGAAGGCGGCATCGACCTCGGCGCGCCGCCGCACGTCGCAGCGGTAGTAACGTGCTGCCCCGGGACCGGCCCGGTCCGCGCGCGCCGCCTCCTCGCTGCCCGCGGCGTCGTTGACGTCCATCGCGGCCACCCGCGCACCCGCCGCGACCAGGCCGCGCAGCACGCTGGCGCCGATCCCGCCGGCCGCGCCGGTAACGATCAGCCGTTTGCCATTCAGTTCCATGCTCTCTCCTTCAGGTAGGTTCTTCTTGTCGATCCGTTCATGGCGCGACCGGCCGGATGCGCCGCGCCTGGATGCTGCCCATTCCCAGCGCTGCAGACATCAGCCAGAACAGGACGGTGGCGCCGGCGGCTGTTCCGACGGCGCCGAACAGCAGCGGCATCGCGGCCATCGAGGTGTGGATCGCCATGGAGCGCAGCGCCAGCGCTTCGCCGTGGCGTCCAGGCGGTGCGACCTCGTGCAGCGACGCGAGGATCGCAGGCTGTACCACGCCCAGCGCGACGCCGAGCATGGCCGCGCAGGCAGCCATGGCCCAGGCGCTGTGCAGCAACGGATACGCGCCGAACACCGCGCAGGCGAGCAGCATCGCGCCGGCCAACAGGGTGCCGCTCGCCAGGCGCCCGGCAAGCAGCGGCATCAGGAGGCGCGCCAGCATCGAGGCCGCCGCGTAGGCGGCGAGCACGGAGCCCAGGGCGGAAGCGCTCAGGCCGCGCTCGACGCCGAGCAGCGGCAACGCGAATCCATGGACGTCCCAGCAGACCGAGACCAGCCAGCTGACCAGCAACAGCCGGCGAAACGGCGCCTGCCGCAGCAGGTCCCACGCGGAAGCCTGGCGTTTCGTCGGCACCGCAGCTGCGGCCGTTACTTCGGCCGGCGCTTCTGCCGGGACCGCCCGCGCCGCCAGCAGCGTCGCCGCGGGCAACAGCGCCAGTGCCAGGAAGGCTGCTGAAAATCCCGCCTTGTCGATCAGCACGCCGGCCAGCATGGGACCGACCAGGCCGGCGATTGCGGGCGCCAGCGCGATCCAGCTGAACACCCGCAGGCGCGCCGCATCGGTGCTGGCGAGCCGGCTGGCGCTGCGCTGGATCGCGATCATCCCGAATCCCGCCCCCGCGCCGCTGAGGGCCGCGGCCGCACAGAGCGTGAGCAGGCTTTGCGATGCGGCCGCCAGCAGCGTTCCGGCCAGCGCGCAGCAGGCCGCGATGCGCACCGGGAGGTGGTAGCCGCGCCGGTCGGCGAGACGCCCTGCGGGCAAGGCCAGCAAGGCGGGGAAAACCGCAAACATCGTCATCACCAGCCCTACCGACCAGGCCGACCGGCCCAGCGCCAGCACACCCAGCGGCGCGGCCAGCCGTACGCCCTGGGCGCAGGCATGCAGGCCGACCTGGCATGCGACCATGGCCGCCAGCGCGCCGTGCACGGACGCTGTGTGGACCTTTGCGTTACGCATGAGTCCCCTCGGTCGAGGACAGCGCCTGGCCAAGCAGGCGTAGCGCCGAAGCATGGTGTCGCACGCCGGTTCCATGGTCCGCCTGGCCGGCGCAGGACCGCGCATGGCTGGCTTCGAGCATGATGCCCAGCTTGAAGCGTGCCAGCGTGAGGTACCAGTCGAAGGCCGACAGGTCGCGCCGGCTGCCTTCGCGGTAGCGCTCCACCAGTTCGGCGCTCGATGCCAGTCCCTGCGTCGGCGTGACCCGGATCGTCCCGGCGCCGCGTCCCTCGGCATCGGGCCAGGTGGCGACCAGCCATCCCAGGTCGAGCAGCGGGTCGCCTATCGTGGCCAGCTCCCAGTCGATGATCGCGGCGAGCACCGGACGGTCGTGCCTGAACATCACATTGCCGAGGTGATAATCACCATGCAGCAGGCCAGGGGTGAAGTGCTTCGGCACCCGTTCGCCCAGCCACTGCGCCACCTCCGCCACGCCGGGCAGCGATTCCGGCCCCGGCCAGCCCGCGTACTGCCGGCACGCGTCCAGGTGGCGCAGCCAGCGCGGAACCTGGCGCTCGAGGAAGCCTTCGGGCTTGCCGAAATCGTCCAGGCCGACCCGGCACGGGTCGATCTCGGCGAGCCGCAACAAGCCGTCCACCATCGACAAGCCCATCTCCCGGCGCCAGCCGGCCCGTTCGGCGTAGCGCCCGCGCAGGGGATTCGGGGTGGCCGTGAAGCCGTCGACAAGCGCCATCAGGTAGAACGGCACACCCAGGACGGCGGCGTCGGCGCAGGAAGCGACCAGGGCCGGGTGCGGCACCGCGCTGCCGGACAGCGCCTGCAGCAGGCGTGCCTCGCGCAGGAAGCCTCGCTGGACCTCCACTGGCGCGCCCTGGGGCGGGCAGCGCAGCACGTAAGCCGGTCCGGTGCCGCGCTCAAAGCGCAGCAGCACGTTCTGGGTGCCGCCGGTCAGCGCCGTGACACGTCGCAGCTGCCCTACCCCGATGCCCTGCGCATCCATCCAGCGCGCCAGCGCATCCAGGTCGGGCCGCCCTTCGCGAGCCGCGCCGCTCATCCGAGCACCGGGCGGAATTTTTCGGCCGCGGCGGCGGCGGCGGTCGGGCGGTGATAATCCGGGAACAGGTCCTCGCAGGCTTCGTAATCGCGCAGCAGATGGCGCGCAAGGGTCACCTTGTGCACCTCGGTAGGCCCATCCGCCAGCCCCATCTGGTAGGCACGCACGATCAGGCCGACGAAGGGCATCTCCGTCGAGACGCCGATCGAGCCATGCACCTGCAGCGCACTCGACGCGATGTCGTGCAGGACCTTGGGCATGGTCGCCTTCACGGCGGCGATGTCCTTGCGTACCATCTGATAGTCGTGATACTTGTCGATGCGCCAGGCAGTGCGCATGACCAGCAGCCGGAACTGTTCGAGCTGGATCCAGGCGTCCGCAATCTTCTCCTGCACCATCTGCTTGTCCGCCAGGAGCGAGCCCTGCGTGCTGCGCGAAAGGGCGCGCTCGCACAGGGCGTCGAGCGCCCCCTGTGCCTGGCCGATCACGCGCATCGCATGGTGCACCCGGCCGCCCCCCAACCGCACCTGCGCGATGGCGAATGCGGCGCCCGGTTCGCCCAGCAAGCAGTCGGAGCCGACCCGCACCCCGGCGAAATTCAGGTAGGCGTGGGTGGCTTCCGGGTCGTCTGCGACCCCGACATTCCGGATGATCTCGATGCCTGGCGTATCGGCCGGCACGACGAACATGCTCATGCCCTGGTAGACAGGAGCATCCGGGTCGGTGACCGCCATGACGATGAAGAATGCCGCGTAGCGTGCGTTCGATGCAAACCATTTTTGTCCGTCGATGACCCAGCCGTTGCCATCCCTTACCGCGCGCGACGTGAACACCTTGGGGTCGGCGCCGCCCTGCGGCTCGGTCATGGCGAAGCAGGAAACGACCTCGTTGGCCAGCAGCGGAGCCAGGAAGCGCGCCTTTTGCTCCTCTGTGCCGTAGGCCGCGAGGATTTCGCAATTGCCCGAATCGGGCGCGTGGGCGCCGAAGACGATGGGCGCGAACAGCGCGCGCCCCAGGATTTCGTTCATCAGGCCGAGCTTGACCTGCCCATAACCGGCGCCGCCCAGTTCCGGCCCGAGGTGGCAGGCCCACAGGTTGCGCTCGCGCACCTGCCGCTGCAGCGGACGCACCAACAGTTCGAAGCGCGGATCGTGGATATTCCACGGGCTGCCCAGCACATGCTCGAGCGGCGCCACCTCGTCGCGCACGAATTGCGCCATCCAGTCCAGCGCCGCCTGGAACGCCGCATCGGTTTCGAAATCCCATGCCATCTCAGTCTCCCGTGTTCAGTCTTATGCAAGCAGCAGGCCGCCGTCGACCAGCAGCGTCTGGCCCAGCACGTAGGCCGCAAGCGGCGAAGCGAGGAACAGCGCCGCACCCGCCATGTCGGCGGGCGTGCCGAGGCGGCCCAGCGGTATCTTCCTGAGCGAGGCTTCGAGCCGCTCGGGGTCGTCCGTGGTGACCCGGGTCAGTTTTGTCGCGACCAGCCCCGGTGCGATGCCGTTGACCCGGATGCCGTCGCGGGCCCAGGCTTCGCCGAGCGTGCGGGTCAGGCCGAACGCGCCGGTCTTCGATGCGTTGTAGGCCGGCGTCCCCACCGTCGAGTGGAAGGCCGCTGCGGAGCTGACGATGATCATCGATCCGCCCGAGTGTGCCAGCATGTCGTGGAAGCGGTCGCCGCAGGCCATCAGGCTGACCAGGTTCACGTTGACGACCTCGCGGAATGCGGGCAGCTTGAATTCCTCGCGGCGGTAGCGCACGATGCCCTGGGCGCATACCAGCACGTCGAGACGGTCGAACGGTACTGCCACCGTGGCGATGGCGTCCGCGTCTGCGACGTCGACCCGGGCGTAATGCAGGCCTTCCAGGTCCGAACCGGGTTCGCCGGAATAGTCGCCCGCGTGCGACCGCGTACCCCATATGTGCACGTCGGCGCCGCGCGCGCGGAAGGCCTGGGCAATGCCGTTGCCGATGCCGCTGGAGCCGCCGACGACGAGTACGGTCTTCCCGGTAAAATCGAGTTCGTTCATGGGTTCCCTGTGAATGGTGTCGTCAGGACGGTCAGCCCCTGGCGCTCCAGTGCATCGACCTGCGCCGGGGCGAGTCCGAGCCGCTCCCAGACCTGGGCGCTGTGTTCGCCCAGCGCCGGCGGCGGACGGTCCAGTTTCAATGGCAGGTCGCCGAAGTCCCAATAGGCGCCGACCTGTTCAAGTTCGCCGTACACCGCATGGCGGTAGCGCGCATGCAGGCCGGCCGCGGCGCAGGCGGGGTCGTCGAGGAAAGCCGCGCCCTGCGACTCCAGCACCGGCTCGGCCGGCACCGCCGCGTCGCGCAGTGCCGCCAGCGCGCGTTCCCGCGGCTGTGCAGCGAACCATGCCTCCCGCTCCCGGACCGAAGCGCCGGCCAGCCCCGCGAGAGCCTCCCGTTCATGCGCGTCGAACGCCGCCACCGCTAGCCAGCCGTCGCTACAGCTGTACAGCCGGTGCTCCGGCGACAGTCCGGTCTGGTCCGCGTCGAGGTGTGCGATCGGCGTAGTCGCGCCGTCGGGCAGCATCACGGCCTCGGCCACCGTCGGCAGGGTGGCGCCGAGCAGGGACGAGGCTACCATCTGCCCCTCCCCGGTCTCGATCCGGCGGTAATGCGCCAGCAGCACGGCGAACACGGACGACAGCGCGGCCAGGTAGTCGCCCACGCCGAAGCGCAGCCACATCGGCGGATTGCCCTGCCCGCCGCATTCGACCTCCCAGCCGCAGGCCGCTTGCATCAGCTGGTCGAAGCCCGGCCAGTCCTTCTGCTCTCCCTCGGGTCCGTAGGAACTGATATGGCAGAACACCAGCGCCGGCTTGATCCGGCTGAGCGCCGCATGGTCGATGCCGAGCTTGCGCGCCGCGGGCAGGCGGATGTTGTGGTGCACGACATCGGCCCAGCGCACCAGTTTCCCGAGCGCCTCCTGTGCCCCTGCCTCGCCGAGCTTGAGCGCGACGCCAAGCTTGCCGCGCTGGGTACCGGCGAAGACTCGTTCCAGCCTGCGCATGGCGTCGCCCGCCGGCGGTTCAACCTTGATGACCTCGGCGCCGAGGTCGGCCAGCAGCATCGTGGCAAAGGGACCGGCCAGGTAAGCGCCCAGGTCGAGCACCTTCATGCCGGCCAGCGGCGGCATGGATGTTTCGGCTGCCTGCGGCGGCGCGGGTACCGGCGGCGTCGCCGGCGCTCCGGAAAGCGGTGCGGGTTCCTGGCCTGCCAGCGGCCCTCGCACCCGCGGTGGTGGCTGGGTCAGGTAGGCCGGCCCCGGCTGCAGCACCCTTCCCCGCGCGCGGTCTTCGACCTCGACCACGTAGCCGTTCGCACGCGCCTGGGCGCTGGCGTAGATCGCGCCGAAGGGGGCTGCGACCTGGGCCGCGACATCATGTTCCCAGAAGTGGCGGACCCAGTCGCATGCCGGCCGGGTGGCCATGATGGCCTTGTTGGCCCCGAAATTGGGCGCCACGTGACTCGGTGGGTACTTGGCGTTTTCCGCCGCCACGGCGTCCGGCCCCATGCCGGCCAGTGCTTCCGCCATCCACGGCGCCTTGTCGGGCGAGTAATGCACGTGCACCCACGCGCCATCGGCGCACTGGTGCAGCGGGATCGGCGTGTCTTTGGACAGCCCCTTGGCGAACACCGGCGTCGGGCGTTCCGCACGCGCCCAGTGCATGCTCATCGGCGCAAGCGCCGCCTGCGCCAGGCTGGTATGCGCGGCGCCGCCGCGGCCATCGCGCCGGCGCGCGACCAGGCGGGCCATCACGCCGATGGCACTGAACCAGGACGCGAGCCATCCGGCGAAGGGCATGCGCACGAACACCGGGCCAGGGCGGTGGCCGGGCTGCTCGTCCAGCAATCCAAGCCGCGCCAGCACCAGGGTCTCGCGCGGCGGCGCCTCGACCAGAGGATGCCTGCGCGGCCAGCCTCCGATCGCCGACACCACCAGGCGCGGATTCAGAGCGGCCAGAGACGCATCGTCCAGTCCATGTGCCGCGGCCTGCGCCGGGGTGAGGTCATGCAGCAGCACGTCGGCGCCCATGAGCAGTCCGGACAACGCCGCCCTGCCGGCGGGCGTATCCAGGTCGAGCGCGAGCCGTTGCTTGCCGCGGTTGAGTACCGAGAACAGGACCGAATCGGCATCGTCCGACATGGCGGGCGTCTCGACCCGGATCACCTCCGCGCCGGCCTCGGACAGCTGCAATCCGGCCGCCGGTCCCGCGATGCCACTGGCGAATTCGATCACCCGGATCTGGTGGAGAATCGGTTTGTCCATCACGTCCCCGGCTCGTAGGCCTGCTGCACGTACGTCATGCGCCCGCCTGCCAGCATCAGCGCGCAGAACATGTTCAGCTCGACGATTTCAGGCGTGGTGTAGTGGCGCTTGAGCGCATCGAACACGGCATCGTCGATGGCGATGTAGTCGGCAGCGAACAGCTCCGCATAGCGCAATGCAGCCTGTTCCGCCGGGCTGAAGCGCGCGTCGCCGGATGCCAGGCAGGCAATGTCCTCCTCGCTCACCGAATCATCCTTGCGGGCCAGTTGGCAGGCCTTGCACGTCGTGATGGAAGCAATTCTCAGTCGCACCAGCTCGCGGAGACGTCCCGGCAGCAGGCCGCGCAAATGCATGGTTTCGAGTGTGGCGAGCCAGGCTTCGGCGATTTCCGGGCGGTGGGCCCAGACCTGCACCGGGACCGTCGAGCTGAGCATCCGGGTGGCGCGTCCGCGCTCGACTGCCGCGGCCAGGGATGGCGGGAAGCCGGCAAGCGGAATGGTCGGCAAACGCGTCATGCCCGCCTCCCGTCGGCACACCAGCCGCCCCACTGAAGAAGCCCGGTCATCCATGTCTCCTGAGCCGCTGTCGCTCGTACGATCTGGCGCGGCCTGAATTATTGTACAGAATCGCTAGTTCTGTTCAATATATACAGGTTTCCGGAAAATGTCGACTGCCTTCGGCGACGGACTCAGGGCCTGTCGATGAAATAACGCACGTGCAGCCGCCCTTCGCCATCGAAGCGATAGAGCTCGATCGTTTCGATGGCGCGCTCCGTTCCCCTGACCAGATTCCGGTTATGGCAGGCGGCTTCGTTCCCGTTGACGATGAGCGCCAGTTCGTCGATGGCGACGGCGGCGTTCTGTTTGGCCCACATCGCTTCCAGCACCGGCCAGCCGTCGCAAGCCGGCTGGCCGACGTATTCGATGGTCAATCCGCCAGGCGCAGCCTCGCGGTAGGCCGACAGGAAGCCTGCCTTGTCGCCGGCGTTCCAGCATGCGGCCTGGGTGTGGAGGAAGCGGCGGATGGCGTCTGCGTCCATGCTCATGGGGATACTCCTGTCATCGGTGAACCAGTGGCCGGCAGGTCGGCGCCGGGTACATCGCGGGCGCTGCCGTTGCGCCGGTCGGTTTCGCCCCAGCCCAGGGAACGGTCTGGCTCGCGCGTGTCGCCGGCGCGGCGCCAGCGTCCCTCCTGCTGCGCCGTGATCGGGAAGCCGCCCACGAAGTCGACCATTTCGCCCTTCGGGTCGGGCACGAACTCCCAGCGCTCGATACCGTCCAGGACGATGTGCGCGCTGTCCACGAAATACGATCCGGGCTTGTGGACGACCTGCCCCTCGATGTCCGTGGTGCAGCGGATCTCGCCCTTGTGGTTCTGGAAGATGGCATAGCCAAGGTTTCCGTGCCCGACCATGAACGAACCGCTGTCCCAGCTGCCGTCGGTATAGACGGTGGCGAAGGTCCACCAGATCACGTGCATCTTGTTGTTGACCACCAGGTCTTTCTGGAAGTGAATCGCCCCGCCTTCGGCCATCCAGGCCTGGTCGAGGGTGATGATGCCCTTCACGGGCCGTCCCTCGCATGTGCCCGCGACATCGTACAGCTGCGACACGTAGAAGGTTCCCCAGTCGCGGCCCGGCAGGTACCACTGCATGCCATTCCCGAGCAGCTTTCCGTCAAGATCGAACAGGCCCTCCTCCCTCCAGCTGAACTGCGTACCGGAAGCCGTCAGGCGCCACGGATTGCCGGGCTCGCCATCCAGGCTCGACCACCCGGCAGTCCCATTGTCCAGCCAGCGCTGCGGAAACATGGTAAGTGCCTGCCCGCCGCTCTTCGCCTTGTCGATGCGGATATGGTTTCCGTCGCCGACCCGGGTCGACTGGTAGATGAACTTGGTCGGGTTCGGGCTGCTGCCGGGCGCATTCAGGGCGCGCACGAAGGCATAGATCTCGCCGTCGCGGTCGCGGACGCAACCGAAAGGCATGTGCTTGGTCAGCTTCAGGCCGAAATGGTCGCGCAGGTCGGCCAGGCCCTCGCCCGTGACCTGCTGGGGAGCAACCAGGCACTGGTAGTCGAAGTCGGCCCGCTGTGGAATCGTCTTGAAGGTCTTCATGGGCTCAGTCCCAGAGGACGTGGACGTGGGCGGCGCCGCGCAGCTGCGCGCCCTCGATCACGGGCGGCGGCTGGTCGGGATCCAGGCGCAGGTTGGGGAACAGGTCGAGCAGCGCATTGACGGCGCAGTTGAGCTCCATCTTGGCGACGAACTGGCCGATGCACATGTGGGGGCCGAAACCGAAGCCGAACGAAGGCTTGGCGCGGCGGTCGATATCGAACACGTCCGGATGCTCGAACACTTCCTCGTCGCGGTTGGCCGAGGCCACCATGCACTGGATGAACGCGCCTTTGGGTATCGTCACGCCATGGAACTCGACCTCTTTCGCCGTCTCGCGGACCTTGAAGGTCGCCACGGGCTCGTAGCGCACCGCCTCGTCGATCAGTTTCGGCACCAGGGCGCGGTCGGCGCGCACGCGCTCCAGCAGCCCGGGCGTGCTCAAGAGCAGCGTCATCACCGAACTGAAGGTACGGGTCGTGGTTTCGCCGGAGGCAGGCAACAGCGAGCGCACGAAGGTAGTCACCTCGTGGTCGTCGAGCATGCGCCCCTCGTGCTCGGCGCGCAACAGGCGCCCGATCAGGTCATCCCCCGCGCTGCCCTCGGCGCGTCGCCGCACCACCACCGCGTGGATGGCGTCGTACAGCAGCTTGACCGCGATGCCTGCATTGCGCCGCGCCTCCTCCGCCTTGCTCGGGTCGATCTGGTTGCCGCCGACCATGGCCAGCGCCCACGCGGCATATTGGCGGTACTGCTCGGTGTTATCGGTCGGGAAACCCATCAGCGCATACATCTCGCGGATCGGGAAGCCGAGGCCGAACTCCATCAGGTCGGCCTTTTTCAGCGGCACCATCGGCTCGAGGAAGTCCTTGCGGATGACGGCGTCGATCTGGTCGCGCCATCTGTTGACCGTCTCGGGCATGAAGGCCGGCTGCAGGAGCGCACGCACGCTGCGGTGCTGCTCGCCGTCCATCGCCAGCACGATCAGGCCGTCGAAGAAGGCGCCGAGGCCTTCGGCGATGAAGCCGCTGGTATAGCTGTTGGCGTCGCGCAGCACCGCCATCACGTCCTGGTGGCGGAACAGCGCGAAGGTCGGGCGCGTCCCTTGCTGCATCCCGGCATTGGTCGGCACGCCGAACTGCTGGATGAAGTCGCCCACGAAGATCGGCGATGTGGCGCGCGCCGCGCGGCAGGCGGCATGCAGGTCGCCCTTGCCCTTGTAGGTCGCGGAGACCGAGGAATAGGCGCTTTCCAGGTCGAGATCGGCAATATCTGTGCTCACGCTTGTCTCCTTTATACTTGAACATTTTTAAGAATGATGTTCACATAGTAGCCCGCACCAGTTGCGCCAGGACGGCTCCGGCCGCCAACTTTGTTTGACCCCGAGTCAAGTGCCCTGCTCCCGAGCGGGGGAACCGATATCTCGAAGACGACACCATGGACCAGCAGCCGACCAGTTGTATGCCCTTGAAGCCCCTGCCGAACAAGCGCGACACGCTCAGGCGCATCGCGGAGGCGGCCCGGCGCGAATTCGCCGGCAAGGGGCTGGCCGATGCCCGGGTCGATGACATCGCCCAGGCGGCTGGCGTGACCAAGCAGCTGGTCTACCATTATTTCCGCAGCAAGGAAGAGTTGTTCGCCTGTGTCCTGGACGAGTCCTCCGCGCAGGCGATGAGCGAACTGGTGAGCCTGGAGCTGGCCAAGCTGCCGCCGCGGGAGGCGCTCAGGGCGCTGCTGCGGCAGATGATCCAGCCTTACCATGACGGTGTGCTCGCCAGCCTGGCACAGGAAGGCGTTCGCTTTCATGAAAGCCGTGCGACCCCGCGCAACAGTTTCATGGAACTTGCCCCGCGCCTGCGGTACAAGATGAAGGAAACGATCGAGCGCGGCATCGCCAGCGGCGACTTCCGCGCCGACGTAGATCCCGACATGGCGCTGGCACTGGCTGCGCTGGCAACGACCGGCGCCTGGGTCAACCGTTATACGGTGTCGACACTATGCGGCGTCGACGTGGCCAGGGCGCCCGATGCCGACGCATGGCGCTGTTTTTCGGTGGAGTTCGTGCTGTCGGCGCTGGAGCACGAACGCACCAGCCAGCACCCGCTGGTGCGCGCCGGGGCCCCGCTCAGCGCCTCAGGAAGCGGCTGACGCGGCGCGCGGCGATCCGTCCCGGCAACCCGTTGATGCCGCCTCCGGGATGGACGCCGGCGCCGCCGAGGAACAGGCCGGCCACCGGCAGGCTGTCGCCCCCGAGCCCTGCGGCCGGGCGCATCAGGGCGCTGCGCGCCGGGCTGGTATCGATGTGCACCACGCAACCCCGGTGCACGTTGAGACGTTCGGCCAGGTCCGGCGCCGCTTCGATCCGGCGCCCGATCTCGTACTCCCTGAGGCCGTCCATATACTGGGCCGCATGGTCGATCACCTGTTGCCCGACCGCGGCGCGTATCGCGTCCCACCCCTCGCGCGGTTCGACCGGCATCGCGACCGGGTAGAGGTAGGCCACGTCCTGCCCCGGCGGCGCCTGGCCCGGATCCACGGCGCTCGGCGCGGTGATCCACATGTAGGGCAGCGGCGACACCTCGCCGCGCGCGGCCGCGCGGAAGTTATCCAGCACGGCGTCGGCGGTGCCGATCAGGAGCACGCTCTTGCGCAGGCTCAGACCGTCCGGCCGCATCGCTTCATGGCGGCTGTAGCCGACCTGCCCCGAGAGCGCGACATCGACCTTCAATGGCGAGGCGCCGTGGCCGTTCGCCGGCGCCAGCGCGACACGGGTCAGCGTGCGGCGGTCGAGCACGCCGGGCGTCACCATCTCCAGCGCCATCTTCGGATGGATGGAAGCGATCACGGCGCGCGCCCTGACCACTGCGCCGCTCTTCAGGCGCACGCCCCTCGCGACGCCGTCCTGTGCCAGGATTTCGGCAACCGGGGCGTCGAGCATGATCGTCCCACCCAGCTCGCGCAGCCGCGCCGCCAGCGCGTTCGACAGCGTCTGCATCCCTCCCACCGCGCGCCCCAGGCCGAACCGGTGGATAAAACCGAGCAGCGCGAAATAGATGCCGGTGGCCTCGCCGGTGATCGGACCTGCCGCGCCCAGCAGGCAGCACAGGGCCGATTGCGTCACCGGATGCTCGAAGCGTTCCATGATCGAGGTATGGGCAGGGCTGCCGATCAGCGCCATCAGTTCCGGCTTGAGCGCGCGGTTCCTGAACATCGCACGAAACGCCTGCCATTTGGCGCCGAGATTGCGCTGGGCCGGGTCGACCCGCATCATCGGGATCGCCACGTCGATGAAAGCATCCACCAGCTTCATCAGCGACACGAACTCGTCGGCGTCGCGTGCGGAGAAGCGGCGGATCTCGGCCGCCGTCTGCGCGGCGCTGCGGCCGAACACCAGGGAACTGCCATCGGGGTGGAGGTAGACGTAGCCGGGGCTCATCTCGACCTGGCGAAAGCCGTGGCGCTCGAGTTGCAGCTCCTGCGGCATCATCGGGTGCACGCGCAGCGACATCAGGTCGAGCGCGCAGGGGTGGATGAGATGCTGCGGAGCCTCGGGAATCAGGTAGCCGCTGGAGGCCATGCCGCCCACCTTCTCGCGGGCTTCGATCACGAGCACCTTGCTGCCCGCTTCGGCCAGATAACACGCCGCGGCCAACCCGTTGTGTCCACCGCCGACGATCGCCACGTCGTATTCGTTCTTTGCCGCTGTCATGCTGTCTCCTCGGGGTTCGTTTCGATATCCGCAGGATTGAAGCATGGGACCGGGCGCCCGGTCCGGAGAACGGTTTTACCTGAGGTAAAAGCCGGGGCCCGTCAACGGCGCGCGACGCGCCCGGACAGCAGCATGATGACGAAGCGTTCGACGCGGCGCATCAGGTTGCGGCGGTCCGCGCCGGACGGCACCAGCACGTCGCTCAGGATGAAACGCACGATCAGCTCGCAGATCAGTTCGCGGTCGAGCGTGATGCCGCGCCGTTCTTCCCACGCATCGAACACCGGGGACAGGACGTCCTGGAAGCGATGGACCGAATCGTGGAAGATGCGCTGGAACCAGCGGGTCGCATAGTCCGGCGCGACCAGCAGCAGGCGCCGGGCGCGGCTTCGCTCCAGGTAGTCGTCGACAAAGTTCAGCACGGCCTGGAAGCGCTCGTCGGGATCCTGGTAGGGGCCCACGGCTTCGATCAGCCGGGCATGGAACTGGTCTCGCTTGTGGCGCGAGAATGCGTCGAGCAGGTCGTCCTGGGAAGAGAAATAGCGGTAGAACGTGCCGCGCGAGATGCCGCTTTCCTGGCAGACGTCGAGGATCGAAATCCGGTCGGCGCCGGATTGCAGGATGATCTCTTCCGTCGTGGCGAGGATCTTGGCGATCGTATCGCCGGAGCGCTTGTTCAGCTTGACCGGCAGGGCACCGGTGCGTACCGCCGGCTTTTTCACCTTCTCGGCCGGGGCCGGCGCCGCTGCCGGCTTGGCGCGCACGCGAACGGATTGTGCGGCCGGCGCCGCGTCCTGCGCGGTCCCGGCCTGGCTTGCTCCGGGTTTCGCCCGCGCCGCCTTCGCACGCACACCTGGCGCCGTCGTGGCGCTCGCGCCCGGCGCGCGTTTACCAGCTGCCTTCACGGCGGTCGTCGGCTTCTTTGGTTTGACGGCAGTCGTCATCGATTCACTCCGCTCCGCGCATTTTTTCGAATCCGGATTGTAACGTAATGACAGGTTCATTAGAAGCCGGCACGTAGGGCGGAATCGCAATACTTTGACACTTTCTGCGATTCTGTTTATATTCATATGACAAACAAACGCAAGGGAGCCCGGCGGGCCATTCGCCGGGTCCTCACAAAGGAGGCAAAATGGCTGGAATGGGCAATCCCGAGACCTGGTCGCTGGGACAGCAGGACACCGTCATCGCCGCGCTCGACCGGGCTGTCGCGGCCCATCCGGAGCGGGTACTCTTCGACTTCGGCGGCGAGTTGACCACCTACGGCGAGTTTGATCAACTGTCGACACGCCTGGCCCATTCGCTGGCGGGACTGGGCCTGAAGCAGGGCGACACCATCCTGACCATGCTCGACAATAATATCGATGCCGTCACCGGATGGGTCGCCGCCAACAAGCTGTGCGCCGTGAGCGTGCCGGTCAACACGGCACTGCGCGGCGAGTTCCTGCGCCACCAGATCGCCGATGCGCGCGCCCACATCGTGATTTGCGAGGCCGATTATGTGGAGCGCATCGCCCAGGTGGCGGAGGGCCTGCCCGACGTCACCCTGATCCTGTATCGCGGCGCCCTGGCCAGCCGCCCGCCCTGCCCGGTGCGCATCGCCTCGCTCGACGAATACCGCGGCGCCTGCGACGACCCGATCACCGTCAAGCCGGCGCCATCCGACCTTGCATGCATCGTCTATACCTCGGGGACGACGGGCCCGTCGAAGGGATGCATGCTCAGCTATAACTACATGTGCAACCTGGCGCGGCTCCAGCTGCGTGCAGGGCCGGCGACCGACAGGGACGTGACGATCACGCCGCTGCCGCTGTTCCACATGAATGCGATGTGCGTCGGGGTGCTGGCGAACATCCTGGTGGGCGCCCGCGTGGCCATCGTCCCGCGCTTTTCGGTGTCGAACTTCTGGCCCGAGGTGGAGCGAAGCGGCGCGACCATTGCGTCCATCCTCGGTGGAATGGGAGGGTTGCTGGCGCAGGCGCCGGACAGCGAGGCGATGCGGCGCTGCGTGGGCCAGATCCATACCGTGCGCGGGAATCCGTTTACGGAAGAAACCAAGCGGATCTGGCGCGAGCGCTTCGGGGCGCGCCAGGTCGGCGGCAACGGCTATGGCCTGACCGAAGCGAGCGTCATCACCTCGCTTGCAGCCGGCGAATATGCCGCGCCTGGCTCATCCGGCAAGCGCATTCCGGACTTCGATGTGCGCATTGTGGACGACCTGGACCGCGAGCTGCCGGCGAATACGCCTGGAGAGATCGTGGTGCGGCCGCTGCGGCCCGACATCATGTTCATGGGCTACTGGGGACGTCCTGCCGACACCATGAAAGTCATGCGCAACATGTGGTTCCATACCGGGGACATCGGCAAGTTCGACGAGGACGGCTTCTTCTACTTCGTCGATCGCAAGAAGGATTACCTGCGCCGGCGCGGCGAGAACATTTCCAGTTTCGAGATGGAGTCGGCATTCGCCGCCCATCCCGAGATCGAGGAAGTCGCCGTCCATGCGGTCCCATCCGACAAAGGGGAGGACGACGTGAAGGTGACCGCGATCCTGAAGCCGGGCAGCAGCCTCCAGCCGGAAGCCCTGTTCCACTGGGCGGTCGATGCGGTGCCGTACTACGCCCTGCCCCGCTATATCGAATTCCGCGAGTCCATGCCGAAGAACCCGCAAGGCCGGGTCCTGAAATACCAGCTGCGCGACGAAGGCTGCACCGCTGGCACTTGGGACCTGGAACGGACCGACATCAAGGTCAGCAAGCGCTGAACAGACAGCATCGATCACTCACCGAACAGGAACGTACATGAGCATACTCACCCATTTCACGCTTGGAACGCACGACCTGGAGCGTGCCATGCACTTCTATGACCAGGTACTGGCGCCGCTGGGATACACGCGCCTGCTCGAGATCGAAGGTCGTATCGCAGGCTGGGGCCTCGGCGCGCCCCAGTTCGTGGTGGGTTATCCGCGCAACGGCGAGCCTGCAACGGCAAGCAACGGGCTGACCATCGGCCTTGCCGCCCCCAGCCGCGCCGCCATCGACGAATTCCACCGTCGCGCGCTCGCGCTCGGCGCGAGCGACGAAGGCGCCCCCGGTCCGCGTCCCTTTGCACCGAACGCCTATGCCGCCTATATCCGCGACCTCGACGGACACAAGATCGCTGCTTCGTGTCGCCAACCCGAATAATCGGACAGCAAGGAGGGATGAGGGGCGCGTCGAGCAGCCGCCTGGCCAGCCCGGACCGGTCGCTATGAGACGCCCAACAATTTGCCGAGCGCTTCGAAACCGATGGGTTTGACGAGATGCGCCGCAAATCCCGCCGCGGCGCTGCGCTCCTTGTCGACCTCCTGCCCGAAACCACTCAAGGCGACATAGCGTACGTCAGGATTACGTCCGGTCTTTCGCATCAAGTCAACGAGTTCATGCCCGCTGAGGTCGGGCAGTCCGATATCGAGAATGGCAACATCCAGATGCCCCTGGTTTGCAGTGCTGCTTGCGCGGTATAGGCGGTCTTCACCTCATGACCATGGGCGCTGAGCCCTTCGGCCAGGGTGCCGGCGGCGTCGACATTGTCATCCACGACAAGAATGCGCTGGGGTTTTCCGGAAAGCCGCACCCCGGGAGAGGCGCTGCATGAAGGTCGCCGTTGTGTCGGAGGCCCGAGCCCATTCGCATACGGTCGCGAAAGCCCGGGACGTCTCTTCTGCCACCGATGCCGTGACCGCTCCGACACGGTCCACGTGTTCGCGAAAGTCGGGCTTTTGCAAGGTCTGCGAGCTACGCTGAATCACTTCTCGGAAGTCTCTGTTGGTCTATGCCTCTGAAATAGTAAGCGACCGTTTGACCTGCAGCGACAGCCTCATGACCGTTCCGTTCGCCAAGGAGATTGAACCGCCCCGGCTTTCGTGGAGGCCGGTTAGTGTGAGTCAGGCCGGGATAGCCTGACTGCTCAACTGCTTGTAATAGTTTGCCTCAGCTT
>NZ_JBWBRF010000019.1:0-70626 GCF_056279385.1 Massilia sp. UYP34 | reverse complement strand
CAAATATTCTTGCACGACTGCGAGCTTGAACTGCTCATCGTACTTGGTCATGAAAAACCCCCAAAAGTTGTGTCCAACTTTTGGGGGTCAGTTCATCGCTGGTCCCGTTCTTCATGCCGCGCCCGCGATCAACGCTTCTTCGGCGGCGGCAAATCGGTGCAGACGCCTTCATAGGCCTCCGCCGCCATGCCGATCGACTCGCCCAGGGTCGGGTGCGGGTGGATGGTCTTGCCGATGTCCACGCCGTCCGCGCCCATCTCGATCGCCAGCGCGATCTCGCCGATCATGTCGCCGGCATTGGTGCCGACGATGGTGCCGCCGACGATGCGGTGGGTCTCGGCATCGAACAGCAGCTTGGTGAAGCCTTCGTCGCGGCCGTTGGCGACCGCGCGGCCGCTGGCGTTCCACGGGAAGTGGCCCTTCTCGACCTTGATGCCCTTCTGTTTGGCTTCATCCTCGGTGAGGCCCACCCATGCCACTTCGGGATCGGTGTACGCGACCGACGGGATGACCTTGGCGTCGAAGTGGGTCTTCTTGTCCAGCGCCGCTTCGGCCGCCACGTGCGCCTCGTGCACCGCCTTGTGCGCCAGCATCGGCTGGCCCACCAGGTCGCCGATGGCGAAGATGTGCGGCACATTGGTGCGCATCTGGCCGTCGACCGGGATGAAGCCGCGGTCGGTCACCGTCACGCCGGCCTTGTCGGCGGCGATCTTCTTGCCGTTCGGGCTGCGGCCCACGGCCACCAGCACCAGGTCGTACAGCTGCGGTTCCGGCGCGGTGGCGCCGGCCTCGGCCGCTTCGAAGGTGACCTTGATCCCTTCCGGCAGCGCTTCCACGCCGACGGTTTTCGTTTTCAGCATGATGTTGTCGAAGCGGTGGGCGTTGAACTTCTGCCAGACCTTGACCGCCTCGCGGTCGGCGCCCTGCATCAGGCCGTCCATCATCTCGACCACGTCGATGCGCGAACCCAGCGACGAGTAGACGGTCGCCATTTCCAGGCCGATGATGCCGCCGCCGATGACCAGCATCTTCTTCGGCACCTGGCGCAGTTCCAGTGCGCCGGTCGAATCGACGATGCGCGGATCTTCCGGCACGAACGGCAAGTTGACGACCGACGAACCGGCGGCGATGATCGCCTTCTTGAACGCGACGACCTTCTTCGCGCCATCGGGACCGGTGACCTCGATGTGGTTCGGACTGAGGAACTGGCCCACGCCCTGCACCACATTGACCTTGCGCGCCTTGGCCATGAAGGCCAGGCCGCCGGTCATTTTCTTGATCACGCCATCCTTGTGCGCGCGCAGCTTGTCGATGTCGACTTGCGGCTTGGCGAAGGCCACGCCCAGGTCGGCCATGTGCGCGGTTTCATCCATGATGTGCGCCACGTGCAGCAGCGCCTTCGATGGAATGCAACCGACGTTCAGGCACACGCCGCCCAGGGCCGCGTACTTCTCGACCAGCACGGTGTTCATGCCGAGGTCGGCGGCGCGGAAGGCGGCCGAGTAGCCGCCAGGGCCGGCGCCCAGCACCATCATCTCGCATTCGATGTCGACCTGGCCGGAGTAGCTCGAGGCGTTCGGCGCCGCTGCGGCCGGCGCGGCCGGGGCAGGCGCCGGCTTGGCTGGCGCCTGCGATTCGGTCGGTGCGGCTGGTGCGGCCGCCGGCTTCTCGGCAGGCTTTTCAGCCGCGGGCGCGGCAGCGCCCGATTCCTCGACCGTCAGCAGCAGCGTGCCTTCATTGATCTTGTCGCCGACCTTGACCGAGACTTCCTTGACCACGCCCGCGTGGGTCGACGGGATCTCCATGCTGGCCTTGTCCGATTCGACGGTGACCAGGGACTGGTCGACCTTGATCGTGTCGCCCGGCTTGACCATCAGCTCGATCACTTCGACGTCCTTGAAGTCGCCGATGTTCGGGACTTTCACTTCAACAGTGCTCATCTAGGCGCTCCAATCACAGAAGGGTTTTGCGCAGGTCGGCCAGCACGTCGGCCAGGTAGGCGGAGAAGCGCGCAGCGCCGGCGCCGTCGATCACGCGGTGGTCGTACGACAGCGACATCGGCAGCATCAGGCGCGGCTGGAAGGTCGAACCGTCCCACACCGGCTTCATCGCCGACTTGGACAGGCCCAGGATCGCCAGCTCCGGCGCGTTGATGATCGGCGTGAAGTTGGTGCCGCCGATGCCGCCCAGCGACGAGATGGTGAAGGTCGCGCCCTGCATCGCGGTCGGCGGCAGCTTGCCTTCGCGCGCCTGGCCCGAGAGCTCGCCCATTTCGACGGCGATCTGCGAGATGGTCTTCTTGTCCGCGTCCTTCACGACCGGGACCACCAGGCCGTTCGGGGTGTCGGCGGCGAAGCCGATGTTGTAGTACTGCTTGGTGATCAATGCCGCGCCGTCTTCCGACAGCGACGCATTAAATTGCGGGAATTTCTTGAGCGCGGCGACGCTCGCCTTGATCACGAATGCCAGCATGGTCAGCTTGACGGCGGACTTCTGCTTGGCCAGCGCGGCGTTCGAATCGACGCGGAACTGTTCCAGGTCGGTCACGTCGGCTTCGTCGAAGTGCGTCACGTGCGGGATCATGACCCAGTTGCGATGCAGGTTCGGGCCCGAGATCTTCTTGATGCGCGACAGCGGCACGATTTCGGTCGGACCGAACTTCGAGAAGTCGAGCGACGGCCATGGCAGCAGGCTGAGGCCGCCGATGCCGGCGCCGCCACCGGCCGCAGGCGCGGCAGCCGCCGGCGCGGCCATCACGCCCTTGACGAAGTTCTGCACGTCCTGCTGGGTGATGCGGCCCTTCGGACCGGTGCCCGGCACGCGACCCAGGTCGACGCCCAGTTCGCGCGCGAACTTGCGGATTGATGGCGAGGCGTGAGCTTTCGCGCCGGTGACGCCTGGCGCGGCAGCGGCTGCTGGCGCTGGCGCCGAGGCTTGCGCCGGGGCTGGCGCAGCAGCGGGAGCGGCGGCGGGCGCAGGCGCGGCTGCGGCAGGAGCTGCGGCAGCAGGAGTGGCCGCTGAGCCGCCGGTCGCTTCCACGACCAGCACCAGCGAACCCTTGGCGACCTTGTCGCCGACCTTCACTTTCAGTTCCTTCACGACGCCGGCATGGCTCGACGGGATCTCCATGCTGGCCTTGTCCGATTCGACCGTGATCAGGGACTGGTCGACCTTGATCGTGTCGCCGACCTTGACCATCAGTTCGATGACTTCGACTTCCTTGAAGTCGCCGATGTCCGGCACGGCCACGTCGACCGGGCCGCCCGATGCGGCTGGCGCAGGCGCAGCTTCGGCGGCGGGCGCGGATTGTTCGGCGGCAGGCGCAGCGGCAGGTGCAGCGGCCGGCGCGGCTGCAGGAGCAGCGGCCGGCGCTTCGGCGCCGCCGGCTTCCTCGAGAAGCAGCACCAGCGAACCTTCGGCGACCTTGTCGCCGACCTTTATCTTGATCTCTTTCACGACGCCGGCATGGCTGGACGGGATTTCCATGCTGGCCTTGTCCGATTCGACGGTCACCAGCGACTGGTCGACCTTGATGGTGTCGCCCGGCTTGACCATCAGTTCGATGACTTCGACTTCCTTGAAGTCGCCGATATCGGGGACTTTGACTTCCACAACGCTCATAGTGTCAGCTCCAAATTTTTATTCGAGTTAGCGTCTGAGCCGTCGGCCCCGCCCAAGCGGGAACGACGGCGTCGAGCATTTACTGGGTCACCGGATTCGGCTTGTTCTGGTCGATGCCGTACTTGGCGATCGCCTGCGACACGATGGCGCGGTCGATCTTGCCTTCGTCGGCCAGGGCGCGCAGCGAAGCGACCGTGATGTAGTAGCGGTTCACCTCGAAGAACTCGCGCAGCTTGACGCGCGAATCCGAGCGGCCGAAGCCGTCGGTGCCCAGCACCTTGTAGGTGCGGTCCTTCGGCATGAAGGCGCGGATCTGCTCGGCGAACATGCGCATGTAGTCGGTGGTCGCGACGATCGGGCCGGTGGTAGCCTGCATCAGCTCGGTCACGTACGGCACGCGCTGCGGCTGCTCCGGGTTGACCATGTTCCAGCGCTCGGCGTCCTGGCCGTCGCGCGCCAGCAGGGTCAGCGAAGGCGCCGACCATACGTCGGCGGCGACGCCCCAGTCGTTCTTGAGCAGCTCGGCGGCGAACATCGACTCGCGCAGGATGGTGCCGCAGCCGATCAGCTGCACCCGATTCTGGACGTCCTTGGTGCCTTCCTGGAGCAGGTACATGCCCTTCAGGATGCCCTCTTCCTGGCCGGATTTGAGGCCCGGATGCGGGTAGTTCTCGTTCATGATGGTGATGTAGTAGAACACGTCTTCCTGTTCTTCCACCATGCGGCGCAGGCCGTCCTGGATGATGACCGCGACTTCGTGCCCGAAGGTAGGGTCATACGGCAGGCAGTTCGGCACGGTCGCGGCGATCACGTGGCTGTGGCCATCCTCGTGCTGCAGGCCTTCGCCGTTGAGCGTGGTGCGGCCGGCGGTGCCGCCCATCAGGAAGCCGCGCGCACGGATGTCGCCGGCCAGCCAGACCAGGTCGCCCACGCGCTGCATGCCGAACATCGAGTAGAAGGTGTAGAACGGGATCATCGTGCGGTTGTTCGACGAGTACGAGGTCGCCGCCGCGATCCACGAGCTCATGCCGCCCGCTTCGTTGATGCCCTCTTGCAGGATCTGGCCTGCCTTGTCTTCGCGGTAGTACATCACCTGGTCGCGGTCGACCGGCTCGTACAACTGGCCCTGCTGGTTGAAGATGCCGATCTGGCGGAACAGGCCTTCCATGCCGAAGGTACGCGATTCGTCGACCAGGATCGGCACGATGCGCTGGCCGATGCTCTCGTCCTTCAAGAGGCTGCTGATCACGCGCACGTAGGCCTGGGTCGACGAGATCTCGCGGCCCTCGGGGGTCGGCTCGAGCACGCCCTTGAACGATTCCAGCTTCGGCACCACCAGCTGCTCGTCGGCCTTCTCGCGGCGCTGCGGCAGGTAGCCACCCAGCGCCTTGCGGCGCTCGTGCAGGTACACCATCTCGGGCGCGTCGTCGGCCGGCTTGAAGAACGGGATATCGGCCAGCTTGTCGTCGGGGATGGCGATATTGAAGCGGTCGCGCATGTCGCGGATCGCCTGGTCGTCCAGCTTCTTGGTCTGGTGCGCGGTGTTGCGCGCCTCGCCCGACTTGCCCATGCCGAAGCCCTTGACGGTCTTGACCAGCAGGACGGTCGGGGAACCCTTGTTTTCTTGCGCGTTCTTGAACGCGGCGTAGATCTTGTGCGGGTCGTGGCCGCCGCGGGTCAGGCGCCAGATGTCGTCGTCGCTCATCTTCGACACCATCTCGAGCAGCTTCGGATGCTTGCCGAAGAAATGCTTGCGCACGTAGGCGCCGTCCTTGGCCTTGTAGTTCTGGTATTCGCCGTCGACGGTTTCCATCATCACGCGCTGCAGGATGCCTTCCTTGTCCTGGGCCAGCAGCGGATCCCACTGCGAGCCCCAGATCACCTTGACGACGTTCCAGCCGGCGCCGCGGAAGTCCGCTTCCAGTTCCTGGATGATCTTGCCGTTGCCGCGCACCGGGCCGTCCAGGCGCTGCAGGTTGCAGTTGACGACCATGACCAGGTTGTCCAGCCGCTCGCGCGCGGCCATGCCGATCGCGCCCATCGATTCCGGCTCGTCCATCTCGCCGTCGCCGCAGAAGACCCACACCTTGCGGTTGTCGGTCTTGGCGATGCCGCGCGCGTGCAGGTACTTCAGGAACCGCGCCTGGTAGATCGCCATCAGCGGTCCCAGGCCCATCGAGACGGTCGGGAACTGCCAGAAGTCCGGCATCAGTTTCGGGTGCGGGTACGACGACAGGCCCTTGCCGTCGACTTCGCGGCGGAAGTTGAGCAGCTGCTCTTCGGAGAGGCGCCCTTCGAGGAAGGCGCGCGCGTAGATGCCGGGCGAGGAGTGGCCCTGGATGTACAGCAGGTCGCCGCCGTGGTCTTCGGTCGGGGCGTGCCAGAAGTGGTTGAAGCCGGTGCCCAGCATGTTCGCCAGCGAAGCGAAGGACGAGATGTGGCCGCCCAGGTCGCCGTCGGCGCGGTTGGCCTTGACGACCATCGCCATCGCGTTCCAGCGCATCCACGAGCGCAGGCGCTCTTCGTATTCGAGATTGCCCGGCGAATTCTGGTTCAGGTGGGCCGGGATGGTGTTCACGTAGGCGGTATTGGCCGAGAACGGAACATGGGCGCCACGGCGGCGCGCCAGGTCCACCAGGCGCTCCATCAGGTAATGGGCGCGCTCGGGCCCTTCATGTTCGATCACCGCTTCCAGCGCATCGAGCCATTCCTTGGTCTCGATTGCGTCCGGATCATTGGCGGCTTGCGCGGTCAACTGGTCGAGTTGAGCTGACATGTTATGCGTCTCCTAGAGTGGTGCGCCCCGACCCGTCCCTGCGCAGGCTGGCGGCGAGTAGTGAATTTTCAAACTAACTTTTTGATAAACCAATGGATTCTACCAGTGGAATTCGGCATTTTCAAATTGCGATATGCGATTTCACAATGCGAAATGCAATGCTGCAGGTGCACAATTTTCATAGGGAAACACTGTACTTTGGATCAACTGATATCGTATATCGAAGCGCCTTTGGAACGGCAAAAAACCGGGGTTTCGCAGGCTGGCCGCAGGAGATTGCATGCGTGGGTCGTATAATTCTGTTTTTGCCCAGCGACGAGCCTTCACCATGCCTGCACAACTGATCGACGGAGTCCTCCTTTCCAAACAACTGCGCGAGGATATCGCCGCGCGCGCCGCCAAACTCACCGCCGCCGGCAAGCAGCCGGGTCTGGCCGTCATCCTGGTCGGCGAAGACCCGGCCAGCCAGGTCTATGTGCGCAACAAGGTGAAGGCCTGCGGCGACGTGGGCTTTCATTCGGTGCTCGAGAAATACGAGGCCGACCTCTCCGAGCAAGCCCTGCTCGAGCGCATCGCAGCATTGAACGTGGACCCGGCCATCCATGGCATCCTGGTGCAGATGCCGCTGCCGAAGCACATCGACCCGTCGAAGGTGATCGAGGCCATCTCCACCGCCAAGGACGTCGACGGCTATTCGGTGCTGTCGGCCGGCGAGCTGATGACCGGCCTGGAAGGTTTCCGCCCCTGCACCCCGTACGGCTGCATGAAGCTGATCGAAACCACCGGCATCGACCTGCGCGGCAAGCACGCCGTCGTCATCGGCCGCAGCAACACCGTTGGCAAACCAATGGGCATGCTGCTCTTGCAAGCCAACGCCACCGTGACCATATGCCATAGCGCGACTGCGGATCTGGGCTATCACACCCGCCAGGCCGACGTGATCGTGGCCGCCGTGGGCCGCCGCAATACCCTGACCGCCGACATGGTCAAGCCGGGTGCGATCGTGATCGACGTCGGCATGAACCGCGACGACGCCGGCAAGCTGTGCGGCGACGTCGATTTCGACGGCGTCAAGGAAGTGGCCGCTCACATCACCCCGGTGCCGGGTGGCGTGGGCCCGATGACGATTACCATGCTGTTGCAGAACACGGTGGAGTCGGCCGAGCGCGAACTGGCGTAGGGTCGGCGGGTTCTCCCGCCGACGCGTCGATCGCCTCCGGCTCCGATTTTCGGGATCGATGATCTCGCTGCAAACAATCACCGCGTCGGCGGCAGAGCCGCCGACCCTACGAAGGAATACGATGACGCTAGATGCCAGCAATCCCCTCCTCGACTTTTCCGGCCTGCCGCGCTTCGACGCGATCAAGCCCGAACACGTCACGCCCGCCATCGAACAGCTGATCGCGGAGGCGAACGCCGTGGTGGCGCAGCTCGAAGCCCCGGTGGTTGATGTCACCTGGGACACCCTGGCCCCGCTCGAAGACGCCAGCGAGCGCCTGGGCCGCGCCTGGGGCGTGGTCGGCCACCTGAACCACGTGGTGGACACGCCCGAGCTGCGCGCGACCTATAACGAGAACCAGCCGAAGGTCGTGGAGTTCTCCACCGCCATCGGCCAGAACGAGGCGCTGTTCGCCAAGTACAAGCAGCTGCGCAATGGCCCGCACTGGGGCAGCCTCAATCCGGTGCGCCAGCGCATCGTGGAGAACGCCCTGCGCGACTTCCGCCTCGGCGGCGCCGAACTGCCCGAAGACAAAAAGCCGCGCTTCGCCGAGATCCAGGAACAGCAGTCGCAACTGTCGACCCGCTTCTCGGAAAACGTGCTGGACGCGACCAACGACTACAAGCTGGTGGTCGAGAACGAAGCAGAACTGGCCGGCCTGCCCGATGACGTCAAGGCAGCGGCCAAGGCCGCCGCCGAACGCGACGGCAAGAGCGGCTGGCTGTTCACCCTGCACTTCCCGTCCTACTTCCCGGTGCTGCAGTTCGCTGACAACCGCGACTTGCGCGAAAAGATCTACCGCGCCAGCGCCACCAAGGCGTCGGACGCCGGCATCATGTTCACCGAAGTCGAGAAGTGGGACAACTCGTCCAACATCGTCAACCTGCTCAAGCTGCGCAACGAAGAGGCGCGCCTGCTCGACTACGGCAGCTTCGCCGACGTCTCGCTGGTGGCCAAGATGGCGCAGAGCCCGCAGCACGTGATCGAATTCCTCGAAGACCTGGCGCGCCGCGCCCGTCCGTTTGCCGAGAAAGACCTGCTCGAGCTGCGCGAGTTCGCGCGCACCGAACTTGGTATCGATGAACTCCAATCCTGGGACGTCACCTATGCGTCCGAAAAGCTGCGCGAGAAGCGCTATGCCTTCTCGGCCCAGGAAGTGAAGGAATACTTCCCCGAGCATAAGGTGCTCGAAGGCCTGTTCGGCGTGATCCGCCAGCTGTTCGAGGCCGACGTCATCCCGGAGGACGCGCCCGTGTGGCACCCGGACGTGCGCTTTTACCGCATCGAGCGCAATGGCCAGCTGGTCGGCCAGTTCTACCTCGATCCGTATGCCCGCGCCGGCAAGGCGCAGGGCGCCTGGATGAACGACGCGCGCGGCCGCCGCCTGTTGAACAGCGGCGCGGTCCAGACCCCGGTCGCCTACCTGGTCTGCAATTTCACGCCGCCGGCGCCGGTGGACGGCGTGCTGCAGCCGTCGCTGTTCACCCACGACGAAGTGACCACGCTGTTCCACGAATTCGGCCACGGCCTGCACCACATGCTGACCGAAGTCGAAGAGCTGTCGGTGGCCGGCATCTCGGGCGTCGAATGGGATGCGGTGGAGCTGCCGTCCCAGTTCATGGAAAACTTCTGCTGGGAGTGGGACAAGCTGCAGCAGATGACGGCGCATGTCAAGACCGGCGAACCGCTGCCGCGCGCGCTGTACGACAAGATGCTGGCGGCGAAGAACTTCCAGTCCGGGATGCAGACGCTGCGCCAGGTCGAGTTCTCGCTGATCGACATGCACCTGCACTACGACTTCGATCCGCACGGCCAGCAGGTGCAGGACCTGATCGACGACATCCGCCGCAACTTCGCCGTCATCACGCCGCCGTCGTTCAACCGCTTCCTGCATTCGTTCAGCCATATCTTCGCGGGCGGCTATGCGGCCGGCTACTACAGCTACAAATGGGCCGAGGTGCTGTCGAGCGACGCCTATGCCGCGTTCGAAGAAGCCGTCGAATCCGGGGCCGACCTGTTCGAGACCGGACGGCGCTTCCACCGCGAGATCCTCGCCGTGGGCGGCTCGCGTCCGGCGCTCGAATCGTTCAAGGCCTTCCGCGGCCGCGAACCCTCGATCGACGCCCTGCTGCGCCATAGCGGCATGAATGGCTGATCGTTCCAAAAATGCACCGGAGGGCGAAAGCCCTCCTCTTTTTTTAGTGATGTCATGACCCGGATCGACTTCCACACGAATATCCCCGATAAGCTGTCCTATGCCTGCCGGCTGGCGCGCAAGGCATATGGGGCGCGCGCCAAAGTCGTGGTGCTGGCAGAAAGCCTTGAGCAGGCCGAGGCATTGAATGCGGCGCTGTGGAACGTGGGGGATACCGATTTCATTCCGCACGTGCTGGCCGGCGACCCGCTGGCGCCGCAAACGCCGATCGTGATTACCGATAATGAAGACGCGGCACTGCCGCACCACGATATGCTGGTGAACCTCACGCGCCGCACGCCGAACAATTTCGCGCAATTCGCGCGCGTGTTCGAAATCATTTCGCTTGATGAAGACGATGCCGCCGAGGGACGCAAGCGCTATGTCGCATATAAAAGGCAATCCTATCCATTGACCCACTTCGTCGCAGGACAGACATGACCCAGGATCCCGTTTTCGACGCCAGCATTCCCGTATTGACCGAGGTCGTCGCCGACCCGCCGGCGGCGGCCGCGCCAGCCACTGCGGCTGCGCCTGCTGCAACTGCGCCTGCTGCGGCTGCCGCCACTGCGGCCACTGCGGCCACTGCGGCAGTCGGCGCCACGCCGCAGACGCACGGCGCCGATGCCGCGGAGTCCCCGGAAGCCCTGGAACGGCGGGCCGCCGAGCGCTGGAGCGGCGAGCAATGGAGCGTCATGGAGCGCCGCCTCACCGAACGCGTGCTGCAGCAATTGCAGGGCCGGATCGATTTCGTGCTCGAACAGCGGCTGCGCGACGGCATCGCCGAAGCGGTGGATAAAGCGATGACGGGTTTTTCGGCCGAAATTCGCACAAGCCTGCATGAATCCCTGGGCCAGGTAGTGAGCCGCGCCGTTTCGCAAGAAATTGCCCATCTCCAGACCTTGGGAAAATAATCCCGCACGCATTATCGATTTGCCATGGATTTGATTCGAAATCACCCCGCGCACGATTGTCGTTCATATTTGCCGATTAAATAGTAAAATCCCTGCGCGGCACTTCGAAATGAATCGAATCACCTAATCAAGGATGAAACAAAATGGCAAAAATCGATCTGTCGGGTTATAACCTCGCCGAGCTGAAGGGTCTTCAATTCGATATCGAAAAGGAGATCAAAAACCGCCAGCAGCAAGACGTCAAGAAAGCGCGCGAGCAGATTCTCGAGATCGCCCAGAATATGGGAATCTCGGTGGAAGAATTGCTGGCCAAGGGCGGCGCAAAAAGCAAGAAAGCGGGCGGCGGCGCCAAGGTGAATCCCCAATACCACAACCCGGCCGACAATTCGCAGACCTGGACCGGCCGCGGCCGCCAGCCGAAATGGGTAGTCGAGGCGCTGGGTAAAGGCAAGTCGCTGGACGACCTGCGCATCTGATCCTTTTTTTATGTAAATCCGCCGCTGGCGGGCCAGCGGCCTCGTAGGGTTGGCGGCTCTGCCGCCGACGCGGTGATGGTTATCGGTTCCGATTTCGCGCCGGATGATCTCGCCGCCGACGCGGTGATGGTTATCGGTTCCGATTTCGCGCCGGATGATCTCGCTGCCAACGCGGTGATGGTTATCGGTTCCGATTTCGCGCCGGATGATCTCGCTGCCAACCATCACCGCGTCGGCGGCTCAGCCGCCGACCCTACGCAGTCACCCGGCCGTATCAGTGAAACAAACTTCCCTCATCGCCGCGCTCGCGGGCGCCGTCATCCTGGCCATCGGCACGGCCGTCTACTTTACCGACACCATCGAACACCGCCCCGGCGCGCTGGCCATCCTCACGCCGCCCGTCGCCAAGACCACGCCGTTCTGGCCGGCGCGCGTGAACCTGCTGGCGGGCGACGGCCGCGACGGCGTGATCGACGGGCCGGCCAGCGCCAGCCGCTTCAGCGATCCCTATGGCGTGGCCATCGGCGCGCGGGGCGTGGTGTACGTTGCCGACGGGGGCGAAGCCAACCGCATCCGCCTGATCCAGCCCGACGGCGCGGTCTCGACCCTGGCCGGCGGCAAGGAAGGTTTTGCCGACGGCATCGGCGCGGCGGCCGCCTTCCACACGCCATCCGCCCTGGCGCTCGACCATGAAGGCAATCTGTACGTGGCCGACACCGGCAACCATGCGATCCGCAAGGTGGCGCCCGACGGCACGGTCAGCACGCTGGCCGGCGGCGGCAGCCCCGGCTACCTCGATGGCGTCGGCCGTGCGGCCCGGTTCAACGGCCCGGTCGGCATCGCGGTGGCCGACGCCGGCATGGTCTACGTGGCAGACACCTACAACGACCGCATCCGCCGCATCGCGCCCGATGGCCTGGTTACCACGCTGGCCGGCAATGGCAGGCCGGGCCTGCTCGATGGCGTGCTGGCGGACGCCGGCTTCGACACCCCGAGCGCGCTGGCGGCCGGCCGCGACGGTACGCTGTACGTGGCCGACACCGGCAACCACGCAGTGCGCCGCATCAAGCCCGACGGCACGGTCGACACGCTGGCGATCCCGCTCGAAGGGGAAACCAGGCCGCCGCTGCGGCGCCCCACGGGCCTGGCGCTCACGCGCGACGGCTACCTGTACATCGCCGCCAGTGCCGGCGGCCGCATCCTGCAACTGACGCCCGATGGAGAAATGCGCCCGCTGCAGGACGCCGACCGCCCGCTCGATCCGCATGGCTTCGGCAGCGACGGCACGGTGCAGCTGTATGGCCCGCGCGGCATCGCGGTCGGCCGCGACGGCAGCCTGGTGGTGGCCGATGCCAGCGCCCACCGCGTGCACCGGCTGGCGCCGCCGCGCAAGGGCGAACCGGCGCCGCTGCTGGCGCGCCCGGCACTCGTCACGCGCACCGAACCGACGCCGTGGCCGGTCGGCCCGCAAGACATGGTCCATGAAGTCGTGGGCGTGATGGGCGAGGTGCGCGGCGCCTACAACGGCGACAGCCGCCACCATTTCCACGCCGGCCTGGACGTGCGCGCCGACGTCGGCGCGAAGGTGCTGGCGGTATTCCCGTCGAAAGTGACCGACCCGCACGCCAACTGGGGCTTCGGCACGCTCAGCGAAGGCCTGAGCGTGGGCCCGCTCTCGTACATCCACATGCGCGTCGGCCGCGACCCGCAGGGCCGGCCGCTCGATCCGCGCTTCCAGATCCTGCGCGATGCCAAAGGGAAAGCCGAACGCGTGCGGGTGCCGCGCGGCACCCGCTTCGCGGTGGGCGATGCGCTCGGCACCATCAATGGCATGGCCCACGTCCACCTCGACTACTACCAGGGCGGCATGGTGGTCAATCCGCTCACGCTGCCCTTCGTCGGCTTTACCGACACCGTGCCGCCGTTCATCCAGCGCATCGCGCTGTACGACGGCGCCGGCAAGCGCATCACGGCGAACAAGGGCCAGCCGGTGCTTTTGAGCCGCAGCCTGGGCGAGGTCCAGGTGGTCGTGAACGCCTACGACCAGGTGAACGGCAACCTGGCGCGCCGCAAGCTCGGCCTGTACGAGCTGGGCTACCAGCTGCTGCAGGCCGACGGCACGCCCCTGCCCGGCTTCGGGCAGCCGCTCATCACCCAGGTCTTCGACCGCCTGCCGCGCAACCAGGACGCCGTCAAGGCCGTCTACGCGCCGACCAGCGGCATCACGGTCTATGGCAGCAAGTCGACCCAGTTCGACTATGCGCTGGGCAACCGCCTGCAGGACGGCGAGATCGAGACCGGCAGCTGGCGCATCGGCGAACTCACTCCCGGCCGCTACACCCTGCGCATCCACGCCGCCGACTTCGCCGGCAACCTGGCGCGGGAGGGGCGCGACCTGGCGTTCGAGGTGGTGGAGTAACGCGCCCCGGCTGAAGTATTCGGCTGAAGTATCCAGCTGAAATACGGGGGCTGAAGTACGTGGAACCATTGCGCCACGCCGGCATCTGAGTAGGACGGATGAAGGAGAAGCCCGTGGACAGGTACGACGTGCTCATCGCCGGCGCGGGGCCGACCGGCCTGGTGCTGGGCCTGTGGCTGGCGCGCCAGGGCGTCAAGGTCGCGCTCGTGGACAAGGCGGCGCAGCCCGGCACCACGTCGCGCGCGATGGTGGTCCAGGCACGCACGCTGGAACTGTACCGCCAGCTGGGCCTGGCCGACGAAACGATTGCCGCCGGCAAGCGCAACGTCGCCCTCAATATGTGGGTGCGGGGCAAGCGCCGCGCGCGCCTGTCGTTCCAGGACGCGGGCGAAAAGCTCACGCCCTACCCCTTCGTGCTGGTGTATCCGCAAGACCTGCATGAGCGGCTGCTGCTGCGCCATCTCGAGCTGGCCGGGGTCCAGGTCCAGCGACCGGTCGAGCTGGTCGCCTTCGAGGACCGCGAAGACTATGTGGTGGCGCGCCTGCGCGACCCGGACGGCGGCCTGCGCGAATGCGAGGCGCGCTTCCTGGCCGGCTGCGACGGCGCCAGTTCCACCGTGCGCCAGAAGCTCGGCGCCGGGTTCCCGGGCGGCACCTACGCCCACCTGTTCTACGTGGCCGACGTCCAGGCCGCCGGCGTGGCGGCCGACGGCGAGGTGCACGTCTCGCTCGAGACGTCCGACTTCGTCATCATGCTGCCCTATACCGACAGCGGCCGCGGACGCCTGATCGGCACCGTGCACCGCCCCTCCGACGACAGCCACGCCGCCCCCCTCACCTTCGACGACGTCGGCCACCGCGCCCTGTCGAGCCTGGGCCTGCGGGTCGACCAGGTGCACTGGTTCTCGACCTACCGCGTGCACCACCGCATCACCAGCCACTACCGCAGCGGCCAGGTATTCCTGGCCGGCGACGCCGCCCACGTGCACAGCCCGGCCGGCGGCCAGGGCATGAACACCGGCATCGGCGACGCCGTCAACCTGGCCTGGAAGCTGGCCGCCGTGGTGCGCCACGAAGCGCCTGACAGCCTGCTCGACAGCTACGAGACCGAGCGCCTGGCGTTCGCGCGCAAGCTGGTCGACACCACCGACCGCATGTTCAACTTCATCACGGCCGAGGGCAACTTCGCCGACTTCGTGCGCATGCACATTGCGCCGCTGTTCGCCACGGTCGCCTACAGCGTCGACCCGGTGCGCGAACTGATCTTCAAGATCATCTCGCAGATCACGATCAGCTACCATGACAGCCCGCTCAGCATCGGCGGCGCGGGGAACATCAAGGCCGGCGACAGGCTGCCCTGGGTCGGGGGTGACGACGAAGACGGCATGGACAACCACGCGCCGCTCGCGAACATCGACTGGCAGGTGCAGGTCTATGGCGAGGCGGGCGACGGCCTGCGCGCCTGGTGCCTGCTGCACGGCATGCCCCTGCGCGAATTCGCCTGGAGCGCGCGCCACGAAGCAGCCGGCTTCGCGCACCACGCCCACTACCTCGTGCGGCCGGACGGCCACGTCGCCCTGTGCGACCCGGGCCCAGGACCCGATGCCCTGGCCCACTATTTCCGCGACCGTGCCTACCGGCGCTTCTGCGACTGATGGCCCGCCCTACCCACCCGGCATGAAATGCCATCGCGCTTCTAGACATCGATGTCTAGATCGCCTAAGCTGGCTGTCGCCGGGAATCCTCCCGCCTCACAAGGACCGTCATGCTGAAGAAACTCGCCGCCAGGTTTGCCGTCCCATTCGCCATCGCTTCGTGCACCGCATTCGCCCCCGTCCAGGCGGCCGACCTGCCGGCCTACCCCTTCATCCACGTGAACGCCGCCGCCGACCTGCACGTGATGCCGGACACGGGCGAGATCGATGTCGAGATCGTCAGCCTGGACCCCGACCTGGAAGCGGCCTGGAAGCTGGTCGGCGAACGGCTCGAGGCGAGCCGCGCGCTGCTGGCGCAGCATGGCGTCGCGGTCGAGGACATCTCGGTGCAGGACCTGCTGCGCCGCCCGCTTATGCGGGCCGATATGCAAGGCGATACGGTGCACACGATCGAGACCCGCGCCGCGCTCCACGCCACGGTGCGCAACCTGGATGGCTGGACGGCGCTGATCCAGGCCCTGATGACGATGCCGAACGTCGAGTCGCTGGCCGTCGCCTTCAGCCGCAGCGACGCCGACGAGATCGAGGCCGAGCTGGTGAGCCAGGCCCTGGCCGCGGCGCGCCGGAAGGCGCTGAACATCGCGCGCGGGATCGGCGCCAGGCTGGGACCGGCGAACGGCGTGGCGCTGGCGCCGCTGAAGAACCTGTCGAACTCGATGGGACTGGCCGCCGACGGCCCGCGCCATACCTCGATGGCCACGGTGCGCGATCCGCTCCTGGTGGGCGTGCAAAAGCTGGTGCAGGGCGTGGACGTGATCTATCGGATCGCCAGGTAGGCGCCGGTCCGCGCTGTCGATGTCACCTTCTTGTCATGATCGGGCGTGCCGGATGGCGGGCAAGCGTATGCTCGTGTCATCGACGTCTCGTCAGTGAAAGGACCATGATGGCCAAGCAACAAAAACCGGCGCAGCCCGCGCCGAAGGACCCCGCACCGGCGGCCGCCAAGCCGCTTGGAACCGCGGCCAGCGGCCTGGAGTCGTTCCAGCAGCTGGACCAGGAACTGAGCCCGCAACCGAGCCCAGAACCGAAGCCGGAACCGGGCCCCAAGCTGGACCTGCAAGCCGCGGTCGCCGCCCCGGCGGGCGCGCAGGATCCGAAACAGGACCAGCCACTGCCGAAAGAAGAACCGATCCGGCCGGTCAAGGCCGAACCGGTGCGCCTGCGCGGGCGCATGACGCTGGAAGACGCCTTCCAGTCCATCGGCCTGAACTGCGTCCGCCAGATCGAAGCGAACCTGCCGGGCGTGCTCAGGCAACAGGCCGAGAGCCTGCACCAGATGCGGGTCGGCCTGCGCCGCCTGCGCGCGCTGCTGGCCATGTTCGAGGACCTGGCCGCGCCGCCGGTCGCGCTGCACGCCGACATCGAATGGCTGTCCGGCGAACTGGGACCGGCGCGCGACTGGGACGTGCTGGCCGACGCCACCCTCGACCGGGTCCGGGACTTCGACGCCTCGGCGCTGCGCCAGGCCGCGCACGAACGTGCCGATGCCCATCACGCGCACGTCCTGGACGTGCTGCGCCAGCCGCGCTACGTCGCGCTGATGACGCAGCTGAACGAATGGCTCGGCGAACGCCGCTGGCGTCCTGACGCCGCGCTGGACCAGGATTCGCCCCTGGCCGGGCGCGCCGCCAAGGCCGCCCTGCCCCTGCTGCGCAAGGCCGAGAAGCGCCTGGCCAAGCGCATCGACGGCCTGGACAAGAACGACGCGCCGGGCCGCCACCGGGTGCGCATCGCCGCCAAGAAGGCGCGCTACGCTGCCGAATTTTTCCGCGACCTGCTGCCGGCGCGCCGCGTCAAGCGCTACGTCGGCCACCTGGAAAAGCTGCAGGACCGCCTTGGCCTCTTGAACGACATGGCGGTGGCCGATCATCTGCTCGACGAACTCAAGGGCGGCAGCAGCCAGGTCGCCAGGCAGGCCGCCTACGTGCGCGGCTACCTGGCCGCCAGCAGCGAGGCCGGCGCCCGCAACCTGTCCAGGCCCCTGGCGGACGTCGCCAGGCGGCGCCTCACGCGCTGAGCGAAGCTGTCTGTACCGCTTTTCGACAATCGCGATTTGCGGTAACGTTGCTCTGCAGCCGTACGCGCCCTGCGTAGACGATCCGGGATCGATCCGGCATGGTGATGGCGGCGGCAATGCAGAAGGCGAAACCGGCCGGGCCGGCGACGTACCTGCCAGAACCCGAGACGATCCGCCACAGGGCGTGACGGGGATGCGCCGAGACGGTCGGCTGGACGCACCTGACCGGGCAGTCACGGGAGAACGACAAGGGAGAACGACAAGGGAGAACGACGAGGGAGAACGACGATGGGCATGCTCACCGCACCGCACCAACTGGTTCCACATTCCCCGCGCAGCGACGGCGGCGGCGGCGACATCGTGGCGCGCCTGCGCCGCTGGCATGCGGCCGGCAGCGTCCTGTTCTTCCTGTATGCCCGTTCCCTGGGCGGCTTGATGCAATCGGGCCGGGGGCGCATCGTCACGCTCGGCGAGATGGCGCTGACGATCGACGCCGGCGGCTCCACCCTGCTGGTCATGCTGGGCGGCGCGGCGCTCGACGACACGCCGCAGATCTTCTTCACGCCCGACCTGTCGAGCCACTTCCAGGTGCCGGGCGTCGGCCTCAGGCTGGGCAACCACGACTGGCTGTTCTTCTCCGACGCGCAGGTGCCCGAGACAGCCCTGCCCGCAGCAGCCCTGCAGTCACGCCTGCCCGGGCCCTGAACGGCGCTGGACAACAAAAAGCGCGCCATGCTCACGCGGGCGCGCTAGTCGTGCGTCTCGTTTCGTGCGTCTCGTTTCGTGCGTCTCGTTTCGTGCGTCTCGTTTCGTGCGTCTTGTTTCGGGCGTCTTTCCAGGCGCTTACTTGGTCGCCAGCACCCACTTGACCAGCGAGCGCGCTTCGGCCTCGCTCACCTGCGGATTGGCCGGCATCGGGATCGGCCCCCAGGTGCCGGCGCCGCCTTTGAGCACCTTCTGCACCAGCTTGTCCTCGGCGCCTTTCTGGCCCGCATACTTCTGCGCGATGTCCTTGTAGGCAGGACCGACCAGCTTGGTGGCGACGGTGTGGCAAGCCATGCAATTCTTGGCCTTGGCCAGGTCGGCCTGGGCGAATGCACCCGGCGACGCGAAGGCCGACAACACCACACACAACATCAGGGACCGCTTCATTTGTTTCTCCAGATTCATGACTGATTGGATTCTACCGCCAATCCCCGCAAGGGAATGGGGGCGATACACTCTGTAACGCGATCGCCACGTTTCCCCCTATCCTGTAACAGAAAAATAGCAACTTTTGCCCGCAGGCATTCTTTTCTTTGTAAGATGGGCGTCTGAAGGAGCTTCTTACATCATGCCACTCATCCTCTTGATCGTCGCCCTGGCCGCCCTGCGCTTTTTCGAGGTCTGGCGTTTTGCCGAGCTGTCCTGGTGGGTCATCGCCGGGCTGTTCGTCGCTGCCTTCATCTGGTTCGAGTACATCGAGAAGATGCTTGGGCTCGACAAGAAAAAAGAACACGCTCTCCAGGACAAGCGCCGCAACGAGCGCGTCAAGAAGACCCTCGACAAGCGCCGCTGAACCAAGTCCTGCCCGCGTGGGGCCTGTGAGTATGGGCTGTGATACATTGCGCGTATCACAGTCTGATCCACTCATCCCTCATGCATCCCGAACTGCGCCAGCTGCGCCATTTCGTCACCGTGGCCGAAGAGCTGCATTTCGGCCGCGCCGCGCGCCGCCTGCACATGACGCAGCCGCCGCTGTCGCAGAGCATCGCCAACCTCGAAGAACTGTTCAACGCCCCGCTGTTCGTGCGCAACCGGCGCATGGTCGGCCTGACCGCGGCCGGCGCGACCCTGCTGCCGGAGGCGCGCCGCATCCTCGAAGAAGCCGCCGCGCTGCCCGAGCTGGTGCGGCGCGCGGCCAGCGGCGAAGCGGGCCGCCTGGCCCTGTCGTTCGTCTCGACCGCCGGCCTGGGGCTGCTGCCCGACGTGCTGCGCCGCTATCGCGCCGCCTATCCGGCCGTGCGCCTGGTGCTGCAGGAAGCGACCTCCGACGTCCAGTTCGAAGAACTGCTTTCGGGCCGCATCGACGCCGGCTTCGTGATTCCGCCGCAACCGGGCGCCCCCGGCGGCATGGCCGACGGCGCCCTCGACTACCTGAAGATCGTCGACGAGCCGCTGGTGCTGTGCGCGCCGAGCGGCCTGGCGGCGCTGGAGAGCCCGGGCCCGGTGCGCCTGCGCGACCTGCCGCCGCTGCCGCTGGTGATTTTCCCGCGCGCGGTGGCGCCCAGCCTGCACGATGCGATCCTGGCCTGCTTTCGCGCGGCGGGCGTGCTGCCCACCATCGGCCAGGAAGCGATCCAGATGCAGACCATCGTCGGCCTGGTTTCCGGCGGCATGGGCTTGGCACTTGTGCCACAATCCGTGTCGAACCTGATGCGACCCGGCGTAGAATACCGTGCCCTGCACGACCCGGCGCCGCTGGCCGAAACCGGCCTGGCCTGGCGGCGCGATAACGATTCGCCCGTCCTGAGGGGCTTCCTGGATTTATTGAAGAATTGAAGAGAGACTGACTATGCTGATTCATCCGCAGCCGGACCCGATCGCGATTGCGCTCGGCCCGGTGCAAATCCACTGGTATGGCCTGATGTACGTGGTGGCCTTCGCCCTGTTCATCATCCTGGGCCGGGTGCGCATCCGCATGCCGCACGTGGCGGCGCAGGGCTGGACCCGCGACGACCTGGACGACATGCTGTTCTACGGGATGCTGGGCGTGATCGTCGGCGGCCGCCTGGGCGAAGTGCTGTTCTACCAGCCGCTGTACTTCCTGGAACACCCGCTCGAGATCCTCATGATCTGGAAGGGCGGAATGTCCTTCCACGGCGGCTTCCTGGGCGTCCTGATCGCGATGGCGCTGTGGGCGCGCAAGCGCAAGCGCAACCTGCTCGACGTCTACGACTTCATCGCGCCGCTGGTGCCGCTCGGCTATGCCGCCGGCCGCATGGGCAACTTCATCAACGCCGAGCTGCCGGGCCGCCTGGCCGACCCGAACCTGCCATGGGCCATGCTGTGGCCCGGCGTGGCAGGCCCGCGCCACCCATCGCCGCTGTACCAGGCGCTGGTCGACGGCGTGCTGGTGTTCGTGCTCCTGTGGCTGTTCGCGCGCAAGGCGCGTCCACGCCTGGCGGTCGGCGCCATGTTCACCCTGCTGTACGGCTGCGCGCGCTTCTTCACCGAGTGGTTCCGCGTGCCGGACTGGGAAACTACCGTGTTCGGCCTGCCCATCACGTCGGGCCAGGTGCTGTCGCTGCCGATGATCGTCGCCGCCCTGGTCATGCTGGCCTGGGCCTACCGCCAGCCGCCGGGCCGGCCCGTGACCGCCTGATCGCGGTATGTCGCATGCGTGAGTGGGCGAGCGCACAGAGCGCTCGTCCTTTACGCCCGACAATGAGGCTCCACGGATCGGAGCCCATATGGATCACACCAGGCGCAAGCGGCGTACCCGATGGTGGCTGCTACTTGCCGCCATCGTCGTATTGACAGGCATCGCTTTTGCCATCATGTGGCGCCCCGCACTGGCGCCGCACAACACTATCCCCGCTTTTGACGATGCGCGCATCGAGCGCGGCGCCAACCTCGCGCGCCTCGGCATGTGCGCCTCGTGCCACACGGCCGACCTGGCGCGCCCCTTCGCCGGCGGCAAGCCGATGGAGACGCCGTTCGGCACCGTCCACAGCACCAATATCACGCCCGACGTCGACACCGGCATCGGCGCCTGGAGCCCTGACGCTTTTACCCGCGCCATGCGCGAGGGCGTCTCGCGCGACGGCCACCTGCTGTATCCGGCCTTCCCCTACAACCACTACGTGCGCATGACGCAGGCCGACATCGACGACCTGTACGCCTACTTCATGACCCGGCCCGCGATCGCCGCGCCGGCGCCCGACAACGAGATGACCTTCCCCTTCGGTTTCCGGCCGCTGGTCGGTTTCTGGAACGTGCTGTACCTGATTGATGCGCCGTGGCAGCCCGACCCGAAGCAGTCGGCCGAATGGAACCGCGGCGCCTACCTGGCCGACGCCGTCGCCCACTGCGCCGCCTGCCACACGCCGCGCACGAAGCTGGGTGGTCCGGACCTGAAACGCCAGCTCGATGGCGGCGAAGCCGATGACTGGTACGCGCCGGCCCTGAACGCGAAATCGCCGTCGCCGCTGCCGTGGACGCGCGAACAGCTGCAGGCCTACCTGCGCACCGGCATGGCCGAGGACCACGCGGTCGCCGGCGGCCCGATGCAGGACGTGGTGATGCACCTGGCCCAGGCCGATGAAGGCGACGTCGCCGCGCTGGCCGCGTGGACCCACAGCCACCTGTCGCAAGCCCCGTTGCGCGCGACGCCGGCGCAGCAGGACGGTCCGCTGCCCCCACCCGCCGCCGACGACCCCGAACTGCCGCGCATGCGCCTCGGCTACGAGCTGTACGCCAACTCGTGCGCGCGCTGCCACGACGTCGGTCGCGCCCCGAGCTCGGGCACCGCCCTGCCGCTGCAGAAGGCGATCGCCCTGTACGACCCCGACCCGCGCAGCCTGATCCATATCGTCGACGACGGCATCCTGCCGCCGGACGGCGAAGCGGGACGCTGGATGCCCGGCTTCAAGGCGATCCTGAGCAATGAACAGGCCGGCGCGCTGGCCGCCTACCTGCGCAAGTATGGCGCCGGCCAGCCAGCCTGGCCGGAACTGGACGAGCAAGTGAGCAAAGCGAGAGCACCATGACGACCTACCGCCTGCAGGTAAACGGCAAGAGCCACGCCGTCGATACCGACCCCGACACCCCGCTGCTGTACGTGCTGCGCAACGACCTGGCCCTGAATGGCGCCAAGTTCGGCTGCGGCCTGGGCCAGTGCGGCTCCTGCACCGTGATCATGGACGGCCAGCCCGTGATGTCCTGCATGGTGCCGGTCTCGAACGTCGGCGCGCGCGCGGTACGCACCGTCGAAGGCCTGGGCAGCAGCGACAAGCCCGGCGTGCTGCAGCAGGCCTTCATCGACGAGCAGGCGGCGCAATGCGGCTACTGCATCGCGGGCATGATCATGCAGGCCGCCGCGCTGCTCGAGCGCGAACCGAATCCGAGCGACGCCCGGATCCGCGCCCACATGTCGCCCAACCTGTGCCGCTGCGGCACCCATATGCGCATCCTGCGCGCGGTGCGGCGCGCGGCCGACCAGCTCGCGGCGGGAGGCAAGCGATGAGCCTCGATCAGGGTCGGCGCCACTTCCTGGCCGCCGGCGGCGCGCTGACGCTGTCGTTCGCCATGCCGGCGTGGTCGGCGCAGGATGCATTACCGAAAAGCCTCGATACGACGCCCTGGCTCGACGCCTGGATCCGCATCGACGCCGATGAACGCATTACGGTTTTCACCGGCAAGGCCGAGCTGGGTCAAGGCATCAAGACCGCGCTGCTGCAGGTCGCGGCCGACGAGCTGCGCATCGCGCCCGGACGCCTGACGATCGTCACCGCCGACACCGCGCGCACGCCGGACGAAGGCCTGACCGCCGGCAGCAACTCGATGAAGGACAGCGGCGCCGCGCTGCGCCATGCGGCGGGCCAGGTGCGGATGCGCCTGGGCGAACTGGCGGCGACGCGCCTTGGGGCGCCCGCGGCCAGCCTGGCATTGAAGGACGGCGCCTTCATCGCCCCCGACGGCCGCCGCGCCAGCTTCGGCCAGCTGGTCACCGGCCGGGAGCTGCACCTGCGCGCCACGCCGCGGCCGGCGCCGCCCGCGCCCGGCCCAAAGACCACGATCGGCCAATCCCTGCCGCGCGTCGACATCCCGGCCAAGGTCACGGGCGGACGCGCCTACGTGCAAGACCTGCGCCTGCCAAACATGGTGCATGCGCGCGTGGTGCGTCCGCCCGCGCCGGCGGCGACCTTGACCGACGTGGATACGGCCGCCGTCATGCGCCTGCCGGGCGTGTTGAAGGTCGTGCGCGACGGCCGCTTCCTGGCCGTGATCGCCGATGGCGAATACCGCGCCGTGAAGGCCGCCGCGCTTCTCGCGCGCGCCGCGCGCTGGGAAACGCCGTCCGCGCTGCCGGCCCACCCGAACGTCGAGGCGCTGGTGTTGGCGCAGCCGGCCGAACCGACCACCATCGTCGCACGCGGCGCGCGGATGCGGGAAGGCGTGCACTTGCAGGCCACCTATACCCGCCCGTTGCAGCTGCACGGCTCCATCGGCCCATCCTGCGCGGTGGCGCAGCTGGTGGAAGGCCGCTACACGGTCTGGACCCATTCGCAGGGCGTGTTCCCGCTGCGTGGCGCGCTGGCCGAACTGCTGGCGACCCGGGAAGACGCGATCCGCTGCATCCACGTCGAGGGCTCGGGCTGTTATGGCCACAACGGCGCCGACGACGTGGCGGCCGACGCCGCCCTGCTGGCGCGCGCCTTCCCGGGCCGGCCGGTGCGGGTGCAGTGGATGCGCGAGGACGAGCATGCATGGGAGCCGTTCGGCGCGGCGATGGTGGCGCGGGTCGCGGCCACCCTCGATCCCGACGGCCGCATCGCCGACTGGCAATACGACGTCTTCACGCCGTCGCACAACATCCGTCCCGGCCCCGCCGGCAGCCTGCTGCCGGCCACGCATCTCGCCAAGCCCTTTACGCCGCCAAGGCCGAAACCGATCCCTCAGCCGGAAGGCGGCGGCGACCGCAACGCGATCCCCTATTACCGGCTGCCGAACGCGCGCGTGACCCACCATTTCCAGCCGCAGGCGGTGCTGCGCGCCTCGGCCATGCGCGGCCTGGGCGCCTATTTCAATGTGTTCGCGATCGAGAGCCTCATGGACGAACTGGCGCGCGCGGCGAAGCTCGACCCGGTCGCGTTTCGCCTGCGCCATCTGGAAGATCCGCGCGCCATCGACGTGGTCAGGCTGGCGGCGGAGAAGTTCGGCTGGGAGGGTTATAAAAAGCCTGCGCGCCGCGGCCGCGGTTTTGCATTTGCGCGCTACAAGAACCTGGCGGCCTATTGCGCGCTGGCGGTGGAGGTGGAGGTGGCGCGCGAAACGGGGCTGGTGCGCGTGACGCGCGTATCGAGCGCCGTCGATTGCGGCGAGATCGTCAGCCCGGACGGCGTGCGCAACCAGATCGAGGGCGGCATCGTGCAGTCGGCCAGCTGGACCCTGCTCGAACAGGTGCGCTTCGACGCCACGCGCGTGCTCACCGTGGACTGGGCCTCGTATCCGATCCTGCGCTTCGGCCAGGCCCCCGACAAGCTCGACGTGCACCTGATCGACCGCCCCGGCCAGCCCTTCCTGGGCACCGGCGAGGCGGCGCAGGGCCCGGCCGCGGCGGCGATCGCGAACGCGGTGTTCGATGCCTGCGGACTGCGCATGCGCGACCTGCCGCTGGACCGCGCGCGCGTGAGAAAGGCTAGTTGAAGGCCTTCCAGAACATATAGGCCGCCAGCGCATACAGGATCACGGCGAAGATGCGCTGCAGCTGGCGCACCGGCATCCGGTGCGCGGCGCGGGCGCCGAGCGGCGCCATGGTCATGCTGGCCAGCACGATGATGGCCAGCGCCGGCAGGTAGACGAAGCCCAGCGACCATGCCGGCAAGCCCGGCTCGCCCCAGCCATAATACATATTCGACAGCGTCCCCGAGAGTGCGATCGGAAAGCCCAGCGCCGCGCTGGTTGCCACCGCATTATGGATGCGCACGTTGCAGCGCGTCATGAACGGCACCGAGACGAAGCCGCCGCCGGCCCCCACCAGTCCCGACAGGATCCCGATCAGGCCGCCGGTGGCGAACATGCCGGCCCGGCCCGGCAACTCGCGCGCCGGCGCCGGTTTCTTACCGATCAGCATCTGGGTCGCCGAGAAGGCGACGAAGCAGCCGAAGAAGAAGGCCAGCACCGAAGTATTCATCTGCTTGCCGATCCAGGGGCCGATCCAGGAACCGATCAGGATGCCCGGCGCCAGCAGGCGCACCACCGGCCACAGCACGGCGCCATGCTTGTGGTGGGCGCGCACCGAGGACATCGAGGTAAACAGGATGACGCCGAGCGCGGTGGCGATCGCCATGTGGACCACCAGTTCGTCGGGGAAGCCGCGCGCGGTGAAGATCATCGTGATGAAGGGCACCAGCACCATGCCGCCGCCGATGCCGAGAAGGCCGGCCGCGAAGCCGCCGAAGGTGCCCATCGCCAGCAGGGCCAGGATCAGCCAGGGATCCATTCAGGCTCCCTTGGCGCGCATGAGTTTGACGACCGCATCCCATTCGGATCTGGCGACCGGCGTGATCGACAGCCGGCTGCCCTTCTGCAGCAACGCCATGCCTTCCAGCGCGGGATTGGCCCGCAGCTCGGCCAGCGGCACATGGCGCCCCGCCTCCAGCGCGCGCACGTCGATCGAGATCCAGCGCGGCGTTTCGCGGGTGGCCTTCGGATCGTGGTAAGGGCTGGCGGGGTCGAACTGGGTGGCGTCGGGATAGGGAGCGCTCGCGATCTCGGCCAGCCCGGCCACGCCGGGCACGGCGCAGCTGGAGTGGTAGAACAACACGCCGTCGCCGACGGCCATCGCATCGCGCATGAAGTTGCGCGCCTGGTAGTTGCGCACGCCAAACCAGGCCACGGTCTGGCCGGGCGCGGACAGGACGTCGTCGAAACTGACTTCGTCCGGTTCGGATTTCATCAACCAATAGCGCATCGCGCCGTTCTCCCTGCAAGGTGCACCGTCACGATGGACGCGCGCACAAAAAAAAGCGGCTGCGTACAGAGTGCGCAACCGCTTGTGGATCCTAGCCCCCGCCAGTGCCGTTTTTGCCGGCATCCTGAACCAAAACGGTTCAAGGCGGTCACGGTCAGATCAATTTCGGGTTCGTCAAACGAGTGACGCTCACTCCCATCGACCTTGTTCCACGACCTATGCGTAAGAATGGTTCAAGGAATATATGGCAAATCTCGAACACCGCAGGGTAGAGCGCAGTTTACTCTTTTAAAGCGGCATGTCAAACGGATTCGGCTTTTCAGAAAACATTTTCCTGCGGCGCCAGGGCCTTGTCGAGCACGGTGTGCATCGCTTCCAGCTTTTGCTTGACTTCGAGAATCGACATGTCCGACAGCGGTCCCTGCGGCGACTTGACCGACAGGAATTCCGCGGCGACACTCAGCGCGGCCATCACGGCGATGCGGTCGGTGCCCTTCACCTTGCCCGAATCGCGCAGCTGACACATCTTGCCGTCGAGGTAGCTCACCGCCTCACGCAGGGTGCGCTCTTCGCCGTCGCGGCAGGCCAGGCGATACGGCTGGCCCATGATGGTGACGTCGAGATGGATCATCGTGCTGCCTCACTATTGCCTGGTGCGCCGGCCGCCGCGCCAGCCGTTGGTTGCGTGGCGTCTGCCGCGTCGTCTTCCCCGCCCGCTTCGCCATCCGTTCCCGGCGGCTTGGGCAATTCGTCGAGCAGGGCCTCGACCCGCCGCTGGGCTTCGACCAGGCGTTCCTTGAACGCCAGGTTCTCGGCACTGAGCAGGGTATTGGCCTGCCGCAGCAAATAGTTCTCTGCGCGCAATGACTGGGTCAGCTGGGCGAGCCGATCGATTTTGTCTGAGAGGTCTTGGAATTCGGAAATCATCCGACACTATAGGATCGAGATGGATTTTCCGTCAACCGAATCGCGCGGCAATGCGGCATGCCGCGCCCACCCAGGGCTGCCTGGCGTGCGGCAGGAAAGCGCCAGGGGGTGTACGCTGCCCGCCTCTTGCCATATTCGCAGCCACTGGCGCGAGATGCCAAAAACACATTATATGAGCCCTGAAAGCTTGTGCTAGCTCAAGCACCCGAAAGTATTTATCAACTTTGCTGCTTGAAAAGGCAAATTATCGTCCCTATAATTAGCACTCGTTAGTAGAGAGTGCTAACAACTCTTTGCAGATCGCCGTCGCGTTTCACACAAAACTGCGGCGATGTCAAAAAACGCTAGTTAAACCACTGAATATTAAGGAGTTTTGCATGAACCTTCGTCCTCTGCACGATCGCGTAATCGTCAAGCGCCTCGACCAGGAAACCAAGACTGCGTCCGGCCTGATCATCCCTGATGCCGCGGCAGAGAAGCCAGACCAGGGCGAAGTCCTCGCCATCGGTAACGGCAAAGTGCAAGACAACGGCCAGGTCCGCCCGCTGGAAGTAAAAGTCGGCGACCGCGTGCTGTTCGGTAAGTACTCCGGCCAGGCCGTCAAGGTCAATGGCGAAGAACTGCTCGTGATGCGCGAAGAAGACATCATGGCCGTCGTCCAGCAGTAATTCCCTGACCCCATTCACGAAAACATTCGGAGAAATAACAAATGGCAGCTAAAGAAGTAGTGTTCGGCGACGCAGCGCGCGCCAAGATGGTTGAAGGCGTCAATATTCTGGCCAACGCAGTCAAGGTCACCCTGGGCCCGAAAGGCCGCAACGTCGTGCTCGAGCGCTCGTTCGGCGCCCCGACCGTCACCAAGGATGGTGTCTCGGTCGCAAAAGAAATCGAACTGAAAGACAAGCTCCAGAACATGGGCGCGCAGATGGTCAAGGAAGTCGCTTCCAAGACCAGCGACAACGCCGGTGACGGCACCACCACCGCGACCGTGCTGGCACAAGCCATCGTGCGCGAAGGCATGAAGTTCGTTGCCGCCGGCATGAACCCGATGGACCTGAAGCGCGGCATCGACAAGGCCGTCGCTGCGACCGTCGAAGAACTGAAGAAGATCGCCAAGCCGACCACCACCACGAAAGAAATCGCGCAAGTCGGCGCGATCTCGGCCAACTCGGAAACCTCGATCGGCGAGCGCATCGCCGAGGCGATGGAAAAAGTCGGCAAGGAAGGCGTCATCACCGTGGAAGACGGCAAGTCGCTGAACGACGAGCTGGACATCGTGGAAGGCATGCAGTTCGATCGCGGCTACCTGTCGCCGTACTTCATCAACAACCCGGACAAGCAAGTCGCCGTCCATGAGCAGCCGTTCATCCTGCTGTGCGACAAGAAGATCTCGAACATCCGTGACCTGCTGCCGGTACTGGAGCAAGTCGCCAAGGCCGGCCGTCCGCTGGTCATCATCGCCGAAGACATCGAAGGCGAAGCGCTGGCGACCCTGGTCGTCAACAACATCCGCGGCATCCTGAAGACCGTCGCCGTCAAGGCGCCTGGCTTCGGCGACCGCCGCAAGGCCATGCTGGAAGACATCGCCATCCTGACCGGCGGCCAGGTCATCGCCGAAGAAGTCGGCCTGACCCTGGAAAAAGTCACCCTGGCGGAACTGGGCCAGGCGTCGCGCATCGAAGTCGGCAAGGAAAACACCATCATCATCGATGGCGCCGGCCAGCCTGAAGCGATCGAAGCCCGCGTCAAGCAGATCCGCGCCCAGATCGAAGAAGCGACCTCGGACTACGACCGCGAAAAACTGCAAGAGCGCGTGGCCAAGCTGGCCGGCGGCGTTGCCGTGATCCGCGTCGGTGCAGCCACCGAAGTCGAGATGAAAGAGAAGAAGGCACGTGTCGAAGACGCGCTGCACGCCACCCGCGCTGCCGTGGAAGAAGGCATCGTGCCAGGCGGCGGCGTGGCCCTGCTGCGCGCCCGCTCGACCCTGAACGTCAAGGGCGACAACCCTGACCAGGACGCCGGCATCAAGATCGTCCTGCGCGCCATGGAAGAGCCGCTGCGCATGATCGTCCAGAACGCGGGCGACGAGCCATCGGTCGTGGTCGCAGCCGTCCTGGCCGGCACCGGCAACTACGGCTACAACGCCGCCAACGGCACCTATGGCGACATGGTCGAAATGGGCGTGCTGGATCCAGCCAAGGTCACCCGCTCGGCGCTGCAGAACGCGGCCTCGATCGCCGGCCTGATGCTGACCACCGACTGCATGGTCTCGGAACTCGCCGAAGACAAGCCAGCCGGCGGCATGGGTGGCATGGGCGGCATGGGTGGCATGGGCGGCATGGACGGCATGATGTAATCGAGCCGGTCGCCTGGCGCGCCGCGGCAACGCCGGCGCGCCAGTCTTCCACGACAAAAAGCCCGCGAGGTTCACGCCTCGCGGGCTTTTTGCTGTCCGTTATTTCTGAAAAAACGGCGGAGGATCAGCGCCCGGCGCGCGGCCCCTTGCGGCGCAGCCACAGCATGGCCGCCATGGCCGCGCCGCCCAGCCACAGGGTGCCTGGCTCCGGCACCTCGACCGGATCGTTCGGCGCGACTTCGGTATCGTCCGCGGGCAGGCCGGGGTTGCCGGGGCTGCCGGGGGCGCCCGGCGTATCGGGACCACCTGGCGTGCCGGGCACGCCCGGCGTGGACGGCGGCAGCCCCGGGTTGGGCCCCGGGCCGGGATCGGGGCCCGGACCGGTTGCGGTCTCCGGCGTGGGCGTCGACGGCGCCGGCGTCTCCGGTTGGCCGCCTCCGGGGCCGTCTTCGCCGCGGCCGCCCCTGTCGCCGGGATCGCCGGTACCGCCGGGATCGCCAGTACCGCTGCCGTCGCCGGCCGGCGGCGACACCGCGCCATCGCCGCTGCCATCGCCGCTGCCATCGCCCAGCGTGCCGCCGTTCGAGATGCCCGAGCCGTAACGCGCAGGCGGGCCCATGAGGTCGGCCAGGCGCGGCTGCGCGGCCGGCGCGACGCCCCTCAACAGGCCGGCGCCGTCCGGGAAGATCTCACTGCCGTAGCCCAGTTCCACCGCGGGACCGTCATCGAGCCCCTCCACGCCGGCCGCCACCGCCATCAGGCCGCCGCCATCCTCGATGACGAAGGAATCGAGTTCCGACTCGGTCGGACCATTGGCTTCGACCGGGTACATCGGCACGTCCGAGATCCGGTTGGCGCAGCGCGCCCGCATCTCGTTCTTGCCATCGGTGAGCAAGGTTTCACCCGGCGCCAGCATGAGTGTCTTCCTGGTCCAGTACACCCGGTCGCCCTTGCGGTAAGAGACGTACACCGCGCGCGGCGCGGTGACGGTGACCGCGCGCGCGTTGGCGACGTCGAAGCCGGCGTAGTGCGCCGCGACCACGGCGTCGCTGCGGATGACGCGCGCCAGTTCGTCCTTGTCCGCGACGCCGCCGGGAATGATCGAAAACGGATAGATGCGCCGCGCGGCGCCCTGTTCGGCCGGCGCCGCCGTGCGGGTGGCCGCCGGCGCCGGTGCGACATGGGAGACAGGGGAGTTCGCGCCGACCTGGGTGATGTCACGCGTGCCGTCCGCCCGCATCCAGTCGATGTCCAGCGGCGGCGCAAGGACGCCGGCAACGCTCGCGGCAAGGCCCAGCATGGCGAGGGCGCCGAGGCGGCTTTCGCGTTGCGACGCTCTGGCGAGGCGACGACTGTAGGCAGAGCGGCGGGGGTCCATTGGGGGGACAAAAGTAGGAGTGGTCCTACAGAATAGCATTATTTCTACAAATAAATTCCGGCTCCTTGGCAAAAAAGGTGATCCCGTGGCGAAAACCACGAATTACTTTCCTCATAGAAATATTTTCGGCGACAGGATCAAGCTTTGGTTGCAACGCCCTTGCTGTTCGCGCAATCCAGGCTGCCGGCGACCGGCATCCCGTATTGCTGGTCGAACACGCATGGTTTACCATGATCGCCTGCCCTTACGAGACCTGCCATGTCCCCACGCGCCGCCTCTTGTTCTCCCCTGCGTCTGACCGTTGCCGCACTGATGCTGTGCTGCGCCATCGCCGGCTGCAAGCGCGCCGAACGCGAAGCGCCGCCGGCGCCGGCGCCGTCCGCGCCCAGCGTTCAAGCGCCGGCGCACACGAAACAGGAGGCGATGGAGTCGCTGCTGGCGCTGCCGGAACTGCAGGCCTGGTCGCGCCAGATCGAGCAACGCAGCAAGGGCAAGGCGCACGGCGCCGTGATCGAGGACGATCCGGTCCCGCGCGAAGTCAACGGCAAGAAGTATTACCAGCTGAGTTTCGTCGAGAACCGCCCTGAAGATGCGCGCCGCCGCGAGAGCTTCCTGGTGGCCCAGGACGGCAGCGAGATCCTGGTCGACGACGCCGGCTCGGACACCCTGCTCAGCCTCCAGGAATGGCGCCGCACCATCGAGCGCGTGGACCTCAAGAGCGCCGACTGACGACGCCGCGCCGACGATGTCGGCGCATCTTCAACCGTCCAGGTGCGAGATGAGCAGCCGGCGCGGATCCGTGCCTGCCTCCGGCCCGTGCTGGCCGTCGACCGAAATCCCCACCGCCATGATGTCGATCAGCAGCAGCTGCAGGATGCGCGAAATCATCGACAGGAAGCTGGTGCTGTCCTCGCTGTGATCGACCGCCAGGCACACGCTGGCCTTGCGCGCCAGCGGCGACTGGCTGTTGCTGATGGCGATCACGTCGGCGCCGGCGGCGCGCGTGATGTCCACCGCCTGCAACAGCTCCGGCAAGCCGCCTGAATTCGAGACCGCGATTACCACGTCGCCCGGCCCCAGCAAGCCCGCCGCCAGGGTGAACAGGTGGGCGTCGCCATACAGCGCGGTCGGAATCCTGAAGCGGAAGAATTTGTGCTGGCCGTCCAGCGCCACCGCGCGCGAATTGCCGAGCGCGTAGAACTCGACGCGCCGCGCGCGGCTCACCAGTTCGATCGCGCGGTCGAGCGAGCGCACGTCGAGCTGGTCGCGGAAGCGCAGGATGGCCGACACCGTATTGTCGATCACCTTGGCCGACAGATCGTGGGTGCTGTCGCTCATGCGCACCTGGCTGTGGCGCACGGGGATCGCGCCGGTCAGGCTGCTCGCGAACTTGAGCTTGAATTCGGCCAGGCCCTGGAAGCCCAGCGAGCGGCAGAAGCGGATCACGGTCGGCTGGCTGACGTCGGCCAGGCGCGCGATCTCGACGATCGGTTCGTTCAGCACCGTGCGCGGATGCTCGAGCACGAGCGTCGCCACGCGCGCCTCGGCCGGCGACAGCTCTTCGCGCAGTTGCCCGATGCGTTCCATCAGCGTGTTGGCGCCGCTGCGACCGCGCAGGTGCTCGGCCAGGATGGTCGCCACGCCGTGGAAGGCGGGGTTCGGCGCGGTGATCACATAGGTGGGGATGTCCGCCAGGTAGTCGGAAAAGCGTCCCTTGGCCTCGAACCGCGTGCGAAACGGCGAGCGCGCGAACCATTCGCCCAGGCGCGGCACGATGCCGCCGCCGATGAAGATGCCGCCGAAGGCGCCCAGGGTCACCGCCAGGTTGGCGGCGGCGCCGCCCAGCATGCCGCAGAAGCATTCGAGCGTTTCCAGGCACAGCGGGTCGTCGTCCTCCAGCGCGCCGGCCACGATGGCGGCCGCGCTGCGCTCTTCGGCCTTGACGCCGTTGCGGTGGGCCAGCGCGCGGTAGATGACTTCCATGCCGGGGCCCGAGATCAGGCGCTCGTTCGACACGTGCGGCCATTCGCGCCACGCGTACTGCAGGATGGCGAACTCGCGCTCGTCGGCCGGCGCGAAATTCACGTGGCCGCCCTCGCTGCCGAGGGTGACGAAACCGTCCGCGGTCGGAATCCCGCCCGACACGCCCAGGCCCGTGCCCGGCCCCAGCACGCCGATGACGGCGCCCGGCACGGGCGTGCCCGGCCCCACCTGCATCAGGTCTTCTTTCGCAAAGCCCGGCAGCGCGGTGGCCAGCGCGGTGAAATCGTTGACGATCAGGAGGGTCGACAGGCCCAGCTCGCGCCGCACCGCGTCGGTGGAGAACTCCCAGGCGCGGTTGGTCATGCGCACGTAGTCGCCGTTGATCGGATTGGCGACCGCGAACGCGCCGTGGTTCAGCCGCACGTTCTGGTGGTCGACATGGTCGCGCAGGTAGTGGCGCAGCAGCGCGACGATGCCCTCGAAGTCGTCGCAGCGCAGCACCTGGACCGACCGAAACACGCCCGGCGCGGTCTGCAGCGCGAAGCGCGCATGGGTCGCGCCGATGTCGGCCAGCAGGCGCGGCCCGTCGGCGAACGCCGTGCGCGCGAACTTTTCCGGCTCCTGCTGAGGAATCATCAGCCCTCCGCGCGGGCCAGGCCGAACCAGGCGCCGAATGGCGGCAGGGTCACGCGGCCATGCCGGGCTTCGCCGGCCAGGCCGTCGACCGCGAGGCGGTCGGCGGCCTCGGTGGCCGGCCAGTCGAACACGGCTTCCTGGTTCGACAGGTTGAAGGCCGCCAGCACGCTGGGCTCGCCCTCCAGTTCGCGGCGCAGGGCCAGCACCGGCTCCGGTGCGTCGATGAAGGCGATGTCGCCGCGCGTCAGCTGCGGCATGGTGCGGCGCAGGGCGATGAAGCGACGCTGGAAGTTCAGCATCGAATCGGGGTCGGCGTCCTGCAGGTCGACCGCGGCGGCGGCGTGCGAGGGCTCGACCGGCAGCCACGGCTGGCCCGCGGTGAAGCCGGCGTGCGGCGCGCCGGCCTGCCACGGCATCGGGGTGCGGCAGCCGTCGCGGCCCTTGAACTCGGGCCAGAAGGTGATGCCGTACGGATCCTGCAGCAGTTCGAACGGCACGTCGGCCTCGTGCAGGGCCAGTTCGTCGCCCTGGTACAGGCAGGGCGTGCCCTTGAGCGAAAGCTGCATCGCCAGCACCATCTTGGCAAAACCGGCGGTGGCGTGCGGGCCGCCCCAGCGCGTCATCACGCGGATCGCGTCATGGTTGCCCACCGACCAGGAGGCCCAGCCTTCCTCGACGCGGCGCTCGAAGTCTTCCACTTGCGCGCGGATGTGGGCGGCCGTGAACACCGGCGTCAGGAAGTTGAAGCTGTAGGCCATGTGCAGCTTGTTCCCGCCCGCCATGTACTCGTTCATCTGGGCCAGCGCGTCGTCGGAGCTGATCTCGCCGATCGAGACCGCGCCGAATTCGTCCAGCTGGGCGCGCAGCTGCTCGAGGAAGGCGATGTTCTCGGGCTGGGTCTTGTCGTAGATGTGGGCCTGCATGCCGTACGGGTTCACGTCGGTCACGGTCGAGGTGTCGCGCACCAGCGCCGGTGGATTGCTGCGCAGCTGGCGGTCATGGAAGTGGAACACGCAGGCGTCCAGTCGCACGCCGTCGACGCCGCGCTCGAGCCAGAAGCGCTGGGCCGCCAGGTGGGCCTTCTGCACTTCGGGATTGTGGAAGTTCAGCTGCGGCTGGCTTACCAGGAAGTTGTGCATGTAGTACTGCTTGCGGCGGGTATCCCATTGCCAGGCCGAGCCGCCGAACACCGACAGCCAGTTGTTCGGCGGGTTGCCGTCCGGGAGCGGATCGGCCCAGACGTACCAGTCCGATTTCGGATTGTCGCGGTTCGCGCGGCTCTCGGCGAACCAGGGGTGGGTGTCGGCGGTGTGCGACATCACCTGGTCGATCATGATCTTCAGGCCCAGGCCGTGCGCCTTGGCCACCAGGCGGTCGAAGTCGGCCAGGGTGCCGAACATCGGGTCGACGTCGCAATAGTCCTCGATGTCGTAGCCGAAGTCGCGCATCGGCGACTTGAAGAACGGCGACAACCACACGATGTCCACGCCCAGGCTCGCGATGTAGTCGAGCTTCTCGGTGATGCCGGCCAGGTCGCCGATGCCGTCGCCGTTCGTGTCGAGGTAGCTGCGCGGATACACCTGGTAGATGATGGCGTCGCGCCACCAGTGCGAATTCGTCGTGGTCGGGATCTGGGTCATGGCTGGTCCGTGGTTTGGAATTCTAGGCAATATACAGGACGCAACAAAACTTGACAATTCCGGAAGTTTTCTAAAAATTAATGATTTATCGTTATGATTCAACGGCTTGGCATCTCGAAATCGTTTCCACCGGCAATGCGTTCGTAACTAAACTACGTCGATATGTTTCTCGTTTGTTTCGCATCAATATTTTTATTGCAAAGTGATACCCCCTCGTCATAGCATCGCGTCTGTTTGACATTTCAAGGAAGCGGTCGATGACTGATCTAGCAAAACCAGGTTCCGGGCGCATGCCGCGGCAAATCCCCTACATCATTGCCAACGAAGGCTGCGAGCGCTTCAGCTTCTACGGGATGCGCAACATCCTGACGCCCTTCCTGATCACGACGCTTCTGATGTTCCTGCCGGAAGACATGCGCACCGGCGAAGCCAAGCACGTGTTCCACACGTTCGTGATCGGCGTGTACTTCTTCCCGCTGCTGGGCGGCTGGCTGGCCGACCGCTACTTCGGCAAGTACAACACGGTGTTCTGGCTCAGCCTCGTGTACTGCGCGGGCCACGCCTGCCTGGCCATCTTCGAGGACAACGTCCACGGCTTCTACTTCGGCCTGTTCCTGATCGCGCTCGGCTCGGGCGGCATCAAGCCGCTGGTGGCCTCCTTCGTCGGCGACCAGTTCGACCAGACCAACAAGGACAAGGCCAAGGTCGTGTTCGATGCGTTCTACTGGATCATCAACTTCGGCTCGTTCTTCGCTTCGCTGCTGATGCCGCTGCTGCTGCGCGACTACGGTCCGGCCTGGGCCTTCGGCGTGCCCGGCATCCTGATGTTCATCGCCACCATGGTGTTCTGGAGCGGCAAGAAGAAATACGTGCACGTGCCGCCGGCGCCGCCGAATCCGCACTCCTTCATGCGGGTGGCCAGGACCGCGCTGCTGGCCAAGCAACCCGGCCAGGGCCGTCCGGGCCTGAACGTGGCCCTGATCGGCGCCGCGGGCGCCGTGGTCTCGCTGGCGATGTCGGCGCAGTGGGGCTTCGTGATCGGCGCCTGCACCGCGCTGGTGCTGCTGATGGCTTTCGGGGGCATCGGCGCCTCGATGCAGCTGGACCGCGCGCGCGGCCTGCATCCGCAAGAGGCGGTGGACGGCGTGCGCGCCGTGCTGCGCATCCTGATCGTGTTCGCGCTGGTGACGCCGTTCTGGTCGCTGTTCGACCAGAAGGCCTCGACCTGGATCGTGCAGGCCAACGAAATGACGACGCAGGTCAGCTTCCTGGGCTGGACCTTCGACGTCATCCCGGCCCAGATGCAGGCCCTGAATCCCCTGCTGGTGATGATCCTGATCCCGGTGAACAACCTGCTCCTGTTCCCCATGCTGCGCAAGTTCGGCATCGAGCCGTCGCCGCTACGCCGCATGACCGCCGGCATCGTGCTGTCGGCCGCCGCCTGGATCGTGGTCGGCAACCTGCAGGTCGCGCTCGACGCCGGCGACGCCGTCTCGATCGCCTGGCAGATCGCGCCTTACGCGCTGCTGACCCTGGGCGAGGTGCTGGTCTCGGCGACCGGCCTCGAATTCGCCTACAGCCAGGCCCCGGCCTCGATGAAGGGTGTGATCATGGCCCTGTGGTACCTGGCCGTCACGGTCGGCAACCTGTGGGTGCTGATCGTGAACGCGAGCGTCAAGAACGAGTCGGTGGTGGGCTATATCGAAGGCACCGGCATGGGCGTGATGGCGGCGCAGATGTATTTCTTCGCCGGCTTCGCGCTGCTGTCGGCGCTGGCGTTCGGCTGGTATGCGACGCGCTACAAGATGGTCGACCATTATCGCGGCAACGCCGCCTGATCGACCGCTGCACTGGACGTGTGGACGGCTTTGCCGTCCACGGGTTCAACTCCTTCCAACCTGTCTATCATGGCGGGGTTTTCCGGCCGCCTGAACGCGTGCACGGGGGCCCGTCCACCCAACATGCGCAAACTTCATCTCGCCCTCGCGGCCGCCTCACTCTCGACGTCCGCCTACGCCGCGGTTCCACTTGAAACGTGCAATGGCGCGCTCTTCCAGGAAGTCCTGCACGCCAATGGCGAACAGCTCGACGCGCGCGCCGTCTGGCTCGACAAGCGCCTGGTGCGCTGGCCCGGCGCGCCCGCTGACGGCGCCTATCGCCTGTACCACTCCCCTGCCGCCTCGGTCGTTGCCAGGGTCGGCGGCAAGGTCGCCGGCGCCGCCGGTTCGATCAAGCTCGACACCTCCCTCACCGCCGTCCCGCAGGCGGCCGCCGAGCGCTTCAAGTGGGTCGCCGCCGGTCCGACCCTGCGCGTGGCGGACGCCGATCTCGCGCGCCTGCCTGCCCTGCAGCGCGAACAGCTGGTGCTGGTGCAGGAAGACGCGCGCGGCATGGTGGTCGCCGCCACCCGCATCCAGTCGGCCGGCGCGCTCGACGACCTGTACGCCGCCGCCGAAGGCATCCGTGACCTCGGCGCCATGCCTGCCGCGAAGACGACCGGTTTCAAGCTGTGGGCGCCGACCGCGCGCCAGGTGGCGCTGTGCACCTATGACGGCCCGACGGCCACGGCGAACGCCGTGCATGCGATGAAGCTCGACGAGAAGACCGGCGCCTGGTCGGCCAGCCTGCCGCGCGACCTGTCGGGCGCCTATTACAAATATGCGGTCGACGTCGTCGTGCCCGGCGCCGGCCTGGTGCGCAACCTGGTCACCGATCCGTATTCGGTCAGCCTGAACGCCGATTCGAAGCGCAGCTACATCGCCGACCTCGATGCGCCGCACCTCAAGCCGCGGGGCTGGGACGAGACCCGTCCGCCAGCGACGGTGCAGGCCCCGACCGACATGGTCATCTACGAGCTGCACGTGCGCGACTTCTCGCTGATCGACGAGACCGTGCCAGCGCCCAAGCGCGGCAAGTACGCCGCCTTCTCCGAGACCGGCTCGAACGGCATGAAGCACCTGCGCGCGCTGGCGAAAGCCGGCCTGACCGACGTGCACCTGCTGCCGGTGTACGACATCGGCAGCATCCCGGAGGTCGGCTGCGCGATGCCGCAACCATCCGGCGCGCCGGACGGCGAAAGCCAGCAGGCGCTGATCGGCAAGACGGCGCATGCCGACTGCTTCAACTGGGGCTATGACCCGCAGCACTTCAATGCGGTCGAGGGCAGCTACGCCAGCGACCCGCAGGATGGCGCGCGCCGCATCGTCGAGTTCCGCGAGATGGTGATGAACCTGCACAACGCGGGCCTGCGGGTCGGCACGGACGTGGTCTACAACCATACCTTCATCGCCGGCCAGGAAGAAAAGTCGATCCTCGACCGCGTGGTGCCCGGCTACTACCACCGCCTGGATGCGAAAGGCGGCATCGAGACCTCGACCTGCTGCTTCAACACGGCCACCGAGAACACGATGATGGCCAAGCTGATGATCGATTCGTCGGTGCTGTGGACCCGCCACTACAAGATCGACTCGTACCGCTTCGACCTGATGGGCCACCAGCCGCGCGCGGCCATGGAACGCCTGCAGAAGGAGGTGAACGAGGCCGCCGGCCGCCACGTGCAGCTGATCGGCGAAGGCTGGAACTTCGGCGAGGTCGCCGACGGCGCGCGCTTCGTGCAGGCCTCGCAGCTGTCCCTGAACGGCACCGGCATCGGCACCTTCAGTGACCGCGCGCGCGACGCCGTGCGCGGCGGTTCGCCGGGCGACTCGGGCGAGATCGTCGTCCGCCAGCAGGGCTACATCAATGGCCTGGTGTACGACCCGAATGCGCTGGGCCGCGAGCACGCGCCCGATGCGCTGCTGCGCGCGGCCGACCTGATCCGCGTCGGCCTGGCCGGTTCGGTGCGCAGCTATTCCATGCAGACCTTCGACGGCAAGGTGCGCCAGCTGCAGGACATCGTCTACGGCGGCATCCAGCCGGCCGGCTATGCGAGCCAGCCTCACGAGGCCGTGAATTACGTCGAGAACCACGACAACCAGACGCTGTACGACATCAATGCGCTCAAGCTGCCGGTGGCGACCAGCACCCTTGAGCGCGCCCGGGTGCAGGCGCTGGGCATGGCGATCAATGCCTTCAGCCAGGGCGTGGCCTATTACCACGCCGGCATCGACGTGCTGCGCTCCAAGTCCCTGGACCGCAACAGCTTCAATTCGGGCGACTGGTTCAACCGTCTCGACTGGACCTACCAGGACAACTTCTTCGGCACCGGCCTGCCGCCCGCCGCCGACAATGCGAAGGACTGGCCGCTGTTCAAGCCGCTGCTGGCCAATGCCGCGCTCAAGCCGGCGCCCGCCGACATCGCGTTCGCGCGCGACGCCTTCCGCGATTTGCTGCAGATCCGCGCCAGCTCCACGCTGCTGCGCCTGCGCAGCGCGGAGGACATCAATGCGCGCCTGCGCTTCTTCAACACCGGCCCGGAGCAGACGCCCACTGTGCTGGCGGCCTGGATCGACGGCCAGGGCTATCCGGGCGCGAACTTCGCCGGCCTGGGCTACCTGGTGAACGTGGACAAGAAGGCGCACACCATCGACGCCACGCTACTACGCGGCAAGAAGCTGCGCCTGCATCCGGTGCATGCGGCAGGCGGCGCGGCGGACCAGCGCGCGCGCGAGGCGCGTTTCGACAGTGCCCGCGGCGCCTTCACGGTGCCGGCGCGCACGGCCGTCGTATTCGTGGAGTAAGGTCTGCGGCCGCGCCGACCCGATGGGTCGGTCAGGCCGTGGCTTCGAGCGCCGGCGTGTTGGCCAAGCGCGCGATGGCGAAGGTATTGCGGCCCATGCCCTTGGCCTCGTACAGCGCGCCGTCGGCCAGCTCGCTGATCGACTGCGTCGTGACGCCCGGCGCGTCGGCCAGGCCGACGCCGATGGTGGCGCCCACGGGAATCGCATGGCTGCCGACCAGGAACGGCGCTTCCATCGCCTGCAAGATCTTCTTGGCCACCAGCTCGACGTCGCGCGGCGAGCCGACTTCGTCGAGCAGCACCGTGAATTCGTCGCCGGCCAGGCGCGCCACCAGGTCGGAACTGCGCACCACGTTGCGCACGCGGCGCGCGAACTCCACCAGCACCATGTCGCCCGTCGCGTGGCCGTAGCTGTCGTCGATCTGCTTGAAGTAGTCGACGTCCAGGTACAGCAGGGCGAAGGCGCGCTCGCGTTGCGGCGCGCGCTGCACCGCCGCCTGCAGCGCCAGCTCGAACTGGCGCCGGTTCGGAATGCCGGTCAGCGCGTCGGTGTGGGCCAGCGCGTGCAGGTTACGCTCGTGCATGCGCGCCGCGGTGGCGTCGGTGGTCAGGATGTAGACGCCGATCACCTGGCCGTCGCGCAGGTGCGGCAAGAAGGTCGAGTGCACGATGCGGATGTGCTTCTTGCGCACGATGTCGTGCTCGCACTGCGAGGCCTTGCCGTCCCAGGCATCCTTCAGGGCTTCCTGCTGCTGCGACCAGTATTCCTCGCCGAAGGCCTCGGCCATGGTCCGGCCAGTCACCTGCTCGCCAGCCTTGCCGAGCCAGGACTTGTGCACCACGTTGGCGAACACGTAGCGGTGGTCCTGGTCGAGATGGGCGATGAGCACCGGCAGGTTGTCGGTGATCGTGCGCAGCCGCTCCTCGCTTTCGGCCAACCGGTCCTTCGACGCCTTCAGTTCGGTGATGTCCTTCATCGCCACCACCGCGCCCAGGGTCTTGCCCTGGGCATTGCGCAGCGGACGGCCGCTGGCCATCAGGGTGTAGGGCGCCCGTCCGCTCGGCGCGATCACCATTGCGCCGTCGCGCACCACCTCGCCTTTGAGCGCGCGTACCAGCGGAATCTCGTCCATTTCCATCGGCGTGCGGCCGTCGGCGTGGTGCAGCGAGTAGTACTGCGACCATTCGGCCGGCGCCACCGCCTTCAGGTCCAGGCCATGCAGATCGCGCGCGCTGCGGTTGAACAGCGTGAGGTTGCCGATGGCGTCGCAGGCGACGATGCCGACGTCGATCGATTCCAGCACCGCGTCCAGCAGCTCCTGCTTTTCCTCCAGTTGCTGGCGGATGCGCATGGCCTCGGCGACCCGCTCCTCCAGCTCGGCGGTGCGGGCGGCGATGCGCTGCTCGAGCTCCTTGTTGAGCGACTTGAGCGCCTGCTCGGCGAGCATGCGCGCCATCACCGCCCGCATCTGATTCAGTTCGACTTCGACCAGTTCGGCCAGGTCCCTGAGCACCTGGCGCTCTTCGTCGCTGAAGCTGCGCGGCGCGTGGCCGATGACGCACAGCGTGCCCACTGCCTCGCCCTGGCTGTAGACCGGCTGGCCGGCATAGAAACGGATGTGCGGCGCGCCCGTCACCAGCGGATTGGCGGCGAAGCGCGGATCGCGCGCGGCATCCTCCACCACGAGCATCTCGCGCGCCTGCACCGCGTGGCTGCAGAACGAGACGGAGCGCGGCGTCTCCTGCGCATCGAGCCCGGCACGCGACTTGAACCATTGGCGCTCGGCGTCGACCAGCGAGACGAGCGCGATCGGCACGCCGAAGGTCATCGCGGCAAGGCGGGTGTACCGATCGAAGCGCGTCTCCGCGGGCGTTTCAAGGATTTCAAGCTCGGCCAGCGCGGCAAGGCGGGCCTGCTCGTTGTGTGCGTAGGTGACGATGATGGTGCTCTTCCTAATACCGGTTCCGGGGCGGCGGGTCGAGGCCGGGACGATGAGGAGACGCCGGAAACGGCGGCGCCCAGGGACGAATCTTACATTGGGTTCCTGGCGGAAACTACTGTTTCCGCAGTGAGCGTTGCGTGCGGTAGACGTTTTTACGCGTCGGCTGGCAGGTGGTCAATACAGCGGGCCACCCCAGCCCTCGACATGCAAGAATAGATATCCCAGATAAATTTCCCGATACCCTGCTACGAGAAAATGCGCCGTGCAGGGTTGCAAAACCGCGCGATACCACGGGGAATCGCTGCGGTGTGCGCGCGGCCGGCGAGGCCTTGCTGGGCACAATTTTAGTGACCGATTGCAGCGCGCCAGAATAAATCAGTGCTTCCCTAGACGTCCAGGTGCGAGATCAGGAGACGGCGCTGCTCGATGTCGTTCTGGCTATCCTGGCCGCCCTCCCCTTGCGCGCCGAGCGAGATCCCGACCGACATGATGTCGATCAGCAGCAGTTGCAGGATGCGCGAGATCATCGACAGGAACGTCGTGCTGTCTTCGCTGTGGTCGACCGCCAGGCACACGCTGGCCTTCTTCGCCAGCGGCGACTTGCTGCTGGTAATGGCGATGACGTCGGCGCCTTGCGCGCGCGCCGTGTCCACCGCCTCCAGCAGGTCGGGCAGCTGACCGCCGGTGGAGATCGCGATCACCACGTCGCCCGGCCCCAGCAGGCCGGCCGCCAGGTTGAGCAGGTGCGAATCGCCGTACAGCGCGGCCGGGATGCGGAAGCGGAAGAACTTGTGCTGGCCGTCCAGCGCCACCGCGCGCGAATTGCCCATCGCGTAGAACTCGACCCGGCGCGCGCGCCGCAAGAGCTCGATCGCGCGGTCGATCGCATGCACGTCGAGCGCATCGCGAAACTTCAGGATCGCCGACACCGTGTTGTCGATCACCTTGGCCGACAGGTCGTGGGTGCTGTCGGTGACCCGCACCTGGCTGTGGCGCACGGGGATGGTGCCGGTCAGACTGCCGGCGAATTTGAGCTTGAATTCGGCCAGGCCCTGGAAGCCCAGCGAACGGCAGAAGCGGATCACGGTCGGCTGGCTCACGTCGGCCAGGCGCGCGATCTCGGCGATCGGTTCGGACAGCACCTTGCGCGGATGGTCGACCACCAGGCTGGCCACGCGCTGCTCGGCCGGCGACAGCTCGTGGCGCAGCTGCTGCACGCGGTCCATCAGCGTATTGGCGCCGCTGCGCCCGCGCAGGTGCTCCGACAGGATCGCCGAGACGCCGTACAGGGCCGGGTTCGGCGTCATGATGACGAAAGTCGGGATCTGGGCGATGTAGTCGGAAAAGCGCCCCTTGGCCTCGAAACGGGCGCGGAACGGCGACGTGGCGAACCACTCGCCCATGCGCGGCACGATGCCGCCGCCGATGAAGATGCCGCCGAACGCGCCCAGGGTCACCGCCAGGTTGGCGGCGGCGCTGCCCAGCATGCCGGCGAAGGTTTCCAGCACCTCCAGACACAGGGCGTCGCCGGCGTCGAGCGCGCCGCTCATGATCTCGGCGGTGCTGCGCGCCGGGACGTCGGCGCCAGGCGCCTTGCCGTTGCGTTGCGCCAGCGCGCGGTAGATCAGTTCGATGCCGGGGCCCGAGATCAGGCGCTCGTTCGAGACGTGCTTCCATTCGCGCCAGGCATATTGCAGGATCGCGAATTCGCGCTCGTCGCTCGGCGCGAAATTGACGTGACCGCCCTCGCTGCCCAGGGTGACGAAGCCGTCAATGGTCGGGATCACGCCCGACACGCCCAGGCCCGTGCCGGGACCGAGCACGCCCGACACCGCGTGCGTCTGCGCCTGCCCGCCGCCGACCTGCAGCAAGTCCTTCGGCTGAAAGCCAGGCAGCGCCATCGCCAGCGCGGTGAAATCGTTCACGATCAGGAGCGTCGACAGGCCCAGCGCGCGGCGCACTTCGTCGGTCGAGAACTGCCAGTCGCGATTGGTCATGCGGATGAAATCGCCGCTGATCGGATTGGCCAGCGCGAAGGCCGCGTGGCTGATGCGCTGGCTCGAATGATCGGCCAGGTAGGCGTGCAGCAACGGGACGATGCCGTCGTAGTCGTCGCAGCGCAGCACGGTGACCTGGCTCAGCACGCCGGGCGCGGTCTCGAGACCGAAGCGCGCATGGGTGGCGCCGATGTCGGCCAGCAGGCGCGGGCCGTCGGCAAAGGCGGCGCGCGCGGGTTTCAGTTTGGTATCTGGATCAACGGTCATCGCGCAAGGATACCATTGAACGAAATGCAGGCGAATGGGCGGTGGGCACTGCGAAGGGGGCTGTTGCAGGAGCGAACCCGGCTACCCGCCTGTGCGGATACCCGGGTTCCTGTCACCAGGCCGCCCAGGGCGGCACCGGCTCGCTCAGCGCACCAGCCCTTCGAGCAGCGCCTTGTGGAACTTGACCGGATCCTGCATCTGCGGCGCATGTCCCATCTCGGGGAAGGTCACCAGCGTCGCGCCGGGAATCGCTTCCTTCGTCTTCCGGGCCAGCACCGGGTAGTTGCCGAGCTTCGGGCGGATCCCGGCCGGGGCCGCGTCCTTGCCGATCGCGGTGGTGTCCTTCAGGCCCATCAACAGGAAGGTCGGCACTTTGATGAGCGGAAACTCATAGACCACCGGCTGCGTATAGATCATGTCGTAGATCAGCGCCGAATTCCAGGCCACGATCTCCTTGCCCTTGCCGCGGTACATACCGACGAGCATCTGCACCCACACCTCGTACTCCGGCTTCCACTGGCCGTTGTAATAGGTGGTGCGCTCGTATTCGCGCACGCGCTCGGCCGAGGTCTTCAGCTCGCGCTCGTACCATTTGTCCACCCCCAGCGACGGCACGCCCAGGGTCTTCCAGTCTTCCAGGCCGATCGGGTTCACCATCACCAGCTGGTCGGTCGCGTCCGGGTACATCAGCGCATAGCGCGTGGCGAGCATGCCGCCGGTCGAGTGGCCGATGACGATCGCCTTTTTCACGCCGATCGACTCGAGCAGCTTGCGGGTATTGTCGGCCAGTTGCTGGAAGCTGTACTGGTAGTGGCGCGGCTTGGTCGACTTGCAAAAGCCGATCTGGTCGGGCACCACGACGCGGTAACCGGCCTGGGCCAGGGCCCTGGTGGTGCCTTCCCAGGTTGCGCCGCAGAAGTTCTTGCCGTGCATGAGCACCACGGTGCGGCCATTCGGGCTGGCCGGCTTGACGTCCATATAGGTCATCTGGAGATCGACGCCCTGGGACGTGAAGCGGTATTGCTGCGTCGGTTCGGGGTAGGCGAACTCTTCCAGCTCGGGGCCGTAGACCGGCTCGGACGCGGATTGGGCAAGGGCCTGGGCCGGCAGCAGCGCCAGCGCGAGCCCCATTCCCGCGACGGCGCGGGCGATACGTGTAAAGACGGGCATGGCGATCGATGCAAAGTTGACGGAACCACCAGTCTACCGGATCGCCGCCGATTCGCCATGCAGCAGGCCAGGCCATCGTCAAGCCAGCAAGGCGCGCATCGCGGGCACCGACAGCGGCGCATCCTGCGCCTCCTGGAAGCGCCGCAGGACGCGCTCGATCGCCTGGACCGGCAGCGCGCGGCTGAAGTACCAGCCCTGCACGCAGTGCACGCCGCGCTCGGCCAGCCACGACAGGTCGGCCTCGTCCTCCAGGCCCTCGCACAGCAGCTCGGCGTCGAACACCGCGGCCACGCCCTGGATCAGGGCGAACACGCCGGCCGTGCGGGCGTCGCTCGCCACGCCGTGCACGAAGCGGCGGTCGGCCTTGAGGCGGTCGAAGGGAAAGCTGGTGAGCGCATCGAGGTTCGAATAGCCGGTGCCGAAATCGTCGACCGCGACCCGCACGCCGAGCGCGCGCAGCGCCGACACGCGCTGGTGCAGCAATTGCGGCGAATCGAGCAGCAGGCTCTCGGTGACCTCGAATTCGAGCAGCTCGCCCGGCACGCCGGTCGCCTGCAGGATCTCGGCCAGGCGCGCGAAGATCTGGGTGTGCATCAGCGAGGCGCGCGAGAAGTTCAGCGCCACCGGCGGCGGCGCCAGGCCGCGCGCGCGCCAGGCCATCAGGTCGTGGCAGACCAGTTCGAGCACGTGCATGTCGAGCTCGAAGATGCGGCCCGAACTCTCGGCCTGCGGCACGAACATCGCCGGCCCCACCAGGCCGTACGCCGGATGGCGCCAGCGCACCAGCGCCTCGAGCCCGATCAGGCGGCCGCGGGCGATGTCGACCTGCGGCTGGTAATGCACTTCCAGACAGCCGAAGCGCAGCGCGCCGCGGATCGCTTCGCGCAGCTCGTAGCGCAGGCGCGCGCGCGCCATCAGCGTCGCGTCGTATTCGTGCACGGCGCTCGATCCATGCTGCCGGCGGATCGAAGACACGGCGATGTCGGCGGCATCCAGCAGGCCGTCGGCGCTTTCTTCGCACGGCAGGTACTGGCGCCGGATGCCGATGCGCGCATGCAGGGTGTGCATGCAGCCCGGCTCGACCTCGAACGGCAGGTCGATGGTGGCGCACAGCCGTTCGACGCGAGTCGCGTGCTCCCCGGGCGGCGTCCCCGCGGGCGACGCCAGCGCGAACGCGAACTGGTCGCCCCCCAGGTGGCCGAGCAGCGCGCCGTCGGCCCAGTGTTCGATGCGCTTGCCCATCAGGCGCAGGATACGGTCGCCCGTCTCGCGCCGGAACAGGTCGTTCACCTGGCGAAACCCGATCAGGTCGACCATGCCGACAGTGACCCGCGCGCCATCTTCTTCCAGCAGCAGGCGTTCCAGGTGATGCAGGAACACCGCGCGGTTGAACATGCCGGTGATGGGATCGCAGTAGCGCAGTTCGAGCAGGTCGGCCGCGATGCGTCCCAGCAGCCGCAGCTGGGCAACCTGGGCGAGGTCGAGTGCGCGCGGGGCGGCGCCCATCACCCACAGGTTGCCCAGCAGATTCTCGCTCTCGCCGCGCAGGGGAATGGCGGCGTAGTGGCGGCAGTACGGCGTCCCGGCCACCAGCGGATTGGACGCGAAGCGCGGATCGCGGCTGGCGTCGGTCACTTCGAACCAGCCGCCGCCCTGGTCCACCGCGCGTTCGCAGAACGAACCTTTGCGCGGAAAGAAGCTGTCCTGGATGCCGATGCGCGACGGCAGCCAGATGCGCGACTTGAACATCAGGCTGATGCCGCCGATCTCGGCGCCGCAGGCCTGCACGGCCAGGCGCGTAATGTAGTCGAGCTTGGGGTCGGGCGATTCGCTCAAGACGTCGCCATCGTCGTCGCCCAGCGGATCCAGGCCCGGTGGCGGCGCGCCGCTCTCTGCCCGCTGGTGCTCCCGGCCCCGCACCAGGCGATAAAACATTCCTGCTCTGCTCATGCTGCGCACATTCCCTCCCCTCTCGCGTCGATTGGCATCGACGCGCCGCGGCCGCGCGCTCATTGGCGGCTGGTCCACGAAACATGAATATGTTGTCAGCTTAGCAGTATTCGCGCGCAGGCAACGCGGCGCCGCCGGGAATTCCGCGCGGCAGGAAATCATGCAGCGTGCATGACGCAATGCGCCGGGAAGGCGCACGGCGACAGGCGTCGCCGCGCGCCCCTCCGGGGGGGAGATTAGTCCTGGGCGATCAGCGCCACCGGGGCGGCGGTGTCGAACTGCACCTTGCCGCCCTTGACCACCGCGGTCTTGCCGGTGTACCAGTCGCGCACGGTGGCGCCGTCATGGAACACGCCGCCGACCTGGATCTGCGCCGGCTGGCCGCCCGGCAGGTCGAGCGCCACCACCACGCGGTCGCTCACGCCGTTCTTTTCCCAGGTGCGCTTGAAGGTGTACGGGCTGTGACTGATCATCTGGTGCACGCCCGCGCCAACCGCCGGATGGGCGGCGCGGAAGCGTCCCAGGCGCGCCCAGTGCGCGCGGATGTCGGCCACGCGGTGCATGCCGCGCTGCGCGTTCGACTTCAGCTCGTCCCAGTTCATGAACGAACGCAGGGTGGCGTCGCCCACGGCGCCGTCGACGCGCAGGATGCGCGCGGTCTCGTCGCCGTAGTAGATCTGGGCGGCGCCCGGCGCCAGCAGCAGCTTGTTGGCCGATTCGAACGGACGCTCGCGCAGCGGATCGAAGGGGCTGCCGTCGTCGTGCGAGCTGATGTAGTTCAGCACCGAATAGCCCTTCATCTCGCCTTGCAGGATCTTCGAATAATCCGAGAAGATCTTTTCGTAAGGCTGCTTCGCGTCGCTGCGCAGGCTGAAGCTGATCATGCTGTCGAAGCCCTGATCCAGGTAGTCCACGTACTGTCCGCCGCCCAGGTCGAACTTGCGCGCGTGTTTGATCTCGTAGTTGTAGACCTCGGACACCATCCAGAATTTGTCGTCGCCCAGGCGTTTGTCCGGATTGGCGCGCTTCCAGTCTTCGAGCGCGAGGCTGGCCTCTTTCTTGAGTTCCTTCCACAGGCCAGGCTCGGTGTGCTTGACGGTGTCGGCGCGAAAACCGTCGATGCCGTACTTGCGCACCCAGTCCGCTTGCCACTTCATCAGGTAGTAGCGCGGCGCGCGCGGATAGCCGGTGCGCTTGAAGAAGTCGTCCAGTTCCTTGACCTCGCGCTCGTAGCGCCCTTCCTTCTTCCATTTCGCCGCCAGGTGCGGCGGCAGCGCGACGCCGGCATTGCTGTTGGTGAGGAAGTCCGGCAGGTTCGCCACCAGCGTGCAATCGACCGTGGTGCGCGCGTCCTTGTAGGTGCACTGCGGGCCGGTGCGCACCCACGAAGCCGGCCACACCGGATCCTGCGGCGTCACCGGGCCGGTGTGGTTCATCACCACGTCGAACACGATGCGGATGCCGTTCGCATGCGCCGTGTCGACCAGCTCCTTGAGCTCGGCCTCGGTGCCGAAGGCCGCGTCCAGCGCGGTGAAGTCCTTCGCCCAGTAGCCGTGGAAACCATAGCTCTTGCCGGTGCCCTCGTCGGTCGAGCCGTGGATCTGCTCGACGACCGGCGTGAACCAGATCGCGTTCACGCCCAGGTCGCTGAAATACCCTTCCTTGATCTTCGCCGTGATGCCGGCGATGTCGCCGCCCATGAAGCCGCGCATCGTCGCGGCGTCATCCTTGCGGCCATATGCGTTGTCGTTGGCCGGATTGCCGTTGTTGAAGCGGTCCGTCAGCAGGAAATAGACGGTCGCGTTCTCCCAGACGAAGGGTTTTCCGGCCGGAGCGCTGGTCTGGGCAGGGGTCTGCGCCACTGCGGACGACATTGCGCCAAAGGCGAGCAACATGGAGGCGGCAAGGACGGGTAGTTTCATGCGGTTTCCTGTAGGTGGATCGAGGTGGGTGGGTGTCAGGTGATGACGGTGGGTTCGTTGCGGCCGGTGCGCCGGCGCAGGCCGGACACGTCCTCGGCGACGGCGATCAAGCCCTGCAGGGCTTGCTGGGTGTCGAGGTCGTGACGCGCCGGATCGGCTTCGTAGCGTTCGAGGTAGAGACGGACGGTGGCGCCCTCGGTGCCGGTGCCGGACAGCCGGAACACGATGCGCGAACCGTCGCTCATGATGATGCGCACGCCCTGTCCGGTGGAGCGCGAGTTGTCGACCGGGTCGTTGTATTCGAAGTCGTCGGCCTGCGCCACGTGGTGGCCGTCAAGCTTCTGGCCGGCCAGCTCTGGCAGGCGCGCGCGCAGGGCGTCCATCATGTCGGCCGCCACCGAGGCGTCGACCGCCTCGTAATCGTGGCGCGAGTAATAGTTGCGGCCGAAGCGGGCCCAGTGCGCGCGCAGGATCTGTTCGACCGACTGGCGGCGAACGGCCAGCAGGTTGAGCCAGAACAGCACCGCCCACAGGCCGTCCTTCTCGCGGATGTGGATGGAGCCGGTGCCATAGCTCTCCTCGCCGCACAGGGTAACGAGGTTGGCGTCCATCAGGTTGCCGAAGTACTTCCAGCCGGTGGGCGTCTCGAAGCAGGAAATCCCGAGCGCATCGGCCACGCGGTCGGCCGCCTGCGACGTCGGCATCGAGCGTGCGATGCCCTTGATGCCGCCCGCGTAGCCCGGCGCCACGGTGGCGTTGGCGGCGATGATGGCCAGGCTGTCCGACGGCGTGACGGCGATGCCGCGGCCCACGATCATGTTGCGGTCGCCGTCGCCGTCCGAGGCGGCGCCGAAGTCGGGCGCATCCGGCCCCGCCATCGCCGCGATCAGGTCGGCCGCATTGACCGGGTTCGGGTCGGGATGGCCGCCGCCGAAATCTTCCAGCGGCTGGCCGTTGACCACCGTGCCGGCGGGCGCGCCGAGCATGTCTTCCAGCACCGCCCTGGCGTACGGTCCCGAGACCGCGTGCATGGCGTCGAAGCGCATCCGGAAGCCGCTCGCGAACAGCGCGCGGATCGCACCGAAGTCGAACAGGCGCGCCATCAGCTCGGCGTAATCGGCCACCGGATCGATCACCTCGATCGTCATGTTCCCGATGCGGGCGCTGCCCAGCTTGTCGAGATCCACCGCCGGCGCATCGACGATGCGGTATTGCGTCAGCGTCCTGGTGTGCTCGTAGATGGCGTCGGTGATCTTTTCGGGCGCCGGGCCGCCGTTCTCGATGTTGTACTTGATGCCGAAGTCGCCCTCGGGACCGCCCGGGTTGTGACTGGCCGACAGCACGATGCCGCCGTCGCAGGCGTGCTTGCGGATCACGCAGCTCACCGCCGGCGTCGACAGGATGCCGCCACGGCCCACCAGCACCTTCTCGACGCCGTGCGCGGCGGCCATGCGCAGGATGGTCTGGATCGCCTCGCGATTGAAATAGCGGCCGTCGCCGCCCACCACCAGGTGACGGCACTTGCCCTCGCCCAGGGTCAGGAAGATGGATTCGACAAAATTCTCGAGGTAGCCGGGCTGCTGGAATTCGGACACCTTCTTGCGCAGGCCCGAGGTGCCGGGACGCTGCCCGGCGAACGGGGTGGTCGCGACGGTCTGGATGGTCATGCTGTGCTCCTGTCTGGGTAAGTTTGTGCTCACACAAGCACCCGGGGCCGGCTCGGCCGCGGGTGAATATGTTAGTAAAACATTACGATACGACAGCCGCGAAAATGACGGCGCGCAGTGCTGGAAACAGCGTGGATCAGGCCTTCGCGACCGGCGCCGCCTTGTCGGTGACGAACAGGGTCAGCACCGCCGCGATCAGCATGCAGACGCCGCCCAGCACCAGGGTCAGCACCGCATGGCCGTCGAACAGGTGCTTGGTGATGCTGCCCAGCAGCAGGCCGCTGACGATCTGCGGGATCACGACGAAGAAGTTGAACAGGCCCATGAAGTAACCCATGCGCTTGGCCGGCAGGGAACCCGCCAGGATCGCATACGGCATGGTCAGGATCGAGGCCCAGGCGATACCGATGCCGATCATCGGCAGCACCAGCGTCTGTTTGTCGGTGATCAGGAACATGCTGGCCAGCGACAGGCCGCCGATGACCAGGCAGGTGGCATGCACGGTCTTGCGGCTGGTGGCGCGGGCGAACACCGGCAGGATGAAGGCGGCCAGCGCCGACACGCCGCTGTAGACCGCGAACATGATGCCGACCCAGTTGCCGGCGTCCTGATAGGCGCTCGATTGCGCATCAAGGGTGCCGTAGACGTTGTCGGCGATCGCAGTGCCGGTATAGATCCACATCGCGAACAGCGCGATCCAGGTGAAGAACTGCACGAAGGCCAGCTGCACCATGGTGCGCGGCATCTTGCCGAAGCCGCCCAGGATCTCGACGAACATCGTGCCCATGCCGCGCGAGGCCTTGCGCTCCTTGTGGAAGGCGTCCATGTCGGGCGGCGGCAGTTCGGTCGAAAACAGCACGGTCCAGCTCACGGCCAGGAAGAACACCAGGCCGCCGGCGTAGAACGAGTAGCGCACGGTGTCCGGGATCACGCCGCCGACGGCGGCGTTGGACACGCCCATGCTTTCGAAGAAGGTCGGCAGCAAGGACGCGATGACGGCGCCGCAGCCGATGAAGAAGGTCTGCATCGCGTAACCCGCGGTCTGCTGGGCCGGGTCGAGCTTGTCGCCCACGAAGGCGCGGAACGGCTCCATCGACACGTTGATGGCCGCGTCCATCATCCACAGCACGGCGACCGCCATCCACAGCGCGGTGGAGTTCGGCATCAGGAACAGCGCGATCGCGGCCAGCACGGCGCCGATGAAGAAGAACGGACGGCGGCGGCCCCATTTCGGGTGCCAGGTATTGTCGCTCAGGTAGCCGATGATGGGCTGAACCAGGAGGCCCGTGACCGGCGCGGCCAGCCAGTACAGGGCCAGGTTGTCGGGGTCGGCGCCGAGCGTGGCGAAGATGCGGCTGGTGTTGGCGTTCTGCAGCGCGAAGCCGAACTGGATGCCGAAGAAACCGAAGCTCATGTTCCACAGTTGCCAGAACGACAGGCGTGGCTTGAGCACGGCCGGTTGCATATCCATTGTGTGTCCCCAATCTGGCCCGACGTCAGCGGGCTTTTTTCGTATGTGACTGCATGGCCGCCCGATCATGAGCGTGCCAATGATGCCTTGTGCAGGATGCGGCGCGGGGCCGGAAGGGACGAAAAACGACGACTACAGTCCGGCTAGCGAATCTGTAGCAAAATAACATGGTGATTTCTAGGTGTCAATCGCGACGTTCCCATAGTGCGAACGCCGCGCCACCTAACGGTAAATACAGGGTTTTGTAGTCAAACAACAGAACACCGTGACTGGAATCCTGGCCTCCCGCCCACGCACGTCGTTCCCGCGAAGGCGGGAACCCCAGTTTGCATGCAGACCGCCGGCGTTAGGCACTTGCAGCGATTCGACGTGCTTGGGTTCCCGCCTTCGCGGGAACGACGTGTTCGAGCAGCGGGTGACAAGGTCAGCCCTGGCTCGGCCCCTTGCGATGCGGCTTCTTGCCGGGCGCCGCTTTTTCGTTCAGACGACGTTCGACGCCCTTCTTGGCGGCGTACGGTTTTTTCGGCGCCGCGGCATTGCCGGCCCCGGCCGGCGTTTCGCCGTCGCGCGTGATGGCGAGCTGGCGGCCCGCGACCCAGACGGTCTTGAGGTGATCCACCAGGTCCTTCGGCATGTCGTCCGGCAGGTCCAGTGTCGAGTAATCGTCATAGATCTCGATGCGGCCGATATGCTTGGACGGGATATTGGCTTCGTTGGCGATCGCGCCGACGATATTGCCCGGCTTGGCGCCATGGGCGAAGCCGACTTCGATGCGGAAGGTGGCCATGCCCGGCTCGGGGTCGCGCATCACCCGCTCTTTCTTGAAGCCCGGTTCGCGTGCGGGACGCGCCGGACGCTCTTCCCAGTCGCCACGCGGCGCGCGCGGCGCACGCTCCTGGCCGCCACTGCGCTCTTGCCCGAATTCGCGTTGCGACGGCACGAACTCAGGACGCGCGTCACGGTCGGGCTTTTGCAGCAGCAGCGGTTCGTCGCCGCGCGCCAGCTTGGCCAGCGCGGCCGCGATATCGATCGCCGGCACATTGTCTTCACGCTCGACGTCTTCGATCAGCGAACGGAACACGTCCAGGCCGCCTTCGGCCAGCGTAGCGCGGATCTGGTCCTTGAAGCGGGTGATGCGCACTTCATTGACCGCCTTGACGGTCGGCAGCTCGAGCGGAGCAACCGGCTGGCGGGTGGCGCGCTCGATCGCCTTGAGCAGGCCGCGCTCGCGCGGGGTGATGAACAGGATCGCGTCGCCGCTGCGTCCCGCCCGGCCGGTGCGGCCGATGCGGTGGGTGTAGCTCTCGGGATCGGACGGCACGTCGTAGTTGATCACGTGGCTGATGCGCTCCACGTCGAGGCCGCGCGCGGCGACGTCGGTCGCCACCAGGATGTCGATCTTGCCGTTCTTGAGCTGCTCGATGGTGCGCTCGCGCTGTTGCTGGGCCATGTCGCCATTGATGGCGGTGGCCGCGAAGCCGCGCGCCTGCAGCTTGGTCGACAGTTCTTCGGTGCCCAGCTTGGTGCGCGCGAAGATGATCATGCCGTCGAACGGCTCGGCCTCGAGGATGCGGGTCAGCGCGTCGAGCTTGTGCATGCCGGCCACCAGCCAGTAACGCTGCTTGATGTTGTCGGCGGTGCCGGTCTTGGCCGCCACGGTCACTTCGGACGGATCGCGCAGATAGGTTTTTGCGATGCGCTTGATCGCCGGCGGCATCGTCGCCGAGAACAGCGTGGTCTGACGGCCTGCCGGGGTTTGCTGCAGGATCTGCTCGACGTCGTCGATGAAACCCATGCGCAGCATTTCGTCGGCTTCGTCGAGCACCAGGGTGGTCAGCTGCGACAGGTCGAGCGAGCCCTTTTCGATGTGGTCGATGACGCGGCCCGGGGTGCCTACCACCACGTGCACGCCGCGGCGCAGGCTCGACAGCTGCGGGCCATAGCTCTGGCCACCGTAGATCGGCAGCACATGGAAGCCCTTGATGTGGGCAGCGTAGCTCTGGAAGGCTTCGGCGACCTGGATCGCCAGTTCACGCGTCGGCGCCAGCACCAGCGCTTGCGGCACGGTCTTCTTGACGTCGATATTCGACAGGATCGGCAGCGCGAAGGCCGCGGTCTTGCCGGTCCCGGTCTGGGCCTGCCCCAACACGTCGCGCCCTTCCAGCAGCAAAGGAATGGTGGCAGCCTGGATCGGCGACGGCGTTTCGTAGCCGACGTCTTTCAATGCTTTCAGTACAGGTGCCGAAAGATTGAGGTCGGAAAACGATGGGATTGGGGTGTCGGACATAAAGGAGTTGCTCTTAAATAAGTAGAAACGAAAGCGATAGTTTACACCGTCGCCCCGCGCAAGGCGCCAAATAGGACGATGCGCGGACTAAACAGGCGTGGATTATGGGGCCAAAACCACAGAATCCGAACAAAACAAAAAGCCCTTGCAGGCAAAACCTGCAAGGGCTGGCAGACGCCGCGCTGGGCGGCGTGCCGATGATACAGCGTGTCTTACAGCTTGTAGTTCAGGCCGAGCAGCATCTGGCGGCCGTACTTGCTGTAGCCGCGCGGACGGTCTTCGGTGCCGGCGTAGCTGCGGAAGGCGGTATCGGTCAGGTTGTTCACCTGGAACAGCACCGACAGGCCCTCGATCTGCTTGAAGTCGTAACCGAGCTGCAGGTCGACTACTTTATCAGCTTTCACGTAGGTCAGCTCGGTTGCGCCGCCGATGCCGCCGATTTCGCCCACGAAGTCGCTGCGGTAGCGCTGGCTGACGCGGGCCGAGAAACCGTCTTTCTCGTAGTAGGCGGTCACGTTGAACACGCGCTTGGACAGGCCCGGCAGCGGGATCGCGAGGCTGCCGAAGCGCTGGTCGACGATCGAGATTTCGCTGCTGGTGAACGAGGCGTTGGCGGTGATGCCGAAGCCGTCCAGCATCGGGTGGATCATGTCCAGCGGGGCCGAGGCCGCGAACTCCAGGCCCTTCAGGGTACCGCCTTCGCCGTTCATCGGCTGGGTCATGGTGCCGATATTGGTCAGGGCGCCCTGCAGGTTGTACTCCGAGAAGTCACGCGGCACGGTCACGCTGTAGATGTACGAGGACAGGTCCTTGTAGAAGCCGGCGGCCGAGATGTAACCCTTGTTGCCGAAGTATTTTTCGTACGACAGGTCGACCTGCTTGGCGCGCCATGGATCGAGCTGGGCGTTGCCGCCGTTGCCCCATGGGGTACCGGTGGTCTGTGCGGTCAGACCCACTTCCAGGGCGGCGTTCAGCTGGTTCAGCTTGGCGCGCGCCAGTGTCTTGCCGGCGCCGAAACGGATGAACTGCTGGTCGGGCAGGCTCCAGGCCAGGTTCAGGCTCGGCAGGTAGTCGGTGTATTTCTTGCCGTCGGTGAGCGGCACCAGATCGGCGAACGGCCAGGCGCGCAGCGTGTTCGCGGTCGAGCTCTGGTCGGTGTCGATCACCTGGATGCCGATATTGCCGCGCAGCGGCATCGCCATCAATTCGGTGTCGATGTTCAGCTTGGCGTAGCCGGTCTTGACCTTTTCTTCGATCGACCAGTTCTTGGTCGCGCCCCATGGCACCAGGACCGTCGGGGTGAACGGACCGAAGTTGTTGGCCAGCACGGCGTCGATGTCCCAGCTCAGCGAGTTCTGGAGCGCATACAAGCCTTGCGAGCCGTTCAGCACGTTAGGTGCGAAGGTGCCGTCGCCAAGCTTCGAGAAGCCGGTCTCCAGGTGTTCCTTTTCCTTCTCGCGCTTGGAGTGGTTGTAGCCGACTTCCAGGCTGCTGAACGGACCGTCGGCGAACTTGCGCTCGAGGCTGACGCGCAACGAGGTCATCTTGTCGGTCATGTTCGGGGCGTTCACGTAGCCTTCGCCGAACTGGCCGCCGATGGCGATCTGCGACGGATCGTCGTACACGCCCGACAGCGACAGTTGCGGAATGGTGCCGCCGTGGTAGCTGTAGCCCAGCGTCTGGCGCGCGGCGCGGCCGGCGTTGATCTCGATCAGCTGTTCCTTGTGGTCAGCCTTGGAACGGCTGATGTCGACGATACCGACCCAGTCGCCCGAGCTGTAGCGGTTGTTCCAGCCGAAGGCGGTCAGCTTGTCGTCGCGCGTCATGCGGTTGTTGCGCACGACCGGATTGACGTCGTTGGCGGTGCCGGCGATCGCGGTGCCGTTGACCACGGTCGCGTTCGAGAAGCGCACCGTGCCGTCATCCTTCAGCGGCATCTCGATGCCGCGGCGGATTTCTTCCTGGTCGAAGCGCGAGTGATAGACGTCGAAGGTCGAGCTGAAGTTGCGGTTCGGGCGCCATTCGAGCACGCCCATCAGGCCGTCGCGCACCTGGTCGCCGGTGATGGCCATCGACTTCATGCCCTTCGGCACTTTAACGGTCGAGCCCGGCACGACATTGGTGTCGTCCACCCAGTCCCAGGTCTCGAACTGCTGGTGCACGTTCGGCTTGTCCTGGCGCGCATAGCCGATCGCCACGCCGAGCGTGCGGTCGGCGAACTGGTCGATGTAAGAGGCGCTGATGCGGCTGCCGGTGTCCGGCGAGCCGGCGCTGACCGAGCCCTTCGAGTTCTTTTCGCCGCGCACGTTGACGGTGACGACGCGCTCGCGCAGCGACAGCGGCTTGATGGTCTGCAGGTCGACCGTGCCCGACAGGCCCTGGCCGATCACGCTGGCGTCGCCGGTCTTGTACACGGTGACGGCGCTGATCAGTTCCGACGGGTACTGGTCGTATTCGACGGTGCGGTCCGAGCTGGTGGTGACCTGCTCGCGGCCGTTGAGCAGCGCGGTCGACAGGTCGCCCGAGGTGCCGCGGATGCTGATCGACTGGGCCTGGCCGTTGACGCGCTGGGCCGACAGGCCCGGCAGGCGCGCCAGCGATTCGGCGATCGACACGTCCGGCAGCTTGCCGATGTCTTCCGACGAGATGGCTTCGACGATGCCGGTCGATTCGCGCTTGACGGCGATCGCATCTTCGATCGCGCGGCGGATGCCGGTCACGGTCACGGTGGTCACCGGCGCGTCCGGGTTCAGGTTGGCGGTTTCGCCGGTACTGGCGGTCTGCGCCTGCGCGCTGCCGGCCAGGACCGTGACGAAGATGGCGCAACCGGCGGCAACCGGGCTCAGCTGGAATGCGGCACGCTTGGTGGCGATGTTTTTCATGTGTCCCCTCAGATAGAACGATGTATTCCCGAAAACAGCCCTCGGCCGGTCGGGATCGGCTTTTTGCGACAAAATCAACGTTGGTCGCGATTCTGTATTAAAACTAGATGCACTGTCAACGGGAGTTACTTGCAGCAATGATCATGGCATGTTTTCGCCTAGCAGGCCGTAAATTCAAGGGTTTCCCGTTGTATATGAGCTACATGACAACTTCTCCGATTCTGTAGTCACGCTACAAATGCTCTAAAAACCGGCGTATATTTTCCTTAATGCACCATTACAGTGCATATCACGTAGTAAATCATTCAGAACGTCCGGATCGCCGGGCGCGTCATGAAAATTTGCTACAAAGCAAGCTGTGATGACCTGCGGGTCATGCTCAACAAAAAGGCCGCTGATCATCCAGATGATCAGCGGCCCGTAAGATTACCTATTGAATTCGGTTATTTACCGGAATTGAGGGCATTCCCACTCATAGCGTGGGCTCGGGATAGCGCCGCGCGCGCCCACCTGCCGCGCGGGCACGGGACCGGGCTTGTCCTACTCCGCGAACAGATCCGGACCGAACACCTCGTAATGCACCCGTGTTTCCGCGATGCCGCGCGCGATCAGGGCATCATGTTGCTGCCGCATGAACGGGATCGGGCCGCAGATGTAGTAGTCGGCGTCGGGCAGCAGGACCGAAGCCGCGATCGTGCCGATGTCGACCAGGCCGCGATAGTCGAAATCCCTGCCCGCCTGGTCCTGGGGCAGAGGTTCGTTATAGAAGATAAAGGTCTTGAAGTTCGGATGCTGCGCCGCTGCCACGCGCAGACGATCCTTCATGGCATGGACACCGCTGTTGCGCGCGCCGTGCACGAACACGATCTCGCGTCCCGGCGATTGCAGCACACGGTTGAGCATGCTGATCATGGGCGTCAGGCCGACCCCGCCGCTGATCAGGACCACCGGTGTCGTCGCAGTGACATCGATGAAGAAATTACCGTGCGGTGCAGCGAGCTGGATCCTGTCGCCAATCTGCACCTCGTCGTGCAGCAGGGTCGATACATAACCCTTCTGCCCGGGATCGACCCCATCCTCGCGCTTGACCGAGATGCGATAGCTGCGCCCGTTCGGCGCGTCGGACAGGCTGTACTGGCGGATCTGGCGCAGCCCGAGACGCGGCACTGGCACGTTGACACTGGTGTACTGCCCCGGCTCGAAGTTGACGACCGGCCCGCCGTCAGCCGGCTCCAGCACGAACGACGTGATGACATCGCTCTCGGGCTGCTTGGCGGTGACGACAAACTCCCTCCAGCCAACCCAGCCGCCTGGTGCTTCGGCCGTGCGCTCGCGCAGTTCGCTCTCCCGTCCCATGAGGATGTCGGCCAGGTTGCCGTAGGCCTGCGCCCAGGCCGAGATGATGTCTGCAGTCGCCGCATCGCCCAGCACGGCCTTGATCGATGCCAGCAGGTGCTCTCCGACGATCGGGTACTGCTCAGGCCTGACGTCCAGGCTGGCATGCTTGTTGGCGATCCCTTCCAGCAGCGCCGCAAGGCTGGATGGATCCTCGATGTTGGCGGCGTAGGCATACACCGCACGCGCCAGGGCCTCCTGCTGCTGCCCGCGCTCCTGGTGGCGCATGTTGAAGACGTTCTTCAGCTCGGGATGGGCACTCAGCAGGCTTCGGTAGAAGTGCTTGATGATGTCATAACCGTGCGCCGCAAGGACCGGTGCCGTGGCCTTGACGATGTCTTTCGTCCGTTGAGTAAGCATGCCTGTTCCCTCCTCTGTGCGAGATCCGGCTCGCCCGCGCTTACATGCTGATGGCAGGCCACTATACTCCAGACCAGGGAACAGGATTGTTCATGCGAATCGGCCCGGCAGCCTGCGGGGCACGTGGCCGCGCCTCTATCAGACCGGGCCGTCTTGCACACGCTCCCGTTACAGCCCTTCGCTGCTGCTCCAGCGCGCCATCAGCCGGTTCGACGGAATGGTCTCGTCGAGCAGCTTGCGGGCCTGCTCGATCCCGGACACCGGCAACAGCGCCGGGTCCAGCAGGCCGATTTGCACCAGCACGCTGGCCTGGTCCCAGTAGATATGCTCGTGGTACAGCTTGTCGCCACGGAAGCTGATGATGCCGATCATCGGGATCTCGACGTATTTGCCGGTTGGCGCCACCCCCGGCAGCATCCAGTCGATCTCCTGATCATGGGTGAAGCACATGATGAATTCGTCGACTACCTGGAGTGCCCCGACCGTGCGCGAAATCGGGATCATGCGCATGTCCGCCGGATTGCCATGCACGAAATGATGCTGGTAGAAGCGCGCCAGCTGCCTGGACCCGACACCGCCCGTCAGGGTCGGGATATGATTCACGTAGGGCTCGGCGACCATGGTCGCCATCGTCGCCGGCACGTCACGCTTGACGAACTCCTGGTACACGTGCTGCTCCCACAGGTCCGACAAATTGAAATCCGGGCCGATCGTCGCCTTGAGCGCGGCGATGGTTCGGCCATGCGCCATCAGCGCCGACGGTTTATCGAAGTGCATACTGCCGACCCGGGCGAACGCATGGTCTGCGCCGGGGTAGGTGTAAAACTCAGCCTTCGGCAACCCGGCCAGTCCCTTGATGATCTTCTCGCGCGCAGCAGCGTCGCAGTAGGCATCGTTCTCGGCGAAGTGCAGCACCAGCTTGCCCTTGATGTTGACGGCCTCGTCCAGCATGTCCTCGATCCCCATGCCGTAGTAGGCCACCGCACAGGCGACATCGGTGCGCGCCGCGGTCATGTAGGCCAGCTTGCCGCCCATGCAGAAGCCGACATAACCCACGCCTGGCCCCGACACCTGCGGCAGCCCGCGCAGTGCGTCGATTGCCGCCGCGATATCCTCGACCGCGCGGTCGACGTCGAGCCGGGTGAAGTAGCCGAGCGCAAGCTTGAAGTCCTCCTCGGTATAGCCCAGGTCGACGCCCGGCTGCATGCGCCAGAACAGGTCCGGCACCAGGGCTACATACCCTTCTTCGGCGTACATATCGGCCACGTCGCGCATGTTCTGGTTGACGCCGAAGATTTCCTGCCCCACCACCAGTCCGGGGCCGCTGCCTCCGCTTGGCAACGCCAGGTAGCCTTTGAAGCTTCCCGAGCCGTCCTTGGCCGGGATATCGATGTAATGCGCCATTCGTATTACTCCATAAAATGATGAACCAGGGCAGTTGCCTCCAATCAGATTGTGACAGAAACGCGTTGACAAAAAACTACCTGCGATCGCCCGCACAGGGATGTGAAATCGGATACCAGGCCGGCGAGGCATGCACTCTTGCGAAAGTACAAATGAGAAACCCGCCGAAGCGGGTTGGTAGAGCCATGGCTGCCTGTCAACCTTCTCATGTTGACGTGCGAAACTGTGCGCAGGACCTCACACGGGCCGGCGATGGAAGGTCAGCGGGCTGTACTACACAGCGGACGGCGGCGGCGAGTGCAGGATGCCACTTGACGCCTTGGCCGGATTTTTAGCGGGTCACATGCGTCGGGCGCTTACGCGCGCGCGGCGCCCTGGACGTCCACAAGTCCTGCTGACCCGTATGCACGGATCGTGCCGGCCCGGCTGCGGCTCAGGCTTTGCGCGCCGCGCAATGCTGCGCGATGTACCCGTCATGCGACGGCATCACGTCCACGCACTTGCGAATCACCTCGCGCACGCTCTCCATGTACTCGGCGATGTCGGCCTCGGACTGGGTGTCGGCCAGCGGGTGATATCCGTCGAGCGGCATGTTCTGCCCCTCGAACACCTGCAGCCAGCCGACTTCCGAGAACAGCTCGTTATCGACCCGCACGACCTTGCCGCGCGAACGGTACAGGTCCATCTTCTGGCGCAGCGTCTCGGGAATCGCCATGTTGGCGCATTCCAGCCAGTAGGCCGAATCGGTGCGCTGGTTCAGGTGGTAGTGCAGGATGATGAAGTCGCGCACGCGCTCGTATTCGAAACGCGACTGGCGGTTGAATTCATCGCGGTCGACGTCGCTGAAACGGCGGTCCGGGAACAGCTCGACCAGGCGCGCGATGCTGGACTGGATCAGGTGGATGCTGGTCGACTCGAGCGGCTCCAGGAAGCCGCCCGACAGGCCGATCGCCACCACGTTGCGGTTCCAGGCCTGCTTGCGCATGCCGGTCTGGAACTTGATCAGGCGTGGCTCGGCCAGCGCGCGGCCGTCGAGGTTGGCCAGCAGCGTGGCCGCCGCCTCGTCGTCGCTGATGAAGCGGCTGCAATAGACGTGGCCGTTGCCGGTACGGTGCTGCAGCGGGATGCGCCACTGCCAGCCCGACTTGTGCGCGGTGGCGCGCGTGAACGGCGTGATGGCCGGCGCCGATTCGCAGGGCACGGCCAGCGCGCGGTCGGCCGGCAGCCAGCCGGTCCAGTCCTCGTAGCCGGTCGCGAGCGCCTGCTCGATCAGCAGGCCCCGAAAACCCGAGCAGTCGATGAACAATTCTCCTTCGATGCGCTGGCCGCTGTCGAGCTCCACCGCCGTGACGAAGCCGTCCGGCTCGCGCTGGATCGCGCGCGCAATCCTGCCCTCGATGCGCGCTACGCCGCGCGCCTCGGACAGTTTTCTCAGGTATTTCGCGTAGAGGCTGGCGTCGAAGTGATAGGCGTAGGCGATGTCGCGCAGCGGCGAATTCGGCACGTCGTGGCGCGCCGGCATGAACTTGCCGGCCTTGGCCGCCATGCGCGTGATCGAGTATTCCTCGAGCGGCGCGGCCTTGCCGAGCGCACGCATCTTGTGCCAGTACTGCTCGAAGGGCACGGTGGCCAGGTCCTGGCCCATGCGTCCGAAGCCGTGCATGTAGCGCTCGCCCAGCCGGCCCCAGTTGACGAACTCGATGCCCAGCTTGAAGCTGCCCATCGTCTCGCGCATGAATTCGTTCTCGTCGATGCCGACCACGCGGTTGAAGCGCTGGATCATCGGAATGGTCGCCTCGCCGACGCCCACGATGCCGATCTCATCCGACTCGACCAGCCGGATGTTGTAGCGGCCGCCCAGCATGCTCGACAGCGCCGCCGCCGTCATCCAGCCGGCGGTGCCGCCGCCGACGATCACGATGTCCCTGATTGCCTGATTTTCCATATGCTGTGTTCCTGCCGTCTCTTTCAAGAAAAACAACCCCCGGGGCCGAAGGCCGCGAGGGTTGCATTGTAGGGCACCTGTTCGACGTGCCCTGTAGTCCTGCGCGCCTGCGATCAGAACTTGTAGTTGGCGCCGAACTGGTAGGTGCGGCCGTATTCCACGCGGCGCGTGACCGAATCGCTGCTCACCGTGTATTCCTGGTACGGCGCGTTGTTCCAGTTGTTGGCCTGGGCGAACACCGACAGCCCCTTGGCGAAGCCTGACTGGATCTCGTACGAGACCTGGAAGTCGACGATGGTCTCGCCCTTCACGAAGGTGTACTGCAGCGTGTCCGAGAAGTCCGGCGACTGGCCCAGGAAGTCCGAGCGCTTGCGCGCCGCGGCGGCGATCTGGAAGCCGTTCTTTTCGTAGTACAGGCGCAGGTTGCTGACCTTGCGCGACAGGCCCGGCAGCGGGATCGACTGCGCCGGCACCTGCACGTTGCCGAAGCCCAGGGCCGGCAGGTCGATCTTCGAACGGGTGTCGGAGTGGTTGGCCAGGATGCCGAAGCCGTCCAGCCACGAGCTCACCAGTTCCAGCGGAATGTTCACCGCCAGCTCGTAGCCGCGGATGCTGCCGCCTTCGCCGTTTTCAGGACGGTTCAGCACGCCGATGGTGGAACCGGCGTACGGGCCCGTGGTCGGCAGCGGCGTGGTCGAGGTGACCCATGGCGCGAAGTCGTATTCCGACGGGGTGCGCAGGATGAAGCTGTCGAGCTTCTTGTAGAAGCCGGCGACGCTGACATAGCCCTTCTTGCCGAAGTATTTTTCGTACGACAGGTCGAACGACTTGGCCTTGAACGGTTCCAGCATCGGGTTGCCGCCGCCGCCGCTCAGGAAGGGATTGGCCACGCCGGTGTTGACGCTGAAGCCGAGGCCGCCGCGCAGGTCGTCCAGGGTAGGACGCGACAGCACTTGCGCCACGCCCATGCGCAGCAGCTGGTCGTTCTTCAGGTCGAACGACAGGTTCAGGCTCGGCAGCACGTCCCAGTAGTCGTGTTCGCCGGCGGCGCGCAGCACCGGGCAGGTGTCGGCGGTCTCGCCGGTGCAGTTGCCGCTGTTGTAGCCGCCGCCCATCTGCTTGGTGTGCACGAACTGGGTGCCGACGTTGCCGCGGTATTCCAGGCCGAACAGCTCGCCGTTCAGGTTGCCCATCACATAGGCGGTCTGCACGGTTTCCTTGACGTCCCACATCTTGGTGAGGATGTCGGCATTCACCTTCGGCGCCAGTTCATACACGGAGCCGAGCGAGCCGAGCGGGTTCCAGGTGGCGATCGGGATGCCGGTGGTGCCGGCCGTGTTCGCGGACGCGCCCGGCATCGCCACGGCGCCGAAGCGGTCGCCGCCGGCGATCATCAGGCGGCCTTCTTCGCCGCTGCGGGTCTTTTCGCGGTCGGTGTAGTTGTAGCCGAACTGGATGGCCGAGACCGGGCCCCATTCGACGTCGCGCTTGGCGTTCAGGCGGATCGCCTTGAGCTTGTCGTCGATGTAGGGCTGGGCCAGGTAGCCGGCCTGGGCCAGCGGATTGTCGGCCGTGCCCGACCAGCCGTTCACGTCGGTGAGCTGGGCGACGTTCGGGTCGGCGTAATTCAGGCCGGTGCGCCAGGCGATGTCGGTGAAGTTGCCGCCGTTAAAGCCCGTCCACGAGATCGTGTCCAGGTTGGCCGCATTGCCCGGCAGGCCGGCGGTGGTCTCGTAGCGCGAGCTCAGCTTGGTCGCCTTGGACCAGGTGATGTCGGCGCTGGTGTCCCAGTCGCCCACGCGCAGCTCGTTCTTCCAGCCGACGGTCTTGAGGTCGTCCTTCGCCGCTTCGATGTGGTTGCGCACCACCGCCTTGTAGTTGGTCAGGGTGCCGCTGGCGGCGACGCCGTTCTGCACCACCACGTTCTGCAGCACGCCGGCCGGGTCGTACAGGCCCGAGGTATTGGCGCCCACCGCGCCTTCCAGGCCGCTGCGCTTGAAGCCGGTCTCGCCGGCCGAATAGAACAGGTCGACCGTCGAACGGAAGTTGCGGTTCGGCCGCCATTGCAGCGAAGCGAAGGCGCCGTCGCGGTTGTGGTAGCCGGTTTCGGTGTCGGCCGTGAAGCCCAGCGGCAGGCGCACGTTCTGGCCGTTGTACGGCAATTCGGCGATGCTGCCGCCCCAGGCGTCGTACTTGCGCTGCTCGCCGCCGGTCTCGTCGTACGAAGTCAGGCCGACCGCCAGGCCGATGGTGCGGTTGGCGAACTGGTCGATGTAGGACAGCGAGACGCGGTCGCCGTCGCCCTCTTCGGCGGTGCGCACGCCCAGGCGGCTCTTCTTGTAGTTGACGGCGATGACGCGCTTGCCGAAGTCGAGCGGCTGCACGGTCTTGAGATCGATGGTCGCGGCCAGGCCCTGGCCGATCACGCTCGCGTCCGGGGTCTTGTAGATCACCACGCCGCCCATCAGCTCGGACGGGAACAGGTCGAATTCGGGGTTGCGGGCATTGCCGGTCGAGGCCATCTCGCGGCCGTTGAGCAGGGTGCCGTTGAAGCTCGGCGACAGGCCGCGCACCGAAATCTCGGACGCGCGTCCCGAGCCGCGGCTGCGCTGGGCGGTCACGCCCGGCAGGCGCGCGATCGATTCGGCCACCGAGGAATCGGGCAGCTTGCCGATGTCTTCGGCCGAAATCGCTTCGACGATGGAATTGGAATTGCGCTTGACCGAGATCGCCGCCTCGATGCCCTGGCGGATGCCGGTCACGGTGACGGTGGACACGCTTGGCGCCGGGGTGGCGATGACTTCGCTGGTGGCGGCCGCGGTCGGGGTATTCGGCGCGACGGCGGTCTGCGCTTCGCTGCCGGATGCCTGCGCGAAGGCCTGACCGGCCAGTGCCGACAGCAGGACGGCGCAGCCCGCGGCGAGCGGGTTCAACGGAAATGCGGTACGCGCCGACTTGCCGGCGCGCCTGGTGGCGGTAGCTTTCATGTGTCTCCTCGGTGGAAGGCAGCCCTCAGCGGCATTGCGCTGCCGGGGTCGTTGCCTCGACAATTTTTATCAGCTTCGGCTGAGCAACTGTACTAAAACTAGATGTTGCGGCCGGAAAACTGTGTGTATCGACAATGATCGCAGGTTTCAGAAAAAACAGCGGCGCGCTCGTTGTAGCCGAGCTACAAAAATCCGCATATTTATACATATCAATAAGACATTCCGGTTGTTTCTAAAGGAAATCTTAAGATTTGCGAGGCCACCAACGCTGTAGTTCTCCTAGAGCGCGCAGCAGGTGTATGGATTGGCGCTGGTTGGTTTCTATAGTACTCTTTCGCCAACACAACAACACTTAGCGACCCCGCCGTATGCCGGCCGCATGGGTTTGTAGTCTTACTACCTATGCAGCAGTGACGGTGCGACGCCTTATATCATGAGACAACTCCTCGCCAGCATCGTACTCGGCGGCGCTGCATTCGCCGTTCACGCCCAGACCCCCGACATCGCCCGCATGGAGCCGCCCTTCTGGTGGGCCGGCATGCAGCATCCCCAGGTACAGCTGATGGTGTATGGCGACAGGATCGCCGACCTGGAGCCGTCGCTGGCGTATCCGGGCGTGCGCATCGCCTCGGTGACCCGCACCCCGAACCGCAACTACCTGTTCATCGACCTGGCGCTCGACCCGAAGGTCAAGCCCGGCAGCTTCGAGATCGCCTTCAAGGGCGCCAACCGCACCGCCAGCCATACCTACCGCCTGCTGGAACGCGAGGCTGGGTCCGCCGAACGCCAGGGCTTTTCCAGCAAGGACGCGATCTACCAGATCATGCCGGACCGCTTCGCCAACGGCGACCCGTCCAACGACAGCGTCGACGGCATGCCCGACCGGCTCGACCGCAAGGGCGGCCTGGGCCGCCACGGCGGCGACATCAAGGGCATCATCGACCGCCTCGACTATGTGGCCGGCCTGGGCTTCACCCAGCTGTGGCCGACGCCGCTCGTCGAAAACAATATGCCGGGCTACTCCTACCATGGCTACGCGGCCACCGACCTGTACCGGATCGACCCGCGCTACGGCAGCAACGAGGATTTCAGGCGCCTGTCGCAGGAAGCGAAAAAGCGCGGCATCGGCATCATCCAGGACGTGGTGCTGTCGCACATCGGCAGCCACCACTGGTGGATGAAGGACTTGCCGGCACCGGACTGGATCAACTACGGCGACAAGTTCGTTCCGACCCAGCACTACCACACGGCGGTGCAGGACCCGTACGGCGCGAAGGAAGACGCCGACAACTTCACGCGCGGCTGGTTCGTCAAGAGCATGCCCGACATGAACCAGTCCAATCCGCAGGTAGCGAATTACCTCATCCAGAACAATATCTGGTGGATCGAGTACGCGGGCTTGTCAGGGCTGCGCATCGACACCTTCGGTTATTCGGACAAGGCCTTCCTGAGCGAGTACACGAAGCGCCTGATGGCGGAATACCCGAACCTGAACCTGGTCGGCGAGGAATGGTCAACCAAGGTGCCGGTGGTGGCCTACTGGCAGCGCGGCAAGCAGAACTTCGACGGCTACCAGGCCTACACGCCAAGCCTGATGGACTTCCCGGTGGCCGAGGCGATGCGCCGTGCGCTGGCCGACAAGAAAGGCGGCAACGTCTTCACCGACGTCTACGAGACGCTGTCGCTCGACTACCTGTATCCGGAGCCGGGCAACCTGGTGCTGTTCGCCGACAACCACGACATGTCGCGCATCTACAGCGAAGTGGGCGAAGACTTCGACAAGTACCGCATGGCGATGATCTTCATGATGACGGCGCCGCGCATCCCGCAGTTCTACACGGGCGACGAGATCCTGATGACCAGCGCCGTCGGCGAGCGCAACGACGCCACCTACCGCACGCCGTTCCCGGGCGGCTGGGCGGGCGACAAGGTCGACGCGTTCAAGGGCGTCGGCTTGAGCACGAAGCAGCGCAATGCGCAGGAGTTCGTGCGCAAGCTCGCCAACTGGCGCAAGGGCCAGCCGGTCATCCATCACGGCAAGATGATGCATTACGGCCCGCAGGACAACACCTGGGTCTACTTCCGCTATCTGGATGACCGGCGCGATGCAAAGAAGGTGCTGGTCGCCTTCAACAACAACGCCAAGGAGATGTCGCTCGACGTCGAGCGCTTCCGCGAGATGCTCTCCGGCGTGGCCAGCGGCACCGACGCCCTGACCGGCAAGACCTACGACCTGCGCGAGAAGCTGGTGCTTCCCGCCCGCGCGGCCATCGTGCTCGAACTGGCGACGCCGCGATGAAGCGCCATGCCATCGCCCTGGCCGCCCTGCTCTCCTGCGGCGGTGTCCTCGCCCAGGACGTCGACGGCCTGTACGTGCGCGGCGCCTTCAATGGCTGGGGCACCGCCAGCCCGCTGGCGGCGCAAGGCGATGGCGTCTACCAGGCCGACGTCGAGGTCATGCCCGGCAACCATGCCTTCAAGCTGGGGACGGGCGACTGGGGCGTTGAATGGGTGATCGATCCGGATAGAAGCACGAGCGTCAAGCCCGACACCGACTACCGCCTGAAGCCGCAGTCCGGTCCCGAGACCTTCCTGTTCGTGCGCCAGCCGGGCACCTACCGCTTCACGATCGACGCGCGCGACAAGTCGACGCCGGTGCTCAAGGTGGCGCGCATCGCCGACGCCCAGCGCGGCGCCGGCCCCGATCCGCATGCCGGCCACGCGGCCCAGGCGTCGCAGCAATGGCCGACCTGGGACGGCAAGGTAGAAACCGTGCGCTACTCGACGCCGGATGCGGACGCGCTGCTGCGCCGCTACGTCCAGTCGAGCACCATGCTGCTGCGCGATCCGGGCCCGCAGCACGTCGAATACGCCGAAGAAGACGGCTTGCCGCGGGTACGCAGCGGCAACCTGGCCTTCGACGCCCTGTTCGCGCTGGCCGGCCGCGAGATGCGCCAGAATTCGGTCAGCCAGATCAACGACGGCAACTACAACGGCGGCAAGGCGATCGACTGCGACTGCTTCGCCACCGGAGAAAAGTGGGCCTACGTCTGGACCCGCGACCTGGCGTATGCGGCCGACCTGGGCCTGGCCCTGCTCGACCCGCGGCGGGTGCGCAATTCGCTGGACTTCAAGCTCTCGGGCTGGCGCCCGGGCATCACCGCTGCGGCCCAGGTCCCGGGCACGCCGGACGGCCTGCAGATCGTGCAGGACACCGGCAGCGGCGGCAGCTGGCCGGTCAGCACCGACCGCCTGACCTGGGCCCTGGCGGCCGAGGAGACGCTACGCACCCTGCCCGCTCATGAGACCGATAATGGCGCCAATAATGAGCGTGCCCAATTTGCCGCGCGCGCCCTGAAGGCGCTGTCGAACACGCTCGAGATCGACCGCGTGGCGGCCTTCGATCCGGTGTCCGGCCTGTACACGGGCGAGGAATCCTTCCTCGACTGGCGCGACCAGACCTATGCCGCCTGGATCCCGGGCGACCTGGCCTCGATGGCGAGCTCGAAGGCGCTGTCGACCAACGTCGTGGTTTACCAGGCGCTGAACCTGGCCGCGAAGCTGGCGCGCGAGCACCAGCAGCCGGACAAGGCGCAGCGCTACGCGCGCTGGGCGCAAGACCTGAAGCGGGCGATCAACGCGCGCCTGTGGCTGAAGGACGCGGGCATGTACAGCAGCCTCACCGCCGGCCACCTGGACGACGCGCCGCTGCACAAGTTCGACTGGCTGGGCCAGGCGCTTGCCATCGTCAGCGGCGTGGCCGACGACGACCAGGCGCGCTCGATCCTGGCGCGCTATCCGCACGGCCCGCTGGGCGCCCCGACGATCTGGCCGCAGCAGATTGGGGTGCCGGTGTATCACAACCGCTCGATCTGGCCGTTCGTGACCGCGTATGGCCTGCGCGCGGCGGCCCAGGGCAAGAACGCGGCGGTGGCCGACGTGGCCTATGCTTCCCTGATGCGCGGGGCGGCGGTCAATCTGTCGAACATGGAAAACCTCGAATGGCTGTCCGGCCAGCCGCTGCTGCTCGACGAACACGATCCGGACCTGAGCGGTCCGGTAATCAATTCGCGCCGCCAGCTGTGGTCGGTCGGCGGCTATCTCGGCATGGTGGTCAACAACGTGTTCGGCGTGCAGATGCTGGACGACGGCATCGCGTTGCGGCCGTTCGTGACGGCGAAACTGCGCCGCGACACCTTCGGCGGCACGAACGAGATCGCGCTGCACGACCTGCGCCTGCACGGCAAGCGCATCGACGTGCGCCTGCGACTGCCTGCCGCGAGCGAGCACGATGGCTATTACGAGGTAGAGCGCATCGTCCTGAACGGCCGGCAGGTCGCCGGCGCCGCCGGCACCATCGGCCTGATCGATCTGACCGACAGCAACCGCATCGAGATCACGCTGGGTAAGCTGGTGCCCGGCCGGCACGACATCCGCCGCGTCGACGCCAATCCCCATGACAAGGGGAGCGCCGTCTTCGGCCCGCGCGAGCCGACCATCGACAGCCTGGCGCGCGCGGCATCTGGCCCGGTCACCCTGCAGATCGACGCCAACGGCAACGCCGCCAACGTGCGCTACCGCGTCTACCGCGACGGCAAGCTGGTGGCCGACAAGCTGCCGGCCGGGGCCTGGCTTGACCCCGGCGCCGGCGCCACCTCCTGTTATGCGGTGGCGGCCCTGTACACCGACAGCGGCAACGTCAGCCACCACAGCCAGCCGCGCTGCGTCGACGCGGGCATCGGGATTTCCGTGCTGGACGCCCGCGTCGCCTCAAACCTGAAGGCGACCGCGCCCGATGCGCGCTTCACCCAGGCCCATCTCGAGGACTGGGGCAAGCCCGGCGACCGCTTCGCCGTCGAAGACATCCGCATCGAGCAGCCGGGCAACTACCGCATCCAGGTGCGTTACCACAACGGCGCCAACCAGGTGAACCTGGGCATCAGCGGCGGCGTGAAATGGCTGGCGCTGAAGGATGGCAGCGGCCGTGTCGTGGCCCAGGGCGTGATCCAGCTGCCGCATGCGCCGCTGCTGCAGAAGGACACGCCGAGCGTGTATTCGACGCCGCTGGCGGCGCGCGTCGAGGCGGGCAGCTACCGTCTCGAGATGACGGACTTCTACAATATGAGTTATCTCGAGAGTAACCGCAGCTTCAGCGGCGCCGGCGGCGCCGAGCCGTCGAACCGGTTCGATATCTACGGCGTGCGGCTGCTGCGGGTGAAATAAGGGCACGTCGAAAAACCTGCTGCGCGTTGCATTTTCGGTCGGGGGGGGGGGGGGGGGGGGGGGGGGGGGGGGGGGGGGGGGGGGGGGGGGGGGCGGGGGGGGGGGGGGGGGGGGGCGCCCCCCCCCCCCG
>NZ_JBWBRF010000018.1:0-72865 GCF_056279385.1 Massilia sp. UYP34 | reverse complement strand
GACTGCTGAACCCAGCAATCAAGTCGTCGAGCATAGCCTTTGCTCGGAACAAAGGCCAGCTACGGCGAGGAAAATGATCGCACGGCACTGAACAGTTAAGCAACACCTGCATGATAACTCGCATCGTATCTGCAGTTGCCATGATGCGACCATCGGGGTGGAATGCAATGTTCCAACCCTCTTGTCCATTCGCTACACGGAGTCGTTCCATATAATCGGGGTTGGCGTAGTTGGCCTTTTGTTGGATAACCGCCATCCGTCGAAGGTGCATAACGTTTGTGCCCACATGTGTAATCAGCGGTTCCATTCCGGTGAAACAGCCTAAGAAAGTTGGGTCAGCCTGCAGAGCGGTAAATGAGTTTGCGTATTCGATCCTATAGTTCAGAAGCTTCTCAAAGGCGGGCTTATCGATAATCAAAATGTCGTTGTCGAGCACAAAAAAATCGAGACTCTTTGCGATTGTAAAGCTGCGATCTTCGACTAATTCCAGCCGATTCGCGCGCAGCACGACGTTGATGACGGACCGCGCTTTCTTAGTTTTCCAAGCATCAGTGACTTGCCTCACACAATATAAAACGCGGGCCCCTGTGCGTACACGTATCACGTATCCGGCAATATTCAGGAAGGCTCGCTCGCCCTCGATGCGATGTTCCTCGGCTGGGGCGTCCACCAACGCTTTTAAGTCCGCAAACGATGTCTCATCCGTTCCGACATGCAAACAGCTGACCTCGTTGCGCTGAGCAATTAAAGTGTAATCCTCTACTTCAGTGCGCACCTGTAGCGTTCGCGTGATGATATTTTTCAGCTCGGCCGTCAGCTCATCCGTCACATCGATCGACTTTGCTGTGTAGCCGCCTGCCTGCCGTTTTTTGAACACCCATAGCGACAGCACTCCGGTAGCGAGGTCCAATGCCTTGCAGTGAGCGAGCGCCTGTTCCTTTGTCATGCTTCTAATTCCTTGATAGAACGTATAAACCCTGCACTAAGCAGGACCGAAGTTTTTGGCCGGGCACTACGATGTCACGCGACAGTGCTCTAAGGCTGCGTTTGTTACCTTCTATGTCCGCCTGAATCTCATATAACTGCCACCCCACGGCTAGAAGCAACGGATTCATTAATATTTGTCCTGATCGATAGCTGATAAGGAACAGCCATACCAAAAAAAGCCCGAAGCCCAAGACTTTTCCCATGCTTCCCAGTTCGACGCCCATGAATGAGACGATGTATGGGAAGACATAGTTGATAAGGTCATTCGGAACCGCTTTACTCTCTTCAATGGTCATTTCCGTAGTGCCCTGGAAGTGCCGCAGCACCCATAGAAAGAATACAAGACTCAATAAGCAGGCGGCTATCGACGTATAGGCGAGAAGTGGATTGGCAAGCGAAGGCATCTCGCACTTCGACCAAAACTGCGCCTCTCGGCATAGTGGTCGCTCCCAGAATTCTGCCTTGACATCTTGCACGGCAAGGATTAGCGCAAGGGGGAAGTACGACGCAATGAACAACAGCACCGCTGGAATCAACTTGATTTGCATAGAGCATCATAGCTTTATTCGAGCAAAATTAGCATGTGGCGGTGCATTTTTTTCTGAAGACGTAGGTACTCGATCTGGATCGTGAGCAGCTGCGGCACATGGATCGAGTCGCCGAAAACGGTCAGTTCGGCGTTTGAATTGCTTTTGGAAAAGCGCTTGAGCAACGTATGCAGAGGTCGTTTGCGGGGCATAGATGAGCCATCACGCGACGTTTGACCCAAATTTGAGCTTGGGGCTTGCTTTTGCGTTGACGTTGCCAAATCGCCGGAAATGAAGTTGCGGAAACGACAGTGTCGGTTGGACCGACTTGCCGGATTAGAGCAAGTCGGCGCAGGCCCGCCTGGCTGCTGGCGTTCGTTGGTATGTCCGTTTGTCTGTGCTGTTACTTGCTTGCGCGTGCGCTGCGCGACTTCGAAATGGTGGCCGACGCTGCGCCCTTCTTCGCGGGCGCTTTCGCAAGTTGCAAGGTGCCGTCAACAATACTAAGCGCAGGCGCTGCGGTGTCGGGCGCCTCCAGATTAAGTGTCGGAAGGTGCGCTTTCACCTTCGGGTTGCGTCGGTCGGATTGGATCATGTCAATGTTCTGCTCGCCGGTCAATTTGCTGGCGTAGAAGCGCTCGATCATTTCCACGGATGTGCGGGCATTGCGCGCGAGCGTAAGAAGGTCGATTTTGTCGCCGTCGAGCAGCCGGTACATGATGCTGGTGTGCCGCAAGCTGTAGATCGTGCGCGCTTCGCCCTGCGGCCCGGTCTTGAAGCCCAAGTCGTCCAGCAGATAGTTGAACTGGTGTTGCAGTTCACGCAACGCGGTATCCCGGTTCCGATATTGGGGCATGAAAACGTAGTCGTCTGGCTCAGCAAGACTCTCTTCAGCGTAGGTCGATTTCAGTTGTTCGTACACGGTGACCGCTTCTGCCATCGTGACGATTGGTGCGTCTTTGCTCTTGCTCTTTGGCAGCGTCAGACGCAGGTAGACCTGTTCGGAGCGCACAATCTCCACGTGTATGTGCTGCATATTTTTCAGGTCGGTTGGTCGAATAAAGCTGTTGACCATGAACTGAATCATCTTCGGCAAGTCGGCCGTAAATTTCAGCGTGCGCGGAGGGCCGGCCTCTGTCGTCTGCACCTTTGCAGAAGTGCCGACAAGCTCGGTTGCTCTTGCGATGAGCGCACGGTACTGGGCATCGGGGAACCATCCCCGCGGCTCGTCTTTTTTCTTGATGGTCGGGAAGTTCGGAAGTGCAAGGAGCAGTTGGCGGTGAAGCGCATACTCCATCACTTTGTACACGATGCCTAAGTGTCGCTGGATGGAGGACGGTGCCAGGTCGGCCCCGATCTTCCCCACGAAGTCTTGCAAGGTAGCGTACGAAATACTCGCAAGCTCCATCGCCCCGAACTCGGGCAGGATTCGCTTGTTAAGAATGTAGATATCATTGTCGTGTGCCATCTTGGAAAGCTCGCCGCGTTCTACTCGCGACTTTTGCGCTTCAAGCATCTTGTTCGAGCAGATGTCAAAGCGTGTGCCCTGCGTGAGTGCCTTCCCGGTCGCTTGCGCGTGCAGTATCCGGTTGTAGGTCGCCTTCGCAAACTCGATTGCTTCCTGCTTGTCGGTGGTCTTTGTGCTCAACTTGACTGTCTTGCCACTCTCGAAGCACCTGACTTGCCAGAACGGGCTTGCTTCGATTCGGTAGATTTTGAGCTTGTCTGGATACCCACGCACAGACGCAAGGCTGTCCGGGATCGGCACAGTACGCGTTGATTTGCTGGGGGAGGGGGGATTGCTTGGGGCTTGCTCTGTTTGCGTCACTGTCGCGATTCCAAAAATACTAGGCTAGCTGCGCCGATATCAAAGGAAAACGGACGTGCGAAACCTAACTAAAGTACTACACAGGATACTGTAGTACTTTCAGGAAAGCAACAAAGTTGTAAGCTATTGATTTTAAACAGATTCTTGGTCGGGGTGAGAGGATTCGAACCTCCGGCCTCTACGTCCCGAACGTAGCGCTCTACCGGGCTAAGCTACACCCCGACGGTTTGGGGTGTCATGCAGGTCACCCCGGGAAGACATTACTATAATTTTACTCAATGGTTCCTGTCAACAGCGAAGCTGCTGAGCTGGAGCAGGCTGTTCTTGAAGACGCTGTCGGGCAAACCGGCGATCGCCTGCGAGGCGCGGCGGGCCGCTTCCTCGGCCTGCTTGCGGGTGTAATCCAGCGCGCCGCTGGACGTCACCGCTGCCAGCACCGCATCGAATTGCTGCTCGTCGCCCTGCTCGATGCAGTCGCGCACGAGCGTGCGTTGCTCGGGCGTGCCATGCTCCATGAGCCAGATCAGCGGCAGGGTCGGCTTGCCTTCGCGCAGGTCGTCACCCAGGTTCTTGCCGATCTCGGCGGCGTCGCCCGCATAGTCGAGCACGTCGTCGATCAGCTGGAAGGCCGTGCCCAGCGAGCGGCCGTATTCGCCCGCCGCGGCGACCTGGTCGTCGTTGGCGCCGGCCACCAGTGCGCCGAGCTCGGCCGCCGCTTCGAACAGCTTGGCGGTCTTGGAGCGGATCACCAGCAGGTAGGCGGCCTCGGTCACGTCCGGGTCGTGCATGTTCAGCAGTTGCAGCACTTCGCCTTCGGCGATCACGTTGGTGGCGTCGGACAGGATCTGCATCACGCGCATATTGTCCAGGCCGACCATCATCTGGAACGAGCGCGAATACAGGAAGTCGCCGACCAGCACCGAAGCGGCATTGCCGAACAGGGCGTTGGCGGTCTGGCGGCCGCGGCGCATCGAGGATTCGTCGACCACGTCGTCGTGCAGCAGGGTCGCGGTGTGGATGAATTCGACCACGGCGGCCAGTTCGTGGTGGGCCGTGCCGCGGTAACCGTAGGCATTGGCCAGCAGTAATACCAGCACTGGACGAATGCGCTTGCCGCCAGCACTGATGATGTACTCGGCGATCTGGTTCACCAGGGTGACGTCGGAGTGCAGCCGCTGGCGGATCACGGTATTGACGGCCTCCATGTCGGGCGCGATCGATTGGACGATGGTGTTCTGTTGGGCGTGTTGGGTAGCGGCTGACAAGGCTGACCTGCGAAACGTGGGTTAACTATATGAGAATGCCGCGAATTATACGGTATGCAAGGCCTATCCGTCCGGTCGCCAGGGCAGAGCTGGCGCGGGAGCGCGCGCCTGGGGCGCCGGAGGACGTTGGCGCGCTGCCACGCGTTGATCAGATCGCTGAACGATTTTGACGCGTTGCGGCAAGTTATGTATAATCCCCTGTTCCCCGGCTTACGAACAGTTCGGCGCTCCTGCGCAGGGCAGTCGTGTCCGGTGGATTCTTTTAACATTTGATGAGGTTTCAAATCATGTACGCGGTCATAAAAACCGGTGGCAAGCAATACAAAGTTGTCGCTGGTGAAAAACTTAAAGTAGAACAGATACCGGCAGACATTGGTTCCGAACTCACGATCGATCAGGTCCTCGCCGTTGGCGCGGGCGACAGCATCAAGTTTGGTGCTCCGCTGGTCGAAGGTGCAACGGTGCTGGTGAAAGTGGTTTCGCATGGTCGTCACGACAAGGTCCGTATCTTCAAGATGCGCCGTCGTAAGCACTACCAGAAGCGTCAAGGCCATCGCCAGAACTTCACCGAAATCCAGATCGTTTCGATCAACGGCTAATCGCCGTCCGGTTCCCAGCATAGTCATCAAGGAGCAATACAATGGCACACAAAAAAGGCGGCGGTACTACCCGCAACGGCCGTGACTCAGAAAGCAAACGCCTCGGCGTGAAAGTCTACGGCGGCCAGGCAATCAACGCCGGCGGCATCATCATCCGTCAACGCGGCACCCCGGTGCGCGCTGGCACCAACGTCGGCACCGGCAAGGATCACACCCTGTTCGCGCTGGTCGACGGTACCGTCAAGTTCGTCAAGCAAGGCGTGGGCTCGAAGCAGTTCGTGACCGTCGTTGCCAGCGAAGCAGTCGCAGCGTAATCACGCATCTGCGCCGCATCAGCGGCGCTTCTTTGCAAGGCGCAAGCCTTCCATCGAAAGGCTCTGCCCACGGTAGGGCCTTTTAGTTTTTTAGCGGTCACAATCATGAAGTTTATTGACGAAGCAAGAATTGAAGTCATCGCTGGCGACGGCGGCAACGGGTGCGCCTCGTTCCGTCGTGAGAAGTTCCGCCCATTCGGCGGTCCGGACGGCGGCGACGGCGGCAAGGGCAGCTCGATCTACGTGGTTGCCGACCGCAATGTGAATACCCTGGTCGACTTCCGTTACTCGAAAGTCCATACCGGCAAGAATGGCGAACCGGGCCGCGGCTCCGATTGCTATGGCAAGGGCGCCGAGGATATCACCATCCGCATGCCGGTCGGCACGCTGATCATCGACGACAACAATGGCGAGATCATCGCCGACCTGACCGAGCACGGCCAGACCGAACTGCTGGCCAAGGGCGGCGAGGGCGGCTGGGGCAATATCCATTTCAAGACCTCGACCAACCGCGCGCCGCGCCAGAAGACCGAAGGCAAGGAAGGCGAGCGTCGCACCCTGCGCCTCGAACTGAAGGTGCTGGCCGACGTGGGCCTGCTGGGCATGCCGAATGCCGGCAAGTCCACCTTCATCACGGCCGTGTCGAACGCCAAGCCGAAGATCGCCGACTATCCGTTCACCACCCTGCACCCGAACCTGGGCGTGGTGCGCGTGTCGCACGAAAAGAGCTTCGTGATCGCCGACATTCCGGGCCTGATCGAAGGCGCCTCCGAAGGCGCCGGCCTCGGCCACCAGTTCCTGCGCCACCTGGCGCGCACCGGCCTGCTGCTGCACATCGTCGACCTGTCGTCGTTCGACGAGAAGGTCGATCCGGTCAAGGAAGCCAAGGCCCTGATCAGGGAACTCGAAAAGTACGACGAAGAACTGCTCAACAAGCCGCGCTGGCTGGTGCTGAACAAGCTCGACGTGCTCGACGAGGCCGAGCGCAAGAAGCGCGTCAAGGACGTCGTCAAGCGCCTCGCCTGGAAGGGCCCGGTGTTCGAGATCTCGGCTCTGAACCGCGAAGGCTGCCAGGACCTGATCAACGCGATCTATCTGCACCTCGAAGAAAAGCGCCATTCCGAGCAGCGCGCCGAAGAAACCTCGATGACCGAGGAGGCGCGCGGCATCTCGTCGATCGATCCTGACGATCCACGCTTCAAGATCATCGAAGACTGAACTTGAGCGCAAGCGTACTACCTGCCACCAAATGGACCCGCGCCTGGCTGCGCGGCCAGCTGTTGCAGCTGGTCGCCACCGCCAGTTCGCTGGCCGCGCTCGCGGCCATGCTCGATCCCGACCGCATCGCGGCCGCGATGGGCCTGTTTCTCGTCGGCGTGAACGGCTACAGCCAGTTCTACGCCATCTACGTCGGCATCCGCCTCGCTACCGCGGGGTTGGCGCTGTTGGCGGCCAGGCGGGGCGACCAGCCCATCCTCGGCGACCTTACTGCCCTGTTCCTCCTGGCCCAGCCGGCCGGCCGCCTCGTCGCGGCCTTCGCGATCGGCTTGCCCACGGGGGTATTATTCGTCGTCTGCGCGGTTGAACTGCTGGCAGGACTTTCCCTGCTCGCGTTGCGACCGCGGGGGAAAATCCTGTCGCCATGAATTCCGCACTCCAGCAAGCCTCCCGCATCATCGTCAAGGTCGGTTCCTCCCTCGTCACCGACGAGGGCAGGGGCCTGGACCACACCGCCATCGCCCGCTGGGCCTTTCAAATCGCCGCGCTGCGCGCGCTCGGCAAGGACGTCGTCCTGGTCAGCTCGGGCGCCATCGCCGAGGGCATGCTGCGCCTCGGTTTCGGCAAGCGCCCGACCGACATCCACGAGCTGCAGGCCTGCGCCGCCTGCGGCCAGATGGGCCTGGCCCAGATCTACGAATCCAGCTTCAGCGCCCACGGCGTCAAGACCGCGCAAGTGCTGCTGACCCACGCCGACCTGGCCGACCGCGAACGCTACCTGAATGCGCGTTCGACGCTCACCACCTTGCTGCGCCTGAACGTGGTGCCGATCATCAACGAGAACGACACCGTGGTCACCGACGAGATCAAGTTCGGCGACAACGACACGCTCGGCGCCCTGGTCGCCAACCTGATCGAGGCCGACGCGCTGGTGATCCTGACCGACCAGCCGGGGCTGTACTCGAGCGACCCGCGCAAGGATCCGACCGCCCGCCTGATCGAGCAGGCGCAGGCCGGCGACGTGGCGCTGGAGGCGATGGCCGGCGGCGCCGGCAGCAGCATCGGCCGCGGCGGCATGCTGACCAAGGTGCTGGCCGCCAAGCGCGCGGCGCGCTCCGGCGCCCATACCGTGATCGCCTGGGGCCGCGAGCCGGACGTGCTCACCCGCCTGGCCGGCGGCGAAGCGATCGGCACCCAGTTGCTGGCCGCCACCGGCCGCCTGACGGCGCGCCGCCAGTGGATGGTCGACCACCTGCATACCACGGGCGAAGTCGTGATCGACGCCGGCGCCGCAGCCAAGCTGACGAACGAGGGCAAGTCGCTGCTGCCGATCGGCGTGCTGGCCGTGAACGGCGAATTCGGCCGCGGCCAGGTGATCACCTGCGTCGACGAGGCCGGCAAGCCGCTGGCGCGCGGGCTGACCAACTACGCCAGCAGCGAGGTGCGCCGCATCATGCGGCATTCTTCGACCGAGATCGAACGCATCCTCGGCTTCGTCGAAGGGCCGGAACTGGTTCATCGCGACAATATGGTGCTTCTGTAGTCAGTAAGCGCTCGCTTATGGCGGGCGGGTGTTGCGCCGGCAGGACGTCGGCGCACTTTCGCATGGCTTTCCGTATGGAAATTTAAGTTGGCGGTGATAAACCGAGCGCTTGCCTATACACTGCGCATATCACCCATTCGGGCCGCATTCCCCGAGCACCAGGCGTTGCCACCGCGCCGCTCCATCCGAGGATCACCGATGAAATTAAGCCGCAAACTCCCGCTGGGCTTTGCCGCCGTTACCCTGCTCGTCGCCTGCGCCGGATTCTTCGGCATGAGCCAGATGCACCGCTCGGTCGACACTTACCGCCACGCCGTCGCGATGGAGGGGCAATCGACGCAGGTCGGGGCCGTGCTGGCCCACTTCCGCAAGCAGCTCCAGGAATGGAAGAACACACTCCTGCGCGGCAAGGACGACGGCGAGCGCGACAAGTACTGGGCCGCGTTCCAGAAAAACGAGGCCGAGGTCGCCGCCCAGGTCGCGGCCCTGCTCGCCCGCCTGCCCGAGGGAGAAGTGCGCGCGCTGGTGGCGCAGTTCGGCGCCGCGCACGCGCAGATGGGCGCCGATTACCGGCGCGGTTACCAGGACTTCGTGGCGGCCGGCTTCGATCCGGCCGCCGGCGACGTGGCGGTCAAGGGCAAGGACCGGGCGCCGGCCGAACTGCTGGTGCGGGCGGTGGAGCAGATGTCGGCGCTCAGCGCCGCCGGCGTGCGCCAGGCCGACGCCGTCGGGGCACGCGCGACCATGCTCAGCTACGGCCTGATGCTGCTCGGCGCGCTGGTGGCGGTGGCGGCCGGCGTGCTGGTGTCGCGTTCGATCACCCGGCCGCTCGACGCGGCGGTGGAGGCGGCGCGCAGCGTGGCCGCCGGCGACCTGCGCACCGCGATCTCGGTCAGGAGCGACGACGAGACCGGGCAGCTGTTGCTGGCCCTGAAGGAGATGTCGGCCAGCCTGCAGCGCATCGTGCTGCAGGTGCGCGGCGGCGCACAGAACATCGCCACCGCCTCGCACGAGATCGCCCAGGGCAACCTGGACCTGTCCGCGCGCACCGAACGCCAGGCCGGCGCGCTCGAGGAAACCGCCTCGTCCATGGAAGAGCTGACCTCGAGCGTGCGCCAGAACGCCGACAATGCGCATCAGGCCAGCCAGCTGGCGATATCGGCTTGCGCCGTGGCGGCCAAGGGCGGCAAGGTGGTCGAGCAGGTGGTGGGCACCATGGCCTCGATCAGCGCCTCGTCGCGCCGGATCACCGACATCATCGGCGTCATCGACGGCATCGCGTTCCAGACCAATATCCTGGCGCTCAACGCCGCGGTGGAAGCGGCGCGCGCGGGGGAGCAGGGCCGTGGCTTTGCGGTCGTCGCCGCCGAGGTGCGAACCCTGGCCCAGCGTTCGGCGGTCGCGGCCAAGGAGATCAAGGCACTGATCGGCGAAGCGGCCGCCTGTGTCGACGACGGCAACCGCCTGGCCGGCGAGGCCGGGGCGACGATGGGCGAGATCGCCGCCAGCGTGCGCCAGGTGATGGACATCATCGGCCAGATCAGCGCCGCCAGCAGCGAACAGAGCCAGGGCATCGCCCAGGTCAACGAGGCGGTGACGGAAATGGACGGCGCGACCCAGCAGAACGCGGCCCTGGTCGAAGAAGCTGCCGCCGCGGCGCAGTCGCTGCACGACCAGACGCTGGCCCTGAACCACGTGGTCAGCGTGTTCAAGGTCGAAGAGCCGGCGCCGGCGCTGGGGGGACGGGCCGCGCCGCTGCGCAAGGCGCTCGCCTGACGGCGCCTCGACAGCAACGCGCGGCAGGTTGTTCGAGGGCCCCTTAACGGCGGGCGCCGGACAGCGTAAGATGCGCACGCGCCCGTATTGCCAATATTGCCCGGATCGGCCGGGCAAGCGGCGGCGCGCTTGCTCATCGATCGATTGCCCATGACGCCAATTTCTCCTCTTGCCGTGGTCCAGGCCCAACTGGACGCCTACAACGCCAAGGACCTCGACGCCCTGATGGCCACCTATGCGCCGGACGCGCAGCAATTCGCGCTGCATGGCGCGCTGCTGGCCGCAGGCCACGACCAGATCCGCCCGCGCTACGAGATGCGCTTTGCCGAACCCGACCTGCACGCGCGCCTGCTGTCGCGTACGGTGCTCGGCAACTTCGTCACCGACCTGGAAATCGTCACCCGCAACTTCCCCGAAGGGAAGGGCACGGTCGAGATGCTGTGCGTGTACGAGGTGGTGGACGGGCGCATCGTGCGCGCCTCGTTCGCCAGCGGCGAAACCCGCGTCTAAGTACTCACCCATAAATAAATGTGTTTTTGGCTGCCAGAACCGGCGCGTTGCTGCGTTGGTCCCTGTCCGCTAGCGGGGCTTGCAGTGCTCGCACTGCGGCGCAGTCGCCGCCTTGCACCGCATCGGCAAGCCGCACCTCCGGTTCTGTTTGCCAAAATTCACATTTATTTCCGGTTGAGTACTTAGGCCGCCGCCGGCGTGGCCGCTGCTGCTGCGGCCAGGGCCACGGCCGGATCGAGCACGCCGGCGGGCGCCGGCGTCTTGTCCCTGAATTCGCACAGGTCGGCGATCAGGCAGTTCCAGCACTTGGGCTTGCGCGCCACGCAGGTGTAGCGGCCGTGCAGGATCAGCCAGTGGTGGGCGTCAAGCAGAAAGTCCCTGGGCACGAATTTCAGCAGCTTCTGCTCGACGATGTCGACGTTCTTGCCGGGCGCGATCCCGGTCCGGTTCGCAACCCGGAAGATATGGGTGTCGACCGCCATGGCCAGCTCGCCGAAGGCGGTGTTGAGCACCACGTTGGCGGTCTTGCGGCCGACGCCCGGGAGCGACTCCAGCGCTTCGCGGCTCGCGGGCACTTGACCGCCGTACTGCTCGACCAGGATCCGGCAGGTCGCCATTACGTTCTTCGCCTTGGTGTTGTACAGGCCGATGGTCGAGATATAGGTCTTGAGCTCGTCGATGCCGAGGTCGAGGATCGCCTGCGGCGTATTCGCCACCGGGAACAGGCGGCGCATGGCCTTGTTGACGCCGACATCGGTCGACTGGGCCGACAGCAGCACCGCGATCAGGAGTTCGAACGGGGTCGTGAACTCGAGTTCGGTGGTCGGCTTGGGATTGGCGGCGCGAAAGCGGGTAAAGATTTCCAGGCGTTTGGCGGGATTCATCGCTCGGTCTTTCTCGAATCAGTGGCTGTCCGGGTTGCCCGCCGCCTTCAGGCGGGCGCGTTCCATGGCCGCGGCGATGATGGCGCGCTTGCGCTCCTTCTCGGCCAGTTCTTCCGGGGTATTCGTCGCTTCGGCGGTGACCGCGCGCATCTTTTCGACCGCCTTGGCAGCCAGGCGCGCATCGTTTTCCTCGCGCTCGCGGCGCAGGCGCGCCATGCGGAAGTCGTGACGATCGCGCGCCGCGTTGGCCTCCAGCTGGCTCCAGGCGTCCCAGCCGGTGCGTTCGCCGGTGACGGGCACCATCGCGATGCAGTCGACCGGGCAGGGCGCGACGCACAGGTCGCAGCCGGTGCACAGGCTCGGCAGGATGGTGTGCATCTGCTTGGCCGCGCCCAGGATCGCATCTACCGGGCAGGCCTGGATGCACAGGGTACAGCCGATGCACAGCGACTCGTCGATGAAGGCGACCGGACGCGGACGCTCGACCCCGTTGGCCGGATTGATCGGGATGACGGTGCGTCCGGTCGCAGCGGCCAGGCGGCGCACGCCTTCCATGCCGCCCGGCGGACACTGGTTGATCCCGGCTTCGCCGCGCGCCATGGCCTCGGCATACGGGCGGCAGGCGGGATAGCCGCACTTGGTGCACTGGGTCTGCGGCAGCAGGTCTTCGAGCTGGTCGGCGAGGGTCTTGGTCACGGGGGAAGGATCTGCTGGCGATTCAATCTGGTCAAGCCGACATTATCCGCCAAAACGAGGCCGCAGGCGACCGGACGGCCGTGTGGCCAGCCCGGTCGTGCTCATCCGTTCGCTACGTGGGAGAGCGAACAGACGACTTGTCACGATCCTGCTCTACTGTCGGCTCACGCTGGATCACCGGGGATGGAACATGAACGAGTTGATTGGACCGCTGCTGTTCGCCGCCATCTTTTCGGCAGGAGATGGCTTGCTGCAGCGCGACGCCAGGGCGGATCAGGACGAGGACGCGCGTCCCGGACGCGCGCAGGCCGCGCAACTGAGTCCGACACGCTACCGCAGCGTGGAGGCGACCGGGGAAGTGCGGCGCGGCGAGCGCCTGCCGGCGCGCTACCAGGCGCACCAGCACGTGGTCGAGGACTGGCGCGCGTTGCGGCTGACGAAGCCGCCGCCCGGGCACCAGTGGGTCGATGCCGGCGACAGCTATGCGCTGGTCGCCATCGCGACCGGGCGCGTGGCGCAGGTGGTCACGGCGCACTGAAGGCGCAGCGACAAGAAAAAAGCCGTGGCATGCCACTAATACCGTTAAGTTAAGCTGAGCCAGCCATCAAATACGTCGTCCCCGCGCAGGCGGGGACCCAAGTTCTGCAAACGTCGTCGAATCGCTTGCAAGATTGGGTCCCCACCTTCGTGGGGACGACGTTTTTACGCTAACTCAAGAAGACTTTCGCCTTAACTTAGCGTAATTCGTGGCGTGCCACGGCTTTTGCGGTTTGTGGTGCCTGGTTTATCCGTTCGCGCGGATGAACTCGGTAATCTTCGGACACACGATCTCGCGCCAGCGGCGGCCCGAGAAGATGCCGTAGTGGCCGGCTTTCTCGACCACGAAGTCGTGCTTCTTGTCTTTCGGGATACTGCTGCACAGGGTCAGCGCGGCGCTGGTCTGGCCCAGGCCCGAGATGTCGTCCAGCTCGCCTTCGACGGTGAGCAGGGCGACCGACTCGATGTCTTGCGGGCGCACCAGCTGGCCGCCGACTTTCCAGGTGCCCTTCGGCAGGCTGTATTCCTGGAACACGGTCTTGATGGTATCGAGATAGTATTCGGCCGGCATGTCGAGCACGGCGTTGTATTCGTCGTAGAACTTGCGGTGCGCCTCGGCCGAATCGTCGTCGCCGCGCACCAGGTGCTGGTAGAACTCGCGGTGGCTCTGGGCGTGGCGGCCCGGGTTCATCGCGATGAAGCCGGCGTGCTGCAGGAAGCCCGGATAGACCTTGCGTCCAAAGCCCGGGTAATTGCCCGGCACCGCGTAGATCACGGTGTTCTCGAACCATGCGTACGGCTTTTCGATGGCCAGGTCGTTGACCGCGGTCGGCGATTTGCGCGGGTCGATCGGGCCGCCCATCATGGTCATCGTCCTGGGCAGCTTCGGATCCTTGTTGCTCGCCATCAGGGCGATCGCGGCCAGCACCGGCACCGTCGGCTGGCACACCGAGATCACGTGCACGTCCGGGCCCAGGTGGCGGATGAAGTCCTGCACATAGAAGACGTAGTCGTCCAGGTGGAAGGGGCCGTCGGCCAGCGGCACCATGCGGGCGTCGGTCCAGTCGGTGATGTAGACGTCGTGGTCGACCAGCAGGGCTTTCACGGTGTCGCGCAGCAGCGTCGCGTGGTGGCCCGACAAGGGCGCCACCACCAGCACCGTCGGCTGGTCGAGGGCGGCGAAGGCGGCGTCGCTCATGTCTTTCTTGAAGTGAAGCAGCTCGCAGAACGGCTTGTCGACGACGATGCGCTCATTGATCCCGATCTCTTCACCATTGATGGTGGTGGTCTTCAGGCCGAAGGCCGGTTTTTCGTATTCCTTGCCGAGACGGTACATCAGCTCGTAGCCGGCGGCGATACGTTGGGAAAACGGGGTGTGCGCAAACGGCGACACGGGATTGGAAAACAGTTTCGAAGACGCATCGGCCCACTGCATCAGCGGGGTCAGGAAGGAGCGTTGCATCTCGTGCAGTTGATAAAGCATAAAGTAATCCTTCGTATTGACACTGCGCTGATATCGCCCGCGCATAAGCTTCATCCGATTATAGGGGATTTGCATTGGCGGGTGGAAACAAGGGGTTGCGCGATCCCTTGTGCATAGTGCTCTTGTAGCATATTTACCCGGACCCGCTCCGTTGGGCGGCCCACATAAAGAAAAACGCCCCGCAGGGCGGGGCGTTTCAGGGGACTTTGTCGCCGCCAAGTTACTGAACGTGGCGCGGCAGCGTCAAACCCGGCAGGGCGATTCCTGCCAGCCGGGACAGGTTCTCTGCCGGGACAAGTCCTTAGTCGAACACCGGGGTTTCGACGCCCAGGATCTTGTGCAGCTTCGGCGAGGTCGTCGTGTACTGCATGTGGATCTTCTTGTCCGGGAAGATGTACGGCGCGGCGCCGAAGGCGGCCAGCGCGGCTTCGTGGAAGCCCGACAGGATCAGCTTCTTCTTGCCCGGATAGGTGTTGATGTCGCCGACGGCGAAGATGCCCGGGACGTTGGTCTCGAACTTCTCGGTATCCATCACCTTGAGCTGCTTGCGCTCGATGTCCAGGCCCCAGTCGGCGATCGGACCCAGCTTCGGCGACAGGCCGAAGAACACCAGCAGCATGTCCAGCGGCACGCGGCGGGTGACGCCGTCGGCGCCGGTGACCTTCACTTCGGTCAGCTGGCCGTCCTTTTCGTCGAAACCGGTCACCTGGCCGGTGATCAGCTGCATCTCGTACTCGTCGCACAAGGCCTTCATCTTGGCGACCGAGGCCGGGGCGGCGCGGAAATCCTCGCGCCGGTGCACCAGCACGACCGACTCGGCCTTGCCGACGAAGTTCAGGGCCCAGTCCAGCGCGGAGTCGCCGCCGCCGCAGATGACGATGTTCTTGCCTTCGAAGCGTGCCGGATCCTTGACGCGATAGAACAGCTGCTCGCCGTCGTACTTGTCGATGCCGTCGACCTTGATCGTGCGCGCCTGGAACGAACCGACGCCGGCCGCGATGAAGATGGTCTTGGTGATGAACCGGGTGCCGGTCGAGGTCTCGACGTTGAAGCGCTGGTCTTCGCGGCGCTGGACGGTCGTGACTTCCTGGCCCAGGTGGAAGGTCGGCTCGAACGGTTCGATCTGCTTGAGCAGGTTGTCGGTCAGTTCCTGGCCGGTGCACACCGGGACGGCAGGGATGTCATAGATTGGCTTGTCCGGATACAGTTCCACGCACTGGCCGCCGACGGCGGGCAGCGAATCGATGACGTGGGCCTTGATTTCGAGCAGGCCGAGTTCGAACACCTGGAACAGGCCAACCGGGCCCGCGCCGATGATCACGGCATCCGCTTCGATGGCGCCGGCGAACGAACTGTTGGGAGCGATGCTGCCCGCTTCGTGGGTGGCACTGATAGTCATGCGCTTACTTCCTGTGATTTTTGATTGGTGAGGCGATGGCAGCCAGCACTGCCATGCAGAACGACCCCGGGCCGGCGCCGAACGGGCGGCGCAGCGGCGGTATCAGCGGGCCAGTTGGTCGAGCTTTTCCTTGACGTCTTTCCAATCGTCCGCGTCTGGCAGGGCCGGCTTGGTCTTGGTGATCGACGGCCAGAAGCGCGCGAGATCGGCGTTCAGCTTGATGAACTGCTGTTGGTCGCTAGGCACGTCTTCTTCGGCATAGATCGCATTCACCGGGCACTCGGCGACACAGACGGCGCAGTCGATGCACTCGTCAGGGTCGATGGCGAGGAAATTCGGGCCTTCCCGGAAACAATCTACCGGGCATACATCGACGCAGTCAGTGTAACGACAACGGATGCACGATTCGGTGACAACGTGGGTCATAACAGTCCTATCAATTGGTGGGATGTCGCGTCGCCGGGCGCGTGACGGGAATTACCCGAAATTGGCCGGCCGGACAGAGCAAAGCACTGTATTTTAGGGCAATTCGGCTTTTCTCACAAACTCGCCTATATACACAATCTACATAAGCAAATGAATGAAAAATCCGCACGAGCGTGCGGTTTTTTTGGCTGTCAAGCTGCCCTGCGTTGGTCGTTGACCGGGATAAACAAACCACCCCGGCAGGTAACGTCACGACCGTGCGTGACCGCCAGATCCGGCCCCGCCGGCCCGGCGCAGGTAGTCGAGCAGGTGTTGCCACTGGCCGCCGCTGCCGTCCTCGTGCAGGGACACCGTGTGGCAGCGCTCGCCGTCCTCGACCGTGATTTCCCAGCGCGGCAGGTCGGCGCCGACCTGGCAGGCGGGGGCGGCGCCGAAGAAGTCGAGGCGCCGCAGCAGCGTCTCGAGCGCCGGCCCGTCGGCCAGGCGGGCCGTATCGAGCTCGTAGGATTCGGCCAGCCCGGCAAAGCCGCCGCAGGCGCGGGCGCTGATCTTCATGCCAGCATCGACGGTTCGGCGGACGAATCGGACGGGGAGGCGGACGGGCCGGGCAGCGCCGGCCCGTGGCGGCCATGCTCGAAGCACCAGCGCGCCAGCAGGCGCGCCTCGCCATCCAGCACGCGCTCGGCGCAATCGTATTCGGCCAGCTGCATGGTGCCGCAGCAGGCGCGCCGGTCTTGGCGCGCGCCGGGGGCGTCGCAGACCCGCGCCGCCAGGGGCAGCCCGGGAACGAAGGACGCCGCCGCGTCGGGGGCGCCGCCATGGCCGGCCTCGACGACTTCGCGCCGGCTGAACTGGTGGCGGATGGCGTCGGCATAGGCGGCCGGCCTGCCGTCGCTGGTGACGGCCTGGAGCATGGCGTTGACCACGTCGGCATAGGTGGCGGCTTCGTCGGGCGCCGCGATCAGGGCGCGCAGCAGCACGCCGCTCAGGTAGCCGGCCACCCGGTGCAGGACGGCGGCGCAGTCTTCGCGTCCGGGATCGCGCTCATGTGCGAACAGGTCGGCCAGCACATCGTAGACGGCGCCGGTGAACACCTGCGAGATGGCGTGCACCTGGGTGCCGGCCTCGCTCAGCTTGAGGTCGTTGTCGGCATTGCGCAGGCCGGTGCTGTTGCCGAGCGCCAGCCCGAACTGCTCGGCGATGTCGGTCAGGAAGGATTTGTCGTGCAGGTCGGCCTTGGTCTGGGCGATCACCGCTTCGCACTGGTCGAGCTGGGACAGGGCCAGGAAGATCGCGGTGAGGTCGCCGAAGGCTTCGTGCAGGCCGCCGGTCTGGGGCGGGGCGTCGGCCTGCAGCCAGCGCGGCTTGATGCCGTCGAGCACCGCGTGGGCGGTCTCGTGCGACACGATGTCGAGCGAGCGGCAGGTGAACACCCGTTCGCTCGCGCCGTTGGGAATGAAGTCGCCGAACTTGAGGCAGGCCTGGTTGCGGCTGTAGAAGGCGTTCATGACGTTCGGCAGGCCGTGCGGGAAGACCAGCAGCGGCTGCGTGTCGGTACTGCTGTTCCATTGCCAGGGCAGCGGCATGGCGCTGCCGGCGGCGGCCAGGGCGCGCTGGTACATGGTGAGCGTCTGGCGCACCACGACGAAGGTATGGACGGCGTCGAACTGCGGCGTGTCGGGCTGGGTGACGAAGTCGCCGAAGGCATTGGGCTCGACCGCAGGAATGCCCGGCTCGCCGGGGGCGATGCGGGCGTCGCGCGGGCCGGCCAGCACCACGCCGGGCAGGAAGGCCTTGCGGGTGCCGATTTCGCTGACCGAGGGATCTTGCTTCCAGATGAGGACGCGGGCGCCGAAGGCGTGCGGCGGTGGTTCAGTGGCCGATGGCGCGGCCGGATCGGGGAGCTCGGGTTCTTCGAGCAGGCGCGCGGCGCGCTGCTGCTGGCGGTAGGGGGCGCTCGGGGTGGGGACAAAGCGCACCGGAGGCTGCGCGACCGGCGGCGCATCGGGGTCGCTCGGCAACAGGCGGTTCGGCTGCACGACGGGGCTTTCCATATTGATTCCTCGCGTAAATGACGGGCTGGCGCCTTCATCCTCGCGCTCCCTGCTGGGCACGCTTTGATACCCGTCAAGCCTGTGTGCGCTCGGGCTGTTGTAGCGAGCTCTGGCATAGCCCGGCCGCAACTGGCATCATGGCGGATTGTTTGCAATCGATTCAGGAAGGATCAGTCAGATGGCGGAAATCAGCATCGTCCAGCAGCACAGCCTGAGCCCGGACGCGGCGCGTTCGGCGGCCGAGAAGGTGGCGCAGCGTATCGCGGCCGAATACGGGCTGGAATGCAAGTGGGACGGCGATGTGCTGCGCTTCGAGCGCAGCGGCGTGGAGGGCATGTTGACCCTGGAAGACCGGCGCGCCGCGATGCGCATCCGCCTGGGCTTCTTCATGGGCGCGTTCGCGCCGGCCATCGAGGCCAAGGTGGCGGAAAAGATGCGCAAGACCTTCGCCGCCGCCGCGTAGGGTCGGCGGCTGCGCCGCCGACGCGGTGATGGTTGGCGGCGAGATCATCCGGCGCGGCGCCGGAGCGGCTGGCAATCGCCGCGTCGGCGGGAAACCCGCCGACCCTACCGGTGCGAACCTGGATAGCGATCAATCCGTGGCGAACGATCAGCCCTTCAGCCCTTCAGCTCGTCGATCAGGTCGACGTACTGCTGCTGGGCTTCCTCTTGCGAGGTGCCCTTGAGGCCGGCCCAGGCGTCGTACTTGGCGCGCGCCACGAAATCGGTCATGCCAGGACGCTCGCCGCTCACGTCGCCGCTCGAGCCCTGCTTGAACAGCGCGTAAATCTTCAGCAAGGTCATGTTGTCGGGACGCTCCGACAGGTTCTTCGAATCGATCTGGGCCTGGTTGAACTGTTCCTGCAAGCTCATGGAAACTCCTGTGATGGTTGATTGCGATATTGTCGCTAGGACAACGCGGCAGGCATCTTAGCCCAGGAGACGGGCGGGCGCGGGACATCGGGCCGCACTTTAGAGGAGATGTTCAAAAGCCGGCGCCAGGACGGCGCACGGAGAAACCGTCGCCCCATGCGCCGTCACGGACGGCGCATGGGGCGCGTTTTACTTTTCAATCACCCGCGCTCAGACGGCCAGCAGGTCGACGTCGAAGATCAGGGTGGCGTTCGGCGGGATCACGCCGCCGGCGCCGCGTGCGCCGTAGCCCAGGCTGGCCGGGATGGTCAGGCGGCGCGAACCGCCGACCTTCATGCCCTGCACGCCTTCGTCCCAGCCGCGGATCACGTGGCCGGCGCCGAGCGCGAACTCGAACGGGTCGTTGCGGTCCTTGCTCGAATCGAACTTGGCGCCCAGGCTGCCGTCGTCGTTGCGCAGCCAGCCGGTGTAATGCACGGTGACGTGCTGGCCGGCCTTGGCCTCGGCGCCGTCGCCGGTGACGAGGTCTTCGTATTGCAGGCCGGAATCGGTGGTGATGGTGGACATGGTCTTCCTTGTTGTTCAGATAGAACGACGATTGTAGTCCATGGGTCCGGAAAGTGCCATCACGTAAAATGGCGGCATTGATCCCATCCCGCCATGCCATCAGGAGAAACCATGCTGCAAAGGAAAGCCCGATGAACGGTGTATTGACTGCCTGCCGGCGCGCCTTGCGCGCGCAGTTCAGCGGCCGCATGCTGCTGCTGTCGCTGGCGCCGCTGCTGCTGGCGCTGAGCCTGTGGAGCGTGGGCATGTGGCTGGGCCTGCAGCCGCTGCTCGACTGGCTGCACGGCATGTTCGTCGAGTACGGCGGTTTCGAGACCAGCGGCAGCATGCTGGAGATGGTCGGCCTGGGCATGCTCAAGGTGATGGTGGTGCCGCTGCTGGCGATCGTGCTGCTGCTGCCGCTCAAGATCGGCTCGGCCCTGCTGTTCGTGGGCGTGGTGGCGATGCCGGCCATCGAAGCCTATGTCGGCAAGCGCCACTTTCCCCAGCTTGCCAGGAAGGAGGGCGGCTCCTTCTTCGGCAGCGTGGCGATCAACCTGGGCAGCGTCGCCGTGTTCGCCCTGCTGTGGTTGTTCACCCTGCCGCTGTACGCGGTGCCGCCGCTGGCCTGGCTGGTGCAGGCCAGCCTGTGGGCCTGGGTGACGTCGCGCGTGATGACCTACGACGCGCTGGCGGCCCACGCCACCCAGGCCGAACGCCTGGCGCTGATGCGCCGCCGCCGCCCGGCCCTGCTCGCCATCGGCTTCGTCACCGGCCTGGCCGGCGCGCTGCCGGGCATCGTCTGGATGGGCGGCGCGGTGCTGTCGATCGTGCTGTTCCCGATCCTGGCCCTGGTGTCGCTGTGGCTGTACGTCATGATCTTCCTGTTCGCCGGACTCTGGTTCCAGTATTACTGCCTGCAAGCACTGGAAGAACTGCGCGCGGAAGCGGCGACGCAGCCCGCGTGATCCCCTTTTCGACATGGATCAAACTTGGCTGTGCACCGAAGGCATTTCCAGCGCGTTAAATATTGGTAGCTATAACTACCGGGGGTGCTTGCTTGAATTGCACGCTTCAATATCACTCAGCCAAGACCTCGTTGTTTTTTTGCGAAAATATTCCAAGCGCAGCAAATTTGTTAAACGGCGCCTCGCGTAGGACGTATTGATGTGGTGGAATATTGCCTACGGATGGTGCGGTCTGGAGTGGGATCGCACCGTACGCGAACTAACAAAGATCACGATCACTCGAACGGACCAGCAGCACCACGGATGGCGAGCAGGTTGGCGGGGATTGCTAGCGTTTTGATTCAGACCGGTTAAGCCATCATGGAAAGTATTCGCCGTCAACGACGGCCAAGCAATGTGTCCGACAAACGTGCCGCCAACGAGCGCAGTGAGCCGACCTTCGAGCCGAGCTTCGGCGAGGCGGTCGCGACTTCCGCGGCGCCGGAGGGCGCCAGTGCCGCGAGCGCGGCCGTGGAGGGCGCGCCTGCGCTCGCGGCCGGCGGCAATGACGTCCCCCTGTACGAAGCCTTTCCGCACCTGGCGGGCAACGGCGGCATTCCCGCCGGCCCGGCGGGCGAACCCGGCGACGACGAGCCAGCCCCGCGCAAGCGGCGCTGGAAGCTGTGGCTGGTGCTCGGCCTGCTGGCGCTGACCGCGCTGCTGGCGGCCTGGGTGGTGCTGGAGACGCGCACCTCGCGCCTGCAGGCGAAAATGTTTGCCGACATGGCCAGCGAGCTGACCTTCCGCATGGAAAACGGTCCCAGCGAGGCGATCCGCTTCCCGGCCGCCAGCCCGTATGACACCCGGCTCGGCTATGCCGGCCTGCCGCGCTACCTCGAGCGGCTGCAGACGCGCGACTATGCGATAGCAAGCCAGGCGCGCATCTCGCCGCAGATGCTCAAGATGGCCGACCTCGGCCTGTATGCGACCTACCACGAGAAAACCAAGGTCGGCCTCGAGATCCTCGATTGCCGCGCGCAGCCGATCTATACCTCGCGCTTCCCCGAGCGCTTCTACGACAAGTTCGACGCCGCGCCGCCGCTGTTGGTGCAGAGCCTGCTGTTCATTGAGAACCGCGAACTGCTCGACGCCAGCAATCCGCGCCGCAACCCCGCGGTCGAATGGGACCGCTTCTCGAAGGCGGTGTTCGACAAGAGCCTGTCCAGCGTCGGCCTGGGCGGCGCCGGCCGCGTGGCCGGCGGCAGCACGCTGGCGACCCAGATCGAGAAGTACCGGCATTCGCCTGAAGGTCGCACCAGCTCGACCACCGACAAGATCATCCAGATGGCCTCGGCCACCCTGCGCGCCTACCAGGACGGCGAAGACACCACCGGTGCGCGCCGCCAGATCGTGCTCGACTACCTGAACACGGTGCCGCTGTCGGCCAAGTCCGGCTATGGCGAGGTGAACGGCATCGGCGACGGCCTGTGGGTCTGGTATGGCCGCGACTTCGCCAAGGTGAACGAGATGCTGAAGGGCCCGATGACGAGCCCGGACGCCGTGCTGGCCTACAAGGAAGCGCTGTCCCTGATGATTGCCCAGCGCCGCCCGGCCTATTACCTGGGCGCCGGCGAGCCCGACCTCGAAATCCTGACCGACAGCCACCTGCGCGTGCTGGCCCAGGCCGGCGTGATCTCGCCCCAGCTGCGCGACGCCGCCCTGAGCGCCAAACTGCAGCCGGCCCTGCACAGCGGCGTGGCGCCGCCGCCGGCCGACGCCTTCGTGTCGCGCAAGGCGGCCAACGCGGTGCGCAACCACCTCGGCTTCCTGATCGGCGACACGCGCCTGTACAACGTCGACCGCCTCGACCTGTCGGTGGTCTCGACCCTGGACGGCACTGCCCAGCAGGCGGTGACGGCGGCCCTGCGCCAGCTGTCCGACGCCGAGCACGCCAAAGCGGCCGGCCTGACCGGCAAGGGCATGCTCGGCAATGGCGACCCGGCCCAGGTGGTGTACAGCTTCACGCTGATGGAGCGGGGCGAGCACGTCAACTACCTGCGGGTCCAGACCGACAACTACGACCAGCCGCTCGACATCAACGAAGGCGCCAAGCTCGACCTCGGCTCGACCGCCAAGCTGCGCACGCTGGTGACCTATCTCGACATCGTCGACCAGCTGCACAAGCGCTTCGCGCCGCTGGACAAGATCGGCCTGCACGGCGTCGAGGTCGATCCGAAGGACCGCCTGTCGCTATGGGCGCTGGAATACTTCCAGACCCTGCCGGACGGCGCCGACCGCGGCCTGAAGCCCATGCTCGACGCCGCCATGGCGCGCCGCTACTCGGCCAGCCCCGGCGAGCGCTTCATGACCGGCGGCGGCCTGCACACGTTCGGCAACTTCAGCAAGCTCGACGACAGCAAGATCATGGACGTGCACCAGGCCCTGCGCCAGTCCACGAACCTGGTGTTCGTGCGCATGATGCGCGACGTGGTGCGCTACTACATGTTCCAGCTGCCGGGTTCCTCGGCCCAGCTGCTGGCCGACGCCAACGATCCGCGCCGCGCCGCCTACCTGGCGCGCTTTGCCGACAACGAAGGCAAGGATTTCCTGGCCAAGTTCTGGAACAAGTACAAGGGCAAGACCCCGGCGCAGATCGAAGCGCTGCTGTTCTCCGGCGTGCGTCCGCTGGCCTCGAAGCTGGCCGCGGCCCACCGCACGGTGGCGCCCAACGCCACGCTGGACCAGTTCGGCGCCTTCATCCACGCGACCCTGCCGTCGGCCAACGAGGTCGATCCGGAACGCATCCCGAAGATGTACGAGATGTACGATCCGCGCAATATGTCGCTGGCCGACCGCGGCTACGTGGCCTCGGTGCATCCGCTCGAACTGTGGCTGGTGAGCTACCTGCGCACCCACCCCAAGGCCACCTGGTCCGAGGTGACGGCGGCCAGCGTCAAGGAGCGCCAGGAAGTCTACCAATGGCTGTTCAAGACCAGCCGCAAGAACGCCCAGGACAAGCGCATCGCCGGCCTGCTCGAGGTCGAGGCCTTCCTCAAGATCCACGCCCAGTGGAAAAAGATGGGCTACCCCTTCGATTCGCTGGTGCCGTCGTACGCGACCACGCTGGGCGCCTCGGCCGACCGTCCGGCCTCGCTGGCCGAGCTGATGGGCATCATCGTCAACGGCGGCGTGCGTAAACCCATCGAGCGCATCGATTCGCTGCACTTCGCCAAGGACACGCCGTACGAAACCCTGGTCAAGCGCAACAAGGGCGGCGGCAAGCAACAGGTGCTGGCGCCCGAAGTCGCGCGCACCGTGGCCGACGCCATCCAGGGCGTGGTCTCGGACGGCACCGCCAAGCGCGTCAAGACCGCCTTCGTGCAGGCCGACGGCAGCGTCATCGCGCTGGGCGGCAAGACCGGCACCGGCGACCAGCGCTTCGACGTGTATGCGCGCGGCGGCCGCCTGGTCGAATCGCGCTACGTGAACCGGTCGGCGACGTTCGTGTTCAATATCGGCGAACGCTTCTACGGCAGCATGACGGCGTATGTGCATGGCCCGCAGTCGGAACACTACGACTTCACCAGCGCGCTGCCGGTGCAGCTGTTGGCGACGCTGGCGCCGAGCCTGATGCCGATGATCGAGCCGGCGCCGCCGGGCGCGACGCCGGCGGCGCCGGCCCAGCGCCAGTGCGTGCGCTGAAGCCAGGCCGGGGCGCGCGCGGCGGCGCGCAGGTGAAAGGCCTGCGCGCGCGCCTGCAGAATTTCAGCATCGTCTCGCTGCGCGACCTGGTCGTGGCCTCCGGCCCGACCATCCTGCTGGTCGGCGCGGCGCTGCTGCTGGCCTACTGGTGGGTCGATCCGGCGCCGCCGCGCAGCCTGCGCCTGGCCACCGGCCAGGAAAACTCCGCCTACGAAACCTTCGGCAAGCAGTACGCCGCCGTGCTCGCGCGCGACGAGATCAAAGTGACGCTGGCGCCGACGCTCGGCTCGCGCGACAACCTGCGGCGCCTGCTGGCGGGCGAGGCCGACGTCGCCTTCGTGCAGAGCGGCTCGACCGACGGCGAGACGATGAACGCCGATGCCGGGGACAGCGCCGGGCGCCAGGACCTGGTGTCGCTGGGCAGCCTGTTCACCGAACCGGTGTGGCTGTTCCTGCGCGCGGACGCCGACATCACGAAGCTGACCGACCTGCGCGGCAAGCGCATCAACCTGGGCCCGGAAGGCACCGGCGTGCCGCGCCTGCTGCGCCAGGTGCTCGACGCCAACGGCATCGCGCCGCTGGAGGTGCGCATCGGCGACCTGGCCGATACGCCGGCCACGGTGGAGCTATTGGCGGGCCGTATCGACGGCCTGGTGTTTGCGTCGGCGCCGGAAGCGCCGCTGATCCAGATGCTGCTGCAGACGCCCGGCGTCAAGCTGTTCGACTTCGCCCAGGCCGAGGCGTACACGCGGCGCCTGCCGTTCCTTACCCACGTGGTGCTGCCGCGCGGGATCGTCGACCTGGGACGCAATATCCCGGACCAGGATTACCACCTGATCGCGCCGACCGCGACCCTGGTGGCGCGCGAGGAAATCCATCCGGCCCTGGTGGGCCTGCTGGTGAAGGCCGCCACCGAGATCCACGGCGGGGCAGGCTGGTTCCAGCAGCAGGGCCAGTTTCCGTCGCCCAAGTACACCGAGATCCCGGTGGCGCCGGAAGCCGCGCGCTACTACCGCGACGGGCCGCCCTTCATGCAGCGCTACCTGAGCTTCTGGCTGGCCAACCTGGCCGAACGCCTGTGGGTGGTGGTGGTGGCGCTCACCGCGCTCCTGATTCCGCTGTCGAAGATCGTGCCGCCGATCTACGTGTGGCGGGTGCGCTCGCGCGTCTACCGCTGGTATGGCGAATTGCGCGCGATCGAGCAGGCGTTCGAGGACAGCGGCGCGGCGCCGGACGACAAGGTGCGCACCGACTTGCAGCGACGCCTGGACAGCCTCGAAGACCGCGTCAACCACATCTCGGTGCCGCTGGCCTACGCGGACGAACTGTACCGGCTGCGCAGCCATATCCACCTGGTGCGCGAACGCGTACGCGGCTGGCAGCAGGATGGCGCGGCCGGCGACGCGGACCGAGAAGCAGACGGAGAAGCGAACCGAGAAGCAGGCCGCGAAGCAGACCAACACGCAGCGCCGGGCCATCCGGCGCGCGGAAACGGCTGATTCGTCCGCTGCCTGCGATCCCCGGCCCGATTAGGCCCAACCCTAGCTGACCCGTTCGTTGCGACGGCGCGGGACGCCGCGCTCGTACCATGCCGGCGCCCCGGGAACGAGCGCTGCGCGCACCTCGCGGCGCAGGGTGGTGGCGGGAATCGCGTCGGCCGCCAGCCGGCGCAGGCGCCGCACGTCGGCGTGCCGGCCGCGCGCCGCCAGCACGTCCAGGATGGCGTTCACGTCCTGCACATAATTGTGGATTTCGGCCGGAATGCTGGGCGCGCCGGTGAACCGCTGGCGGCGCGCGCGGAAGGCGTCCATCAGGTAGTCGGCATGCTGGCGGATGTTTTCTTCCGGGTTCGGCATCAGGCGTTCGGCCAGCGCGGCGTCGCCGGCGGCGATCACCTGCGGCAGCACGACCCGGATGCAGGAAGCGGCCAGCGCCGGCGCCAGCGCTTCCAGCTTCACGAACAAGTCGCGCGTGCGCACCGGCTGGTCGCACGCATGGTCGATCGAGACCACGTCGAGCAGGTGGTCGCGGTTGCCCTGGCCGGCCAGCAGCAGGGCGGTATTGCGCTCGCGTACCGCTTCGAGCGCCACCGCCGCCGGCGGATGGGCCTCGGCCAGCATGGCCCAGTCGGCCAGGGCGTAGGAACGGCGCACGCCTTGCAGGGACGGGTCGTGTTCGAGCGCGTGCTCGTGGAACCAGGCCAGCGCTTGCAGCGCGGCGTCGTAGCGGCCCTGGTCGGCCAGTTCTCGCGCCGTCGCCAGGCGTTCGATGGGGGTGCTCATCCCGACACCGGGCTGCCCGCTCATGCCCCGACCCACGGCAATCCCGCCTTGCACCAGCCGCCGATCGTCTTGCGATGGCCTTCGCCATCCTTGTCGCCCTCGAAGCCCTCGAGAATGTCGAAGGCGTTCGCATAACCGAGTTCGGTCGCCACGCGGGCGCTGTGGCGCGAGCGCACGCCCGAGCGGCACAGGAACAGCAGGGTGTCGTCCTTGTTCGCCACGCGTTCGAGCTGGGCGCCGAAGTCCGGGTTCGGCACGCCGCCCGGATAGGTGGCCCACTGCACCGCCGCGTGCTGGGCGTCGGGGATGGCGACCCGGCCCACCCAGTCGCGTTCGGCATTGGTGCGCACGTCGACCAGCTTGACCTTCGGGCTGCTTTTGAGCAATTCGAACGCCTCTTGCGGGGTCACTGCACCGGCATAGGGCTGGCCTGCGCCACGTTGGCGCGCTTCCTCGAGAATATTTTCTATCGTCATAATGTTGGTTCCGTTTTTGGGCATTCGGTTGCGCTGCACCACGATGGATCAGTGTATCCTGCTCTGGAATGGTGCATCGGCATGTTTTTGCACTTGATTGGTGCATCCAGTCTGCACTGACAATCTTTCGGCAAGTCTGCCGATCGACGCGATTTTATGGGTAAACTGGCCGGTCCCCCAAGAGCGATTTATGCATGGCCTCATGCAAACGAGATGGCACGGGGTGTGTCACCAAGTTGGCATGCTTCCTGCTTCAACATGATGCAAGTTGTCGGTCTCAGGACGCGACATCCTTTTTTCAATTAGGAGATTCCGAATGGCAAAGTCCGCCGCAGATGTAATGCAACTGGTCAAGGATAACGAAGTCAAATTCGTTGATTTACGCTTCGCCGATACCCGCGGCAAGGAACAACACGTCACGGTCCCGGTGTCGCACTTCGACCTGGACAAATTCGAATCCGGCCACGCCTTCGACGGTTCGTCGATCGCCGGCTGGAAGGGTATTGAAGCCTCGGACATGCTCCTGCTGCCGGACCCGAACACCGCCAACCTCGATCCGTTCATGGAAGAGACCACGCTGTTCATGCAGTGCGACGTCATCGAACCGTCGGACGGCAAGGGCTACGACCGCGATCCGCGCTCGATCGCCAAGCGCGCCGAAGCCTACCTGAAGTCGTCGGGCATCGGCGACACCGCCTACTTCGGCCCGGAACCAGAATTCTTCATCTTCGACTCGATCCGCTGGAAGATCGACATGTCGGGCTGCTTCGTCAAGATCGATTCGGACGAATCGTCGTGGGCGACCGACAAGGAAATCGAAGGCGGCAACAGCGGCCACCGTCCGACCGTCAAGGGCGGCTACTTCCCGGTGCCACCGGTCGATTCGTTCCAGGACATGCGCTCGGAAATGTCGCTGATCCTCGAATCGATGGGCATCCCGGTCGAAGTGCACCACCACGAAGTGGCCGGCGCCGGCCAGAATGAAATCGGCACCAAGTTCTCGACCCTGGTCGAGCGCGCCGACTGGACCCAGAACATGAAGTACGTGATCTGGAACGTGGCCCACAGCTACGGCAAGACCGCGACCTTCATGCCGAAGCCGATCAACGGCGACAACGGCTCGGGCATGCACGTGCACCAGTCGATCTGGAAAGACGGCAAGAACCTGTTCGCCGGCGACGGCTATGCCGGCCTGTCGGAAACCGCGCTGTTCTACATCGGCGGCATCATCAAGCACGCACGCGCGCTGAACGCGATCACCAACCCGGGCACCAACTCGTACAAGCGCCTGGTGCCCGGCTACGAAGCCCCGGTCAAGCTGGCCTACTCGGCCCGCAACCGTTCGGCCTCGATCCGCATCCCGCACGTGGCAAACCCGAAAGGCCGCCGCATCGAGACCCGCTTCCCGGATCCGCTGGCCAACGTCTACCTGTGCTTCGCCGCGCTGATGATGGCCGGCCTGGACGGCATCCAGAACAAGATCCACCCGGGCGAAGCCGCGACCAAGGACCTGTACCACCTGCCGCCGGAAGAAGACAAGCTGATCCCGACCGTCTGCGCCTCGCTCGAGGAAGCGCTGGAAGCGCTGGACAAGGACCGCGAGTTCCTGACCCGCGGCGGCGTGTTCAGCGACAGCATGATCGATGCCTACATCGAGCTGAAGATGAACGAAGTGCAGCGTCTGCGCATGACCCCGCACCCGGCCGAATTCGACATGTACTACTCGTCGTGATCGGTTGATCAATACTGTTGTGCCTGCGCATCGCCAAGCTTGACGGCGATGCCACGAAACGCGGGGAAAGCCATGGCTTTCCCCGCGTTTTTTGTTGCTTCGGGTATAGTCGGGCGCGACTACAATGCATCTTCCCGCTGATGCAAGCTACCGAGTGATTGGAATGACAAACATCGTTTTTCACGGCGCCGTGGCCATGTTCGCCCTGCTGTTTGGCGCCTCGGCCCAGGCCCAGATCTACCGCTGTCTCGATGCCAACGGCCGCCCCCTGTACACCGACACCAAGGTCGGCAAATGCCAGCTGATCGACACCGGCTACAGCTCGCCGCCGGCTTCGGCGCCGATCCCGGCCCCGCGTTCGTCCGGCGGGTCGGGTTCGGCCAGCTCGCCGAGCCCGGCCGCCGCCAGCGCCCCGTCGGGTTTCCCGCGGGTGGACAACGTGGTGCAGCGCGCGCGCGACCAGGAGCGGCGCGACATCCTGGGCGACGAGCTGCGCATCGAGGAACGCAAGCTGGCCGACCTCAGGAAGGAATTCAACAACGGCGAGCCCGAGCGCCAGGGCAACGAGCGTAACTACGCCAAGTACCAGGCGCGGGTGGCGTCCCTGCGCGACGAGATCAACCGGACCGAACGCAATATCGAGGCGCTGCGGCGCGAGATCGGCAATATCAGATGACCCTGCCACCTTTGAACGACGCCTCCGCCTTTGACGCGGGCGATCCGGCGCGCTACGCCGGCCTCGACCTGCTGGCCTCGGCCGTGCTGCTGACCGGCGCCGACGGCGAAGTGCTGTATGCGAACGCCGCCGCCGAGAACCTGATGGAGCTGTCGCTCAAGTCGCTGCAGCGCCATCGGCTGCCCGAGCTGTTCCAGAACGGCGCCGAGCTGGCCGCCCTGATCTGCCAGGCGCTGGCCCACCATTACGCCGACCTGCGCCAGGACCTGACCCTGCAGCGCAACAACCGCGAGCCGCTGCACGTGAACAGCATCGTCAGCGCGCTGGGCGACGGCACCCTCCTGATCGAGCTGCGCGAGAACGTGCAGCAGTTGAAGCTCGACCGCGAGGAGCGCATCCTCGACCAGAGCCAGGCCAACAAGGAACTCATCCGCAACCTGGCGCACGAGATCAAGAACCCGCTGGGCGGCATCCGCGGCGCGGCGCAGTTGCTGGAACTCGAACTGCCGCCGCACCACCTGCTCGAGCTGCAGGAATACACGCAGGTGATCATCAAGGAAGCCGACCGCCTGCAAACCCTGGTCGACCGGTTGCTGGCGCCGCACCGCAAGCCCCACATCGTCGGCGACGTCAATATCCACGAGGTGTGCGAGCGGGTGCGCAGCCTGATCCTGGCCGAATTCTCGCAGGGCTTGACGATCAAGCGCGACTACGACGCCTCGATCCCGGAATTTCGCGGCGATTTCGAGCAGCTGATCCAGGTGGTGCTGAACATCGCCCACAACGCCGCCCAGGCCCTGGCGAGCCGCATGGCGCAGGGCGACGCCGAGATCACGTTACGCACCCGCGTGGCGCGCCAGGTCACCCTGGCGAAGGTTCGTTACGGGCTGGCATTAGACTTGCATATCATCGACAATGGACCGGGCATCGCGCCCGATATCCGCGACCGCATTTTCTATCCGCTCGTATCCGGGCGCGACGGCGGGAGCGGCCTCGGGCTGACGCTGGCGCAAACCTTCGTGCAGCAGCACCTGGGGGTGATCGAGTGCGAAAGCCGGCCTGGACTGACGGATTTCCGTATCCTGCTGCCCCTGCCATAAGCGCGGGCGAGCGGGGCGCCGACCAGTCCTTTATTGAATCCATGTTGCGGGAAGCACGAATACATGAAACCAATCTGGATTGTCGACGACGACGCATCGATTCGCTGGGTGCTCGAAAAAGCCCTGGCGCGCGAAAGCCTGGAGACCCGCAGCTTCGCCAACGCGCGCGAGGCCCTGACCGCCTTCGAAACCGACACCCCGCAGGTGCTGGTGTCGGACATCCGCATGCCGGGCGAATCCGGCATCGACCTGCTGCAGGCCGTCAAGGCCCGCCATCCCGGCCTGCCGGTCATCATCATCACCGCCTTCTCGGACCTCGATTCGGCGGTGTCCTCGTTCCAGGGCGGCGCCTTCGATTACCTCGCCAAACCCTTTGACATCGACAAGGCGGTGGCGCTGATCCGGCGCGCCCTGGAGGAAAGCCTGCGCGAGGCCAGCGTCGAGGCGCTGCCGGCCGAGACGCCCGAGATCCTGGGCCATGCGCCGGCGATGCAGGAGGTGTTCCGCGCCATCGGCCGCCTGTCGCAGTCGAACGTGACCGTGTTGATCACGGGCGAATCGGGGACCGGCAAGGAACTCGTGGCGCGCGCCCTGCACAAGCACAGCCCGCGCGCGCAACAGCCCTTCATTGCCCTGAACACCGCGGCGATCCCGAAGGACTTGCTGGAATCGGAACTGTTCGGCCACGAGCGCGGCGCCTTCACCGGCGCCCAGGCGATGCGGCGCGGCCGCTTCGAGCAGGCCGAGGACGGCACGCTGTTCCTGGATGAAATCGGCGACATGCCGTTCGATCTGCAGACCCGGCTGTTGCGCGTGCTGTCCGACGGCCACTTCTACCGCGTGGGCGGCCACCAGCCGGTGAAAGCCAATGTGCGCGTGATCGCCGCCACCCACCAGAACCTCGAGCAGCGCGTGCGCGACGGATTGTTCCGCGAAGATTTGTATCACCGCCTGAACGTGATCCGCCTGCGCCTGCCGAGCTTGCGCGAGCGCAGCGACGACATTCCGGTCCTCACGCGCCACTTTCTGGTGCAGAGCGCACACCAATTGGGCGTCGAGCCGAAGCGCATGAGCGAGCAGGCGATGCGTTTCCTGGCCGGCCTCGAATTGCCGGGCAACGTGCGCCAGCTGGAGAACCTGTGCAACTGGATCACCGTGATGGCGCCCGGCCAGACGGTCGAGATCAAGGACCTGCCGCGCGACCTGACCCAGGGCCAGGCGGGCGCCGGCGCGAATCCGGTGCCGCTGGCCGACGGCGTGGTGGGGACGGGCGCGTTGCCCGTGGCCGGCGCCGGCGTGGGTGCGGGCGGGTATGTGATGCAGGCCGCGGCGCAGGCGCCGGCTTCGCCCGATGGCTGGATCGACCTCCTGGAGCTGCAGGCCGCCGGCATGCTCAGCGCGGGGCAGATGGACGTGATGGACATCCTTGGGCGCCAGTTCGAATCGGCCCTGATCAGGACAGCCCTCAAGCATACGCACGGCCGCAAGAACGACGCCGCGATGCGGCTCGGGATCGGGCGCAACACCATCACGCGCAAGATCGTGGAACTGGGGATCGACGGCGCGCGCGAAGAATAGCCTCGTCGTCAAGCCTGGTGGTGAAAAGGGCGGCCGGTGGTGTAAGCTCCAGCATCGCCTGCTCTACCTTTTCACCTCATTTTTCACCCCATGCTGATCAACTGCGTCGCCTACCAGGAAGGCAAGAAACTATCCGATATCCCGGTCGAGGATATCAGCGAATACCTGAAACAGGACGACACCTTCGTCTGGGTCGCCCTGCGTGATCCGGCGAGCGCCGACATCGCCCTGATGCAGGAAGAATTCGGCCTGCACGAACTGGCGGTGGAAGACGCGATGCGCGGCCACCAGCGGCCCAAGCTCGAGGAATACGGCGACTCGCTGTTCGTCGTGGCCCAGATCGTGGAGCTGGCCGGGGACGAACTGAACGTCGGCCAGCTGGCCGTGTTCGCGGGCGAGAACTACGTGCTGTCGGTGCGGCGCGACGCCAGCCAGGGTTTCCTGGGCGTGCGCGCGCGCGCCGAGCGCGAGCCGCATCAACTCAGGAAGGGCGCCGGCTTCGTGCTGTACGCGCTGGTCGACGCCGTGGTCGACCGCTATTTCCCGGTGGTCGACATGCTCGAATCCGAGCTCGAATCGATCGAGGACCACATCTTCGGCATGCAGGGCAAGCAGCGCGCCAACGTCGAGCGCCTGTACGAACTGAAGCGCAAGGCGCAGATACTGCGCCACGCCGCGGTGCCGCTGATGGACGCCGTCGGCCGCCTGTATGGCGGCCGGGTGCCGGGCGTGGTGGCCGAGACCCAGGATTACTTCCGCGACGTGCACGACCACCTGTACCGCATCGCCGGCCGCCTGGACGCGGTGCGCGACACGATCAACACCGCGATCCAGGTGACGCTGTCGATGGTGGCGATCGAGGAGAACGAAGTCAGTAAAAAGCTGGCATCGTACGCCGCCATCTTCGCCGTGTTCACGGCCTTCGCCGGCGTGTGGGGCATGAACTTCGAGCTCATGCCGGAGCTGAAGTGGAAGTGGGGCTATCCGCTGGCGCTCCTGACCATGGTGGGCGTGTGCGCCTACCTGTACCGCCGCTTCAAGAAGGCCGGCTGGCTGTGATGAACGCGTGGACGGCTCTGCCGGTCAGCGTCGATCGGCCGTCGCCGCCGCGCCGGCGCAGGCCAGCGTCACCAGCGCGATCGCCAGCCATTGCACGGTGGTGAGCCGTTCGCCCAGCAGCAGGAAACCCGCCAGCGCCGCCACCGCGGGGCCGGCGCTGACCAGGATGCCGAACACGCGCCGCGGCAGGCGCCTGAGCGCCTTCATCTCGAGCGTATAGGGCAGGGCGGACGACAGCAGCGCCACCGCCAGGCCGCCGCCCAGCACCGCGGGCGTCAGCAGGTCGCCGCCGGCGTGGATCACGCCGAACGGCACCACGAACACGCAGGCCGCCAGCAGCCCCCAGGAGACCGCCTGGCCGCCGTCCAGCATGGATACCCGCTTGCCGAACACGATGTACATCGCCCAGCAGAACGCCGCCGCCAGCGCATAGACCACGCCGGCCGGGTCGAGCGCGGTCGCCGCGTTCGCCGCGTCGCGCACCGGCAGCAGCAGCCACAAGCCCGCGCCGGCGAGGATCACCCACAGGAAGTCGCGCGCATGGCGCGAGGACAGGATGACCACCGCCAGCGGCCCGGTGACTTCGATCGCGACCGCGATCCCGAGCGGAATGCGTTCGAACGAGCGGTAGATGAACAGGTTCATCGCCCCCAGCATCACGCCGTAGATGACGAGATCGGGCACATCGGCGCGGCGCAGCGAAAAGCGCCACGGCCGCACGATGGCCAGCAGGATCAGGGCCGACAATCCGACCCGCAGCGCCACCACGCCGGCGCTGCCGACCGCCGGGAACAGGCCCTTGGCCCAGGCGGCGCCGGCATTGACCGACACCAGCGAACCCAGGATCGCCAGCGCCGGCGCAGCGACGCCCTGGGCGCTGGCGGCGCGGTCGCTCACCTGCTCGTTCACCTGGCCGCCATCGCCCTGGCCACCGCCTCGGCCACGCGGATGCCGTCCACCGCGGCCGACATGATGCCGCCGGCATAGCCGGCGCCTTCGCCGGCCGGGAACAGGCCGCGCGTGTTCAGGCTTTGCAGGTCGTCGTTATTGCGCTTGATGCGGATCGGCGACGAGGTGCGGGTCTCGACGCCGGTAAGCACCGCGTCTTCCTTGTAGTAGCCCTTGATCTGCTTGTCGAAGGCGACGAAGGCTTCGCGCAGCGCCAGGATCGCGTAATCCGGCAGCGAGGTCGCCAGGTCAGTCAGGTGCACGGCCGGCCGGAACGACGGCGTCACCGAACCGAACTCGGTCGAGGGCCTGCCTTTGACGAAGTCGCCCATCAGCTGGCCCGGCGCGTCATAGGTGCCGCCGCCCAGCACGAAGGCGCGCGATTCGAGCTCGCGCTGGAAGTCGATCCCGGCCAGCGGGTGGCCCGGATAGTCGTCGGGCGTGATGCCGACCACGATCGCGCTGTTGGCGTTGCGCTCGGCGCGCGAATACTGGCTCATGCCGTTGGTGACGACGCGGCCTTCCTCGCTCGAGGCGGCGACCACGGTGCCGCCCGGGCACATGCAGAAGCTGTAGACCGAGCGGCCGTTCGAGGCGTGGTGCACGATCTTGTAGTCGGCCGCGCCGAGCAGCTTGTTGCCGGCGTTGGGGCCGAAGCGGCAGACGTCGATCAGCGACTGCGGGTGCTCGACCCGGAAGCCGATCGAGAACGGCTTGGCTTCGACGTACACGCCGCGCTCGTACAGCATCTGGAAGGTGTCGCGCGCGCTGTGGCCGATCGCCATCGTCAGGTGGCGGGTCGCGATCTCTTCGCCGCTGGCCAGGCGCACGCCGACCACCTGGCGCACGCCGCCGGTCTCTTCGATCAGCACGTCGTCCACGCGCGTCTCGAAACGGATCTCGCCGCCCAGGCGGACGATCTCGGCGCGCATCTGCTCGACCATCTTGACCAGGCGGAAGGTGCCGATGTGCGGCTTGCTGACGTACATGATTTCTTCCGGCGCGCCGAAGCGCACGAACTCGGTCAGCACCTTGCGGCCGTGGTGCAGCGGGTCCTTGATCTGGCTGTACAGCTTGCCGTCCGAGAAGGTGCCTGCGCCGCCCTCGCCGAACTGCACGTTCGACTCGGTGTTGAGCTTGCGCTTGCGCCAGAAGCCGAAGGTATCGACGGTGCGCTCGCGCACGACCTTGCCGCGCTCCAGGATGATCGGGTTCAGGCCCATCTGCGCCAGGACCAGCGCCACGAACAGGCCGCAGGGGCCGGTGCCGACCACGATCGGACGCGGGGTGCCGGGGGCCGGCTTGTTCACCTGCACGAACTTGTAGCCGACGTCGGGCGAGGGCATCACGTGCTGGTCGGTCGCAAGGCGCGCCAGCACGGCCGCTTCATCACGCACGTCGGCGTCGATCGAATAGGTCAGCACGATGGCGGCCTTCTTGCGCGCATCGTAGCTGCGCTTGTAGACGCTGAAGTCGACGAGGTCGGCGTCGGGCACGCCGAGGCGGGCCAGGATGGCGTCGCGCAGGGCCGCTTCGGGGTGGTTCAGGGGGAGTTTGAGTTCGTTGATACGGAGCATGGGGAGTGGTTGCTGGTGAGGCAACAAGATAGGGGGCGAACAAAAGCGTCATTTTACTTGCCGTCATCAAAGCCGTGTGGGGAAAGCGGCGGCCATGGATGGCCCTGGCGCGGGGCCGGGGATCCGGCGTGACCCCCGACATGAGACTGGGTAGCGCGTGAGCGTAAGGACGGACCTTCTTTCCCTTGATTTGGTCGTAGAACAAATATACTTATGCTGGAAACGATGATCGAAATGCAACAAAAATTAGTCAAATTCGATATTTGTCCGAACAATATTTGCATCTGAATACGCGTCTGCAATGTAAATACGGCGTTTATATGCCGAGACTTACTTTTGACAGAATATTGCGAGAAGGCCCAGGTTTGGTGCGTCAGGCGGCCAACATTGTGCGTCTTTGCACCAGTTTGGCTGAATTTAATTTGCAGGCATTTTGTTGTCACAGGGGGAGTGTTGTATATATGCATACTGTCAATGTGTGTCATTGACACAATAAGTTATGCCATGGTCTTATGAATTTAGGCAATTCCACGGCGTTATCAAATAAATGAATATGTCGTCAGTTGCCTAGAGAGAGAAAAGTTACGAATGCAGTAACTGTAGGATTACAACTAAAAACCAACACCAGCCGCTTCACGAGGGCGGCCGACAAGAGGACAGGAAAATCGCATGTTGAAAAAAACCGTATTGGTCCACGCGCTGAGCATCGCCTTCGGCGGCGCCGCACTGGGCCTGGCCGTGATGTCGCCCGCGATGGCGCAGTCGAACGCTTCCGGCAGCGTGTTCGGCACCGTCGCTCCGGGCAGCAATGTCCAGATCCTGATCGAGAACCCGGACATCGGCATCCGCCGCACGCTGACCCCGGACGCCCAGGGCCGCTTCGTGGCCAGCTCGCTGCCGAGCGGCGTCTACCGCGTGACGCAGGTGCGCGACGGCGCCAACGTGGCGACGGTCGACGTCGAAACCGGCATCGGCCGCAACGGCGAGGCGATTTTCGCCAGCGCCCCGGCCGCCGGCGGCACCCAGGTCGTGCAGGTGAGCGGCCGCCGCGCCACCATCGACACCAGCAGCGCCGGCAGCAGCGCCACCTTCAACGCCCGCGAGCTCGCCTCGCTGCCGATCGGCCGCAACGTTGAATCGATCATCCAGCTGGCCCCGAATACCACCACGGCCGACACCCGCTTCGCCGGCGGCGCCTCGTTCGGCGGCGGCGCGGCCTCCGAGAACTCGTACTACATCAACGGTTTCCCCGTCACCAATCCACTGACCGGCCTGGGCGCGGCCCAGCTTCCGTTCGGCGCGATCGCCGAAGCGCAGGTGCTGACCGGCGGCTTCGGCGCCGAGTTCGGTCGCTCGATCGGCGGCGTGGTCAACATCGTCACCAAGAGCGGCACCAATACCTGGGAAGCCGGCGGCCTGGTGACCTGGGAGCCGAAATCGCTGCGCGCGACGCCGTATGACATCTACTACGGCCGCACCGGCACCCCGAACAACGCCGCCACCGACGGCACCCTGCGCCTGGCGCGCGCCGAGAACACCGTCGACCGCAAGGTGTATGGCGCCTACGTCGGCGGCCCGATCATCAAGGACAAGCTGTTCTTCTTCGCCGCGGCCGAAAAGCACGACACCGAAGAAGGCCTGGTCAACGGCTTCCGCGTCGCCACCAACAACGGCGCCGTCGGCTGGCGCGACCGCGACACCAAGGTCGAGCGCTACATGGCCAAGCTCGACTGGAACATCAGCGACAACCACCGCCTCGAATTCACCACGATGGGCGACACGCCCGAGGTGATCCGCGCGGACAGCGGCTTCGACTACGCCACCCGCACCCGCACCGGTGTCGTCTCTTCGACCCAGCGCCTGGTCAACGTCGACAACAACGGCGCCAAGCTCAACACCCTGCGCTACGTCGGCAACCTGACCGACGACCTGACCGTCACCGCGCTGTATGGCCGCGCCAAGTCGCCGCACGAGAACTACTTCACCGGCTACAGTCCGGACCTGTTCCAGATCTCGTCGACCGTCGACGCGCGCGCGCCGGGCCTGAGCTATGCGAATCCGCAAAACATCAGCGGCAACATCCTGGCCCCGGGTTCGGAAGACATCGTCGACTCGGGCCGCTTCGACGTCGAATGGCGCCTCGGCCGCCACACCCTGCGCGGCGGCTTCGACCAGACCAAGGTCGAGTCGGTCGCGGCGGGCGATCTGCGCGCCGGCGGCGGCATGTGGACCTACTTCCGCGCCTCCAACCCGAACGCGCAGATCGCGGGACCGAGCGGCGTGCTGATCCCGTCGCCGGCCAGCACCGGCAGCCCGCTGGGCAGCCAGGGCTACTACGTGACCCGCGACCTGTTCTCGACCGTCACCAATTCGTTCGGCGAGCAGAGCGCCTGGTACCTGGAAGACCGCTTCCAGGCGACCCCGAACCTGCTGCTGACCCTGGGCGTGCGCAACGAATCGTTCAAGAACCAGAACGACACCAAGACCACGTTCCTGGAGATGAAGAACCAGATCCAGCCGCGCCTGGCCGCGGTGTGGGACGTCAACGGCGACGCCAGCCTGAAGGTGTACGGCACCCTGGGCCGCTACTCGGTCCCGATCCCGACCCATATCTCGGTGCGCGGCGCCGGCCGCTCGACCTACACCGCCCAGTACTTCACCTATACCGGCACCGACGCCAACGGCGCGCCGACCGGCCTGGTGCAGCTGAGCCAGCCGCTGTCGAGCAACAACGAGTACGGCCAGGACAAGGTGGTCGAGACCCTGGCGGCGCGCGACATGGATCCGCAATACCAGGACGAGCTGACCTTCGGCTTCGAGAAGGCCTTCTCGCCATCGCTGAACTTCGGCGCCAAGGGTATCTACCGCAAGATGCGTTCGACCATCGACGACTTCTGCGACGTGCGTCCGTTCGAGCGCTTCGCCGAAGCCAACGGCATCGCGATCACGAACCCGCTGTGGGGCAACACCTGCCAGACCTTCAACCCGGGTGAAGACAATGAGTTCCTGGTCGACTTCGCGGGCGACCCGTCGCGCCTGACCCAGGTGAACCTGACCGCGGCCGACCAGGGCTTCGACAAGCCGAAGCGTACCTACAAGTCGATCGAGACCTTCCTGGAGCATCCGTTCCGCAATGGCTGGTACGCCAAGGCCAGCTATACCTGGTCGAGCAACAAGGGCAATACCGAAGGCCAGGTGCGTTCGGACAACGGCCAGGCCGACGTCGCCGTCACCTCGTCGTGGGACTATCCGGAGCTGATGGAAGGCGCGTACGGCTACCTGCCGAACCACCGCAAGCACCAGCTCAAGGCCTTCGGCTTCTACGAAGTCACGCCAGAGATCGTCGTCGGCGCCAACGTGCTGATCGCCTCGGGCCGTCCGCGCAGCTGCATCGGCAGCGCCGCCAATCCGGGCGACTCGCCGAACTATGCGAACCAGACCTTCTACTGCGGCGGCCTGACCCGTTCGCAGAACGTGCTGACCCCGCGCGGCACGGTGGGCAACCTGCCGTGGGAACACCGCTACGACCTGAACGTGGCCTACAAGCCCAACTTCGTCAAGGGCCTGCAGTTCCGCGTCGACGTGTTCAACGTGTTCAATAGCCAGGTGGTGCGCAACGTGACCGAGGCCTACAACAACGGCGCCAACGTCAGCGGCCTGTACCAGACCCCGCTGTCGCTGACCTCGCCACGTTATGCACGCTTCTCGCTGATGTACGACCGCAAGTTCTGATCCTGAGCGGCGGCCGCGAGGCCGCCGCCAGCCAGCGGGCCGCTCTCCGGGGCGGCCTTTTTCATGGCGTCGTCGCGTTCGCCATCGGCGACCAGCCGCCGCGTCGATCATGGCCGATCGGCGTCACCGCCCCTTCCTGCTGCATCCCACTGCTCGCCCCATTGCCATGCATCGCTATTGGCATGCCAAATCGACGCACTTCGTTTTTGCGTTGGATCAACAAATCACGTTTTCATTCTTGCAATTCCAGTGGCCGGCCGTACCGGAATCGGGCGCCGGCAGCCGAGTCGCGCTTTCCTTCGCAATGCACGATGAGTAGGGAGAATGTCCTTTATTGCCTAATGGTAAATTAAAATAACAAAATTATCTTTATGCGACATTGCTCCAAACCTTATGCGGCCGAAGTATCGATTTCCCCTTGTCTGTACTGCTTGCCAAGCCGGTCTTGCGGTGACGAAACAATCTGTCTTTTCATCTGCGATTTGGGGCGACTGATGGCCAATTGTGTGCGTTGATGCGCAATTTTGGCGACGTTTATTCGGTTGGCGTAATTCTTCGCGGTTTGCCAGAGCTAGTGTTGTTTGTATGCATACCAAAGGAAGCTGTGTCATTGACACAATAAGTTTCTGCGTGGTTCCATCCGAAAGTGCCTTTTGGTCGAAACATGCGCTAAATGAATATTTCGTCAGTGGGCCCAAGAGAGGAAAGGCAGCCAAGGCTGCCGAGATCGTGATTCGTATCCAACCATCCGGGGCCGTTCGACCAGAACAGCCGGGAATAAAACAGGAAATCACACATGTTCAAGAAAACCGTTCTAGTCCACGCCCTGACGCTGGCATTCGGCGGCGCCGTGCTGGCCATCGGCGCCATGGCGCCGGCCATGGCGCAGTCGAATGCCACGTCGGTGGTGTACGGCACCGTCGCCCCGGGCGCCGACGTGCGCATCGTGCTGGAAAACCCGGCCACCGGCCTGCGCCGCAGCGTGACGCCCGATGCGCAGGGCCGCTTCCAGGCCACCGCGCTGCCCACCGGTTCGTATACCGTCACCCAGTACCGGGGCGATGCCGTGGTGGGCACGACCAGGGTCGAAACCAGCATCGGCCAGAACGCCGAGGCGGTCTTTACCGGGGCGGGCGTGCAGACGGTCGAAGTGACCGGCCAGCGCCGCAACATCGACGTCACCTCGACGTCGTCCGGCGCGACCTTCAATGCCCGCCAGCTGGCCGCGCTGCCGGTGACGCGCGACATCCAGGGCATCATCCAGCTGGCGCCCAACACCACCCGCGTGGACTCGCGCTTCGCCGGCGGCGCCTCGTTCGGCGGCGGCGCGGCCTCCGAAAACTCGTATTACATCAACGGTTTCCCGGTCACCAATCCACTCACCGGCCTGGGCGCGTCGCAGCTGCCGTTCGGCGCGATCGCCGAAGCACAGGTGCTGGTCGGCGGCTTCGGCGCCGAGTTCGGCCGCTCGATCGGCGGCGTGGTCAACGTGATCACCAAGAGCGGCACCAATACCTGGGAGGCGGGCGCCCAGGTCACGTACGAGCCGAAGCGCTGGCGCGCCAGCGAGAACGATATCTATTACGCCAACACCGGCTACAACCCGCTCACCGACGGCACCTTGCGCCGCGCCCAGCGCGAGAACACGCGCGAGCAGAAGACCTATGGCGCCTATGTCGGCGGCCCGATCGTCAAGGACAAGCTGTTCATCTACCTGGCCGGCGAGATGATCGAGAACGAGCGCGGCTACGTCGAGGGCTTCCGCACCGGCACCTCGAACGCCCAGAACGGCTGGCGCGACGACGAGCGCGAAATCGCCCGCTACATGGGCAAGATCGACTGGAACATCACCGATCACCACCGCTTCGAACTGACGGCGCTCGGCGACAATCCAAAGCGTACCTACACGGACAGCGGCTACGACTACGCCACCCGCACCCGCAACGGCGTCGTCACCTCGACCGCCACCCGCCGCAATGTGGACGACAACGGCGGCCGCTCCGCGATGCTGCGCTACATCGGCAACCTGACCGATGACCTGACCTTCACCGCGCTCTACGGCCGTAGCGAGCTCAAGCACGAGAATGCATTCAGCAACTACCAGCCCGACATCTTCTCGACCACCTCGTCGCCGGAAAACCGCGCCCCGGGCTTCACCTATGCCAACCCGCAGGCGATCACCGGCAATATCCTGGCGCCGGACGCGAAGGACAAGGTCGATTCCGGCCGCCTGGACCTCGAGTACCGCATCGGCGACCACAACCTGCGCGCGGGCTACGACCGGACCGACGTCGAATCGCTCAATGCGGGCGTGTTCAAGGCGGGCGGCGGCACCTGGGCGTATTTCAAGACCGCCAATCCGAGCCGCCCGATCGGCGTGGCCGGCGGCACGGTGCCGGCGCCCGCGAGCGGCGGCGGCCTGGGTACCCAGGGTTACTATGTATCGAAGCGCCTGTTCTCGACGGTGACCGATTCCTATGCCGAACAGAGCGCCTTCTATATCGAAGACCGCTGGCAGGCCACCAGGAACCTGCTGCTGACCATCGGCGTGCGCAACGAATCGTTCAAGAACCAGAACGAATCGAAGGTGACCTTCCTCGACATGGACAACCAGATCCAGCCGCGCCTGGCGGCGGCCTGGGACGTCAACGGCGACGGCCAGACCAAATTGTTCGCCACACTGGGCCGCTATTCGGTGCCCATCCCGACCCACATCTCGGTGCGCGGGGCCGGCCGCTCGACCTTTACCAACCAGTATTACACCTATACCGGCGTCGACGCCAACGGCGCGCCGACCGGGCTGGTGCCGCTGACCGAGCCGCTGTCGGGCAACAACGAGTTCGGCCAGGAGAAAGTGGTCGCGACCCTCGCCGCCCTCGACATGAAACCGGCCTACCAGGACGAGGTCACCATCGGTCTCGAGCGCGCCATCACGCCGCGCCTGACCTTCGGCGCCAAGGCGACCTATCGCGAGCTGAAGGAAACCATCGACGACTTCTGCGACGTGCGTCCGTTCGAGCGCTACGCCGAAGCCAACGGCATCGAGATCACGAATCCGTATTGGGGCAACACCTGCCAGACCTTCAACCCGGGCCGTAACAATACCTTCATGGTCGATTTCTCGGGCGACCCGGCGAACCTGACCAGGGTGCCCCTGACCGCCGCCGACCAGGGCTTCACGAAGCCGAAGCGGACCTACGCCGCGGTCGACCTGTTCCTGGAGCACCCATACCGCAACGGCTTCTATGGCAAGGTGAACTACACCTGGTCGCGCAACAAGGGCAATACCGAAGGCCAGGTGCGCTCCGACAACGGCCAGGCCGACGTCGCCGTGACCTCGACCTGGGATTATCCCGAGTTGATGGAAGGCGCCTACGGCCTGCTGCCGAACGACCGCAAGCACCAGGTCAAGGCGTTCGGCTTCTATGACGTCACGCCGGAGATCTCGGTCGGCGGCAACGTGCTGCTGGCCGCCGGCCGCCCGCGCAGCTGCATCGGCACCTCGGCCAATCCGGGCGATTCGCCGAACTACGATAACCAGAGCTTCTGGTGCGGCGGCGCAGAGGTCCCGCAAAACCGCATCGTGCAGCGCGGCACCGTCGGCAACCTGCCATGGGACAAGCGCCTGGACCTGAACCTTGCCTATCGTCCGGCCGCGCTCAAGGGCCTGCAGCTGCGCCTCGACGTGTTCAACGTGACCAACGAGCAGGTCGTGCAAAACGTGACCGAAGCCTACAACAGCGGCGACGCGGTCTCGAGCCTGTACGAGACCCCGCTGTCGCTGACTGCGCCGCGCTATGCGCGAGTTTCGGTGTCCTATGATCATAAGTTCTGATCAGTAAGCCGCCAGCAAAAAAGCCCGCCGGCAGCGCTGCCGGCGGGCTTGCTTCTTATAGACAGCGCATCGCGCCTACATGCCGCCCCAGGCCCCGGCCAGCACCGCCAGCGCGGCCAGGCCGGCCGTCTCGGTGCGCAGCACGCGCGGTCCCATCGACAGGGACAGGGCGCCGGCGGCGACGGCCGCGGCTTCTTCTTGCGGGGTGAGGCCGCCTTCCGGGCCGATCAGCAAGGTGACGGCTTGCGGCGTATTGGCGCGCGCCCAGCCGGCCAGCGATTCGGTCGCGCGTGGGCTGAGCAGGATGCGCACGCCCGCGGCCGGGGCCGCCAGCCACGGCTGCACCTCCAGCAGCGGATGCAATTGCGCCAGCCGATTGCGTCCGCTCTGTTCGGAAGCGGCCACGATCACGCCCTGCCAGTGGGCATGGCGCTTGTCAAGCCGCTCGCCGGCCAGGCGCACCACGCTGCGCTGGGCCGCCAGCGGCTGGATCGCCGTCACGCCCAGTTCGACCGCCTTCTCCACGATCCAGTCCATCTTCGCGCCTTCAGGCAAGCCCTGGGCCAGGGTGACGGGGTAGGGCGCCTCGGTCTCGACATCCTCGAAGGCGTCGACCGTCGCCGTGGCGCGGCGCTTGCCGGTCTCGCTCAGGGTGGCGCGGTACTGGCCTCCCTCGCCGTTGAACAGGGTCAGGTCGGCGCCCGGCTGCAGGCGCACCACGTGCAGGTGGTGGGCGACGGCTTCCGGCAGGCCGACGCTCGCGCCGACGGCGAGCGGCTGGGGGCAATAAAAACGGGGCATTCTGTGGGGGCGCAGCATGGGCTTGCGCTAAGGGAATAAACCTGCATTTTAAATCGGCAGCACCCCGGTCTGGTAGAATAACGGGCTACGGCCTCGCGGGCCATCGCTTTCCAATCCCTGATCCACGATCTCCATGAAATCTACGCAAACCACCACCCTGATGGCCAACGCGATCCGCGCGCTGGCGATGGACGCCGTCCAGAAAGCCAACTCTGGCCACCCGGGCATGCCGATGGGCATGGCCGAGATCGCCGTTGCGCTGTGGGACAAGCACTACCGCCACAATCCGGCCAATCCAGGCTGGTCGAACCGCGACCGCTTCCTGCTCTCGAACGGCCACGGGTCGATGCTGCACTATGCGCTGCTGCACCTGGCCGGCTACGACCTGACGATGGATGACCTGCGCGACTTCCGCCAGATGCACTCCAAGACCCCGGGCCACCCGGAAGTCGGCATCACCCCGGGCGTGGAGACCACGACCGGTCCGCTGGGCCAGGGCATCGCCAACTCCGTCGGCATGGCGCTGGCCGAATGGCTGCTGGGTAACGAATTCAATCGTCCGGGCTACGATGTGGTGGATCACTACACCTACGCCTTCCTGGGCGATGGCTGCCTGATGGAAGGCATCTCGCACGAAGTGGCGTCGCTGGCCGGCACCCTGCGCCTGAACAAGCTGATCTGGCTGTACGACGACAACGGCATCTCGATCGACGGGCGCGTGGAAGGCTGGTTCACCGACGACACCCAGAAGCGTTTCGAAGCGTATGGCTGGAACGTGATCCCGAAGGTCGACGGCCACAACGTGGCGGACGTCTCGGCAGCCATTGAGAAAGCCAAGCAATCGGATCGTCCGACCCTGATCTGCTGCAAGACCATCATCGGCAAGGGCGCCCCGAACCTGGAAGGCGGCGACAAGGTCCACGGCGCGCCGCTGGGCGACGCCGAGATCGCCGCCGTGCGCAAGCACCTGATCTGGGATCCGATCCCGTTCGACATCCCGGCCGAGCTGTACCAGGCCTGGGACGCGAAAGCGCGCGGCGCGCAGTTCGAGACCGAGTGGAACACGCTGTTCGACGCCTACCGCGGCGCCTACCCCGAGCTGGCCGCCGAATTCGAGCGCCGCATGAAGGGCGACCTGCCTGCCGATTTCAGCAAGACTCTGGACGCAGCGATCGCCGCCTGCATCGACAAGGCCGAGACCATCGCCACCCGCAAGGCCTCGCAGAACGCGATCCAGGCGCTGGCCCCGGTGCTGCCTGAATTCCTGGGCGGCTCGGCCGACCTGACCGGCTCGAACCTGACCAACTGGAAGGAATCGGTGCCTGTGCGCTCGGGCATCGCCGGCAACCACATCAACTATGGCGTGCGCGAATTCGGCATGTCGGCGATCCAGAACGGCGTGGCCCTGCACGGCGGCTTTATCCCGTTCGGCGCGACGTTCCTCACCTTCTCGGACTACAGCCGCAACGCCCTGCGCATGGCTTCCCTGATGAAGATCCGTTCGATCTCGGTGTTCACCCACGATTCGATCGGCCTGGGCGAAGACGGCCCGACCCACCAGTCGATCGAGCACGTCTCGTCGCTGCGCCTGATCCCGGGCCTGGACAACTGGCGTCCCTGCGACACCGTCGAATCGGTGGTGGCATGGGGCGCGGCGGTGCAGCGCAAGGATGGCCCGACCACGCTGATCTTCTCGCGCCAGAACCTGCCGTTCATGGCGCGTGAGGCGGCGCAAGTGGCCGACATCGCCAAGGGCGGCTATGTGCTGCGCGACGCGCAGGACGCCAAGGTCATCCTGATCGCCACCGGTTCCGAAGTCGAACTGGCGGTCAAGGCAGCCGAGGCGCTGGCGCTCGAGGGCATCGCCGCGCGCGTGGTCTCGATGCCGTCGACCGACGTGTTCGACCGCCAGGAGGCGAGCTACAAAGCAAGTGTCCTCACCAAAGGCATTCCTCGTGTCGCCATCGAAGCCGGCGTGACCGCCTTCTGGTACAAGTACGTGGGCCTGGAAGGCGCGGTGGTCGGCATCGACACCTTCGGCGAATCGGCGCCGGCGCCGGTGCTGTTCAAGCACTTCGGCTTCACCGTCGACAACGTCGTCGCGAAAGCAAAAGAAGTTATCGCATAAGCATTCGCTGTATGCGGGCTGCTCCTTCAAGGGCGGCCCGTTTTACTATGTTCGTTACGAAAAAAGTTTTTTTCTAATCAGGAGCACAGCATGACGATCAAAGTTGCAATCAATGGTTATGGCCGCATCGGCCGCAATGTCCTGCGCGCCTTCTATGAAGGCGGCAAGAAGCAGGACATCCAGATCGTGGCGATCAACGACCTCGGCAACGCCGAGTCGAACGCCCACCTGACCCGCTACGACACCGCCCACGGCAAGTTCCCGGGCACCGTCACGGTCGAGGGCGACAACATGATCGTCAACGGCGACAAGATCCGCGTGTTCGCGCAGCGTAATCCAGCCGAGATCCCATGGGGTGAACTGGGCGTGGACGTCGTTCTCGAGTGCACCGGCTTCTTCACCACCAAAGAGAAAGCATCGGCCCACCTGAAGGGCGGCGCCAAGAAGGTCATCATCTCGGCCCCGGGCGGCAAGGACGTCGACGCGACCGTCGTGTTCGGCGTGAACCAGGACGTGCTCAAGTCGACCGATACCGTGATCTCGAACGCCTCGTGCACTACCAACTGCCTGGCCCCGCTGGTCAAGCCGCTGCATGACGCCATCGGCCTGGAAACCGGCCTGATGACCACCGTGCACGCCTACACCAACGACCAGGTGCTGACCGATGTGATGCACGAAGACCTGCGCCGCGCCCGTTCGGCCACCCAGTCGATGATCCCGACCAAGACCGGCGCCGCCGCCGCGGTCGGCCTGGTGCTGCCGGAACTGAACGGCAAGCTGGACGGCTTCGCGATCCGCGTGCCGACCATCAACGTGTCGATCGTCGACCTGTCGTTCATCGCCAAGCGCGACACCACGGTCGAGGAAATCAACGAGATCATGAAGAAGGCCGCAGCCGAAGGCCCGCTGAAGGATATCCTGACCTACAACACCGATCCGCTGGTCTCGGTCGACTTCAACCACAACCCGGCATCGTCGAACTTCGACGCCACGCTCACCAAGGTCTCGGGCCGCCTGGTGAAGGTGACCTCGTGGTACGACAACGAGTGGGGCTTCTCGAACCGCATGCTCGACACCACCGTCGCGCTGATGAACGCCAAGTAATCCGTTCCCGACCCCTGGAGCCCTGGACGCCGCACTGGCTTCCAGGGTTTTTTTGCGCCTGCAGTCAGGGGCGGATGGCGTGCAGATCCTGCGACAACCCGGCTGATGCCGGGTTTTTTTGTGTCGGCGGGAGCGGCCCTTCACCTCATCCGGATGCCTTCTCTCCGAACAAACATTATTTTGGTTGCGATTGCACAACGAAATGTTTCGTGATTCGTTTAGATATCGCAAAAAAATGCTGCGCCGCGATTATTCGTTTTAAACCAGTTTGGGCGAGGTTGCGGGGGAGTTGGGCGAAATAGATTTAAAGATCCCCCGAAATGCGTGGCAATGCAACGTTACATTCAGGATAAATTGCGTTACATAAACTTACCTGAATTGCATAATCAGGGTGCGTCGTGGCGCTGGGGCAGGGGAGACGCGTCCCGAGCGTCGCGAGCGCGTCTTATCACCGCAAACAGTAGAAAGATGCCAATGATGTTGAAAGAAAAAATGGGTGCGCGCGCAGTGCGGCTCGCCTTCGGCCTCGTCGCCGGACTCGCAGTGACCCAAGCAGTTGCCCAGGATGCGCCGATCCAGCGCGTCGAAGTCACCGGTTCCGCCATCAAGCGGATCAACGTCGAGGGCGCGCTGCCGATCCAGACCCTGAGCCAGGAAGCGATCGCCAAGACCGGCGCCACCAGCGTCGCCGAACTGATCCAGACCCTGCCAGCCATGCAAGGCTTCACCATCGGCGCCATTGCCGCCGGCACCAACTCGGGCGGCCGCGTTTCGGCATCGATCCACGACATCGGCGAATCCTATACCCTGGTGCTGCTGAACGGCCGCCGCCTGGCGCCGCAAGGCTCGGGCAGCACGGTCAACCTGCAGGCGATCCCGATGAGCGCCGTCGAGCGCGTCGAGATCCTGACCGACGGCGCCTCGGCGCTGTACGGTTCGGACGCCATCGCCGGCGTCATCAACTTCGTGCTGAAGAAGAACCAGCAGGGCGGCGACATCGAAGCCAACTACAGCCAGCCGACCGCCGGCAAGGACGGCGGTTCGCGCTACGTCGCGGCCACCTACGGCTTCGGCGACCTGGACACCGACGGCTGGAACGTGCTGGTCAGCTACCGCCGCGACGAACAGGACAAGATCCTGTCGACCAAGCGCGACTTCGCCAACACCGCCTTCCGCCGCTTCTCGCGCGATGGCGTCAACTACGTCTACGACAACACCAGCACCGCCTCGGCGCCGGCCAACGTCACCGTGGCGTTCCGCAACCCGGCCGGCGTGCCTGCGCTGCCGTCGATCGGCTTCTCGCCCTATCTCCTGGCCAATGGCGGCTGCCCCGACCTGAACGTGGTCAGCATCAACAACAACGGCACCACCGCCCGCAACTGCACCTTCGACTACATCCAGACCGTCGAGATGGTCCCGGAAAACAAGCGCGACAGTTTCTTCGTCAAGGGCACCAAGAAGCTCGGCGACAACTGGGAAGCGTTCACCGACATCGCCTACTCGCGCTTCGACCTGACCGCCCGCATCGCGCCGAACACCGCGCCGTTCTCGATCGCCGCAGGTTCGGCGCAGTTCAACCAGTACGTGGCGCCTTACCTGAGCGCCGAGCAGCGGGGCCGCGTCAACACCGTGTCGGGCAACTACCGCGCCTATGACTGGGGCACCCGCGACAGCCAGACCATCACCGAATCGAAGCACGCGGTGGCCGGCCTGGACGGCGAGATCGCCGGCTGGACCGTGAGCGGCGCGCTGACCTGGTCGGAAAACTCGATCGACGAACGCTACGTCGGCGGCTACATGAAGAACGCCGAATTCCGCTCGATGCTGGCCACCAATGCCTTCAACCCGTTCACCCCGATCGGCCAGCAGAGCGAAGCGACCCAGCAGCTGATCGAAAACTCGATCTTCCACGGTTCGATCCGCGAAGCCTCGACCACGCTGAAGGCGGCCGACGTACGCGGTTCGCACGAGCTGTTCGGCATGAAGGGCGGCGTCGCGCAACTGGCCATCGGCGCCGACTACCGCGAGTACCACTACCAGCAGGACCCGTCGGCCGATGCGGTCAACGGCATGATCTACAACTTCAACGCCCCGGCACGCTACGACCTGACGCGCGACAATGCCGGCGCCTTCGCCGAAGTGCTGGCGCCGATCACCAAAGAGATCGAAGTGACGGCCGCGCTGCGCTACGACACCATCTCGGCGATCGACAATGGCGTTAGCAAACGCAAGGTCGGCAGCGACCAGTCGAAGACCACCTACAAGGTCTCGGCGCGCTACCAGCCTTCGCAACAGCTGCTGTTCCGCGGTTCGTACGGCACCGGCTTCAAGGCGCCTGACATGCTGGACATCGCTTCGCCGATCGTCAACGCCGGTTTCACCGCGTCGTCGTGGCGCTGCCCGATCCAGGATCCGACCCTGTGCCGTCCAGGCACCACCCAGTACAACGTGCTGTCGACGGGTAACGAGAACCTGCGTCCGGAAACCTCGAAGCAGTTCACCGTCGGCATGCGCTTCGAGCCGTCGTCGCGCTTCTCGGCCGGCCTGGACCTGTGGGACGTGAAGATCAAGGATGCGGTGAGCTCGGTGAGCGAGCAGCAGGCCTGGGGTAACCCGGAGCAGTTCCGCCAGCTGTTCAGCACTTATACCGAACCGGCGACCGGCAACACCTACTGGGCCTTCATGCGCTCGTCGGTGAACATCGGCCAGACCCACAATCGCGGCATCGACTGGGACCTGACCGGCCGCCACCGTTTCGGCTTCGGCAACCTGACCGCGACCCTGAACGGCACCTACATGCTGAAGGCGGACTACACCCGCGCCGGCACCGCCAACGACTGGACCAACAGCCTGAACTACTTCGGCACCAACAACGCCGTCACGTTCCGCCACATCGTCCGCCTGTCGACCACCCTCGACACCGGCAAGCTGTCGAACTCGCTGATCGTCAACTACCGCAACGGCTACACCGACGCGGCAGCGACCGTGCGTAACCTCGACACCGGCGTCAACATTCCTGGCTTCCGCCTGGACGTGCCGTCGTTCACCACCTTCGACTGGCAAGGCCGCTACGCGTTCACCGATGCCTTCACGCTGCGCGCCGGCATGAAGAACATCTTCAACCGCCAGCCGCCACTGTCGCTGCGTGCATCGTCGGGCCACCAGGTCGGCTTCGACCCGCGCTACGCCGATCCGCTCGGCCGTCAGCTGTACGTGACCGGCAACTACAAGTTCTAAGCCGGATATGAGAAGGGCCGGATTCCTCGGGGAATCCGGCCCTTTTTTCGTTAACGCGTGACCTGCCGGAGGCAAGGCCACCCCTGGTGCATCAAATCGCGGGTAAATGCATGCGACACGCATGTTCGGTTGACAGTGCTTTATGCATATGCGAATTTTGCTGCTCGTCATCTCGAACCGGAGTGGTCAATGCCTGCGAAACTCGCCAGGACGATGGGGTCCTATCTGCTCATGCTTGCCCTTGGTTCAGGCATAGGATTCAGCGTCCCTTACCTGGTCAAGGCATGGAAACCCGCTTACGCCACGGGCGACTACAGCGCTTATTATCCGGATAAAAAAACCAATGTCGTCCTTTACGGTACGACCTCATGTCCCTATTGCATCCAGGCGCGATCGTTTCTGAGAGAACGAAATATCGCCTTTATCGATCATGACGTCGCCAGTTCCGACCAGGGCCGTCGTGAATTCGCCCGGCTCGGCAAAGAGGCCGTCCCGGTGATCCTCGTCGGCGGACGCATGCTCACGGGATTCAACCGGGATCATCTCGAAGCCGCCCTTGTCGAGGCAGGCCACATCGCACGACGTTGAAGGTCTGGCCTGAAGTCTTTCGTATTGTCGTGCCGGGATGGTCGCTGAAGGCGGCGCGACTCCCGGAGTGTCATGCCCGTCATTCTTACATCCAGGAGAGATTCATGAGCAAGAAGATCGCAGTGCTGTTGTTCGCAATCGGGCTCGGTAGCGCAGCCTCGGTATCGGCTTTCCAGCAAGACATGGGCCAGTGCGCATGGACATGTCTCAGGGGGTACCAGGCGTGCGTGGCGAATGGGTATGATGAAACCCAGTGTGATATGGACCGTACGGATTGCTACGCCCGTTGCGGCATCTGAACTGAATTCGGGGACATGCCGCATCGCTGTCGATGCGGCATGTTCTGACTCGACGTTTTCAGGCGCTTACTTCGCCTCTGGCCAGGGCGTCAGGATCTCGTAGCCGTTCTTCGTCACCACGATCATGTGTTCCCACTGCGCCGACAGCGAACCGTCGCGCGTCAGCACGGTCCAGCCGTCATCGAGCTGGATCACGTCTTCCTCGCCAATATTGATCATCGGCTCGATCGTGAAGGTCATGCCTTCCTTGAGCAGCAGGCCGGTGTCCGGGCGGCCGTAGTGCAGCACTTGCGGCTCTTCGTGGTAGACGCGGCCGATGCCGTGGCCGCAATAGTCGCGCACCACCGAGTAGCCGGCGCCTTCGGCCAGCTTCTGGATCGCATGGCCGACGTCGCCCAGGCGCGCGCCCGGACGCACGGCGCGGATGCCGGCCATCATCGCGTCAAAGGTCGTGTCGACCAGCTTCTTCGCCTCAGGACTCGGGGTGCCGGCGAAATACATGCGGCTGGTGTCGCCGTGCCAGCCGTCCTTGATCACGGTGACGTCGATGTTCACGATGTCGCCATCGTTCAGGATGTCCTTGTCGCTCGGGATGCCGTGGCAGACCACGCCGTTGATCGAGGTGCACAGCGTCTTGGGAAAGCCGTGGTAGCCGACATTGGCCGGCGTGGCCTTCTGCACCTTGCGGATGTAGTCGTGGCAGCGGCGGTCGAGTTCTTCGGTGGAGATGCCGGGCACGACGTATTCCTTGATCATTTCCAGCACTTCGGCGGCGAGGCGGCCGGCGACGCGCATCTTGGCGATGTCCTTGTCGTTCTTGAGTTTGATGGTCATATAAAGGGGATCGGGTGCTGCGTGCTGCAGGCAAACCGCCATGATACCGGGTCGGACGCGGGAGGTGGTCTGTGCAAGTAAAAATGCCCGCCCGGCAAAGCCGGGCGGGCATCAGGGAACTCGTCGGGAGGGGGCGCGCAGGCCCCGTTCCATCAGAAGTTCTGGGTGTAGCGGACGTAGAAGAAGCGGTCCAGCGACATGTCGGCATCAACCGACGACGCCGATGCCTGGGTGCTGTACACGATGCGCGGCGACTTGTCGAAGAGGTTGTTGATACCGAACAGGATGCGGGCATCCCAGTTGGTCTTGTAGCCAACGCTCAGGTCATGGATGACAACCGAACCCAGCTTGTTGGCGCCGGTACCGAACGTTGCTTCGTAGTCAGGCATATTGCATTCGAACTCGTCGTAGCAGATGTCCTTGACCGGGCTGTAGTAACGGAAGCCCCAGGTTGCGTTCCAGTTGCCCAGTGCCCAGTCGAAGCTGGTGTTCGACTTCACGCGGTTGTAGAAGTACTCGCCGGCGTAGTTGTTCCACTCCGAATCGGTGCCGCTGCGGGTACGGAACTTGTCGACATACGAGGTTTCGTTACGCATGCTGAACTGGCCGTACGAAGTGCGTGGCAGGCGATACGAGACCGACAGATCCAGGCCTTCGGTTTCCATATTGCCCAGGTTGGCGTTGCCGCGCGACAGGGTGGTGATCTGGCCGGAGACCGGGTCACGACGAATCGCCGAGCAGAAGTTCGGGCTGTTGTTGATGAAGCACTCGTTGGCAACGTAGGTCGCGCTGATCGCGGTGATACGGTTCTCGATCTGGATGTTGTACCAGTCCAGGCCAACGCTCAGGCCAGGCACGAACGACGGGCTGTACACGAAGCCCACGGTCCTGGTCTTGGCGGTCTCTGGCTGCAGGAACGCATTGCCGGCGCCGGAGTTGAAGGCGACGGTCGACTGGGTGCCGTTGGCGCCACCGATCGCGGCGCCAGCCTGGTTCACCTGGCGGTAGTTGGCGAAGGTGCCCGAAGCAGCGCAACGTGCCTGGACGGCCGGGTTACGTGCAGCTTCGCCGAACACGGTGTCGCATGGATCCAGGAAGGTGTCGAACGACTGCGAGCCGCCACCGAAACTGTCACCCAGGGTCGGGGCACGGAAGCCTTCAGCCCAGGTACCGCGGACCAGAACGTCCTTGTGCGGCTTGTACATGAAGCTGGCCTTGCTGTTGTTGGCCACGCCGAAGTTGCTGTAGTCCGAATAGCGGTGCGCCAGGTTGAAGCTCAGCAGGTCTGCGAACGGCATGTCTTTCAGGACAGGAATGTTCAGCTCTGCGTACGCTTCACGCACGGTGTAGCGACCGTAGGTGGCATTGCCTGCCAGGTCGGTCGAGTAGCCCGATTGCTCGAACTGGCCTGGGACTTCCTGGCCCTTCACTTCGCGGTGTTCGAGACCGACTGCCAGACCCAGCGCGCCCGCTGGCAGCTGGAACAGCTCACCAGCCAGGTCGGCGGTGGCGCTGTTGACGGTCGAACCGTAGGTCGACTGGCCGGTCGAGTTAACATAAGCCAGCGCCTCAGGGGTCGAGGCCGATGGGCCGCCCAGGATGTTGAACGGTACGCACGACGTCAGGCCGATCGGCGCGTTAGGGGTGCCGCACTGCACGACGCCGCTGGCATTCATGAACGACGGACCCAGGGCGCGCTTCAGATTCAGCAGGTTGATATTGCCGGTGCCAAATTGCGAGCCGGAGACTTTGTTGTGGTTGTAGCCAGCGCTCCAGTTCCATGCGAGATCCTTCACCATGAATTCACCTTCGAGGGTGGCGTCGATGTGAAGGGTGCGGTTCTCGGTTTCGGTGTTGCGGGTCAGCTCGATGGTGCGGCGGGCGAAGAACAGGTCCTGGCCATTGCCGGCGCCGGCAACCTGGTTGCCGTACGGGTTCCAGTAGCTGTCCTTGTCGACGTAGACCGGATAGCTGGCCTGCGAAGTCGAGGTCAGCGGATAGCCTGCGATCTGCTGGTTCGACTGGCGCTGCGAGTACATCGCGGTGGTCTTGAGGCGCATGTCTTTCGGCAGCGCGATCTCGCCCTTGACGAACATGGTGTCCAGCTTGCTCGGGATGAGCAGGTCCATGTCCTGGGTCGAGTTGTACTTGTCTGCCTGAATCGCGTTCGAGAAGGCGTGATAATTGTTCGGGTTGCGCGGATCTGCGCCGACGCCGACGCCGTCGTAGGTGCCAGTGTGGTTCAGGACGCGGTTGAAGCCGTTCGGGCCGGTGGTCAGCGAGCCGCCGTTGGCCGGGTTGACCGCGGTGATGCGGCCCCATGGACCGGCGCCCAGGCCGTCGAACGCGTGGTCAGGGCCATTGCCGAACGCGGTGATCGCGCGGGTCTGGGTGCCCACACGGCCCTGCTCGGTGTGCGACAGGCCGAACATCAGCGAAGCCTTGTCATCGCCGGCGCCGTAGGTCAGCGAGAAGTCCTTGTTCTTGCCGTCGTTCTTTTCGTTCTGGCCGGTGTACAGCGACAGCTGGCCACCCTGCATGTTCTTCTTCAGGATGATGTTGATCACGCCTGCGATCGCGTCCGAGCCGTAGATCGACGAAGCGCCATCCTTCAGGATTTCCATGCGCTCGATCATGGCCGACGGGATGGTCGACAGGTCGGTGAAGCCATCGACCGACTGGGTCCAGCGCTTGCCATCGACCAGGACCAGCAGGCGGTTGGAGCCCAGGTTGCGCAGGCTGACGTACTGGCCGCCGATTTCGCTGTTCGACGTCAGCGAGCCGGAGCGCGAGAAGTCAGGGGCGCCAGCCGACGACAGGTTGTTCAGGATGTCGCCAACGGTAACCAGACCGGTTTTCGCGATCTGTTCCGCGTTCATGATCTGGATCGGCTGTGCGGTTTCCAGGTCGACTTGGCGAATACGCGAACCGGTCACTTCGACGCGTTGCAGTGGCGCCGAAGCTTCCTGTGCGATCGCAGCGGTCATGCCGAGGGTCATGCCGCCGAGGCAGATGGCACGAACTGAGCGGGACAAGAGTGTTTCCATCATGTTGCAAAACTCCTAGGGGTGAAAGCGCGGCGGCACCGTGGGAAGGGCACTGCCACCGAAAATGTCGCGATGCGACTCGCTGAAAAAAGGCCAACGAAATGATCAATTGACTTTTCAAGGCAGCAATAAAAACACTCGGCATGCATGACTGTCAATGCGTATGCGCTAGCACGGTGAATGTGTTGCAGAAATGTGTATTTATAGGTTGCGGATTTGACACGTAATTGACCTATTGGTCAGCAACTGATCTAAAGTCGGCAGGACGAAAAAAACCCGCCCGGCTTGCGCCGGACGGGTTTTTTAAGCAATTAAATTGCTTAGAAGTTCTGGTTGTAGCGGACGTACACGAAACGGTCCAGCGGCAGTTCCGGATTCACCGAACCCGACGACGATCCACCACCGTAGCTGCTGTTCGCGCTGTAGTTGATGATTGGCTTCTTGTCGAACAGGTTGTTCGCGCCCATCAGGATCTTCGCGTTCCATGGCAGGGCATAGCCCAGCGACAGGTCGGCGAACCACATTTCCTTGTGGCGGTTGTAGCCGGTGCCCCAGGTCACGCGGTCGGTCGGGTTCGAGCAGTCGACGGCCGGGTTGACCGTCCAGCAGCGGTTCTTCTGGCTGCTGTAGAAGCGGCTGGCCAGCGTGGCGTTCCAGTTGCCGAGGCTCCAATCGAGCGCCATGTTCGACTTCACACGGTAGATGTCGTACTCGCCGGCGTATTCGGTCCAGGCGGCAGTGGTGGTGCTGCGGCTACGCCAGGAATCGACGTAGGTGGTTTCGGAACGGAACGCGAACTGGCCGTACTGCGAGCGTGGGAAGCGATACGACAGGCTGACGTCGACGCCTTCGGTTTCCATCTGGCCCAGGTTGGTATTGCCGCGCTGCAGATTGGTGATCTGGCCGCTGATCGGATCGCGACGCAGCTGGCTGCAGAATTGCGGCACGCCCGACACGTAGCACTGGTTGATCACGTAGGTCGCGGAGATCGCGGTGATGCGATTCTCGACCTGGATGTTGAACCAATCCAGGGCCAGCGAGAAGCCTGGCACGGATGCCGGGCTGAACACGATGCCGGCGGTGCGGGTCACCGCGGTTTCCGGAGTCAGGTTCGCATTGCCGGCGCCGGCGTTGAACGGCGTCGGCGACTGGGCGGCGGCGGTGACCTGCGAGCCGGCCTGATTGACCTGGCGGAAGTTGACCGGAACGCCAGCTGCGTTGCAGCGTGCCTTGGTGGCGGCATTGGTCGCGGCATCGCCGAAGCGGCTGTCGCAGGCGTCGAGATAGCTGTCGAACGATTGCGAGCCGCCGCCGAAGGTGTCGCTCAGGGTCGGGGCGCGGAAGCCTTCGGCCCAGGTGGCGCGCACCAGGACGTCCTTGATCGGTTTCCACATCAGGCTGGCCTTGCTGTTCGTGGTCGAACCGAAGTTCGAGTAGTCCGAATAGCGCGACGCCAGGTTCAGGCTCAGCAGATCTGCCATGAACACGCCCTTGAGCAGCGGGATGTTGGTTTCGAGGTAGGCCTCGCGCACGGTGTAGCGGCCGCGGGTGGTGTTGGCAGCCAGGCCCGACGAGTAGCCCGACTGTTCGAACTGGCCCGGGGCATCGTAGCCGCGCACTTCGCGGTATTCCAGGCCGCCGGCGACGCCGACCGCGCCGGCCGGCAGGGTGAGGAGCTCACCGCTGAGGTCGGCGTTGGCGTTGCTGATGGTCGAGCCATACGAACCCTGGCCGGTCGACATCACGTAGGCCAGCGCTTCCGGGGTCGACGCCGATGGGCCGCCCAGGATGTCCCATGGGGTGCACTGGGTCAAGGCGATCGGCGCGCCCGGCGTACCGCACTGGACCGTGCCGGAGGCGTTCATGAACGACGGGCCGAGCGCGCGCTTCAGGTTCAGCAGGTTGAGGTCGCCGGTGCTGGTGGTGGTGCCGTCGACCTTGTTGTAGTTGTAGCTGATCGACCAGTTCCACGGCAGGGTGCGCATTTCGAATTCGCCTTCGAGGGCGGCATCGATATGCAGGGTGTTGCTGCGGTTATCGGTCGAACGCGGCACTTCGATCGTGCGGCGCGCGAAGAACAGGTCCTGGCCGCGGCCCGGGCCGGCCACCTGGTTGCCGTATGGATTGTAGTAGTTGTCCTTGTCGATATAGACTGGATACTGCGACTGGCTGGTCGAGCTCAGCGGATAGCCGGCGATCTGGCGGGTCGAATCGCGCTGGGCGAACATCGCGGTGGTGGTCAGGCGCGTGTTGCCCGGCAATGCGATCTCGCCCTTGGTGAAGATCGAGGTCAGCTTGTTCGGCGACGCCAGGTGCATCTGGTCGGTCGAGTTGTACACGTCGGCGTCTGCGCCGGTGTAGGCATGGTAGTTGTTCGGATCGCGCGAATTCGCGCCGACGCCGTCACCAAGGTAGCTGCCGGTATGGTTCAGGATACGGTTGAAGCCACCGGCGGCTGCCGAGGTGTTCGAGCCACCCGACGCGTTGACCGGCGTGATGCGGCCCCATGGCGAGGCGCCGAGGCCGGCAGCGTAGCGCTGCGGGCCAAAGGTGAACGACGTGACTTCGCGGGTGTTGGCCCAGACCTCGCCCTGCGTGGTATGGGTCAGGCCGAACAGCATGCTGGCCTTGTCGTCGCCGGCGCCGTAGGTGAGCGAGAAGTCCTTGTTGGTGCCGTCGCCTTTTTCGTTCTGGCCGACGTAGGCGCTGGCGGTGCCGCCTTGCATTTCCTTCTTCAGGATGATGTTGACCACGCCCGCGATCGCGTCGGAACCGTAGATCGACGAGGCGCCGTCCTTGAGCACTTCGATACGGTCGATCAGCGCCGCAGGCACGGTCGACATATCGGTGTAGCCGCCGGTACTTGCGGTCCAGCGCTTGCCGTTGACCAGCACGAGCAGGCGCTGCGCACCGAGGTTACGCATATTGATGTACTGGCCGCCCTGTTCGCGATTCGAGGTCAGGACCGAGCCGCGGCTGAACGCTGGGGTGCCGACCGACGACAGCTGGTTGACGATGTCGCCAACGGTCACGAGACCACTCTTCTGGATTTGTTCGGCGTTGACGACCTGCACCGGTTGTGCGGTTTCCAGGTCGACCTGGCGAATACGGGAACCGGTCACTTCGACGCGCTGAAGTGTTTCCTGCGCGATGGCGGTCAGTGAGGGCAGCGCGAGGGCGACTGCCAATGCGATCTTGGTACGTTGTTGCATGTGCTCTCCATCCTGCGTCCCGCCAGTAGCGGAACGACCTTTATGATTAATAATTGCAACCCGTGCGCATGCGGATACCCGTGGATAACGGGCTGTTCCGTAGTGCATACACATCCGTATAAAACCATTCTGCGTTGATTAGTGTCAACGCGTTACCAACGGGTTTTGGTGGCAAAAACAACAGTTATCAAAAAGAAATTAAATGACCAAAAAGTCAGCAATTTCAACAGCTTACTGATGGTGCAATACAGGTGAATTGCCGAGTAGTTTTGGTGCGCGGGTCGAGCATGCGCACCGGGGGAGTGCGCATGCAAATCGATGGGAGGGGAGAGAAGGAGGGAAGAAAAAGTGCGCCGGTTCAGGCGCCGAAACAGGCTTGCCACAGGCGTTGCACGCTGTCCGGGTGGTGGCCGACCAGGCCGGGTTCGACCCGGGTCTTGTCCTGGCCCTGCAGCCGCACGCCGTGCTGGAGCTTGCGCATGGCGCGGTAGGCGCCGCCGACTGCGGCCGCCAGGCCGGCGTCGATCAGTCCCAGTTCGCCGCAGACGCGCAGCAGGGCGATGTTGCCGGCGTTGGCGGTCAGCTGCGGGTAGGTTGACGCGTGGCGCAGCACCAGGTATTGCACGATGAATTCAATGTCGATCATGCCGCCCGCGTCGTGCTTGAGGTCGAAGAGTCCGCTGCGATTGACGTTGGCGTCGCGCATGCGCTGGCGCATGCGCACCACCTCTTCCTTCAGCCGCGCTTCCTGGCTGGAGCGGTCCTTGCGCAATACCTGCTCGCGGATCGCCTCGAAACGCGCGCCGATGGCGGGTTCGCCCGCGCAGAAGCGGGCGCGCGTCAATGCCTGGTGCTCCCACAGCCAGGCCGAATCGTTCTGGTAGCGCTCGAAGGCGGCGACCGACGACACCAGCATGCCGCTGGCGCCGTCCGGACGCAGGGCGATGTCGACGTCGAACAGGATGCCGGCCGCGGTATGGGCCGTCATCCAGGTGATGAAGCGCTGGGCCAGGCGCGCATACAGCGGCGGCGCGTCCTGGTCCTCGTCGTCGTACAGGAAGATCACGTCCAGATCCGACACATAGCCCAGCTCCTTGCCGCCCAGCTTGCCGTAGGCGATGACGGCGAAGCGTGGTTCGTCGCTGTGGCGTCCGTTGACCGTGCGCCAGGCATGCTTGACCACGGCGCCGACGATGGTGTCGGCCAGCGCCGACAGGTGGTCGGCCAGGCGCTCGACCGACAGCTCGCCGGCCAGGTCGAGCGCCAGCAGGCGAAACAGCTGCGCATGGTGGGCTTCGCGCAGGATGTCGAGCTGGCGCTCGGTGTCGCCCGCCGCCTCGTCCAGGTGTTCGTCCAGCAGCGCGGCCAGCTGCCCGAGGTCGCCGGCGCCGGCATTGCGATCGTCCAGCAATTCGTCGAGCAGGATCGGGTGCTGGGTGAGGAAGGTGGCGGCCCAGCCGCTGGCATTGATCATCCGGATCACGCGCTCGAGCGTGTGCGGGTATTCGGTCAGCAGGGACAGGTAGGCCGAGCGGCGCGCGATCGCCTCGAACAGGTCGAGCAGGCGCCCCAGGGTGGCGGCGTGGCTGCCGATCCCGGCCTCGGCCACCACGGTGACCACCAGCGGCAGGGCGGCTTCCACCAGCGCTTGCAGCCGTGCCCGGCTGGCGTCGGGCAGGTTCGACAGGCGCGGACCTTGCAGGGTGGCGGCCAGGCGGCTGGCGGCGGTGCGGGCGTCGTCGAAGCCGAACGCGGCCAGGCGGCCAGAGAGCGCATCCATATTGTCCAGTTCGTCGGCCAGGGCCGGGGCATCCGGGTTGTCGTCGGGTTTTTCCTTGTCGGCGAAGATGGCGTCGAACTGCCCGGCCACGTAGCTGCGCTGGGCGTCGAGCTGCTCCAGCAGGCCGGCTTCGTCCGCGCAGCCCATCATGCGCGCCACCGCCAGCCGGTCGTCGGCACTGGCCGGCAGGGTGTGGGTCTGGGCGTCTTCCAGGTATTGCACCCGGTGCTCCAGATTGCGCAAGAACACATAGGCTTGCAGCAATCGCTCGACCGTCTCTTGCGGCAGCAATTCGCGCTCGGCCAGCAGCAGCAGGGTCTTGCGGGTGGAGCGCTCGCGCAGGGCCGGATCGCGTCCGCCGCGGATCAGCTGGAAGACCTGGGCCAGGAACTCGATTTCGCGGATGCCGCCGCGCCCCAGTTTGACGTTGTGGCTGCGCTCGGGATGCAGGCGCTCCTGGCGCTTCACCTCGGCGCGGATCTGGGCGTGCATGTTGCGGATCGCGTCGATCACCCCGAAGTCGAGGTAGCGCCGGAACACGAAGGGCCGCACGATGGCGTCGAGCGCCGCGATGTCGTCGGGCGCGCCGGTGACGGCGCGCGCCTTGACCCAGGCATAGCGCTCCCATTCGCGGCCCTGGACGATCAGGTATTCCTCGACCATGCCCAGGCTGGCCGCCAGCGGGCCCGACTTGCCGTTGGGACGCAGCGCCATGTCGACCCGGAACGTGAAGCCATCCTCGATCACCTCGGACAGGGCCGCGTTCAGGCGCCGCCCCAGGCGCACGAAGAACTCGTGATTCGACAACTGCCTCTGGCCCGGGCCGGCCGCGGTCTCGCCGTCTTCCGGGTAGACGAAGATCAGGTCGATGTCCGACGAGACGTTGAGTTCGCCGCCGCCCTGCTTGCCCATGGCCAGCACCATCAGGTGCTGGGGGCGGCCGGATTCCTCGCCCGTCGGCATGCCGTGGCTGGCCACCAGCTCGTCGGTGAGGGCGGCGACGTGGGTCTGGATCGCGAAGTCGGCGAACGCCGTCATCGCCGTGACCACCTCGTCGAGGTCGGCCTGAGCGCCCAGGTCGCGCGCCACGATGGTCGACACCAGCAGGTTGCGCACGCGGCGCATGGCCCGTTCCAGCGGCAGGCCCTGGGCCAGTTCGCGCTCCAACAGCGCGCGGAAATCGGCGCCGCCCAGCGATAATGATGACAATGCGGCCAGTTGGGCGGCGCGTTCGGGAGCGGCGTCGAGCCAGCGCTGGACGAAGCGCGAAGCGCAGGCGGGGGAAACTGTGGTCATTGTCGATCCTGTTGGATGCCGGGTCAGTGCCGCCCGGCAGGGAGGGGTTTTAAGGCTCGGCTCATAGGCGATGCGGTAGAATGGCCCGCTCATCGGCACGATACGCTGCCTGGGTCAGCACCGATGGTAAGGTAGACGCCGCAACTGTTGCAAGCGACCTGTTTTATTGAAGAGTTAAATTTACGGCGAGCCTTTGTTATTAGCACCTTGATGCACAACCCGGATCCGCAGGCGTCCACTGCGGCATCGCCGCTCGCCGTGCGCTGGCGGCGACTGCGTGCGGCCTACCGCATGGCCAACCTGGCCTCGCACCACGTGCTCGGCTTTACCATCAAGCTCGTGCTGCTGGTGTATTTCGCGCTCGCCGTGCTGTTCCTGGTGCTGCGCTACGCCATCCTCCCGAACATCGACCTGTACAAGAGCGACATCGAGCGCATGGCCGGCAATGCCCTCGGCAGCCGGGTCACGATCGCGCGCCTGGCCGCGTCCTGGCACGGCCTGCGGCCGGCCCTGGCGCTTGGCGAGGTGCGCCTGCACGACCGCGCCGGGCGCCAGGTGCTGGCGTTGCCGCAGGTCGAGGCGACCCTGGGCTGGTGGAGCGTGGCCGCCTTCGAGCCGCGCTTCGCCTCGATCGAGATCAAGGGGCCGCGCCTGGCCGTGCGCCGCGGGCCGGACGGCGTGATCGAGGTCGCCGGCGTGCGGCTCGACCCCAGCGAGGCCGGCGGCGGCGGCGGCGACTGGCTGCTGCGCCAGCGCGAGATCGTGATCCGCGACGGCCGGGTCGACTGGACCGACGAATTGCGCGGCACGCCGCCGCTGGTGCTGGAAGGCGTGACCCTGGCCCTGCTCAATCGCTGGGGCGCCCACCACTTCGCGCTGCAGGCCACGCCGCCGCGCGCGCTGGGCAGCCCGATCGACGTGCGCGCGCAGTTCCGCCACCGGTTCGGCGAACGGCCGTCGGACGTGCTGCGCTGGAAGGGCGAGCTGTACGCCGACCTGCGCGACGTCGACCTCGGCGCCTGGAAACGCTTCGTCGACTATCCGATCCAGCTCGAGCGCGGCCGCGGTTCGCTGCGCGCCTGGCTCAGCTTCGACCAGGCGCGCCTGGCCGGCTTCACCGCCGACCTGGCCCTGGCCGGCGTCAATGCGCGCCTGGGCAAGGACATCGCGCCGTTGCAACTGGCGCGCGTGACTGGCCGCCTGTCGGCGCGCGAGGAATTGCTGCCGAACGGGGCCGACGGCAAGCCGACCTTCGGCGCCCACGGCCACACGATCCGCCTCGACCACTTCGCCGTGGTGGCGCAGGGCGGCCGCGCGCTGCCGCCGGCCACGCTGGAACAGACCTGGCGTCCCGCGCAGGGCGGCCAGCCGGAACGGGGCGCCCTGCGGGCGCGCGGACTTGACATCGGCGCGCTGGCGGCGCTGGCCCAGTACCTGCCGGTCACGCCGGTGCAGCGCCAGCTGCTGGCCGACTATGCGCCGCGCGGCATGCTGCAGGACGTCAGCGCCGAATGGGACGGGCGCTATCCGAACGTGAGCGGCTGGCGCATCCGCGGCGACGTCGCCGATCTGGCCCTGAACGCCGTCGCCGCGCGCCCGGCGCGAAACGCCCAGGGCGGCGTCCCGGCGTTGCCGGCGCGGCCCGCCACGCCCGGCTTCGAGCACCTGAGCGGCCATATCGATGCGAACGAACGCGGCGGCAGCGTGGCGCTGGACTCGAAGGGACTGGCGCTGTTCATGCCGGCCTGGTTCGCCGAGCCGCGCATGCCGTTCGACCGGCTGGCGCTGAAGGCCGGCTGGAAGCTCGAGCCCGGCAAGCAGTTGCAAGTCGAGGTCGACGAACTGACGTTCCGCCAGGGCGAGTTCAGCGGCGAGGTGACGGGCCGCCACGTGCTGCCGCTCGAGCCCGGCCACGGCCCTGGAACCGCCGACTTCCGCGGCAGCCTGGACGGCTTCGCGATCGGCCAGATCGGGCGCTACCTGCCGCTGGCCACCCCGCACAGCCTGCACGAGTGGCTGGTCGGCGCGCTGCAGGGCGGACGCCTGCGCGACGCGAGCCTGCGCCTGCGCGGCGACCTGGCCCATTTCCCGTTCCACGCCGCCAACGCCGCCGAGCGCGCGCGCGGCGAATTCCGTGTGGCTGGGCGGCTGGAAGGGGCGCGCCTCGAATACGCCCCCGGCCACCGGCATCCGGACGGCACGCCGCTGTGGCCGCTGGCCGAGGCGATCGACGGCAGCATCGCGTTCGACCGGGCGCGCATGGAGATCCACGGCAAGACCCTGCGCACCCTGGGTGTGACGCTGTCGAACGTCAAGGCGGTGATCCCCGACCTCGGCGCCCACGACAACATGATGCTCGAGATCGACGGCCAGGGCGTCGGGCCGCTGCAGGAATTCCTGCGCTATGTGGCGGTGACGCCGGTGCTGGACTGGACCGGCCACTTCACCGAGGATACGCGCGCCAGCGGCAACGCCAGGCTCGGCCTCAAGCTGCGCATGCCGCTGTCACACATGGCGGACACCAAGGTGCAGGGCAGCCTGCAATTGCAGAACAACGACGTCAGCCTGTTCCCCGAACTGCCGACCCTGCGGGCGGCCCAGGGCCGGATCGATTTCCATGACCATGGCTTCGGCCTGGAGGCGATCCGCGCGAACTTCCTGGGCGAACCGGTCACGGTGGCCGGCGGCACCCAGCGCGACGGCAGCACCCGGGTGCTGCTCGACGGCGTGCTGTCGGCCGAGGGCATGCGCCGCACGGCGCCGGCGCCGGCGCTGGGGCGCCTGGCCGAGCGCCTGTCGGGCAGCACCCACTACACCGGCACGATCGTGCTGCGCGAAGGCCGGCGCACGATCGCCATCGACTCCAGCCTGTCGGGCCTGGGCATCGAATTGCCGCAACCGTTGAACAAGGCGGCCGGCGCCAGCCTGCCGCTGAGCTTCGTGCTGGAAGGCGCGCCGGCCATGGCCGGCCTGGGGCGCGACGAGATCCGCGTCGGCGTCGGCCCGAACCTGGCGGCGCGCTACCTGCGCGAGAAGCAGGGCAAGGGCCCATGGCGGGTGACCCAGGGCGGTATCGGCGTGAACGTGCCGGCGCCGCTGCCGGACGAAGGCATGATGGTCCACGTCGACTCCAAGGCGCTCAATATCGACCACTGGCTCGCGGCCGGGCGCGCCATCGCCGGCGCGGACGCGGGTGCGGACGCCGGCGCCGCCTTGCCGGCGCCGGGCGCGATGGCCGGACCGGCGGCCGGCGCCGGCAGCGGCGCCGACTTCACCCAGTACATCCTGCCGACCGTGCTGGCCGGACGCATCAGCGAACTGACCATCGGCGAACGGCGCGTGGCCGACGTGGTGCTCGGCGCCACCCACACGCGCGACACCTGGCAGGCGAACCTGCATTCGCGCCAGGCCAGCGGCTACCTCACCTGGACCGAGACGCCCAGCGGCCTGGGCAAGGTCACGGCGCGCCTGGCTTCGCTCACGATTCCCGCATCGGCCCAGGCCGACGTCAAGGACCTGCTGGAGTCGAGCCGGGGCGCCAGCGCCACCATCCCTTCGCTCGACATCGTGGCCGAACAGTTCGAGCTGTTCGACAAGCGCCTCGGCCGGCTGGAGCTGCGCGCCAGCAATGTGCGCGCGCTGGCGGGCCGCGAATGGCGCATCGACCGCGTCCTGCTCGCCAATCCGGACGGCCAGCTGAAGGCCAATGGCCGCTGGCTGACCAAGGATGGCAAGAGCAATACCAGCCTGAATTTCGCGCTCCACATGGACGACGCCGGCAAGCTGCTGGACCGCCTGGGCTTTCCCGGCACGATCGGGCGCGGCAACGGCACCCTGACCGGCGACGTCTCATGGGCCGGCCTGCCGTATGCGATGGACATCCCGAGCCTGTCGGGCCAGATCGAGATGAACGTGGAGTCGGGCCAGTTCCTCAAGCAGGACCCGGGCGCCGCCAAGCTGCTGGGCGTGCTCAGCCTGCAAGCGCTGCCGCGCCTGCTCAAGCTCGATTTCCACGACGTGTTCTCGGAAGGCCTGGCGTTCGACGGCATCAGCGCCAACGCCATGATCCAGCGCGGGGTGGTGCGCACCGACAACCTTAGAATGCATGGGGTGGCGGCCACCGTCCTGATGAACGGCAGCGCCGACATCGCCAACGAATCGACGAACCTGCGCGTGGTGGTGATTCCGGAATTCAACCTGGGCACCGGGCCGCTGGTGTATGGCCTGGCGGTCAACCCGGTGATCGGCCTGGGGGGCTTTCTGGCCCAGCTGTTCCTGCGCGCGCCGGTGATGAAGGCGCTGACCTATGAAATGCAGGTGACGGGGCCGTGGAAGGCGCCGACCATCACGAAAATCGACAACCCGGCGGCGCCCGCCGCCGCATCAGCCACGAAGGAGTGATATGACGACCGTAGCCGCGATCCAGATGGTTTCCACCCCCGAGGTCGGCGCGAACCTGGCCACCGTGCGCCGCCTCGTGGCCGAGGCCGCCGGCCGTGGCGCCACCCTGGTGGCCCTGCCCGAATACTGGCCGATCATGGGCATGCATGACGCCGACAAGGTCGCGCACGCGGAGCGGCCGGGCAGCGGCCCGATCCAGGATTGCATGGCCGCGCTGGCGCGCGAACACGGGATCTGGCTGGTCGGCGGCACCTTGCCGCTGGTCTCGCCAGAAGCCGGCAAGGTACTCAACACCACCCTGGTGTACGACCCGCAGGGCCAGGCGATGAGCCGCTACGACAAGATCCACCTGTTTGGCTTTAACAAGGGGACCGAATCGTATGACGAGGCGCGCACCATCGTGCCGGGCGAGACGGTAGGGGTGTTCGATGCGCCGTTCGGCCGGGTCGGCCTGTCGGTGTGCTACGACCTGCGTTTTCCCGAACTGTACCGCGCGATGGGCGAGTGCGCCCTCATCATCGTGCCGGCCGCCTTCACCCACACCACCGGCCGCGCGCATTGGGAAGTGCTGCTGCGCGCGCGCGCGATCGAGAACCAGTGCTATGTGCTGGCCGCGGCCCAGGGCGGGCTGCACGTCAACGGCCGCCGCACCTATGGCCACAGCATGCTGGTCGACCCCTGGGGCGAGGTCAAGGCGGTGTTGCCGGAAGGCGAGGGCGTGGTCGCCGGCGAACTCGATCCGGCCTACCTGGCCGGGGTGCGCGAAAGCTTGCCGGCATTGCGCCACCGCAAGATGTAACGGATGGCAGGGACGCGTCCAGCATGCGTCCAATGTGAAAACACTGGATATGGCACAATGACCTATCCCAGAAAATACCGAACGCCAACATGACTCCATTCGAACCGAACCTTTCCTCCATCGCCGTCGCCCGCGACGTGCTGTTGACGCCATTCGGCCTCGACGAGGGCAAGCTGCTGCGCGCGCTGGGGACGATGTTCACGCACAAGGTCGATTACGCCGACCTGTACTTCCAGTTCACCAAGAGCGAAGGCTGGAGCCTGGAAGAGGGCATCGTCAAGACCGGCAGCTTCTCGATCGACCAGGGCGTCGGCGTGCGCGCCATCTCGGGCGACAAGACGGCGTTTTCGTATTCCGACGAGATTTCCGAGCGCGCGCTGCTCGACGCCGCCACCGCTACCCGCACCATCGCGCGCGCCGGCGCCGGCCGCATCAAGGTGGCCGGCAGCGCGCTGCCGACCGGCGGCCGCTCGCTGTATTTGCCCAACGACCCGCTGGCTTCGCTCGACGCGACCGCGAAAGTGAAACTGCTCGAGCGCGTGGAAAAGATGGCGCGCGCCAAGGATCCGCGCGTGGTGCAGGTGATGGCGGGCCTGGCCGGCGAATACGACGTGGTGCTGGTGGTGCGCAGCGACGGCGTGCTGGCGGCCGACATCCGTCCGCTGGTGCGCGTGTCGGTCACCGTGATCGCCGAGCAGAACGGCCGGCGTGAAGTCGGTTCCTCGGGCGGCGGCGGCCGTTTCGACTATGCCTATTTCAGCGACGAGGTGCTGGACCGCTACGCCACCGAGGCCGTCAAATCGGCCTGCGTCAACCTCGAGGCGCGTCCGGCCCCGGCCGGTCCGATGACCATCGTGCTGGGACCGGGCTGGCCCGGCGTGCTGCTGCACGAGGCGGTCGGCCACGGCCTGGAGGGCGACTTCAACCGCAAGGGCTCGTCCTCGTATGCCGGCATGATCGGCCAGCGCGTGGCAGCCAAGGGCGTGACCGTGGTCGACGACGGCACCTTGCAGGACCGCCGCGGTTCGCTGAACATCGACGACGAGGGCAACCCGACCCAGTGCACCACGCTGATCGAGGACGGCATCCTGAAGGGCTATATCCAGGACACGATGAATGCGCGCCTGATGAAGATGCCGGTCACCGGCAATGCGCGCCGCGAATCGTTCGCCCACCTGCCGATGCCGCGCATGACCAACACCTATATGCGCGCCGGCGACAAGGACCCGCAAGAGATCCTGGCCTCGGTCAAGAACGGCCTGTACGCGGTGAATTTCGGCGGCGGCCAGGTCGACATCACCAACGGCAAGTTCGTGTTCTCGGCCAGCGAGGCCTATATGATCGAGGACGGCAAGATCACCTATCCGGTGAAGGGCGCGACCCTGATCGGCAACGGCCCGGAGGTGATGAACCGCATCTCGATGATCGGCAACGACATGCGCCTGGATTCGGGCGTCGGCGTGTGCGGCAAGGAAGGCCAGAGCGTGCCGGTGGGCGTCGGCCAGCCGACCCTGCGCATCGATGGGGTGACGGTGGGCGGCACGGCCTGATCCGGCTTTCGCCACGTCGATAACGAACGCCCGGCCGCGCGCCGGGCGTTTTGCCTTTCGCACTGTTGCATCAGAATGAGTAGCGCGCCCCCAGCGTGAAGAAGCGGCCGATCGCGCCGTAATAGTCGAGCGGGTTGTACGACACCGCGCCATAGGTCAGCGGATCGAGCGGCGCCTGCTTGTCGAACACGTTCTGGATCGAGCCGAAGACTTCCCAGCGCGCCTGCGGCTTCCAGCGCAGCACCAGGTCGACCGTGGTGAACGAAGCCAGTTCGCAATCGCTCGGCGCGTCGTCGCCGTTGGCGAACTGGCTGGCGCAGCCTTCGGGATCGTCCTTGAAGAAGGTGTTGTCGATCGAACCCCGGTAGTTGAGGTTGGCCGACACGCGCCAGTTGGCGCGTTCCCAGGTCGCGCGCAGGTTGGCCTTGTGGTCCGGCGTGCCCATGCAGTTGCTGACGTCGCAGTTGCCGTGGGTGCCGGCATAGTCGCGCGTGGTGCCGTCCCGCTCGGTGCGTTCCCATCGGTCGAGGAAGGTGTACTTGACGTCGAAGGTCAGGGTACCCCAGTTGTTCGGCAGCCCGAAGCCCTGGCGCGCGTCGAGGTCGATGCCGCGCACCTCGGTCTCGGCCGAGTTCACGTATTGCGCCAGCACCGCCGTGATCGCGCCCGGGTCGCCAGGAATCGTCGGCACCGCCGTGCTCGGATCGCGCGCCACGTTGCCGGCGGCGATCGAGGCATCGATCTGCTCCTGGTTGATTTCGTTCTTGCGCTTGATGTTCCAGAAATCGATCGAGAAGCTGGTGCGCGGCAGCGGATCCCAGATCGCGCCGATGTTCCAGCTCTTCGAGCGTTCCGGGCTCAGGTCCTGGTTGGGCGAGGTGATGACCGCCACCGAGGCCGGGCTGCAGGCGGTCTGCACGCCCAGCGCGCAGCGGGCCGGATCGGTGGCGTTGGCGAAGGCGGCCAGGCCGCCTTGGCCGTTCTCTGCCGGGTTCGGGGCGCGGAAGCCCTTGGCCCAGGTGGCGCGCAGCGCCAGCTCGCGGCGCGGGGTCCACTTGACGCCAACCTTCGGGGTCCAGGCGTCGCCGACGTCGGTGAAGTGGTCGTAGCGCATGGCGCCGGTGAGTTCGACGCCCGGCCATACCGGGGCCAGCACTTCGCCGTACAGGCCGGTCACGTTGCGCTGGCCGTCGTAGGCCGAATAGCCGAGGCCGATGATGTTGCCGCGCTCGGTGCCGGTGGTCGGTTCGAGCCACGCCGATTCGTGGCGGAACTCGGCGCCCAGCGCCACGCCGACGGGGCCGCCAGCCAGCTTGCCGATCTCGCGCGTGGCCTTGAAGTCGACCTGGGCGATCTCGGTTTCGGCGTCGTTCGAGATGGTCGGCGACAGGGCGGCGTACACGGCCGGCGAATTCAGGCCCGCGCTCTCGGCGATGCGCCAGTAGGTGCCGCCCGGCAGCGCGCGGTAGCCGGGATTGGCCTGGGCCGCCGCCACGTTCTCGGGCGACGGATCGAGCAGGGCGAAGGTGGCGTCGCGCTGCAGGTAGCCGCTGCGCTCGCTGTCGACCTTGCTGCGCGAATAGAGCAGCGAAGTATCCCAGTCCCAGGCGCCGCTGGTGCCGCGCGCGCCGAACAGCGCGCGGACGAAGGTAGAGGAGATGTCGTTCTGGCGCGGACCGACGTCGAAGGGCAGGTAGCGCAGCCGGGCGGGGCGGCCGAAATACGGGTTGTCGGGGTGCTCGGCGCCGAGCTGGACGCCGGCGTTGCTGACCGGGCCGCCCGGATAGCCGACGTTGGCCGCGATCGGGTTGGGGGTGGTGCTGGACTGGGCCAGGCTGTCGTACAGATTGAACTCGGCATAGGCCTCGGTATTGTTCTGCAGCCGGAGCGTGCCGCGGCTGTACAGTGTCAGGTATTCGCTGTCGGGCTGGATCTGGTTGTACAGGAAGGCCGAATCGACCAGGCAGCCGCCGCCCGGATCGCCCTGCGGGTGGTTGGTGAAATTGCTGCACGCGGCGCCCGGGAAGGTGCGCGTGAACCCGGTCCCGGCCAGGTTGCCGCGGTTGTAGTAGTCGAACGTGTCGGGATTGCGCACATTGCCGTTGATGGCGTTGCCCGACTGGTTGTTGCCGGTGATGGCGCCGGTGCCGCCGAAGCCTTCCTGGGCCGAATAGCCCCAGGGCCGCAGGTCGACCTTGCCGATGTAGTCGCGGTTGCCGCGGTCGCGGTACCAGATTTCTTGCGTGTGCTTGTACTCGACGTTGAACAGCACGTTGTAGCGATCGGTCTCGAGGTCGCCGATGCCCCAGGCCAGGGCCAGGTTGTGTTGCTGGCCGTCGCCGGCTTCGCCGGTGCCGATCAGCGCGCGCGCGCTGGTGCCCTGGAAGTTGCGGCGCAGGATGATGTTGACCACGCCGGCGATCGCGTCCGAACCATAGATGGCCGAGGCGCCGTCCTTGAGGATCTCGATGCGCTCGACGGCGTCGGTGGGGATCACGTTGAGGTCGGCGAACACCTTCTGGCCGTCGTCGGCCAGGCCGTAGGGCGCCATGCGGCGGCCGTTGAGCAGCACCAGGGTCGATGACGTGCCCAGGCCGCGCAGCGAGATGCCCGAGGCGCCGGCCGCGAAGCCGCTGCCAAAGCTCATCGGCACCGAGCCCTGGTTGTCGACCGCCAGGGTCTGCAGCAGCTCGGCCACCGAGGTCTTGCCCGAGCGCTCGATGTCGCTGCGGTTGACGGTGAGTACGCTCGACGCGGTTTCTGCCTGGGCGCGGCGGATGTTCGAGCCGGTGATCTCGACGCGGGCCACGGGAGCGGCCTCTTGCGCGACGGCAGGGTGGGGCAGGGCCAGCAGCACGGGGCCGGCGAGCGCCAGGCCGGCGGCGCCGCCCCCCGCGAACAGGCGGCGCACGGAACGGGAAAGCAGGGTTTCAGTCATGGTCCGACACTCCAGTGGATGGAAGGATCCGGATCGCCCGCGGGTGGATGGCTTGACCCTTATCGCAGATCAATTTCCTTGGCACCTCTTAGTACCTGTTCATGTCTGCGATCAACACACGCGGCAGCCGGGCTTGAATTGACTGTTGCATCGGCAGCCATGGCCGGGCTGAGGTAACGCAAGCTGCGCGCAAGATGAGGGGGTGCGGATGCGCAGGCTCCGATCGGCATGTCAGTTTGCTGCAACCGATTGTTGTCTGTACAACTGTGGAACGCGCGACAAAAGGCTTGCCAACTTTCATGCCTTGTTGTTATAGTCGATTCGACCTAACCCGGACGACACCATGCGCCACGCTTTCTTTACCCGCTTTTTTTACTTTAGCCATTCCAGCCCCTGGCGGTGGAGTAGCGGCGGGTACGCGCAGTAGAACGTCCCGGCAGCATCCAGACAAACCGCCAGCGATGGCGGTTTTTTTATGTCCAGTCCTGAACAACACACGCACAGAACAGCACGAAAGGGAGTCCCAGCATGCCCCGCACCGACGATTTACGCATCCGTGAAATGAAGGAACTGACGCCGCCCTCGCACCTGATCCGCGAGTTCCCGGTGACCCCGCAGGCCGAGCAGACCGCAAGCGGCGCGCGCGTCGACCTGCACCGCATCCTGCACGGCCAGGACGACCGCCTGATGGTGGTGATCGGGCCTTGCTCGATCCACGATCCCAAGGCGGCGCTCGAGTATGCGCGCAGGTTGGTGAAAGAACGTCAGCGCTTCGCCGGCGAGCTCGAGGTCGTGATGCGGGTCTATTTCGAGAAGCCGCGCACCACGGTCGGCTGGAAGGGCCTGATCAACGACCCGTACATGGACAACAGTTTCCGCATCAACGACGGCCTGCGCATGGCGCGCGAGCTGCTGCGCGACATCAACGAGATGGGCCTGCCGGCCGGCACCGAGTTCCTCGACGTGATCAGTCCGCAGTACATCGCCGACCTGGTCAGCTGGGGCGCGATCGGCGCCCGCACCACCGAGTCGCAGGTGCACCGCGAGCTGGCTTCGGGACTGTCGTGCCCGGTCGGTTTCAAGAACGGCACCGACGGCAATATCAAGATCGCGACCGAGGCGATCAAGGCCGCGTCGCAACCGCACCATTTCCTGTCGGTGACCAAGGGCGGCCACTCGGCCATCGTCTCGACCTCGGGCAACGAGGATTGCCACATTATCCTGCGTGGCGGCAAGGCGCCGAACTACGATGCCGCCAGCGTCGAGGAAGCATGCCGCCAGATCGCCGCGCTTGGCCTGGCCAGCCGCCTGATGATCGACGCCTCGCATGCGAACAGCTCCAAGAAGCCCGAGAACCAGGTGCCGGTGTGCGCCGACATCGCGGCCCAGATCGCGGGCGGCGACGACCGCATCGTCGGCGTGATGATCGAGTCGCACCTGGTGGCCGGTCGCCAGGATCTGGTGCCGGGCAAGGAACTGACGTATGGCCAATCGGTGACCGACGGCTGCATCGACTGGGACACCAGCGTGGGCGTGCTGGAAGGCCTGGCGGCGGCGGTGCGCCAGCGCCGCTTGCGGCAGGAATAAACACGAGCAATAAATACGAGCAATAAGCACGAGCACGACAATGAAAAACGGCGCACCGAGTGAACTGACCCCGTAAAGTTGGACGGTTGGTCTCAGTGAAGTGCCGAGGGCTGGGTTCTGTATTGAACAGGACTCAGCCCTTTTAGCTTCATCTT
>NZ_JBWBRF010000017.1:0-81985 GCF_056279385.1 Massilia sp. UYP34 | reverse complement strand
AAATATTCTTGCACGACTGCGAGCTTGAACTGCTCATCGTACTTGGTCATGAAAAACCCCCAAAAGTTGTGTCCAACTTTTGGGGGTCAGTTCACAAGGTCCCGTTTTTTCGCGTATTGACGCCGGTCTCGCATCTGCATGGCGCGAGTACGCAATCTCTCCAACAGGTGTCCAGCGTGGAATGTTAGAGCCTATCCCGGTAGGTGGGGGGAAGCTCAGGGTGATGCATGGCGGGCGTGAGCAAGGCGCGAGGAGGCCGCATGGCGAGCCATGCAACGACAAGCAACGCCGCGCACGCCCGTCAGGCGCGCCAGGAGCGACTCCCACCTACCGGGATAGGCTCTAAGTGCTATTCTTGCGCGATTGACATTTCGCGCACCCAGATGCGCCCACCCGAGAGAGGATATTCAGTGAACTTTCCCGCACACCGCGCGATGGCCGTCGCCATCGCTTCCGCCTGCATCTTCGGCGGCGCCGTCCACGCCGCGCCGGCCCAGCAAGCCCCGGCCCGCGCCGAAACCGCCTTCCTGTCGCAGGACGACGCGTTTGCCCGTTCCGCGCGCATCGCGAACGTGGACTATGTGCTGGACTTTACCCTGACCGGCAAGGAAACCTTCGCCGGCGCCACGACCGTCACCTTCGACCTCAAGGACACGCATTCCGCCGTCACCCTCGACCTGAACAAGGCCACCGTGAAGTCGGTCAGCGTCAACGGCAAGCAGGTAGAGGCGCGCTACAACAACTGGTTCATCACCATCGACCCGGCGCACCTGGCCAAGGGCCGCAACAGCGTCACCGTCGCCTACGAGCGCCTGCACAGCACCAATGGCGAAGGCCTGCACCGCATGGTCGACCCGGCCGATGGCCGGGTATATACGTATTCGCACTTCGAGCCGGTGGCCGCCCAGCAGATGTTCCCGCTGTTCGACCAGCCCGACCTGAAGGCCAGCTACACCGTCACCGTCACCGCGCCGAAGGACTGGCACGTGGTCACCACCACCCGCGAAACGAAGATCACCGATGCCGGCGCCAACCGCCGCTGGACCTTCAAGCCGACGAAGCGCCTGAGCCCGTACAACTTCTCGCTGCATGCCGGCCCTTACCAGGTGTGGGAAGACAATAGCGGCAAGTACCCGATGCGCCTGTTCGCGCGCCAGTCGCTGGCCAAGCAGGTGGTCCCGGCCGACTGGTTCCGCCAGACCAAGGCCGGCATGACCTTCTTCGAAGCATACTTCGGCATCCCCTACCCGTTCGAGAAATACGACCAGCTGATCGTGCCCGACTTCCTGTACGGCGCTATGGAAAACGCCGGCGCCATCACGTTCGCCGAGGCGCGCTTTGGCATGGCCAATATGACGGCCGACCAGAAGCAGTCGATGACCGAAGTGATCATGCACGAGATGGCCCACCAGTGGTTCGGCAACCTGGTCACCATGAAATGGTGGAACGGCCTGTGGCTCAACGAGAGCTTCGCGTCCTTCATGGGCATCCTGGCCACCGCCGAAGCGACCGAGTTCAAGGATTCGTGGCAGAAGTTCTACCAGACCGGCAAGCAGCGCGCCTACATCCAGGACCAGACCGCGAGCACCCACCCGATCGAGGTGCCGGTGCCGTCCTCGAGCAACGCCTTCGACAATATCGACGCCATCACGTATTCGAAAGGCGGCGCCGCCCTCAAGCAGCTGCGCCACCTGCTGGGCGAGGAAGTGTTCCGCAAGGGCGTGCACAACTACCTGGTCAAGTATTCGTGGCAGAACGCCACCCTCGATGACTTCATCAATACGCTGGCCACGACCGCCGGCCGCGACCTCTCCGGCTGGACCAGGGAGTGGCTGTACCACGCCGGCGTGAACACGATCGCCGCCAACTACAGCTGCAGCAACGGCAAGATCCGCGACTTCACCCTCACCCAGACCGCGCCGGGCAAGGATCTGCCGACCCTGCGCGAACAGCGCGTGCAGGTGGCGGCGTTCAAGATCGACGGCGGCAAGCTGTCCCTCGTCAAGAACGTGCCGGTCACCTACAAGGGCGCCCGGACCGCGGTCGAGGACATGGATGGCGCGGCCTGCCCGGACCTGGTCTACCCGAACTACCAGGACTGGGGCTATGCGAAGGTCCAGCTGGATGAGCGCTCGTTCGATACCGCGCGCACCAGGCTGTCGCAGGTCGACGATCCGCTGCTGCGCGCGATGCTGTGGCAAAGCCTGTGGGACAGCGTGCGCGACGCCCAGCTGCCGCTGAACGACTTCATCAACGTGGCCCTGAACAATGCGCCGCAAGAAAAGGACTACACCCTGCTCGGCGACGTGCTGGGCAAGGTCGCCCAGTCGAAGGCCTACCTCGACGCCATGCGCCTCGACAACGGGTATGCGAAAGCGACCTACGCCGCGCTCGAAAAGATGGCCTGGGACGGCGTGCTGGCACACAAGGCCGACGCCGACGTCCAGCGCCGCTGGTTCAGTCTCTACCTGAACGTGGCCTCCAGCCCGGAGGCGCTGGGGCGCCTGGCCGGCATCCTCGACGGCAAGCTCGATGCCGCCGGCCTGCAGCTTACCCAGGAACTGCGCTGGTCGATCATCGCCCGCCTGAACCGCTATGGCCACGCCGGCGCCGACGGTCTGGTCGCGGCGGAGAGCGCGCGCGACAAGTCCGACGCCGGCCAGGTGGCGGCGGTGGCGGCCACCGCGTCGCGTCCGGATCCGAAGGTGAAGGCCGAGTGGGTCGGGCGCATCGAAGACCTCAAGTCGCCGCTGCCGTTCTCGCGCATCCGCACGGCGATGGGCAGCGTGTTCCCGGCCGAGCAGGGCCGGCTGAGCGAGCTCGAGGCCGATGCGCGCCTGGCGCGCCTGCCGGCGCTCGACAAGGCGGCCGGCCCGGTCTACATGCGCGCCTACGCGATCACCATGATCCCGACCGCCTGCACGCCGCACAGCGTGCAGCGCCTGCGCCGCGCCGCCGACCAGATGAAGGACCTGTCGGCGTTCACCCGCCGCTCGCTGCTCGACACCCTGCAGGACGAGCAGCGCTGCGTGGCGATCAAGGCGGCGATGACCGCGCCGAAGAGCTGATCGCGCGTGCGCGCGGACGCGGGCGCGATGCCGCGCCGCACGCCGGGCTGGCCGCTCGCGGCATCGTCTACCGCTTGCGCAAGAACGGCAGGTATTACTGCCGCACGGGCGGCGCCGTGCGGCCCAGCATGTTCGGCGCCGAGGGCGGAGGCGCCGTCCTGTTCGACAAGACCGGCGGCGGCGGGCTCGCCGGCCTCGTACCCTGTCCATCAGGGGCCGAATTTAGGCGCGACTGAGCGCCGCTCGTTGCCGTGCGCGATTGGCCGCACAGCTCCGCCACCCGGCGCCACGCGCCGTCGGCTGCGCTCTGCAGCGGCGGACCTTCGCGCAGCAGCGCGCCCAGGTCGGGCGGCGCGCTGGCGCGCACCCTGACCCCACGTGCGATCGGCACGCACAGCGCGTCGTGCCAGGCTGCCGCATGGCCTTCGGGCGTGGGCAGCGCGCCGCGCAAGCGCACGGCGGCCTCCTCGCACGCGGCGCTGCTGGCGAACTCGCCGCGCAGGCTGCTGCTCTCCAGCGTGACATCGAGGTTCTGTTGCAGGTACAGCAGCAGGATCATCGTGAACATATAATGCCCAGGTCCGCGGCCCCGGCCGCGCTTGCAGAGGAAACACTTTGGACTGGGATTATCCGCAACCGTTCATCCTGCCCGTCGCGCCGCAGGCCGGCGACATCGATGGCTTGAACCACACCAACAACGCCGTCTACGTGCGCTGGTGCGAACAGGCCGGCTGGGCCCACTCGGAGAAGCTGGGCCTGTCGCTGGACGACTACCGGCGCCTCGACCGCGCGATGGCGATCCGGCGCGGCGACTACGACTACCTGTTGGCCACGGTGGAAGGCGAGGCGCTGCGCCTGGCCACCTGGCTGGTCGGCGGCGACGGCAAGCTGACGATGGAGCGCCGCTTCCAGCTGGTGCGCGACAGCGACGGCGCCACCGTGCTGCGCGGACGCTGGGAACTGGTCTGCATCGACATCGCCAGCGGGCGCCCGCGCCGCATGCCGGCCGAGTTCCTGGACATCTATATGCCGGCGCTGGTCGCGGCGCCGACCGTGTAATTCCCGCGTCTGCCAGCATGCGGCGCATTGCGCATGCTCAAGGACGAGTTTGATCGATCCGGCATCCCCCTCGGGTGGGCAGCCTCAGACTGGTCGCGTCACCCGCTCCAATGACGAGGACGCAATGCGCCGGATTTTCCCCGAGGTCTTGACCGCCGTTCGCCTGCCGCTGCACCCGCACATGCGCATGCCCGTGCCCCGCCGCATGCAGCTGGGCGCGTTCTGGCTGCTGGCGGGCCCGCTGATGGCGGGGCAATTGCTGGCCGGCTGCCGGCTGCGCGACGGCGGCCATGAAGAACTCGTGGTGCCCGAACTGGTGCGGACCCATCTCTATCTGGCGCCCAACGGGTCGGACAGCAATCCCGGCACCCGCGCCGAACCCTTCCGCACCCTGGCGCGCGCAGCCCAGGTGGTCACGCCGGGCACGACCGTGCATGTGGCGCCCGGCATCTACTCGGGCGGCGTGCGCACCACCACCAACGGCACGCTCGAAGCGCGCATCATCTTCCAGAGCACCGAGCGCTGGGGCGCCAAGATCGTGCCGCCGCTCGACGCGCGCCAGAGCGCGGCCTGGGACAACCGCGGCAACTACGTCGACATCATCGGCTTCGAGATCGACGGCACCCAGTACCAGAGCGGCATGAAATGGCTGAGCGGCATCTACAACGGCGGCTCGCACAACGGCGTGCACGGCAACCGCATCCACCACATCGGCAACGACGTGCCGTGCGAGCCCAAGGGCGGCGCCGGCATCGGCATCGACAGCTACTACAAGGGCGTGGACGTGGTCGTGACCGGCAACCACGTGCACGACATCGGTCCGCCCGGCTGCCGCTACATGCACGGCATCTACATCAGCACCACGGCCAGCGTGCGCGGCAACGTCGTCTACCGCGTGTCCGGCGCCGGCATCCATTTGTGGCACGACGCCAACCGCGTGACTGTGCGCGGCAATACCGTGGCGGCGTCCGGCACCGGCATCGTGGTCGGCGGCGGCGACTTCTATCACAGCAAGGGGCCGAACGACCACACCCACGTCAGCAACAACATCGTCTACGACAACGACCACGGCATCCTCGAACAAGGGGCGATCGGCCGTCACAACAGCTTCCGCAACAACCTCGTGTATCAGAACGCCGTCGACGACTGGAAGCTGTCACCCGGCCGCGAGCATATGGGCAGCATCAGCGCGCCGCCCCAGTTCGTCGAATACAGCGCCAGCGGCACGCCGGACTTCCGCCTGCGTCCCGGTTCGCCGGCGATCGGCCAGGGCTTGCCGCACGAGTCGGCGCCACCCGGCAGCGGCAATACCGGGTCGCGGCCGATGCGCAAGACCGACATCGGGGCGCTGCCAGCGGCGCCGCCGTCCTAGCGCCAAGCTGCCGGCGCGGCGGCGCGCCGCCTACAGGACTTCGTGCACCCGCGCGAACGGCCGGCACAGGCGCACGCCCTTCGGCGTGACCACGAACGGCCGCTCGATCAGGATCGGATGCGCGGCCATCGCATCGAGCAGGGCCGCATCCGTCACCTCGGGCCGGTCGAGACCCAGCTCGGCGTACAGGGCCTCCTTGCGGCGCACGGCATCGCGCGGCTGCAGCCCGGCGTGCGCGATCAGGTGCGCCAGTTGCGCGCGGGTCGGCGGATTGGCCAGGTAGTCGACCACCTCGGGTTCGTGGCCGGCCTCGCGGATGGCGGCCAGGGTATTGCGCGAAGTCCCGCAGCGCGGGTTGTGATAAATCGTGATATCCATTGTCATCAGGTGTGGTGTCGGCTTGTCAGCGGCTCGACAGCGGCTTGTCGTTCAAACAGCGGCATGATAACCAGAGCGCATACCCGGCACCAGCATTTTTGCTTGTCCCCCTCCCTCGCTCCGGCTAGAATCCCACGCTTGGATTTTGCCGAGCGTCATCAAAGTTCCCATAACAACATGCTATTACGCCCAACCGGAGACCCGATGAGCGATTACCTGCAGCGTCCCGCGGCACTGCCCACCCTGCGTCAGCGCACCGCGCTGCGCGTGCTGCAGCTGTTCGGCTGGAAGCTGTATTTCAAGCCGCTGCCCGGGCCACACGGCATCGCGGTGGTGTACCCGCACACCTCGAACTGGGACTTCCCGATCGGGCTGGTGGCCAAGTGGGCGCTCGACACGCCGTTTCGCTGGCTGGCCAAGGACTCGCTGTTTCGCGGCGCGATGGGCCGCCTGATGCGCTACTGGGGCGGGATCGCCGTCGATCGCCGGGCGCCCATGGGCGCCACGCGCCAGCTGGCCGAGCGGATGCTGAGCGAAAAATGGTGCTGGGTCGGCATCACGCCGGAAGGTACGCGCGGCTACCGCCCGCACTGGAAAAGCGGCTTCTATCATCTGGCGCGCACCGCCAACGTGCCGCTGCTGCTGGTCAGCTTCAACTACAAAAAGAAGGAGCTGCGCGTGACCGAGACGCTCGAACTGTCGGGCGACATCGAGCGCGACATGGAAGCGATCCGCGCCGTCTACCACGACGTCACCGCCCTCTACCCCGAGAACGCGGCCCCGATCGTGCTCGCCACCAGGGACCAGGACGAGGCCGCGGCCCGGCGCACGCGCGCTTGATGTGCCCGCGCCTTCCCCTGCCCGGCGCCGGCCCGGCTAGGCCGGCGCCGGACGTCCCGCGGCGGTCGATCCCGCCAGCCTGTCCCAGGCATTGGCCGCGCTCAGGAACAGCTGCCCGCTGAGCTGGGCCAGCAGTTCGCTGTCGCGCAGCCGGTCCATCACCGGTCCCTTGACTTCGGCCAGGTGCAGGATCACGCCGCGCTGGTGCAGCGACGCGTTCAATTCCAGCAGGCCGAACAGGGCCGAGGTGTCGATCGCATTCACCGCCGACAGCACCAGCACCAGGTGGTGCGTGCCGCCGCGTTGCGCCAACTCCTCGTCGATGCGCTCGTTTACCGCGTCCACGTTCCCGAAGAACAGGCCGGCGTCGATCCGCAGCATCAGCAGGCCGGGCGTGGTCTCGGCCGGATACCGTTCGACGTTGCGGAAGTGTTCGGTGCCGTGGATGCGGCCCAGCACCGCGATGTGCGGCCGGCTGGCGCGCCAGATCAGCGCGCCCATCGACAGCGCCACGCCCACCAGCACGCCCGCCTCCACCCCCAGCACCAGCACGCCGCCGGCGGTGGCCAGCAGCGCCAGCGCGTCCGCGCGGTCGTAGCGCCAGGCGGTGCCCAGGGTCGACCAGTCGAGCATGCCCAGCACCGCCACGATGATGGTCGCGGCCAGCGTCGGCAGCGGCAGCAGCGCCAGCCAGCCGGTGGGCGCCACCAGCGCCAGCGCCAGCAGGCCGGCCGTGATCACGCTTGCCAGCTGGGTGTTGGCGCCGGCCGCGAAATTCACCGCCGAGCGCGAAATGCTGCCGGTGACCGGAAAGCCGCCGGAGAGGGCGCTGCCGACATTGGCCGCGCCGAGGCCAATCAGCTCGCGGTTGCTGTCCAGCTTTTCGCCGCCGCGCTTGAGCGCCAGCGCCTGCGCGCCGGACATGCTGATCAGGAACACCATGAAGCCGGTCAAGAGCGCCGGCTGCAGCAAGGCCTGCCAGTGGCCGCTCGAGGTGGCCAGGTTCAGGCCCGGCAAGCCGGCCGGCACCGCGCCGGTGGTGGCCACGCCCAGGCGCCCCAGCTCCAGCAACGGCACCAGCGCGGTGGCGCCGAGCACGATGACCATCGGCGCCAGCTTGGCCGCGATGTCGGCCACGACGGGCTTGACGCGCAGCCGGCGCAGCAGCGGCGCCAGCCATTCGCGCGCCATCACCAGCAAGGCCAGGGAGCCGAGGCCCAACGCGATGCTGGGCCAGCGCGCGTGCCAATCCGGCGTCGCGCCCTGCGCGATCGGACCGCCGAGCAGGGCGCCCAGCTGGCCCCAGGCGATGACGATCGCCGAGCCGATGGTAAAGCCGCTCATCACCGGCCGCGAAAAGAAATTGGCGAGAAAGCCGATGCGCAGCAGGCCGCAGGCCAGCAGGACCAGGCCCGACATCAACGCCAGCTGGGCCGCCAGCACGCCATACAGGCCGGTGCCGGGCGTGGCCAGCGGCGCCAGCGCGGACGCCGTCATCAGCGAGACGATGGCCATTGGCCCGACCGACTGGGTGCTGCTGGTGCCGAACAGCGCGTACAAGAGCGGCGGGAAAATGCTGGCGTAGATCCCGGCCACGGGCGGCAGCCCGGCCACCAGCGCATAGGCCATGCCCTGCGGGATCATCATCATCGCCACCACGATGCCGGCGCTGATGTCGCCCGGCAGCGCGGCGCGCCGGTACTCGCGCAACCACTGAAGCATGGATTAAGGGCCGGGGAGCGGTGCGCGCCGGCTTGCCTGATTGAAAACACGACAGCCTAGCATAGTTGCCCTGGCGCCGGGGTCCGGACAGCCGCTACTGCATGGCCAGTTCGACGCAGTTGCGGCCGGCCCGCTTGGCGCGCGCCAGCGCGGCAATGGCGCGCACCGCCAGCGCGTCGCCGCTCTCGCCCTCGCCCAACTGCGCCACGCCCAGGCTGATGGTCACGTGGTCGCAACCCGGGATCTCGACCTGCTCGATCGCGGCGCGCAGCTTCTCGGCAATCCTGAGGCCGTCGATCGCACTGGTATGTGGGGCGATCACCAGGAACTCCTCGCCGCCCGAGCGCACCAGGACGTCGCTCGCGCGCAGCAGCGCGCGCGCGGTGGCGGCCACGGTGCGCAGGACCATGTCGCCCACCGGGTGCCCGAAGCTGTCGTTGACCTGGCTGAAGCGGTCGATGTCGAAGCTCACCAGCGCCAGCGGCAGGCGGTAGCGGCGCGCGCGCTTGATCTCCTGCTCGAGCAGGTGCTCGCCGTGGCGGCGGTTGGCGACCTCGGTCAGCGCGTCGGTGGTGGCCAGGTGGGTCACGCGCGCCAGCAGGGCCTCGTTCTCGCGCGTGACCTCCGCCATGCGCAGGCCATGCGACGCCAGGGCGGCCAGGTCGTCCAGCGCCTGCAGCTGCACGCGCGAGAAGGCGCGCGCATGGTCGAACATCAGGCACAGCGAGCCGCGCGGGCCGCCCGGCCCCTGGCCCGGGATCGGCAGGCCGACCACCATGCGCACGCCGAAGCCTTCCAGACGGGCCGCCAGTTCGGGTTCGCCCGCCTTGTCCGGCGCGTCGAGCAGGGTCAATTCGCCGCTGGCGGCGGCCAGCAGGCCGGGGAAGGCGTGGCGCAGCGGCGACTGCAGCAGGCGGCCCTCGACCTCGAGCAGCGCCATCAGGTGCAGGCCCGCCACGCCCTGCTCGGCTTCCAGGTGCAGGTCGCCGTCGCGATGCTGGAACAGCGCCGCATGCACCAGGCCCGGCCAGTCCGCCAGGGCGGCGCACAGGCGCTCGGCGAAGCTCACGCTGTCGTCGGCGTGGTCGAGGGCTTCCTGGCTGGCGCCGCGCAGCGCGAGCAGCGTTTGCAGCTCTTCGGCGGCGGCATTCGTCACTGTCGGCGAAGATGCGGACGCAGATGCAGGCGCAAAGCCGGCGCGCAGGCGCGCGTCCAGCAGCGCGCGGGTCTGCTGCGCGCGCAGCGGGCCGATCGCATAGTCGATCGGACCGAAGGCCATCAGCGCCGGCAGCCAGCGCGCATTGGTGAAGGGGCACAGGACCAGGATCGGCTTGCCGGCGCGCCCGGCCACCAGGGCGCCCAGGCTCGCCAGGTCGATGCCCAGCTCGCAGCGTTCGAGGTCCAGCACCACGAGGTCGGCCGGTTCGCGCGCCAGCAGGCCGAGTGCCTGGTCGGCGCCGGAAGCCACCCGCAGCTGCGTGAACACCCCGGCGCAGGCGCTCTGGAAATCGGCGCGGCGCTGGCCTACCGGGTTCACGAACAGGCAGCTGTAGTCGACGTTCATCTCGTGCGCGCGCGCGCCCTCTTCTCCCATTCCCAACCTCCAGACGTTTCCAGGCATTACCGATCCGCCCCGCGAGCGGGCGTGTTTTGCCAGCGAGTGTGCCATAACCGCGCCGCTGTGTGTGGAACCGCACCGTCGCACCGCGCCGTGCGTCCAATACTCTGAAGACCGAACGCATATTCATGGGAGAAGCACGATGGGACAGCAGGACGACGTGGCAAACAAGCAGAAGGCAATCCAGAGCCGCCAGGACCAGATCGACGCCAGCATGCAGAAGGCCGAAGGCAATGACGAGGCGGTCCAGACCGGCGTCCCGCAGCCCGGCACGCCGATGCCCGCGCAGCACCTGGCCAAGCCCGGCATCGAGGCGCAGATGGAACTCAAGCCGAAATTCATGGCCGACGGCTACAAGGGCAGCGGCAAGCTGGAAGGCATGAGCGCCATCGTGACCGGCGCCGACTCCGGCATCGGCCGCGCGGTCGCGGTGCTGTTCGCGCGCGAGGGCGCCGACGTGGCCGTAATGTACCTGAACGAACACGAGGACGCCGAGGAAACCAGGCGCTGCGTCGAAGCCGAGGGCCGCCGCTGCCTGACCATCCCGGGCGACGTCAAGGACGCCGCCTTCTGCAACGAGGCGGTGGAAAAGGTGGTCGCCGAATTCGGCCGCCTGGACGTGCTGGTGAACAACGCCGCCTTCCAGGAACATGCGAACTCGCTGCTCGACATCACCGACGAGCGACTCGACGAGACCTTCCGCACCAATATCTACGGCTACTTCCACATGGCGCGCGCGGCGTTGCCGCATCTGAAACGCGGCGCGGCGATCATCAACACCGGATCGGTCACGGGCCTCCAGGGATCGAAGAAGCTGCTCGACTATTCGGCCACCAAGGGCGCGATCCACGCCTTCACGATGTCGCTCGCCTCGAGCCTGATCGAACAGGGCATCCGCGTCAATGCGGTGGCGCCGGGCCCGGTCTGGACCCCGCTCAACCCGGCCGACCAGCCGCCCGAACAGCTGAAGGAATTCGGCGCCGCCACCGACTACAAGCGCCCGGCCCAGCCGGAAGAACTGTCGCCGGCCTACGTGTTCCTGGCCTCGCCCGTGTGCTCGGGCTACATCACCGGCATCGTGCTGCCGATTACCGGTTCGGTCGGCTGACCGGCCGGCTTGCAAACGACGAGGAGGGTATCCATGCGCAGCATGTGGAAAGGGGCGATCAGTTTCGGGCTGGTCCACATCCCGGTCGATATGTACGCCGCGGTCGACAGCAAGGGGCTGGATCTGACCATGCTCGACCGGCGCGACTTTTCGCCGGTCGGTTTCAAGCGCTACAACAAAGGCAACGGCAAGGAAGTGGCGTGGGACGACATCGTCAAGGGCTACGAATATGAAGACGGCGAGTACGTCGTCCTGTCCGACGAAGACCTGCGCCGCGCCAACCCCGAGGCGACGCAAACCATCGACATCCAGGCCTTCGTCAATGCCGAGGAAGTACCGCTGATCTACTACGACCAGCCGTACTACCTCGCACCGGGCAAGGGCGGCGCCAAGGTCTACGCCCTGCTGCGCGAGACCCTGCGCGAGGCGGGCAAGATCGGCATCGCGCGCGTCGTCATCCGCGTCAAGCAACACCTGGCGGCGCTGGTGTGCGTGGGCGACACCATCGTGCTCAACACGCTGCGCTATCCGGACGAGATGCGCGACGCGGGCGAACTCAAGATCCCGTCGCCCTCCTCGAAGAGCGCCGCCGTCACGGTCAAGGAACTCAAGATGGCGATGGCGCTGGTCGAGGGCATGAGCGAGGACTGGGAGCCGGAGCAGTATCGCGACACCTACCGCGAGGACGTCCTGGCCCTGGTCAAGAAAAAGATCAAGGCCAAGCAGACCAAGACCATCACCCAGCCCGAGCCCGAGAAGGAAAAACGCACGAGCGGCAAGGTCATCGACCTGGTCGCCCTGCTCCAGGCCAGCCTGGGCAAGAAGCCGGCCAAGGCCGCGCTGGCGGCGCTGGAAGACGACGACGATGACGACGATCCGCCACCGCGCAAGTCGAGAAAACCTGCCGACGACGAGGACGACGACGACGACGAGGTCTCCGCGCCGCGTGCACGCAAGACGGCCGATGCGGGCAGCCGTGCGGGCGCGAGCGGGGCCAGGTCGACGCGGGCGACGGCGAGCAAGACCGCGGCCAAGCCCGTGGCGAAGAAAGCCGCCGCCAAGAAGGCCCCGGTCAAGGCCGCCGCCAAGGCGACCGCCAGGGCGCCGGCGCGCAAGAAGGCGGCGTGAGGATGGGGGAACTGATCGACCTCCTCCAGTGGCCGGCCATGGTGGTCAGCCTCTACGCCGCCTTCCTGATCGGCTCCAAGCGCGCCGAACGCCGGGTGTTCGGGTTCTGGATGTTCATCCTCAGTAACCTGATGTGGATCGCCTGGGGCTGGCACGACGGCGCCTGGGCCCTGATCACGTTGCAGCTGGCGTTGATGGCGATGAATGTCCGGGGCATCTACAAGAACGGCCAGTGAATGCCGGGAGGCGGCCACTGCGCCGCCTCCCGGCAGTGGTTCGTCCTGCCGAATTATAAAAAACTATCATAACTATTAAATCAATTATCTTTTCCTAGTCAAAATTGCTCTGTAGAATCTATATCATTGAAATTCAACGCAATGAGGAGATCAGCATGAGCCAACCCCGCCTGACCACCGCCTCCGGCATCCCGGTCGCCGACAACCAGAACTCGCTGAGCGCCGGCCCGCGCGGCCCGTTGCTGCTCCAGGATTTCCACCTGATCGAAAAGCTGCAGCACTTCAACCGTGAGCGCATCCCCGAGCGCGTCGTCCACGCCAAGGGGTCGGGCGCCTATGGCAGCTTCACCGTCACCCACGACATCACCAGGCTGACCAAGGCGAACCTGTTCGCCCACGTCGGCAAAGAGACCCCGGTGTTCCTGCGCTTCTCGACCGTCGGCGGCGAAAAAGGCAGCGCCGATACCGAACGCGATCCGCGCGGCTTCGCACTGCGCTTTTATACCGAGGAAGGCAACTGGGACCTGGTCGGCAACAACACGCCGGTGTTCTTCATCAAGGACCCGATCAACTTCCCGGACTTCATCCACACGCAGAAGCGCGATCCGCAGACGAACCTGAAGTCGGCCAATATGATGTTCGATTTCTGGAGCAACGCGCCGGAGAGCCTGCACCAGGTCACGATCCTGTTCTCGGATCGCGGCACCCCGGACGGCTACCGCCACATGGACGGTTTCGGCAGCCACACCTTTAGCCTGATCAACGACCAGGGCGAGCGCGTCTACGTGAAGTGGCACTTCAAGACCCGCCAGGGCATCAAGAACCTGAGCGCGCCAGACGCCACCCGCATCGCCGGAAGCGACCCGGATCACGCCCAGCGCGACCTGTTCAATGCGATCGCCGCCAATGACTTCCCGCGCTGGGACGTCCAGGTTCAGGTCGCGACCATCCAGGAACTGGAAGCCTGGAGCGCGCGCACCGGCTGGAATCCGTTCGACCTGACCAAGGTCTGGCCGCACGGCGACTTCCCGCTGCAGCCGGTCGGCGTGCTGGAACTGAACCGCAACCCGCAGAACTACCACGCCGAGGTCGAGCAGGCCGCCTTCTCGCCGGCCAACGTGGTTCCGGGCCTGGGCTACTCGCCCGACAAGATGCTGCAGGGCCGCCTGTTCGGCTACCACGACGCCCAGCTGTACCGCGTCGGCACCAACCACCAGCACCTGCCGGTGAACGCCCCGCGCTGCCCGGTCCACAACCACCAGCGTGACGGTGCGATGGCGATCGCCAACGGCGGCGCCGCGCACAACTACCACAGGCTCAGCAGCGTGGGCGCCGGCGCCACCGGCATGGGTCACGGCGAGCGCGAACTGGCCCTGGAAGGCGATGCCGGCCGCTTCGATTTCCGCGGCCGGGAAGACGATTACACGCAGGCCGGCAACCTGTTCCGCCTGATGGACGCCCAGGCGCGCCAGAACCTGTGCGACAACCTGGCCGGCCCGCTGAGCCAGGTGGACGAGGCCATCCTGCAGCGCCAGTTGCGCCACTTCGACCTGGCCGATCCGGACTACGGAAATGGCGTGCGCGCTTCGCTCAAGGCGCTCGGACGCAACGTCGACTAGCGCCTGCTTTGAACGCGTGGACGGCCACGCCGTCCACCCTGCCCGCCACCCGGACCGCCAGTGCCGGCGTGGCGGCTTTTTTTTGGTTCAGCGCTCGAATCCGAGCGCCTTCATGGCCCGGGTGAGCGTCTTCGCCGCCCTGGCGTAGCCTTCCCACGGCGCGTTGCCCTCGTCCAGCCGCGTGTGCACGTTGGCCACGGTCCACTGCGTGCTCGATTTCAGGTCCGCCAGCTCTTCCCACCGCAGCGGCACCGAGATTCCGAGTCCGGGCCGCACCCGCGCCGACCAGGCGGCGACGGTGGTTGCGCCCTGCCCGTTGCGCAGGTAGTCGATGAAGATCTTGCCGACCCGGTTCTTCGGGCCGCTCTTGAAGGCGAAGCGGTCGGGCAAGGTGTCGGCCATATGGCCGACGATCGCCTGCGAGAACGCCTTCACCGTATCCCAGTCATAGCCGCCCTTGATCGGCACCACCACGTGCAGCCCCTTGCCGCCGCTGGTCTTGAGAAAGGCAGGCAAGCCCAATTCATCGAGGAAGGCATGCATCAGCTGGGCCGCCTCCTGCATCGCCGGCCAGGCGACGCCCTCGCCCGGGTCGAGGTCGAACACCATGCGGTTGGGCTTCTGGTAGCTGCCCTTGAGCGCGTTTTGCGTGTGAATCTCGATCACGTTCCACTGCGCCGACGACAGGATTCCTTGCACGCTCGCTACTTCGAGCATCGGCGAATGGTCGGGGTCGAGCGCAGCGTCCAGGTGGCGCAGGCCCGGCATCTTGCGCACGTCGGCGTGCTTCTGGAAAAACAGCTCGCCGCCCACGCCCTCGGGCGCGCGCACCAGCGATACCGGACGCCCCTTCAGGTGTTCCATCATCAGTTTGCCCACCAGCGCGTAGTAGCGGATCAGGTCGAGCTTGGTCGCGCCGCTTTCCTTGTCGATCACGCGCTCGCCGTTCGTGATCTTCATCGTCGCCGGCAGCCTGTCCGGCGCCGAAACAGGGTCCGGAGCGTCTGTCGCGGATGCTGCTTCCATATGTCTTGCCTTTTCACGTGTAATGCCCCTGGCCGGCTTGTCTTCGCGCAGGCCCTGGAATACCGGGTGGCGCACGGCGCCGGCGCTGGTCCACTCGGAGAAGCTGACCTCGGCCACCAGCACCGGCTTGACCCAGTGGTGCTTGCGGCCGGGGACGGCGCGCGGCGGGAACGGACTCTCGTCGCTGCGCAGCTTCTCCAGCCGCCTGGCGATCGAGGCCAGCGAGGAATGATTGAAGCCCGAGCCGACGTTGCCTGCGTAGCGCAGCACCCCTTCCTCGTCATACGTCCCAAGCAGCAGCGCACCGATGCCGGTACGCGCGCCCTTGGGGTCGGTAAAGCCGCCGATCACGAATTCCTGGCGCAACCCGCACTTGAGCTTGATCCAGTCGGGCGATCGCCGCGACACGTAGCGCGCATCGCGGCGCTTGCCGATCACGCCTTCCAGGCCGATCTTGCAGGCGGCGGCCACCAGCTCATCCGGCTTGCTGCCGAACTCGGCCGAGAAGCGGACCTGGTCCGACTTCTTTTTCGCCAGCAATTTTTCGAGCAAGCCGCGCCGCTCGACCAGCGCCAGCTCGCGCAAGTCGTGGCCGTCGAAGTACGGCACGTCGAACAGGAAGAATTCGATCTGCTCGGCGTGCCTGCCGTCGAAGGCCTGCTGCAGCTTGCCGAAATCGGGCTTGCCGTTCTCGTCGTGGACCACGATCTCGCCGTCGTACCAGCCGTCGGGCAGTGTCATGCGCTCCAGCTCGGCCTTGAGCGGCAACAGCTTGTCGGTCCAGTCATTCGCATTGCGCGTGATCAGGCGCGCGGCGCCGTTCTCGATGCGCGCCAGCATGCGGTAACCGTCGAACTTGACCTCGAACACCCAGTTTTCGGGGTCGGGCGGGGGCGCATCCACCAGCGTGGCCAGCTCGGGAGAAAATTTCTCGGGCAACGCGACCCGGTCCGAGGCCGGCGCGGCCCCGGGTTTGGCGCCGGATTTCTTCTTCGCCGCGGCAGTCGGCCTGGCCGCGGCCTTCTTCGCCGCCGCCCGCTTCTTCGGCGCCGGCGCTTCGTCCTCGCCCGTGCGCAGCGCGTCGATCTTGCGCCGCACCCGCGCCGGCAGCGGCAGATCCTTGACGCTGTCCGGCATCTCGTCGACCAGCGAGAATTCCTCGGACGAGCGTGCGTACTCGTCCTTCTCCTTGATCAGGAGCCACGGCTCCTGCTTCTCGCCGCGGCCCTTCATGCGCACCAGCGTCCAGCGGCCGCGCATCTTGTGGCCGTGCATCTCGAACTTGATGCTGCCCTTGGCGAAGCCCTTGTGCGGGTCTTCCAGCGGCTCCCAGGTCCCCTTGTCCCAGATGATGACTTTGCCGGCGCCATATTGCTTAGCCGGAATCGTTCCTTCGAAATCGGCATACGCGATCGGGTGGTCCTCGACCTGCACCGCCATGCGCTTGTCGTGCGTATCGTAGCTGGGGCCTTTCGGCACCGCCCAGCTCTTCATCGTGCCGTCGAGCTCGAGCCGGAAATCGTAGTGCAGGCGGCTGGCCCAGTGCTTCTGGATAACGAATGTCAATTCATCCATGCCGGGCGTGCCGCCCTCGGCCGGCTCGGGCGTGGTCGTGAAATTGCGCTTGGCTCGATAGACTTTGAGTGCGTCCGGCATCGCGGTACTCCTGGATTCCATTGACGACAGCCTATTCCTGCCCCGCGCTCCAGACTGTACGGCAGCGAACGCTGACCGTGGTCGAAACGACAAATGTAAGCGGATGTAAAACGGGTCAACTGGGCCGTATCGGGGCCCGTTATCAGCTCAGTAACACGAGGACTCAGTAACACGAGGAACCAGTAACACGAGGAACTCCACGGAGCCCCACCCGAGACCAACCGGGTTTCAAATTACCATGAAGGAATGACACCATGAGCAAAATCGCCGCTACCCTGATCGCTGGTCTGTTCGCTACTTCCGTGTTCGCCCAGACCCCTGCCACCGCTCCCCATGCCGACGCACACGCCACCGAGGCCTCCAAAGACGCGGCCAGGGCCGACGCCAAGCATGCGAAAGAAGTCGCCAAGGCCGACGAGAAGGTAGAGAAGGCCCAGGCCGAAGCAAAGGCCGACGTGGCCAAGGCCGAGGCGAAGGCAGCCGAGAAGAAGGCCGAAGCCAAGGCCGACCAGGCTGAAGCGAAGGCCGACAGCGTCGCCCGTTAGTAGTAGCTCCCTCGCTCAGGGCCCTCACCAGAAGCCGGCTCGAGCCTCACCATATCGCGGCGTCCCGCACGCCGCTCCCATGCAAAAGGCAGGCCTCCCTGTCTTTTGCCATGCCTGCTCTACAATAAGACTTTGCCCATAGCCAGAAAGGACATCATGGACCGTATCGTCTTTCTTGACCGCGACAGCCTGCAAGCAAATGTGCGCGTTCCCGGCTTTGCGCATACCTGGCAGGATCACGCGGGCACCAGCCCGGACGAGGTCGTGGAACGCCTGGCCGGCGCCACCGTCGCAATCACCAACAAGGTGGTGCTCCGCGCCGGGGCGATCGCGCAACTGCCCGACCTGAAGCTGGTTGCCGTCGCCGCCACCGGCCTTGACAACGTCGACCTGGCCGCCTGCCGCGAGCGCGGCATCGTGGTCTCGAACGTCCGCGACTACGCGCTGGTCTCGGTGCCGGAGCACTGTTTCACCCTGATGCTGGCGCTGCGCCGCAACCTGCGCGCCTATGCCCTCGACGTCGAGGCCGGCAAATGGGAAACCTCCAGCCGCTTCTGCCTGCTCGACCACCCGATCGGCGACCTGGCCGGCAGCCGCCTGGGCATCGTCGGCTACGGCGCGCTCGGCAAGCGGGTCGCCGGCATCGCGCGCGCCCTTGGCATGCGGGTGGCCGCCACCTCGCGCTCGCCGATCCAGGATCCGGACGTCACCGAACTGGCGCTGGACGAGCTGCTGGCAACCTCCGATATCGTCAGCCTGCACCTGCCGCTCACCGAACAGACCCGTGACCTGATCGGCCGGCGCGAGCTGGGCCTGATGAAGCCGGGCGCGATTCTGATCAATACCGCGCGCGGCGGCCTGGTCGACGAAGCGGCGCTGGCCAACGTACTGATGGAAGGCCGCATTGGCGCCGGCTTCGACGTCCTGAGCACGGAGCCGCCGGCGTCCGCCAATCCCCTGCTGCGCATGCGCCTGCCGAACTTCATCCTGACCCCGCACGTGGCCTGGGCCAGCGCCGGCGCGATGCAGGCGCTGGCCGACGTGCTGGTCGATAACATCGAGGCCTGGCGCGCGGGCGCTCCACGCAACGTGGCCTGAGCGCAGGCCCTGCCTCGCCTCAAGCCGGCGCGTCCGGCGCACGCAGCGGCAGGTCGAGCACGAACAGCGTACCGGCGCCGGGCGTGCTCTCGACCCGGATCGTGCCGCCCAAGAGGCCCGTGACGATGTTGTAGACGATGTTCAGGCCCAGCCCGGTCCCGCCCTGCCCCATGCGGGTCGTGAAGAAAGGATCGAAGATGCGGCCGAGATGGGCCGGCTCGATGCCGCGGCCATCGTCGCGGAAGGTGATGGTCACCCGGCCGTCTTGGGGCACGGCGCCGATCGTCATGGCGCCGCCCGGGCCCTCGAAAGCGTGCAGCATGGCGTTGTTGACGAAATTGATCAGGACCTGGCCGAGCGGGCCCGGGAATCCATCCATCACGATCCCGGCCGGCACGTCGAGCAGCAGGCGGTGTTCGGCCAGGCGCACCGTGCTCATCAGGGTCGCGACGATCTCATGGCAGGCCTGGGCCAGGTCGAAGCGACGGCGCTGGTCGCTGGCCTGGTCCACCGAGACCTGGCGGAAGCTGCTCACCAGTTCGGCCGCATTGTGCAGGCTGCGCACGATCAGGGCCGACGCTTCGTGCGACGCCGCCATGTAGTCTTCGAGGTCGGAGCGCTTGAGCGTGGCGTGCGCGACGCGCGCCGCCACCGCGTGCGTGCGCTCCTGCAGGGTGCTGGCCATCAGCAGGCTGTTGCCGATCGGGGTGTTGAGCTCGTGCGCCACGCCCGCCACCAGCGAACCGAGGGAGGCCAGTTTCTCTTGCGCCGCCAGCTGGGCCTGGGTTTCCTTGAGGCGGTGGTAGGCTTCGGCATTGTCCATCGCCACGCCGACGTAGGCCGCCAGCGTCCCGAGCATGTCGAGGTGGACCTGGCTGTAGGCGTCTGGCTGGCGGCTCTGCACCGTTACCGCGCCCAGCACCCGCTCGCCCGCCGTCACCGGGACGCACAGCAGCGAGCACGGCGCATGAATGGCGTCATCCGACACCGCCACCGCATCGAGCGCATCGACCGCCTGCGGCAGGCACGCAGGCAATTCGGCCAGGACGTCGGCCAGCAGGAACTCGCGGCCTTCGGCCACGCAGCACGACAGCAGGTGGCGCGCCGGATCGAAGCGCAGCTCGCGCGGCGCCATGCGCCGTCCGACCACCACCGCATACGGCAGCTCGAGCGTCTCGCGCTCCGGGCGCCACAGCGCGACCGCGAAGACCGGCGCGTCCATCAGCTCCACCACGTGCCGGTAGAGCGTGCTCATGATGGTTTCGATGTCCAGGTTCGCGGTCAAGGCCCGGCCCATGTCGGACAGCAGCGCGATATTGCGGTGCGCGCGCTCGACTGATTCCTTCTGGCGTTCGACTTCGCGCTTGTCGCGCTCGGCCGCGTCCTTCTGCAGCAGCAGTTCGGCCGTCCGGGCATGGACTTCGCGCGCCAGCAGGCCTTTCTGCTCCACCAGCGCGCGCACCCGCAACCGGTAGGCCAGGTAGGACAGCGCCAGCACCGCGCTTGCCGCCAGCGCGCGGAACCACCAGGTCTTCCAGTACGGCGGCGTGATCGTGATCGCCAGCGTGGCGGCGTCCTGGCTCCACAGGCCGTCCTTGTTGCTGGCCCGGACCCGGAACACATAGCGTCCCGGATCGAGGTTGGTGTAGGTCGCGAAGCGCCGGCTGGCGCCGGTGTCGACCCAGCCCTGGTCGAAGCCTTCGAGCTGGTAGGCATAGCGGTTGGCGTGCGGGTCGGCGTAGTGCAAGGCCGCGAACTCGAGCGTGAACACGGTATCGTGGTGCGACAGCGTGATCTCGCGCCGCGTCGGCAGGTCGGGAAGCGCGCGCGAGCGGTTCAGCACCAGGAGATCGGTGATCGCCACCCTCGGCGCAAACGGGTTGTCGCGCACCTCGGCCGGAAAGAACGAGGTCATGCCGTTGATGCCGCCGAAATGCAGCTGGCCGTTGGCGCCGCGCCAGCCCGCGCCCACGAAGTAGGAGCCGTCGATCAGGCCGTTCCTGGCCGTGTAGCTCTTGGCCTGGCCACTCACCGGATCGACGCGCGTGATGCCGGCCGTGGTGCTGACCCACAGGTTGCCGTCGTCGTCCTCGAGGATGGCGCCGATCGACGGCCCCTCGCCCGCATCGGCGAAGGGATAGAAGCGGAACCAGGCGCGTTCGCCGTCGCGCATCATGCGGTGCAGCCCGCCGGCGGTGCCGATCCACAGGTCGCCCTTGGCCGATTCGTACAGGTAGTTGATCCGGCTGTGGCGCAGGCTGCCCGGATCGGCCGGATCGCTGCGAAAGCGGGTAAAGGTATCGGAGGCGCGGTCGAACCGTTCCAGGCCCGACTCGGTGCCGATCCACACCACGCGGTGCCGGTCTTCCAGCAGCGCGCGGCCGAAGTTGTCGCCCAGGCTGGTCGGGTCGAGCGGATCGTTGCGCCAGCTGCGCGCGGTTTCATGGCCGGGCGCCAGCGCCGACAGGCCGTCCCGCGTCGTGACCCACAAGGTGCCGTCACGGCCGACGCGGATCGCTTGCACGTGATTGGCGCCCGGGCCCGGTCCCAGCGCCACCCGCTTCATGCGCCCGTCCGGCGCGCGCCACAGCAGGCCGGTCGCGGTGCCGATCCAGAGCCGGCCATGGGCCGAGGCCAGCGCCGTAACCCGGTCGCCCAGCATGGCCGAGCGCAGGCGCGTGGCTTGCCGGGTGGCCGGATCGAGCAGCATCAGGCCGTCGCTGACGGTGCCGACCCACAGGCGGCCGTCGCCCGCGTCGGCGATGGCGCGCACCCGCGCGCGACCGATGCCCTCGGTATCGCCGTAGCGCGTAAAGCCGCCGCTGGCCAGGTCGGTGCGATTGATGCCGCCAAAATAAGTGCCGACCCACAGGGTGCCGGTGCGGTCGACCAGCACCGCGGGCACCTGGTTGTCGGACAGGCTGTGCGGGTCCTGGGGCGCATTGCGATAGCTGATGAACTTGCCGCTGGAAGGATCGCGCCATTTGAGGCCCTGCTTCTCGGTGCCGACCCAGAGCTGGGCGCCGCTGTCGTGGTACAGGGTCTTGACGTGCACGTCGCCCATGCCATCGGCCGCGGCCATGCGCTGGCGCCGCGGCGCCCCTTCGTCGAGGCGCCAGGCTTCGAGCCCGGACGCGGTGCCGACCCACAGCGTGTCGCGCGGCCCCATCGACAGCGCGAGCACGGTATTGCGCTTGGCGTCGGCCGGCGGGGCGAGCGCGAAGTGGGTGAAGCGGCCGCTGTCCGGCTCCATCCGGTCCAGCCCATCCGCCGTGCCCACCCACAGCGCGCCCGCATTGTCGAAGGCGAGCGCGTTGACCCGGTCGTCGCGCAGGCTGGCGCGGTCCTCGGGGTCGTGCACATAGCCGCGGTGCCGGCCGGTGGCCGGATCGAAGCGCACCACGCCGTCGCTGGTCGCCAGCCACAGCGCGCCATCCGGTCCCGGCACGATGGCCACCACCGAGCGCAGCACGCTGCGCCCTTCATCTGCCAGCGTGTGGCGCTGGAAGCGGCCGGTGGCCGGATCATGGCGCGCGAGGCCGCCCTTGGTGCCGAACCACAGATGGCCGTGCGGATCCTCGTACGAGGCCGATACGTGGTTGTCGGGGATGCTGCCCGGATCCTTGGTGTCGTTTCGGTACACGGTCATCCGGTAGCCGTCGAAACGGTGCAGCCCGGCCTGGGTGCCGAACCAGATGAAGCCCTGGCGGTCCTGCAAAATATTGATCACCGAATGCTGGGACAGGCCATGGTCGACCGACAGCCGTTCGAAGCGCAGGCTGCGCTGGGCGGCGCCCGCGTCCCCGGGCAGCGCGGCGAGCATGCCCAGAATGCTCAGCAACAGCAGGAAGATGCAGCGACACGAGGTGGCGCGGACAGTGGTGAAACCCGGCATGGCGATCCAGTTGATGATCCTGCCATCCAATCTACCAGAGGAGTTTGCTAAGGTGAAATATTTTGAGACTTCCAGAACCGGCGGCCCGCTGCTATAATGCATGCCTCGGGCGGCTGTAGCTCAGCTGGATAGAGTACTTGGCTACGAACCAAGGGGTCGTGGGTTCGATTCCTGCCAGCCGCACCAGAAAATACAGAGGGCCAGATCACACGATCTGGCCCTTTTTCTTTGCCTGCTGGATTGATCCAGGGCGGTTTTGTACCCCCTTTTTCTCCGCCCGTTACACGGTTCGGCACTGAACCTTTGCCAAGACGTCCACCTCCCGCTATAATGCCTGCATTGGGCGGCTGTAGCTCAGCTGGATAGAGTACTTGGCTACGAACCAAGGGGTCGTGGGTTCGATTCCTGCCAGCCGCACCAACCTTCTTCAGATAAGGGCACTTCGCAAGAAGTGCCCTTATTGCTTTTAGGCCAGCAATGTGCGGGCTTTCAATGCCCGGCTTTCAATGCGCACCCGTCACTTTCGCCCATGAACGACGCCGCCGCTTCTCAGCCTCACCATCAGCCTCACCATCAGCCACAGCATCACCCCCAACCCGATGAGCGCGGCGAACCCGTGCCGATCCGCTCGCCCTCGTTGCCGACCGCACTGGCGTCCTGGCTCGACCCGGCACGGATCGCGACCGTCGTACCGCTCGGCGCCCTGCCTCCGGTCCTGAACGGCGTACCGTTCGCGCCGTGGATCGACGCGCCCGCCACGAATGCGGGGTGGAACGACGTCGCGGGCCAGGCCGATATCGCCGAACCGGCCTTCGACCTGCCGCCGTCGCGCTCCCCGGCCGCCGGCGTCGTGATCGTGGAAGACGATGGCCGCGTGTGGGCGGTGGCGCCCTCGAACCGCTTCGGCGGCTACGACGCGACCTTTCCCAAGGGCCGGGTCGATCCCGGCGTCAACCTGCAAGCCACGGCGATCCGCGAAGCGTTCGAGGAATCCGGCCTGCGGGTCGAGATCCTGGCCCACCTGATCGACAGCGCACGCACCCAGACCCATACGCGCTACTACCTGGCGCGCCGGGTCGGCGGCAATCCGGCGCTGATGGGATGGGAAAGCCAGGCCGTGCACCTGGTCCCGCAAGCGGATTTGCCCGCATTGCTGTGCAATCCTCACGACCGGGCGGTGATCGATGCCCTGGCGCGGGCGCTGGCGCCGGCGACGATGGATAAAAACAAAGATTTTGTCGCCAATCCTTTGCCAAGATGAACAAGCATCGCTATAATGCGTGCCTCGGGCGGCTGTAGCTCAGCTGGATAGAGTACTTGGCTACGAACCAAGGGGTCGTGGGTTCGATTCCTGCCAGCCGCACCAACTGTTTCAAGAGAATGGCTCAGAAGATATTCTGGGCCATTTTTCTTTTCGGAGTTCTGTGTTGGCATCGCAGAATCCTTGCTTGGCGTTTCGTCTGAATGCCGTTATAATGCGTGCCTCGGGCGGCTGTAGCTCAGCTGGATAGAGTACTTGGCTACGAACCAAGGGGTCGTGGGTTCGATTCCTGCCAGCCGCACCAACTGTTTCAAGAGAATGGCTCAGAAGAAATTCTAAGCCATTTTTTCTTGGCTGCTCGCACCGCAGGCGCGCGGGCCCATGTCATCCGCACATCGGGCTCCATGAGCGACTGACGCTCGTCCCTTGCACCCATCCTGCGCCCGTACGCCGCCGATGACGTCCTCATCACTGCGGGAGAAGCAGCGCAAGCCGGCGCCCGCGACCGGTGGACCATCGCCAACGACGACCTCGCGGACTGCGACGATTACCTGCTGGTGAGGCGAACTGCTGTCCGCCGACGGCGCTGGCGCACGGGCCGGCTACCTTGGGCATGATGCCTGGCGGCCTGGGCGCGCCGGGTTTCCCGGCCCGGCGCCGGCGCCCGCAGCAGGGCCGACGCCCCACCCCGCCCCGCCTGCCTGTGGCACGAACGAACAATCGAACGAACGACCGGCAACGTCGCACGTGATTACGTTTTTACGTGCGCGCCTTCTTGACGACGCTGCGCGTGCCCAGGATCTCCTCGATCTGCTCGAAGCGCACCGGCTTGACCATATGGTGGTCGAAGCCGGCCTCGAAGGCCAGCTGGCGGTCTTTTTCCTGGCCCCAGCCGGTCACCGCGATCAACACCGTCAGCGCGCCGCTGGGCAGCTTGCGGATGCCGCGCGCCAGGTCGTAGCCCGACATGTGCGGCAAGCCGATGTCGAGGAAGGCGTAGTCCGGGCAGAAGCGCGCCGCCGCAGCCAGCGCATCCGGGCCGTTGTGGGTGATCACCACGCTATGGCCCATCGCGGTGAGCAAGGCGCCGATGCTGTTGACGAAGTCGACGTTGTCGTCGGCGAGCAAGATGCGATAACTCTCGGTGCTGATGAAGGCGGCCGGGGTCGGCTTGGTCGGCGGCTCCGGGGCGACCACGATCGGCAGGCGCACCAGGAAACGGCTGCCCAGGCCCATGCCTTCGCTATGGGCGGTGATGGTGCCGCCGTGCAGCTCGACCAGCTTGCGCGCCAGCGACAGGCCCACGCCCAGGCCGGCGTTGCTGCGCTCCAGGGTCGAGTCGACCTGGACGAACATCTCGAACACCGAATCGAGCATGTCCGGCGCCAGCCCGATGCCGGTGTCGGCCACTTCGAGCACCAGGGTCTTGTCCTCCACCGCCCCCTTGAGCATCACCTTGCCGCCGCGGTTGGTGTACTTGGCCGCGTTGTTGAGCAGGTTCGACAGGATCTGCGCCAGGCGCGTGGCGTCGCCATGCAGGAATACCGGACGGTCCGGCAGCTCCAGCACCAGCTCATGCCCGTGCAGCTCGATATAGGAGCGCACCACTTCCAGCGCGTCGTTGACGACGGCCTTCAGTTCCACGCGTCCCATCTTGATGGTGAACTTGCCGGTATTGATGCGCGAGACGTCCAGCAGGTCGTCCACCAAGCGCACCATCTGGCGCAGCTGGCGTTCCATGATGTCGGTGGCGCGCTGGGTGGCCTGGGCGTCGCCGCTGCGGATGCGCAGGATGTCGAGGCCGGTGCGGATCGGCGCCAGCGGGTTGCGCAGCTCGTGCGCCAGGGTGGCCAGGAATTCGTCCTTGCGCCGGTCGGCCACGATCAGGGCGCCTTCGGCGCGCTGGCGTACGTCCATCTCGTGTTCGAGCGTGCGGTTGGCCGCCTGCAGCGCGTCCGAGCGGCGCCCGATCTCGGCCAGCATGTCGTTGAAGGCGTCGACCAGCACGCCGATCTCGCCCTTTTCCTTGCCCGGCACGCGCAGCGAGAAGTCGCGGCGCAGCATCACCTGGCGTGCGACATCGGTGACCGCCTCCAGCGGACGCGTGATCGACGCCTGCAGGCGCGAAGCCACCAGGGCCGCGATCACCAGGGCGCCCAGCAGCACACCGCCCAGGATGGCGCCGTAGCTCAGGGCCCGGTCCAGCACGCCGTAGCGCGAACGCAGGTAGACCGTGCCGATCCGTTCGCCGTTCTCGACGATGTCGCGGTACAGCACGACTTCGCCGCGCTCGATGCGGTAGCCGGCCGGCTCGGGCCGCTCCGGCAACTGCGCGCGCACGTCGGGCCGCACATAGGTGGCGAAGCGGGCGCCGTTGGCGGTGTAGACCGCGGCCGCCACGATCTGCGGACGCACGCGCAGCAGGGTCAGGTTCTGGGTGACGTCGGTCGCATCGTTGAACGAGACCGCGGGCGCGGTCACGCTGGCGACGATGTCGGCCTGGGTGGTGAGATCGTCGATCCAGTAACGCTGGAAGGTGCGCAGGTCGAGCAGCAGCATCGCCACGCCCGCGGTGAGCAGGGCCACCACGGTGGTCGCCACCGCCATCAGGATCAGTTTGCTCCTGACGGAGCCGGTATCGTGCATTGGCATCAGGAGGCTCCTTTCTGCACGCGGTTCGCCACCGTCAGCAGGCGCGAACTGAGCTTCACATGCTTCTTTTCCGCCGCGTCGAGCGAGACGTCGAAACGTACGCGCTCATCGACGATCGTAAAATTGATCACGCTGCCGTGCTGCAGGCAGCCTTCGCATTCGGTCACGGTCAGAAAGGCCGGCGAGGAGCGCAGCAGGCGCGCCGTGCGCGCCTCGTCGCGGCCGGCCACGAACAGCACGTGCACCGGCTGGGCCAGCTCCTGCTCGCGCAGCGCGCGCACGGCGATCGTGCGCCCCGCCACCATGCGCCCGGTGGCGATCCGCGCCAGCTCGGCCGCCATATCCTCGGCGCCGACCACGCCCAGGGTGAGGGGCGTGGCGGCGTCGGCGAAGGCTTGCGGCGGGAATTCGGCGTAACCGAGGAATTTATACAGGAAAGCCGCCTTCACGCGCCGCTCGAGCGCCGGCGCCGCGGCCTGGGCGGCCAGCGGCAGCAGGGGCGCGCCGGCCAGCAGCAGGGGCAGCGCCAGGGCCCGGCATGCCCGGCGTCGCTGCGGGCGTTCAGGTTGATTGATTGTCATGGAATTCATTGGCCCATCAAAAACGCAGCGCCGCGCTGGCGAACACCGACCGCTCGATCAGCTGGCGGCTGCCGGCCGCGCCGTATTCGGCGTGGCGTCGGTGCAGCAGGTTACGCCCGACAAGGGCGATCTCGAGATCGGGGCGTAGCTGCCACGCCAACCGCGCGTCGAGCTCATGATAGCTTGGCAGGGCCGTCTGTGGCATGCGCGCGACGTAACGGAGCGCCAGATCGGCCCGCAGGCGCGCGCCCAGGTCGTGCGCGCTGCGCACGGTCCAGGTCACGCGTGGATCGTTGCCAGCAAGAAAACTCAGGCCCGTATCGTCGCGACTACCCGGCTCGCGCCCGATGTCCAGGTCTTGCAGCACCGCGCCCGCCTGCAGGCGCCAGCCACGCGCGGCCTGCCAGTTGGCCCACAGCTCGACGCCGCGCAGCGCGCCCTTGCCCAGGCTTTGCAGGACATAGGCCGCCGGCGGACCGGCGTGCGCCGGGGCCGGTTCCAGCGTGCGCAGGCGCTCGAAATCCGTATAGAAGACGGTTGCCGACCACGACAGCGAAGGCAGGGGCTGGGCGCGATAGCCCAGCTCGGCCACGCGCGCCGTCTCCGCCACCACGTCCGCTCCGCCCGCGATCAGGTAGGCGTTCGGATCGAGCGAGTCGACGGCGTAGAGATCGCGGTCGATGCGCGACGGCGCGCGCACCGTGCGCGACAATGCCGCCCACAGCATCGAGCGCGCATCGACGTCCCATGCCAGGCGCAGGCTGGGCAGCACCTCGCTGCCGGTGTACACATTGTGTTCGATGCGCACGCCGGCGCTCGCGCGCACGTCCTGCGCCACGCTGATGTCGTCCTGGACGAACAGGTGCGACCAGCGCAGGCTGCGGCGCGCCGGGGTAAAGCGCAGCACGGGGCCGTTGTCGATCCGGTCGCGGCTGTAGCGATAGCCGCCGCCCCAGGCCAGGCTGTGGCCATCCAGGCGCAGCAGGTGCTGGGCCTCGACGTCGACCGTGTCCAGGCGCTGGGCGCCGACGTCCTGCTGGTCGCGCCGCGAGTGGTCGAGCCACGCCTGCAGGCGCACGCTCTGGTTCTCGTCGAGCCGGTGCTCGACCCGCCCCAGCAGGTTGGCTCCCGCCATCTTGACGCGCGACTGGTCGCCCCCAGCGCGCAGGCGCCCATCGTAGATGTCGCCACTGATGCTGACGTCGTCGGCGCCGGCCTCCCAGTCCAGACGGAAACCCGCCTGCTGGCGCCGCATGCCGCCGGCATCCGGCCCGCCCGCGTCGCGGGCAAACCCCTCGACCTCCATGCCACGCGCATAGGCGCGCCAATGCGCGCCGCCGGCGAACTGTCCGCCATAGCGCACGCTCGCGCCTTGTTCGCCGCCGCCGGCATGCGCGGTCGCCAGGCCGCCATGGGTCTCGGCGGCGCTGCGGGTGATGACGTTGATGACGCCGTTCACGGCATTCGTGCCCCAGGCGGTGCCGCCGGCGCCGCTGATCACCTCGATGCGCTCCACGTCTTCCAGCGGCACGTCCTGCATTTCCCAGAACACGCCCGAGAACAGCGGCGAATACACGCTGCGGCCGTCGACCATCACCAGCAACTTGTTGGCCAGCGGCGAAACGAAGCCGCGCGTGCTGATCGCATACGATCCGGCGCCGATGCGCGCGACCACCAGGTTGGGCGCCAGGCGTAGCGCCTCGGGCAAGGTGGTGGCGCCGGAACGGGCGATCTCGGCGCCCTGGATCACGTACACCGAGGCCGACGCCCGCCCGAGCGGCTCGTTCTGGCGCGAGACCGAGATCACCACGATGTCGGAAAGCTGTTCGAGAGAATAGTCGGCGAGCGGCATGGCCGGGCCCGGTGGCGGGTCGATTGGCCGTGTCTGCGCCTGCGCAGCGCAGGCGCAAGCGCAGGACAGCAGCGCGATACCGGCGCGAACAAGCAACGAAGAAGATGACATAGTTGCCATCCTAGAACATTTTCACGCACGCACCAAGTGCGTGCACGCTACAGTGCGCACTTGACAATCTTCCTAGGATATTTATTAAGCCTATGACTGGTATTGGAAATATAAATTGGACTGATTTGACGCAATGCAGCATCATTCACCTGTCTCCTCTATTCTCCTCCTAGGAAATAGATTCAGCCCGCCTCTCAGGATGCGGGCTTTTTTTTTGCGCGTCCTCGTGTGTCCGCCGCCATGCATCCGTCAGCGGCGCCGGAGCGCGTGCCCGCCCTTCGTTACGACATGCCGGCGAGATTCGTTACATCCCAGCCACATCCCTGCCACATTCCTGCAACGTTTCCGCCATGACAGGTCGGAGGGGCGGCGCTTGCCCGAACGCGCTGTTGCCGGCATGACCCCGACGATCTGCAACACCATCGGTGCCGTGCATGCCGCAGGCCGCGACTGCGGCCTCAGCGTGTCGATGATGCTCGAACAGTTGGTTAGTTACAAAATCGCGGCTGCATGGCCGCGCACGGTTGGTAAAGCAGGTAACGGGCTTTTGGTGTAGGATGCCCGCCATATTTTCGTTTTTACAACAAGCTTGCCCATGCCCGACCTCGACACCTCCGCCCGGAGTACCGCATCCTACGACTGGTCGGCGACCGCGCTGGGCGATACCGCCCGCTGGCCCCTGCTGCTCCGCCTTTCCAGCGACCTGCTGCTGAACTCCCCGCTCCCCACCCTGCTGGTCTGGGGCGCCGAGACGATCACGGTGTTCAACGAGGCGTATGCCCTGCTGGCCGGCCCCGGCTACGGCCGGGTTCCCGGCGGTTCGGTGCCGCCGGTGCTGCCGCCGCCGCTGGCGGCAGCCGGCAAGGCGCTGGAGGCCGCCTGGCGCGGCGAGGCCGGCGTGGTGCAGGACGCGCCCCTCACCTTCCGCCGCCTCGACGGCAACCAGGAGTCGCGCTTCGACCTGCGCCTGACCCCGCTGCGCGACGAGGCCGGCGCGGTGCGCGGCGTGCAGGTGGCGCTGGCCCCGGCAACCGAGGCGCCGGCACAGGAAGACGCCGGCAGCGGCGCCATGCGCATCCTGGTGGTCGAGGACAATGTCGACTCCCAGTACCTGGTGTGCGAAATGCTCAAGGCCTTCGGCCACGAAGCCGACGGCGTGGCCCATCCCGACGACGCCCTGGCCCTGCTCGCGCGCCAGCGCTACGACGTGCTGTTCTCCGACGTCAGCCTGCCCGGCATGTCGGGTGTCGACCTGGCCACCCGGGCGATCGCGGACGACCCGTCGCTGCGCGTGATCTTCGCCTCGGGCTACGGCGACACCCTGCTGCGCCACCTGTCCTTCCCTTACCAGTCGCTGCAGAAGCCCTACGAGATCGACCAGTTGCAGGACGCCCTGTCGAAGGTCGCGCGCCAGCCGGGCAAATCCGGCTGAAGAAGCGCCGTGAAGCGCGCCTGAAACGCCCACCGGCGCCAGGCGCGCATCAAGCGTGTGCGTCAGACCGGCTTGTCTGGTCTACAATGAAACACATCCTGCCCGATCTCGGGCATTTTGCACACCCGGCATGAACACTCCCTCCGACCTTTCCAGCAGCAACCCGCGCCACGTGTCAGAACAAGACCTGGCAGCCACCCGGCAAGAGCTGCAGCGCGCCAACGAGCGCATGGAAAACATGCTCGAAAGCCTCACCGACGGCTTTTGCGCGGTCGACCGCGACTGGAACATCACCTATATCAACGGCCGCGCGCTGCAGATGGCGGCGCCGCTCAACAAGAGCCGCGACAGCCTGGTCGGCCGCCGGCTGTGGGATGAATTCGAAGACCTGCACGGCACCTCGGTCGCCGCCGACTGCCGGCGCGCGATGGAGCAGCGGATCACCGTCACCAAGGAGTTCTTCTACCGCCGCCTGCAATGCTGGCTCGACATGCGGGTGTACCCTTCGCCCGACGGCCTGACCCTGTACTTCCAGGACATCACGGCGCGCAAGCTCGACCAGCAAGCCCTGATCGACAACAACAACCGGCTGCAGCTCGCGATCGCCGCCGGCCGCCTGGGCGACTGGCGCTGGGACGCGGCGAGCGGCCGCGTCACCTTTGGCGCGCGCGCCGCCGAGATCCTCGGCCTGCCCGAAGGCGTGGCGCTCGCGTGGCCGCTGCTGCGCGAGCGCCTGGTCCAGGACGACCGCTCGCGGGTGCGGCGCGCGGTGCTCGCGGCTTTTTCGCAGGGCAAGGACCTCGACCTCGAATGCCGCCTGCTGCCGCTCGACGGCCACGCCGGCGGCGCCCCGTGCGGCCAGTCGGCCGCGCGCTGCGTGGCCCTGGTCGGCCGCCCCGATCATGGCGGCCCGGCCCAGGGCGGCCGCGTGCTGGGCATGACCGGCATGGCCCAGGACATCAGCGCCCGGCGCGAGGCCGACGACCACCTGCGCCAGAGCGAGGAAGAATTGCGCGCGCTGGCCAACACCATCCCGCAGCTGGCCTGGATGGCCGACCCCAGCGGCGCCATCGTCTGGTTCAACCAGCGCTGGTACGAATACACCGGCATCACCCCGAGCGAATCCACCGGCTGGGGCTGGAAAGCGGTGTACGACCCGGAGGTGCTGCCGGCCGTGCTCGAGCACTGGGACGAATCGGTGCGCACCGGCTTGCCGTTCGAGATGGAATTCCCGATCCGCGGCGCCGACGGCAACTTCCGCTGGTTCCTCACCCGGGTCGAGGCGGTGCACGACCGCGATGGCCGCGTGGTGCGCTGGTTCGGCACCAATACCGACGTCGACCAGGTAAAACGCGCCGAGCAGGCGCTGCGCGAAGAATCGCACGTGCTCGAACTGCTCAACAGCACCGGCACGATCCTGGCGTCGACCCGCGACCTGCGCTCGCTGATGCAGGCCGCCACCGACGCCGCCGCCGGCGTCTGCGGGGCCCGTTTCGGCGCCTTTTTCCACTATGGCGAACAAGGCGCGGGCACGCTGTTTTCGCTGTACACGCTGTCCGGCGCCACCTCGGCCGAGTTCCAGGACGTCGCCGCACCCGGCGCCAGGGCACTGTTCGGCCCGGGCCTGCGGGCCGATGCCCTGGTGCGCATTGGCGACCTTGGCCACGACCCGCTGCATGCGGACAAGGCGCCGCGATTCGGCCTGCCCGCTGGCCATCCGCCGGTGCGCAGCTACCTGTCGGTGCCGGTCACGGCGCGCTCGGGCGAGTTGCTGGGCACGATGTTCTTCGGCCACCCCGAGCCCGGCGTGTTCACCGAGCGCAGCGAGCGCATCGTCAGCGGCATCGCGGCCCAGGCCGCGATCGCGGTCGACAATATCCGCCTGGTGGAAGCCGCCAGCCGCGCGGCCGAGGAGCGCAAGGTGCTGCTCGAGAACGAGCGCGAGGCGCGCGCCGAGGCCGAGCGCACCAGCCAGATGAAGGACGAGTTCCTGGCCACCCTGTCGCACGAGCTGAGGACGCCCTTGTCGGCGATCCTGGGCTGGTCGCAGGTGCTGCGCCGCGGCAGCCGCGACGGCGCCGACCTGCAGCGCGGCCTGTCGACCATCGAACGCAATGCGCGCGCCCAGGCCCAGCTGATCGAAGACCTGCTCGACATGAGTCGCATCACCTCGGGCAAGGTACTGCTCGACATGCAGACCGTGGCCCCGGCCGGCTTCATCGACGCCGCCATCGAAACCGTGCGCCCGGCGGCCGACGCCAAGGGCATCCGCATCGAGCGCCGCTACGAGGGCGAGACGCCGGCGGTGGCGGGCGACCCGGGCCGGCTGCAGCAGGTGATCTGGAACCTGCTGTCGAACGCGATCAAGTTCACCCCGCGCGACGGCCTGGTCACGATCGAGGTCGGCAAGCGCGAAGAACAGGTGGCGATCACGATCCGCGACAACGGCGCCGGCATCGGACCCGAATTCATCACCCACGTGTTCGAACGCTTCCGCCAGGCCGACGCCTCGATGACGCGCAGCCACGGCGGCCTGGGACTGGGCCTGTCGATCGTCAAGCACCTGGTCGAGCAGCACGGCGGCACGGTGCGCGCCGAGAGCGCAGGGGTCGGCCAGGGGGCCAGCTTCACCATCGAGCTGCCGGTGGCCAAGACGGCCGCCGCCGCCGATTCTGCTCGCGCCTCCCGGCGCCAGCCGGCGCCGCCGGCCCCGGCTGGCGCCGAGGGCGGCGCCCAGGCGGGCGAGGTCGCCGTACGCGACCTGCGCGGCACCTCGGTGCTGGTGGTCGACGACGACCGCGATGCGCGCGAGCTGATCGCCCGCATCCTGGCCGATTGCCAGGCCAGCGTGCGCCTGGCCGCCAGCGCGCGCGAAGCCTTCGAGCTGCTGCGCGCCGCCCCGCCCGACCTCCTGATCAGCGACCTCGGCATGCCCGAGGTCGACGGCCTGGAATTCCTGTCCTGGGTGCGCGCGCTCCCGCGCGACGCGGGTGGGCTGGTGCCGGCCATCGCGCTGACCGCCTTCGCCCGTTCCGAAGATCGCCTCAAGGCGCTGGAAGCGGGTTTTTCGGCCCATGTATCGAAGCCGGTCGAGCAGACCGAGCTGATGACCGCGATCGGCATGGTGACCGCGCCGCCCACGGCGCCGCTGGTCAGCGGAGGAAGGCGCATGGTCAACCGTTGAATGATGGGCGATAATGGGCGGCTCATCGAGGGGGCCAATCAAGGGCCGATTAAGGGGGATCAAATGAAACACAGCCATTGTTGGCCGGTCGTTTATGTTCCTACCCCCGCACGCGGCGCTGTCCTACAAGAAATTTTGGTCTGTTTGCTAGACTAATTAGTGATGGGTTCAAGCCCGATTCCACCCAGAAGGGAATCCGCTCCATACGAGAGAAGAGAAAAGCATGCCGAGCAGACAAGACATTTTGAACGCGAAAATCCTGGTAGTGGACGATTCGCCCGACAATATCGAACTGATGGAAGAGATATTGCGCGAAGAAGGCTATTCCTGCGTCAGCTCGACCATGCTGCCGGAACAGGTCTGCCCGCTCCACCGCGAGCACAACTACGACCTGATCCTGCTGGACCTGCAGATGCCGGGCCTGAACGGCTTCCAGGTCATGAAAGGCCTGAAGGAGATCGAGCAGGGCGGCTACCTGCCGGTGCTGGCCCTGACCGCGCAACCGAGCTTCAAGATCGCCGCGCTCGAAGCGGGCGCCCGCGACTTCATCAGCAAGCCCTTCGATTTGCTCGAAGTGCACAAGCGCATCCATAACATGCTCGAGGTGCGGCTGCTGTACAAGGAACTGGCCCAGTATTCCAAGGCGCAACAGGAGCTGGCCCTGCACGACGCCCTCACCGGCCTGCCTAACCGGCGCCTGCTGGAGGACCGCATCGAAACGGCCCTGCAGCACGCCAACCGCAGCCATGCCAAGGCCGCCGTCATGTACCTCGACCTGGATGGCTTCAAGGCGATCAACGACACCTACGGCCATGCCTACGGCGACGAGATCCTCAAGATGGTGTCCCAGCGCCTGCTGTCGAGCTCGCGCAAGGAAGACACCGTCGCGCGTCTCGGTGGCGACGAATTCATGGTGGTGCTGGGCGACGTCCACAGCCTGGCCGACGCGCAGGGACCGGCGTCGAAGCTGGTCGAGGCCCTGTCCGAGCCCTTCTTCATCAACGATCTCACCTTGCGGCTGTCGACGTCGATCGGCATCAGCATCTATCCGGACGACGCCGAATCGGTCGACGCGCTGATCAATATCGCCGACTACGCGCTGTACGAAGCCAAGCGCGCCGGCAAGAACCGCTTCTGCTCGCCGGCGGCGAATCGCCAGGCGGCGGCCAAGACTTCGGCCGCACCGAGTCAGGCGACTTCGCCAAACCCACCGGTCGAACTGGCGGCGCAGCACCGCTGAGCGGCGCCGACGCGGTCGTCACCGCGCATGTCAACGAAGTTTCCCGCCAGCGCGGGAACGACATGCGCGGGCATGTCGCTGTTACCGTCTTCGGCGTCGCCACGCTGCAGCATGCGAGACCGCGATCGACGTCGCTGCCTTCTTAAAAAACCGACTCCCAACCGGCGCAAACGCCAGTGCCCTCACCGCATCCCATGCCCCACCCTTCTTCCCACAGCGCCCGCACAAACAAACAGGCCACGCAACTTACGCCGCGTGGCCTGTCCGCCAATGCCTCGATTCCTGATGCAAGCTTAGCGCTGGTCGGTCGGGCAATCGCGAATCTTGCTCTTTTCTTCGATCGACTGCGCGTGCTGGTGGTCGTGGCCAGGGTCGACCATGTCGGGCGCGACTTCGATGCGGGTAATGCCGGCGTCGACCGAAATCGGGTCGCTGGCCGGGAACGTCATCTCGACCGCGTCGTCGAGCAGCGTTTCCTCGGCCCTTTCCTTGTTGGACACGCCTTCGCAGCCGGACAGCGCATTGATGGCGATGGCGTACCGGACGGCCTCCAGGTTGGCCAGGTCGCCGATCGTCTTCACGCCCAGCGTGTCGGCCAGCGCGGCGGCCTGCTGCTCGCCGATACCGCGCAGCGCCGACAGCGGCGCGTCGGCCAGCTCGCGGAACGTTTTTCCGTGAAATTGTTCATTTACAATGGTGTCGATATTCATAGTATGTCCTCTCTTGTAGGCCAGCGAAACGGTTCGATTCCACTATGGCATAGCCCGGTGCCGACGTATGTGCGGCAGCGAACACCCTCACGGGCCGCACGATTGATTTATTTGCCTAATAGCACTTATGTCGCATGATATGATGGCTTGTTTTACAAGGTATTTACTCTGGCGTAATACAAGACTACACTCCATCTGGTCGAGCAAGCACGGCAATGTTGACGGAATCCATCGTGGCGACAAGCGATAAACCCAAGATCCTGGTGGTCAACGACGACCCCGCCAGCCTGCTGGCACTCACCAGCCTGCTCGACGGGCGCGCCGAAGAAGGAAACTACGCCGTGCTGTCGGCCCGCTCCGGCCAGGAAGCGCTGCGCCAGGTGCTGCTGCACGATTTTGCCGTGATCCTGCTCGACGTGAACATGCCCGGCATGGACGGCTTCGAGACCGCCGAGGCGATCCACCAGCGCCCGCGCTCGGCCGACATCCCGATCATTTTCGTCACCGCCTTCCTGGCCGACGAGCTCGATCGTCTCAAGGCTTACCAGCGCGGCGCCGCCGATTTCCTGTTCACCCCGGTCATTCCGCAGATCCTGCACGCCAAGGTGTCGGTATTCGTCACCCTGGCCATGAAGAACGAGGAACTCAAGCGCCAGGCCGAAAAACTCTCGCAGCATGCGCTCGAGCTGACCGCCACCAACCAGCGCCTGGTGAGCGAGATGGAAGAGCGGCGTGCGGCCGAGAGGAAAAGCCATGCCAAGGACGAGTTCCTCGCCATGCTGGGCCACGAACTGCGCAATCCGCTGTCGGCGATCACCAGCGCTTCCAGCCTGATCGGCCTGCCCGGCGCCGCGCCCGACACGGTGGCGCGCGCCCGCGCCATCATCCAGCGCCAGAGCCAGCACCTGTCGCGCATCGTCGACGACCTGCTCGACCTGTCGCGTGCGATGTCGGGCAAGATTCTGCTGGCGCGCCAGGCCACCGACCTGTCCAGGCTGGTCGCCAGCTGCCTGGAAACCTTCCGCGCCACCGGCCGCATGGCAGGCTACCGCATCGCGGCCGACCTGGCGCCCAGTTGGGTCGACGGCGACCCGACCCGCCTCGAACAGATCGTCTCGAACCTGCTGGACAATGCACTGAAATACACGCCCAACGGCGGCGCCATCGACATCGCCCTGGCGCGCGCCGGCGACGACGTCGTGCTCAGCGTGCGCGACTCGGGCGTCGGCATCCCGCCCGAGCTGCTGCCGCAGGTGTTCGACGTGTTCGTGCAGGGCGCGATCTCGATCGACCGCTCGCAGGGCGGCCTGGGGATCGGCTTGTCGCTGGTGCGGCGCCTGGTCGAGCTGCACGGCGGCAGCGTAGCCGCCGACAGCCCCGGCGCCGGACTCGGCTCCTGCTTCACCATCCGTCTTCCGTGCCCCTGCCAGGCGGAGTCGAGCGGCGCGGCCGAACCATGCGCGCCGGCGCTGGCGCCGCTTGGCGATGCCGGCAAACCATCGATACTGCTGATCGAAGATAATGAAGACGGGCGCGAAATGATGGCGACCATGCTGGCCGCCCATGGCTACCCGGTGTACCAGGCCGGCGACGGCGTACAGGGCGTGAACCAGGCGCATGCCTGCCAACCGCACGCCGCGCTGGTCGACATCGGCCTGCCGGGCATCGACGGCTACGAGGTGGCGCGGCGCCTGCGCGCCGATCCGGCCACGTGCGCGATCCGCCTGATCGCCGTGACCGGCTATGGCCTTCCGGACGACCAGCGGCGCGTGATGGAAGCCGGCTTCGACCAGCACCTGGTCAAGCCGGTGCAGATCGATCGCCTGCTGGAAGCGCTGGCGCCGGCCCCGGCCGGCACCGCCGCCTGAAGCCGCGGCAGTGACAGCGGCGGCGGCACGAGATCAGGCCGTGGCGAGCAGCTCGTCGCGGCGCGCCGCCATCTCTGCGCCCAGGGCGTCCAGGTCGAGCTCGAGCTTGCGCACTTTCGGGAACATGTCCTCTTCTTCCTCGTCGACGTGGTGCTCGATGTACTCGCCCAGCACCGTGACCTTGGCGTCGTACAGGTCGTCGCCCGGCGCCATTTCCTGGATCTGCGAGATCAGGTCCTTGGCCGACGCATGTTCGACCACGGCTTCGTCCAGCATGTCTTCCATTTCCTTCGACACCGCGCGCAGCGCCGGATAGAAGATTTCTTCTTCGATCTGCGTGTGCATGATCAGCTGCTCGCAGATCTCGTCGGCCAGCTTCTTCTTGCTGGTGGTGGCGCGCTCGCCCAGTTCGTCGAATTGCTTGAACAGCGCCTTGACCTCGTCGTGCTGGCTGATCAGTAGTTCGATGGCGTCCTGCTGCTTGGCGTTCTTGGTCATGGTGATACCCCCGTATTCTGTATGGTGTGAGTGGCTCCTGGGCCACGAAGCGAGCATGCGCTGTTGCTGCCGTGCTGACTGTACGGGAGCGCACGCTGTGTGGGAACAACGCCGGGATGCCGCGCAATGCCGGGCGCGCGCCGCCGAATTGCCAACTGTTGTATGATTTGGGAAACATATAACAGAGCCTACGATGACCGAACCGGCACCATCGCCCCCCGACCCGGAACTCGAGCGCCAGGTCGCGGCGCGCACCGCTGAACTCACCGAGATGCTGGCCTGGCTGGCGAACTGCTGGGACCAGGAACGCCGCCAGTTGGCGCGTCAGCTGCACGACAGCCTGGGTTCGTCGATGACGGCCCTGACCATGCACCTGGCCCTGCTGAGCCAAAACCTGCCGGCCGACAGCAAGGCGCACGAACGCGCCGGCCAGATGAAGGCACTGCTGGCCGGCATTATCGAAACCAACCGCAAGATGCAGCTCGAGCTGTGGAACGACAAGCTCGAGTTCCTCGGGCTGCGCGCCGCGCTGGCCGAGCTGGTGCCCGCCTTCGGCGCCGAACGCGGCCTGAAGGCCCGCGCCAGCCTGCCCGACGACGACGGCGCCTGGTCGCGCGAGCACGGCGTGCTGCTGCTGCGCTGCGCCGAGGAAGGCTTGCGCAACGCCGCCGCCCATGCGCAGGCGACCCGCGTGGACGTGATCCTGGACGACGACGGCGAGATGGCCATGCTCACCGTGCGCGACGACGGCGTGGGCCCCTGCGAGAATGCGCTCGAAACATCGTCGAGCGGCTGCCACGGCCTGCGCCTGCTGCGCGAACGCGCGCGCTACCTGGGCGGCAACCTCACTTTGGCGCGTGGCGAGAACGGCGGCGCCGTGCTGCAGATGACCTTGCCGCGCGAGCTGGCGGCCTGAGATGCCATCGGATTGCCGGCGCGACCGAGGTCGCTTCGGCGGCGCGGCAGCCAACCCGACGAACCAGGCAGCCAACCCCACGAACAAGGCAGCCAACCCGACGACCCAATGACAACGGCGGCCACTGGCCGCCGTTGTCATTGGGTCGCACCGACTGCGCTCAGTGCAGCTTGACCAGCGGCGTGCTGCGCCGGATCAGGAAGCGCGCCACCGCCAGCAGCGCAGTGCGGGTGATGCCCATCACCGCCCGGTGGTGCATCAGGTGCAGGCTGGCGTACATCAAGCGCGCCAGCGCGCCCTGCACGAACCAGCTGGCTCCGCGCAGCGACCCCATCAGGCTGCCGACGCTGGTGCTCTGCCCGACCGAGACCAGCGAACCATAGTCGCGGTACGCATAGGGCGAGGCCGAGGGCGCCTGGCCCTTGTCGATGCGCAGGAAGGCCGCCACCAGGTAATCGGCCTGCTGGTGCGCGGCCTGGGCGCGCGGCGGGACCGGCACGCCGTTGCCGTCGATGCAGACGGCGCAGTCGCCCAGCGCCCAGATGTTCGGCACGCCCTTCACCCGCAGCTGGGCGTCGACGTCGAGCCCGCCGCCGCGCGCGGTCGGCAGGCCCAGCTTGGCCAGCAGTTCGGGCGCGCGGATACCGGCGGCCCAGACGCACAGGTCGGCCGGGTAGACGTTGCCGTTGCCGTCGATGACCTTGTCGGCCTCGATCGCGGTGACGCGGCAGTCGGCGACCACCTTGATGCCGCGCTTGGCGAGCAGGTCGTGCGCCGCATTCGAGACCCGTTCGGGCAGCGGCGCCAGGATGCGCGACGCGCCTTCGAGAATGGTGATGCGCACGTCGCGCTTGACGTCCATGCGCGCGAAGCCATAGCGCGCATAGGCCCCCGAGGCTTCGCGCAGCTCGGCGGCCAGTTCGACGCCGGTGGCGCCGCCGCCAATGATGACCACGTCCAGGCCGGACTCCTTGCCTTCTTCGCGCTGCTGCTCGACCGCCAGCATCAGGCGCAGCATGCGCAGGCGGAAGCGCTCGGCGTCCTCGGTCGCGTTCAGCGAAATCGAATGCTCTTCGGCGCCCGGCACGCCGAAATAATTCGAGGTGCTGCCGATCGCGATCACCAGCGCGCCATAGCCCAGCCGGCGCAGCGGCAGCACTTCTTCATTGTCGCTGGCGGCGCGCACCGCGCCGATCTCGATCGCCTGCCCGGCGGCGTCGAGCCCCGTCATTGGACCCAACACGAAATTGAATCCATTGTCGTGGGCCAGCATGGCGTACGACAGACCTTCCTGGTGGATGTCCAGGGTGCCGGCCGCGACTTCGTGCAGCGACGGCTTCCAGATATGATAAAGGCGGCTGTCGACCAGCGTCACCTTGGATGGGCCCAGCTTGCGGCCCAGTTTGCAGGCCAGCTCGAGTCCGCCGGCGCCGCCACCCACGATCACGAAATCGCTACGCAAGTTGCCTCCTTTGCAATGTCCTGCCCGGCAACGACGCCGGGCCCTTCGGACAATGTCGATTTTACTATGCCGGCGTGAATAACGTTGCTATTGTCAATATTCTTGGCGCTGTACTCACTAGCTGTGGATGAGCACTGAACTGCTGAGCTGACCCGCGGTCCAATCCCGGTCGTCATCGATCGGGAGCGTACGATGAAAGCGCCGCAGTTTGCGCAGCTGTTCGCCCAGCTGCCAAAGCTGAACCAGCCGCAGCGTCAGAAGGTGCTCGCGGCCCTGCATCCGGCAGCCGGGCTGGACCGGGTGATCTCCCTCATTGGCGACATCCGATCAACCGGGCGGCGCTGCCCGGATTGCACCTGCGACCGTTGCCACCGGCACGGTCAGGCCAACGACCTGCAACGCTATCGCTGCTGCGCGTGCGGCCGCACCTTCAACGACCTGACCGGCACGCCGCTGGCGCGGCTCAGGCTCAAGGGCAAGTGGCTCGCCTATCTGGAAGCGGTGCTCGATTCCCGCTCGGTCCGCTCTGCGGCCAAGCGTGTCGGCGTGCACCGCAATACGGCCTTTCGCTGGCGTCATCGCTTTCTCGATCGGGTCAAGGACGATCGCCCGGCACGGCTCGGCGGCATTGTCGAGGCCGACGAAATGTTCCTGCTCGAATCGCAAAAGGGTTCACGCAAGCTCGATCGCCAGCCGCGCAAGCGCGGCGGCAGGGCCGCCCTGCGCGGAATCTCGCACCACCTCGACTGCATCCTGGTGGCGCGCGACCGCGGCGGCCAGACCGTCGACGCCGTGACCGGACGCGGCGCCCTGAAAGCGGCGCAGCTGGTCAGGCACCTGCGGCCGAAACTCGACCCGCAGGCGCTGCTGGTGACGGACGCCAACGCCGCCCATGCCGCCTTCGCCCGTGCCCACGGCATCGCGCATCAAGCCGTCAATCTCAGCGCCGGCGAACGGGTCCGCACGGGCGTCGAGGGCGCCATCCATGTGCAGAATGTCAACGCCTACCACCGGCGCTTCAAGGAATGGCTGGCGCGCTTCCATGGCGTGGCGTCGCGCCGGCTATCCAACTACCTGGGCTGGCACTGGGCGCTCGATGGCGGGCGGGTACCATCTGTCGAACAATTGCTGCGCATCGCATGCGGGGTCATCAACACCTAATGGGTACAGCGCCATATTCTTGACTACATATTACGGAACAAGCCCATGAACGACTGGCTGACGGTCAGCGTCTCCGGCCGGTTCCGGAGCCGGATCGTGCCGCGCCCGCTCTCGTCGCGCGCCACGCCGGCCACCGCGCGCAGGTTGACGATGGTCGAGCGGTGCACCTGCTTGAACATGGCCGGGTCGAGCACCTCGAGCAGGTCGCGGATGGGTTTACGCAGCAGCGCTTCGCCATCCTGCGTCATCACCACCGTGTACTTGGCGTCGGACTGGAAATAGGCCACGTCGTCGACCAGGATCAGGCGCGTCTCGGCGCCGCGGCTGGCGGTCAGCCAGACCAGCGGCTGCGCGCGCGGCGCCGGCGGCGCCAGCGCCTGCAGCCGCGTCAGCAGCTCGGCCAGCCGGGCGGGGTCGACCCCGCCGCGCGCCAGGCGCTCGCGCACCCGCGCGACGGTGGCGTTCAGGCGCTCGCGCGCCACCGGCTTGAGCAGGTAGTCGACCGCGCCGCGATCGAACGCGTCGAGCGCATACTGGTCATAGGCGGTAACGAACACGACTTCGGTGCGCAGGCCCGCCGCCAGCAGGTTCGACGCGACTTCCAGGCCGGACAAGCCCGGCATGCGGATGTCGAGGAAGGCGACGGCGGGCCGGTGCGTCTCGATGGCGTCCAGCGCGCTGCCGCCGTCCTCGCACACGGCGACGATGTCCAGCCCGGGCCAGGCCGCGAGCAGCTGCTTGACCAGTTCGTCGCGCAGCAGCGCTTCGTCTTCGGCGACCACGCAGGTGACGGCATCAGGCGGCATGGCGGCCTCCGGCTCCTTGCAGCGCCAGCGGCACCGTGATGGTCGCCGCCACCCCGCTCGGGAAATTGGCGACGATGGCGAAGCTGGCGCCATTGCCGTAGGCCAGGCGCAGGCGCTCGCGCACATTGCGTAGGCCAATGCCGGTGCCGGCGCCTTCGCTCGAAAAGCCGCGGCCGTCGTCGGCCACGGTCACAGCCACCGCCTGCGCCTGTTCGCCGCCCACCGTCCGGGCCAGGATCCAGACCGTGCCGCCGCCCGGTTTCGGCTCCAGCCCGTGCTTGATCGCATTCTCGACCAGGGTCTGCAGCATCATCGGCGGGAACACCAGCCGGCGCAGCTCGTCCGGCACGTCGACCTGCAGCGACAGGCGCGGCCCCATGCGGATCACCAGGATGTCGAGGTAGGCGCGCGCCCGTTCGAGTTCCTCGCCCAGGGTCGACGGCGCATCCTCGGTGCGCGGCAGCGAGTGGCGCAGATACTGGATCAGGTTGCCCAGCATGGCGTCGGCGCGCGCCGGGTCACTGCGGGTGAGCACCTGGGCGCTGGCCAGGGTGTTGTACAGGAAGTGCGGCTCGACCTGGGCGTGCAGCAGGTTCAGGCGCGCCACCGTAAGTTCCTTCTCGGTCACGCTTTCGCGCACCTGATTCGCTTCTGCGCGGCGCCGCTCGGCGATGCGGCGCGCGATGGCGCGCACCACGGCCTCGGCGTTCTCCAGGTTGGTGCCGTGGTCGACCAGAAACCAGTCGGTCCAGGCCGGCGCCTCCGGCTCGCAGATCAGGGTGACACTACCGGCCACGTCGCCATTGGGCGTCACCGTCGCCAGGATCTGGTTGCGCCGCGTCCCGAACGCCTCCAGGCCCCACAGCTGGGTGGCGGCCTTGCCGTAGGGGTCGATGCGCGCCACCTTGGCCCGCACCTGCAGGCTGTCGCGCGCGCTGTCGACGACGGTGGCGCCGGGCAGTTCGCGGATCGCCGCATCGATCATGTCGAAGGCTTCGCCCGCTTCGAGCGCAATCTCGATCTGGCGCCGCTGGCGGTTCGACAGTGTGCTGGCGTCCAGGTGACCAATGACCAGGCGCACCCGGCGCATGTGCGAAAACACTTCCAGCAGCACCCAGGCGCACAGGGCGAAGCCGAGCAGCGGGCCGGTGGCGCCGAGGTCGACGTCGACCCGCTCGAGCCAGGTCTCGTTGAGGGTGATGCACAGGGCGAGGTAGACCGCCAGCCAGGCCAGCAGCAGGCGAAACACGTGGAACAGGCTTGCAAACATGATGTGCTTTCCATTGTGGTGAATGGCCCCAGCATAGGCAAACCATTCATTGCAAGACAGCATTATGCGACGGAGTCAGGGTTGGGCCGATGAAACCGGGATCGGGCGGCATGGAACCGGAACCGGTGGAGCCAACTATTGCTTTCCGGGACCGCGCGCCGGCGTGCCGTACGGTTTCTGAGCGACACGTCGCCGCCGGCCATGCCGAACGCGCGCGCCTTGCCCGACGCGGCGGGCGTATGATGGGCTTCCACCATCGGGAGGAGTCCATCATGTCGTCACGCCGAATTCTCGCCGCTGCACTGACCGCGAGCTGCCTGCTGCTCGGCGGCTGCCGCGAACACAACGAGCCGGTCAAGCCGATCGCCGACCTGAGCCTGGGCCTGTCGAGCCAGCCGGCGCGCGCCTGATCCGCCGGCGCCGGCCAGCGGCCGGCCGCCATGCTATCGCCATGCCGGCCCCGGCAGGGTAGACTACGCCCTGTTCATTTTCGTCCCAAGGTTTACCCACCCATGTCGTTCGCATCCCTCGGCCTGATCGACCAGATCGTCCGCACCCTCGAGGCCCTCGCCTACCACACCCCCACCGCCGTCCAGGAACAGGCGATTCCCGCCGTGCTGGCCGGGCGCGACGTGATGGCCGCGGCCCAGACCGGCACCGGCAAGACCGCCGGCTTCACCCTGCCGATCCTCCAGCGCCTGGCCAAGAGCGGCGCCGTGGGCAGCAATGCGGTGCGCGCGCTGATCCTGGTGCCGACCCGCGAGCTGGCCGAGCAGGTGCACGAAAGCGTGCGCACCTATGCCGAAGGCCTGCCACTGCGCACCATGGTCGCGTACGGCGGCGTGAGCATCAATCCGCAGATGATGGCACTACGCAAGGGCGTGGACGTGATGGTCGCCACGCCCGGCCGCCTGCTCGACCTGCAGCGCCAGAACGCGGTGCGCTTCAACGAAGTCAAGACCCTGGTGCTCGACGAAGCCGACCGCATGCTCGACCTGGGCTTCGCGCGCGAGCTGGACGGCCTCATGAAACTGCTGCCCAGGAAGCGCCAGACCCTGCTGTTCTCGGCCACCTTCTCGGACCAGATCCGCGCGCTGTCGAACCAGATGCTGCACGATCCGGTGCGCATCGAGGCCACGCCGCGCAATACCACGGTGGCCGCGGTGAAGCAGTGGATCATCCCGGTCGACAAGAAACGCAAACCCGAGCTGTTCGTGCATCTGCTCAAGCGACACGACTGGCCCCAGGTGCTGGCCTTCGCCCGCACCCGCAAGGGCGTGGACGAACTGGTGTCCCTGCTCGAAGCGAAACGCATCACGGCCGACTCGATCCACGGCGACAAGCCGCAACCGGCCCGCCTGCGCGCGCTCGAGCGCTTCAAGGCGGGCGAGGTGCGGGTGCTGGTCGCGACCGACGTCGCCGCGCGCGGCATCGACATCGACGACCTGCCGGCCGTGATCAACGTCGACCTGCCGATCGTGGCCGAAGACTATGTGCACCGCACCGGCCGCACCGGCCGCGCCGGCGCCTCCGGCGAGGCGCTGTCGCTGGTATGCGCCGACGAGGTCGAGCAGCTGGCGGCGATCGAGGTGCTCACCCGGCAAACGCTCGAACGGGTCGAGGAACCGGGCTTCGCGCCCGATCACCGGGTGCCGCTGACCGATGCGAAGGGGCAGATCGTCAAGAAACCAAAGAAGCCCAAGAAGCCGAAGGGCGATGCGGCGGTGGTCAGCGAGGACGTGCGGTTCCGGCGCTGATTGGCCACATCGCCTTCTTCAATCGATCACGCCGGCAAGAGCGCGCCGCCGGCCCAGCCTGCGCTCGACCGATGCCCCGGCCGCATACAGCAGGATGAAGGCCGGCGTCATGAACAGGCCGTAGGCGTCGGGCCACGAGATCACCTCCAGCGCGCGGCCCAGGCCCAGCCAGTGCGCCAGCGACAGCTGGGCCGCGATCGGCAGCTCCAGGTAGGTGAACTGCGCCTGGTAGTCGAATTTGCCCAGCGAGACGATGCCGAGACAGGCCGGGATGAACACGGCGTAGGGAGCGCAAAAGAAGAGACCGAGGCGGGACATCGTGATCGATACGAAGTTCGGGTAGCAAATGCTATGGCGGATCGTCACGACGTGACAGGGCGGCAAGTACGGCTTGGATTGGGCGCTACGATACCACCGTGGCCGCGTAAAAAATTCACCCTTTGTCACGAAACGGCGGAAAACCCTAACGTAATGCAAGGCGCATTTTGCGGATGCCTTCTTCGCCGTCGGTCGTCACCTCGAAACCCAGCTTTTTCACCATGGCGACGATGCGCGAATTCTGCGGCAGCGCCTCGCCCACGATCTCACAGGTGCCGCGCGCACGGCAGTAGCCGATCAGCTTTTCCATCATGATCCGCCCCAGCCCCATGCCCTTGAGGTCGGAGCGCACGGTGACGGCGAATTCGGCGCTGGTGTTGTCCGGGTCGGCCACCACCCGGCCCACCGCCAGCGTCTCGTTCACGCCTTCGGCATTCGTGCGGGTGGCGATGAAGGCCATCTCGCGGTCGTAGTCGATCTGGGTGAAGCGCGCCAGCTGCGACGGCTGCAGCTCGCGGATGCGCACGAACATGCGGTAGCGGATGTCGTCCGGCGTGAGCGCATCGAAGAACGCGAGGTGGGCCGGGCCGTCTTCCGGACGGATCGGGCGCAAGAGCAGCGGCGCGCCATTCCAGGCGATCGTCTCCTCGAGCTCGCGCGGATAGGGACGGATCGCCAGGCGGTCGAGCGTGCTGCCCGAGCAGTCGGCCAGCGCCAGGCGCATCCGCGCATCGAGCACGGTCGCCCCGCGGCTGTCGGCCAGCAGCGGGTTGATGTCGAGTTCGACGATCTCGGGGATGTCGGACACCAGGCGCGAGACCTGGATCAGCACCGCCAGGATCGCATCCAGGTTGGCCGGCGGACGGTTGCGGTAGCCGGCCAGCAGGCGCGCCACGCGCGTGCGGTCGACCAGGTCGCGCGCCAGCACCAGGTTCAGCGGCGGCAGGGCCACCGAGTGGTCGTCGGTGACTTCCACCGCCACCCCGCCCTGGCCGAACACCAGCACCGGACCGAACACCGGATCGGTGGCGGCGCCCACGATCAGCTCATGGCCATTGGCGCGCCGGCACATGGCCTGCACCGAAAACCCGTCGAAGCGCGCCTGGGGGAACAGTTGGTCCAGGCGCTTCTTCATGCGCTGGGCGCCATCGCGCACCGCGTCGTCGGAATCGAGGTCGAGGGTCACGCCGCCGAAGTCCGACTTGTGCATCACGTCGGGGGTCAGGATCTTGACCGCGACCGGGTAACCGATGGCGCGCGCCGCCGCCACCGCGGCCTCGACGTCGGGCGCGGCGCGGGTCTCGACCAGGGCCAGGCCGTAGGCGCGCAGGATGGCCTTGGTCTCGGGATCGGACAGCAGCAGGCGCTTGCTGGCGATCGCCTCGCGCACCAGCGCACGCGCGGCGCTGCGGTCGGGCGCCATCTGGCCGGCCATCGAGGGCGGCACTTCCATCAGGAGGTTCTGGTTGCGGCGGTAGTTCACCAGTTGCAGGAAACCGGCCACGCCGTCTTCGGGCGTGCGGAAGGTGGGCATGCGCGCGTTGGCGGCGATGGTGCGCGCCTCGAGCACCGAAGCGCCGCCCAGCCAGCACGACAGGATCGGGCGCGAGGCGGCGCGCGCCAGCGGCGCGATCGCGTTCGCCACCTCGCGGCTGTCGACGGTGGCGGTGGGCGAATGCACCACCAGCACGGCGTCGACCTGCGGGTCCTTGAGCAGGATCTCGAGGGCGGCCGCGTAGCGCTCGGGCGGCGCGCCGCCCAGCAGGTTGAGCGGCAGGTCGACCGACCTCGCGCTTGCCGTCCCCGGCAGCAGCGCCTCGAGCCGGGCGACCGAGTCGGGCGACAGCGTGGCGGCGCTACCCTTGCCGTAGCGCAGCGCGTCGCGCGCGAGCAAGCCGGGACCGAGACCGTTGCTGACGATGGCCAGCCGCTCGCCATGCAGCGGGCGCGCGTAGGCCAGGGTCTCGACCGCCGCGAACAGCTGCTCGGTGGTATGCACCCGCAGCATGCCGGCGCGCCGCACCGCGGCGTCGAACACGTCGTCCTCGCTGGCCAGGGCCCCGCTCTCGCTGGCCACCGCGCGCACGCCGTCATCGAGATCGCGCGTCTTGAGCACCAGCACCGGCTTGCTGCGCGCCGCGGCGCGCGCGGCCGACATGAACTTGCGCGCATAGCGCAGCTGGTCGACGTAGAGCAGGATGGCGCCGGCAGTGCCGTCGCTGGCCAGGTAATCCAGCACGTCGCCCAGGTCGACGTCGCTCGAGTCGCCCAGCGAGATGAAGTGCGAGAAGCCGATGCCGCGCGTGCGCGCCCAGTCCAGCACGCCCGTCATCAGGGAACCGGATTGCGAGACGAAGGCGATCCGCCCGGGCAGCGCGCCGCTGTGGGCCACGCTGGCGTTCAGGCCGAGGCCGGGCACCAGCAGGCCGGCGCTGTTCGGTCCGAGCAGGCGCAGCAGATAGGGATGGGCCGCATCGAGCGCGGCCTGGCGCAGGCTGCGCCCGCGTCCATCGCGGGCCGTGGCCATGCCGCTGCTGAGCACGACCGCCGCGCGCGTGCCGCGCTCGCCCAGCTGGCGCACCAGCCGCGGCACGGTCGCCGGCGGCGTGCAGATCACGGCCAGCTCGGGCGCCTCGGGCAGGTCGGCCACGCGGTCGTAGCAAGGCAGCGCGCCGACCTGCTGGTACTTGGGGTTGACCGCGTACAGCTTGCCCTTGAAGCCGCCGCCCACCAGGTTGTCGAGCAGGGTCGTGCCCATGCTGCCGGGCCGTTCGGAGGCGCCGATCAGGGCCACCGATGTCGGCGCGAACAGGCGCTGCAGGTTGCGTACGCTCATGCGCGCGGCGCCATCGCGGGCGACAGGGTGGGCAGGCGGCGTGCGGCGTCGGTCATGGTCGGAACCTTTCCATCGGCAAGTATTGGAGCGAAGGATGATGACAAAGTATTGCAACATCGTATCAAAGGTCACCGGCCAACGGCGCGCCTTGTCGTCAAGTCCGGGCTTGCCGCAGAGCCGCGCCGGCGCCGCCGCGCTGACCGGAGGTGACCGCCATCACTGATCGGGCCGCAGCAGTTGATTGCGCTCCTGCGCCACCTTGCGCAGCAGCGCGATCAGCTGTTGCGGGGCGACCGGCTTGGTGAGATGCTCGTCGAAGCCGGCCGCGCGCGAGGCGGCGCGGTCTTCCTGCCGGCCGCGGCCCGTGACCGCCACCAGGTAGGGGCGCGGCTGCCCGGCCGCCAGGATGGCCGCCACTTCGAGTCCGCTCATCTCGGGCATGCCCAGGTCGAGCACGACGATGTCGGCGCCGCGTTCGCGGTACAGCCGCAGCGCCTGGGCGCCGTCATGCGCCACCGTCACGCTCGCGCCTTCGGAGCGCAGCAGCCAGGCCAGCGACTCGGCGGCGTCGCGGTTGTCGTCGGCCACCAGGATGTGCCTGCCGATGACGGCGCCGGCGGCGGCCTGGTCCTCGCCCTGGGCCTCCGGCTCGGCCGCCTCGCACCGCGGCAGGCGCACGATGAAGGCGGCGCCCTGCCCCGGCCCCGCGCTGTCGGCGCAGATGCTGCCGCCATGCAGCTCGACGAAGCCCTTGGCCAGCGACAGCCCGATTCCCAGGCCGCCCTGCGCCAGGTGGCGCGCGCTGCTGACCTGCACGAAGGGATCGAACACGCGCTCGATCATGCCGGCGTCCAGGCCGACGCCATTGTCGGCCACCCACGCCACCGCCTCGCCGCTCTCGCAGCGCAGCCCGATCTCGAGCACCCCGCCGGGCGGCGTGTACTTGGCCGCATTGTTGATCAGGTTCGCGAACACCTGGGTCAGTCGCAGCGCGTCGGCCTCGACCCACAAGGGCTCGTCGACCAGCCTGAGCGCCACCTGGTGGCGCCCGGTCTCGATCAGCGGCATGCTCATCTGCAGGGCGTCGCGCATCAGGCGTGCGAGTTCGACCCGCGCGCGCCGCAGTTCGATCTTGCCGCGCCCGATGCGCGAGACGTCCAGCAGGTCGTCCAAGAGGCGCGCCATCTGGCCGACCTGGCGCCCGACCATGGACGCGATCCATTCGATGCGCTCGGGCGGCAGCGACGTGGCGCGCAGGAGCGAGGCCGCGTTGGCGATCGGCGCCAGCGGGTTGCGCAGCTCGTGCGCCAGGGTGGCGATGTACACGTCCTTGCGTTGATCGGCCTCGCGCAGGCCGTCCATCGCCTGCTCGCGCTCGGTCACGTCCAGCACCAGCGAGAACACGGTCAGGATCTGGCCGGCCTCGTCGACCAGCACCGAGTTGTACCACTCGCAGCACAGCACGCGGCCGTCGCGGGTAAGGTTGCGGTTGCTCGACTTGGCGTGGCGGGTGGGCGAATCGAGCAGGCGCCGGATCATCAGGCCCACCTGGTCGGTGTCGCTCTCGTGGATCAGCGGCAGCGCATCGATGCGGGCGCCGACCACCTCGTGCTGGCGCCAGCCGAACAGCTCCTCGGCGCGGCCGTTCCACTGGGTGATGACCCGCTCGCGGTTCCACTCGATCACGGCCAGCGGCGTGTGCTCGATCAGGTAGCGCGTCTGGTCCAGCGCGCGCCCAAGGGCCGCGCTGGCCTCGGTGCGCTCGGTGATGTCGTCCACCACGATCACCGCCGCCGCCAGCGCCGCCGCGCCCTCGCGCAGCGGCGCGCCGCTCACCGTGTAGGTGCGCCGTACCCCGTTGCGTTCGCTTTCCAGCAGGGCCTCGCGAAAGGTCTCGCCGCCGATCGCGCGCTCCACCGGACCGCGGATCAGCGCCAGCATGGCCGTCATGCCGGACGGCGCTGCGTGCCGCGCCCCGCACTGCACCGGATGCGGCGCATCATCGGCGGCGCCGGGCAAGAAGCAGGCCGCTATCCGGCCGGCCTGGTCGTTGGCCATCACGCAGCGCCCCGCCGCGTCGACGATCACCACCCCGTCCGGCAACTGCCGAAGCACCGTCCCCAGCAGGCTCTGCCAGTGGGCGTGGGCGCGGGTGTCCATCATTTCCCGGAACGTCGCCTGCAGGCGTGCGTGCAGCGCGATATTGTCGATCGCCAGCGCGCCCAGCACCAGCAGCGCGGCGAGCAGGCCGTACAGGCGGCCGGCATGGAAACCGAGGTCGGCCATGCCGCCGTTGAGCAGGCACGACAGTGCGACCTCGAACGTCCAGGCCGCCATCGCCACTGCCAGCCAGGCGTCGAGCACGGTGCGCGGGCGCCTGCGCACGAGGGCCCACGCCGCACCAAACGACAGCGCCAGCACGGCGCCTGCGATCCAGCGATACAACGGCAGCGCGCGCCCCCCGTCCATCAGCGGCGGCAGCCACGACGCGGCGGTCGTCGAGGCCAGCACCAGCAGCGCCGCGACCAGCACGATCAGCAAGGCGCCGAGCCGCATGGAATGGGGCGGAAGCGGGGGCGGAAGCGGGGGCGGAAGTGGGGGCGCAAGCGCCGCCGCGTGGGCGCTACGGATGTAACCGAGCACGAACAGCGGGAACAGCGCAAGCCGGGCGAGGTTCAGCCAGGATGTGGTCTGGCTGTTCCCCCCCAGCACACCCTGGTCGGCGAACAGGCCGGGAAAGGTCAGCAGGTGGGCGCTGGCGACCAGCGCCGTGAGCAGGTAGCCCAGCGCCAGGATGCCGAGCGCGCGCGACCTGCCGGTATGGACATGCCCCAGCAGCAGCATGCCGGTCAGCAGGTTGGCGCCGATCAGCACCGCCCCGTACATCGGGATCAATTCCGGCGCCGGCGCCAGCGGGACGCCGGCGGCCGGCGCCAGCAGCGCGAACACGAGCGCCAGGCAAGCCAGCACCCAGACCACATGGCGCAGCTGGGCGCCGCTCGCCGCCTGTGTCACCAGGTCCGTCGGTTGTTGCTGAAACGCCATTTCGCGTGTCTCTCCCCGTGGAGGATCCGGCGGGGGCAGCGTGGCTAATCGCGGGCTGTCCGGGCGGCGCCTGATTTTATTGTCGTTTCAATAAAATATAGCGCAATTCCAACTGCATAGGGAGGAATTTAATATCCTATCGTCCACAATTGAATACGGCGCGGCGTGAACGAGCTAGGCCGTGGCGCGCGCGGTGACCGGATACCCGGCGCCGTCGATGGCGGCCACGATGCGATCCAGGTCGGCCCGGCTGTCGATGCGCACGCTGGCCTTGTCGAGGTCGATCGTGACCTGGGCGTCGGCGTCGACCGCCTGCACCGATTTGGTGACGCGGCCCACGCAGTGCTTGCAGCTCATGCCTTCCACGGTCAGTTCATACATGGTGTGTTCTCCTGTGTCGGGGGGCGTGTCGGCCCCGGTGGTTGAAATCAGTTCGGATGCGGGCAGGAATGCCGGAGCGGTGGCGGGGGCGGGGGCGGCGGCCGGCGCCGGCGCCCAGCGCCGCAGCAGCAGCGCGTTGGCGACCACGCTGACCGAGCTCAGGGCCATCGCGGCGCCGGCCAGCATCGGATCGAGCAGCCCGAAGGCGGCCAGCGGCAGGCCGATCACGTTATAGATGAAGGCCCAGCCCAGGTTCTGGCGGATCTTGCGGTAGGTGCGGCGCGACACCGCGATGGCGTCGGCCACCAGCCGCGGGTCGCCGCGCATCAGGGTCACGCCGGCGCTGTGCATGGCGACGTCGGTGCCGGTCGCCATCGCCATGCCGACGTCGGCCGCCGCCAGGGCCGGCGCGTCGTTGATGCCGTCGCCGACCATCGCCACCTTGCGTCCGTCCCGGCGCAGGCCGGCGACCACCTGCGCCTTATCCAGCGGCAGCACCTCGGCATGCACCCGTTCGATGCCGAGCGCCTGCGCCACGGCGCGCACGGCGCCCGCGCTGTCGCCGCTGAGCAGGACCGGCTCGATGCCGGCGGCCTTCAGGCGCGCGACGGCGTCCGGCGCGCCCGACTTGATGCGGTCGCCGAAGGCGAGCAGGCCCAGCACCCGCACCCGGCCGTCCCGGCGCTCGGCCAGCCAGGACACGGTGCGCCCGGCCGCTTCGTGCTGCTCGCCGCCCGCCGCCGGCACGCCGAGCTCGTCCATCAGGCGCCGGTTGCCGAGCACGATGGTGGCGCCGTCGATCTCGGCTTCGACCCCGCGGCCCGGCAAGGCGCGCGCGGCGCGCGCCGGCGGCGGCGCCAGGCCCTGGCGCGCCGCCTCCTCGAGCACGGCGCCGGCCAGCGGGTGGGAACTGCCCTGCTGCACGCCGGCGGCCAGCGCCAGCAGCCGCGCCGGGTCGACGCCCTCATGCGCCACCAGCTGCGGCTTGCCCTCGGTCAGGGTGCCGGTCTTGTCGAACACGACGACGTCCAGCGCATGCGCGGTCTCAAGCGCCTCGGCGTCCTTGATCAGGATGCCGTGGCGGGCGCCGGCGCCGGTGCCGACCATGACCGCGGTGGGCGTGGCCAGCCCCAGCGCGCACGGGCAGGCGATCACCAGCACCGCCACCGCATTGAGCAGGGCCGCGCGCCAGTCGCCGCCCGCCAGGCCCCAGCCCAGCAGGGTCGCCAGCGCGATCGCGAGCACGACCGGCACGAACACCGCGCTGACCCGGTCCACCAGGCGCTGGATCGGCGCCTTGACCGCCTGCGCATCCTCGACCATGCGGATGATCTGCGACAGCATGGTCGCCGCGCCGACCGCGGTTACTTCGACCAGCAGCAGGCCGTCGGCATTGACGGCGCCGCCGGCCGCCCGGTCGCCCGGTTCCTTCGGCACCGGCAGGCTCTCGCCGGTCAGCAGCGACTCATCCAGGTGGCTGCGGCCGTCGACCACGACGCCGTCGGCCGGCACCCGCGCACCGGGCTTGACCACCATCAGTTCGCCCACACGCAGCTCGGCCAGCGCCACCGGCACGTCGTTGCCGCCGCGCCGCACCAGCGCCTCGGCGGGCCGCAGCCGGCCCAGCGCATCGAGCGCAGCCAGGGTCTGGCGCTTGGCGCGGCCTTCCAGCCACTTGCCCAGCAGGACCAGGGTGATCACGACCGCCGAGGTCTCGAAATACAGATGCGGCTCGGCGTGGGCGCCCTGCGCGCCCGCGCCGAGCAGCAGGTAGACCGACAGGCCATAGGCGGCGCTGGTGCCGAGCGCCACCAGCAGGTCCATGTTGCCGCTGCCGGCGCGCAGCGCCTTCCAGCCGGCGCGGTAGAAGCGCGCGCCGAGCCAGAACTGGACCGGCGTGGCCAGGGCCAGCTGCAGCCAGCCGGGCAGCACCACTTGATGACCGAACGGCGCGGCCAGCATCGGCAGCACAAGCGGCAGGCAGAGCAGCATGGCAGCGGCCACCGGCCACCAGGCCGGCAGCGTCGCGCCGCCTTGCGCGCGCCGCGCCGGCGCCCCTTCCACGCCATCGGGCAGCGCGACCTGCGCCTCGTAGCCGGCCGCGCGCACGGCGGCCGCCAGGACGCCAGGCGCGGCCTGGCCCTGCACGCTGGCCTTTTCGGTGGCCAGGTTGACGCTGGCGCCGCTCACGCCCGGCACCGCACGCAGCGCCTTCTCGACCCGCGCCACGCACGAGGCGCAGGTCATGCCTTCGATGTGCAGGACAGTCTTGTTCATTTGCTTGTTCCTTGAATCCATACCGAGAGGATAGTCCTTCCCACGATGGGAAGGTCAAGCGTTTCGTATTTAGTTCACTCATCCGGCTTGCGCCGCTCGCAGACACGGGGCTGCCGAACGGAATACAAAGGAGCTGGGCCTCGCTTCGAGGATTCGGCATCGATCCGCGGGAGGATTCATGAATGCGTCGATGAATGCGTCGATGAATGCGCTGATGAAGTCGCCGGCCACGCTATTGCTCTGGATAGTGATGACTGTCCTGTTGTCCGCCTGCGGCAGCGACGATGACGACAAGCCCCAGGCTGAACGCGCCGGGATCGGCGCCATCGCCCAGGCCGCCGGCGCCACGCCGTTCGTGGCGCAGCTGAGCTATACGCTGGACGACTTCGCTCAGGTCGACAGCGTGCACTACACGATCGCCGGCCGTCCAGGCTCGCATTCGCGGCCGGTCGCGGTCACCTACGATCGCGCCTGGCTGGGCCGGCGCGCGGCCTGGGACGCGTCCGGCAAGCGCATCGCCTTCCCCGTCTTCGGCCTGTACGCCAACCACCGCAACGCGCTCACGCTCACCACGCGCTTTCGCGACGGCTCGGCCCACGTGGCGCAAGTGGCGGTGGCCACCGGCCCCTACACCGGTCCGGCCACGGTCTATGCCACGCCCGAGGTGCGCACCGCGCGCGGGGCGGCCTCGCCCGGCGTCGAGTACATGCTGATCAATAACGGCTTCACGACGCCGGTCATCCTCGACAGCGACGGCCAACTGCGCTGGGCCGGCAACGCGCCCGGCAACTCCTTTTCCGCGCTGTTCGGCGACGACGCCTTCTATGTCGGCGACCAGGACGCCCCGCTGCTGCACCAGGTCGGCGTCGACGGCGCCGTGCGCAGCAGCCGTCTGGACGACCCGCGCTTCACCAACTTCCACCATGAACTGGCGCGCGGCAAGACCGGTTTCCTGGCCGAACTCGACGCCCTGGTGGGCGGAGTGGAGCTGGTGGAGTCGATCCTGGCCGAGATCGATATCTCGGGGCGGGTGCTGAAGGAATGGGATATGGGCCAGATCTTCCGCGCGGCGATGCGCGCCGGCGGCGACAATCCCGACGACTTCGTGCGCGACGGTATCGACTGGTTCCACATGAACTCGGCCATCTACGATGCCCACGACAATGCGCTGCTGATCTCGAGCCGCGAGAACTTCGTCGTCAAGCTCGACTACGAGACGGGCGCCATCCGCTGGCTGCTGGGCAACACCAGCAAGCACTGGTACGTCAACTTTCCGTCGCTGCGCGCCCTGGCCCTGCGCGTCACCGAGGGCAAGGCGCCGATCGGCCAGCATTCGCTGTCGGTCACCCCGAACCGCGAACTGCTGCTGTTCGATAACGGCCTCGCCAGCCTCAACCAGCCAGCGGGCGCGCCGGCGGGCGAGAACCGCCGCTACAGCACGCCGTCGCGTTATGCGATCGACGAACAAGCGCGCACCGCGCGCGAAGTCTGGACCTGGGATGTCGACCGTGAGTTACTGTCAGACATTTGCTCGTCAGCCTATGAAACTGCACCGGACAATTACCTGGTGGCGTATTCGTCGCTGGCGGACCGCACCCAGGCGCGGCTGGTGGCGGTAGATGGCGCAGGCCAGATCGCCTTCGACTACGCCTACCCGAGCACGGCCTGCGGCGCGGCGTTCATCGCCCAACCGTTGCGGCTGGAGGAACTGCGCCTGCGCTGAAGGCGGCGGCAGGAACGGCAGCGGTTGGCGACGAAGCGCCGCCGTTCTTGCAGCCGCAGACGCCGCAGACGCCGTAGAAGCCGCCGACGCGGCGAATGCGGCGAATGCGGCAAATGCAGCCCCGCCCGTGCGCACGCGCGTCCCGCGCAGCGGGGCGTCAGCTACCGAATCCAAAGAACACGCCGACCGCCAGCTCCACCCACAGCGCGGCAAATCCCAGCGCCAGCACGCCGACGACGGCGAGCCGTTGCCACGGCCGCCGGCGCGCCATCCGGCGCGCCGTGCGCAGGCAGGCCAGTCCGGCGCCAGAGAGCAATAGCGCGGCGGCGCCGAAATCGCCGGCGGTCCATGCGACTTCGCGCGTGAACTGCATGGCGACCAGCGGCGCCAGCAGGATCATCGCGGTCGCGAGGCCCACCCGCAGCAGATCGACGCACAGCGAGTTCCTTTGCACGAGAGCAGCCTGTGAACCAGCGCCATGCATGGTGTTCTCCTGGAGGTTTCCTGGCGTTCTGCGCGTGGCAGACCGGCGCCGCCCGGCGCGCATGCCATGTTCTAAATCCTACCCCTGTTGCGGCGTGGGCGAAAGCGGCAAGACGCAGCCGCGCTGATTTTCTGGCCACGTCCAGGCCGTCGTCGGCGTTCTTGGGGCGATTCTCTCGCACGCGACGCCTGCCGCCCCGCGTCACAATCTGCAAAAATCTGTTACAAACTTACCTGCAAGAATTTATATAATTGCTATGCCTCCACTTTCACGCCCACCATGCGCTCTCTTTCAGTTTTGCTGCCTGCCCTGCTCTGCCTTGCCGCCTCCCGGCCAGCCGCCGGGGTGGAGCGGGTCCCCCAGGCCGGCGTACCAAAGTCCGCTCTGGCTGGCGCGGCAGGCGCCCGCCCCGCAGCGGGCGATGCGGCCGCAGCCAACCTGGCGGCGCTGCGCGCGGCCGAACAGCAACGCGCCCAGGCCGTCGCCAATCGCGACGTGGCCACGCTGCGCAAGCTGATCAGCGGCGACTACTACCACGTCGAGACCGGCGGCCGCTCGCGCACCAAGACCGAATTCCTGCAACTGCTGAGCCGCGATGAGTTCGAATTGCGTTCCTACGAAGTCGACGACATGGAAATCCGGACGTTCGACAATGGCCGCGCGGCGCTGGTCACCGGGCGTTTCCGGGCCGAGACGCAAGACGCCGGCCGCTTGCGCGGACGCTACGTGCGCATGTGGGTGCTGGGGCCGGATGGCTGGCGCAATACGGTTCAGCAGAACACCGAGATTCGTCTCCCGGCCACCCAGCGCGACGCGCGGTGCGAGGTGCAGCGCTAGTAGCCGCAGCGCCAGGTGCAGCGCGGCTTCCTGGCGCCACGCCAGCAGGACGGGCCGGTCGCGCACCCACACGCGCACGCAGGGGGCCGATGCATGCCCGCCACGATCGCGTTCAACATCGATGTAACCGCTTGTCAACGCGGCGTGATGGCCTTATCATGAGAATGATTCTCATTCCCGCCTCATTGGCGATTCATTCATTCTTGCCACGCCCAGCCAGCGCGACCATGACCTCCTTGACTCTCACGCCTCGCCACATCGCCTCGCGCACAGCGGTGGCCATTCTCGGCGGCTACGCCTTCACCTGGGGCGTCGTCGCCCTGGGCATCGCCCTGTTGTACAGCGCCGGCATGGAATTCCATGATGCCGAGCACCTTTCTTATATCATCGGCTTGCTGGTCTTCCTGAGCGCCTTCCTGGTGGCGTTCGCCGCGCGCGGGCTGCGCCAGGTGGCGCTGGTGCTGGTGGGCGGCGGCGCGCTGATGAGCGCGGTAGCCTGGTGGCTGCAGAGCCTGATCATTGCGTCGGGGGTCTGACATGTTCCCACAGTTGCGTCACACGATGGCCTGGCTGCACACCTGGTTCGGCCTGGCGCTGGGCCTGGTGCTGATGGTCGTGTTCTTCTTCGGCTCGCTGTCCGTGTTCGACCGTGAGATCGACCGCTGGGCCATTCCCGACACCCGCTACGAACCGCAGCCGATGCCGTCGTTCGACAAGATGCTGGCGCCGATCTTCAAGGAGATGCAGCCCGACGCCGCCGCCCGCGCCATGACAGCGCCGCTGGCCGACGGCCCGCTGCCGGCCCGCTTCGACACGCCGCGCAGCTGGGGCGCGTATACCACCCACCGCGATCCGGTGCTGCTGCTGTTCGCCGGCTATGAAGTGCCGAACGCGAAAGACCATGAAACCGCGATCTGGGCCAACCGCACGGTCGATCCGCGCACGGGCGAGGCCCTGCCGGTGGACCGCCTCAAGATCGGCAGCGAATTCTTCTATCCGCTGCACTACAGCCTGACCCTCGACTGGAAGAACGTCGGCTACTGGATCGTGGGCTTCTCGGCCCTCATGATGCTGATGGCGCTGGTCACCGGCGTCATCATGCACCGCAAGATCTTTCGCGAACTGTTCACCTTCCGTCCAAACAAGAGCACCCAGCGCAGCATGCTCGACCTGCACAACCTGACCGGCGTCGTGGCCCTGCCCTTCCACTTCTTCTTCGCCTTCACCGGCCTGGTGATATTTGCCTACATCTATTTCCCGGTCACGCATACCCAACTGGCGCCGCTGCACGACCGCCACGAACTGGTCGAATCGAAGGAAACCGGCCTGCCGCACGACCGCGCCGGCGTCCCGGCCCCGCTCGCTTCGGTCGACGCCATGGTGGCCGAAGCCCAGCGCCGCTGGGCCGCCAGGGGCATGGCCGGCGATGTCGGCTACCTGAACATACAGCACGTCGGCGACGCCAACGGCTACGTCAGCGTGTACCGCGCCGGCACCGACCGCGTCCAGCTGACCGGCGAAGGCATCCACTTCAAGGCCGCCACCGGCGAGCTGCTGCGCGAAGATCCGCCGCCGTCCGTGGTGGCGCGCATCAATGAATTCCTGACCGGCCTGCACCTGCAGCACTTCAAGCACTGGCTGCTGCGCTGGCTGTACGTGCTGGGCGGCCTGTCGGGCTGCGCCTGCATCGCCACCGGCCTGTTCTTTTTCGTCGAGAAGCGCAAGCGCCAGCACGCGAAGCAAGGCGTGCGCGGCGCGCGGCTGGTCGACGCGATGGCCGTCACGGTCGTCACCGGCATGCTGGTGGCCACCCTGGTGATGCTGATCGCCAACCGCCTGTTGCCCGACGTCATGCCGGCCGGCTGGCCGCTGCGCGGCGCCATGGAGAAAACCCTGTTCTGGGGCAGTTGGGTGGTGGCCGGCGCGCACGCCTTCTGGCGCACCGCCGCGGTCGCCGAAGGCCGCCTGGCCCCGGCCTGGCGCGAACAATGCCTGGCCATCGCCGTGCTGGCGGCGGCGGCGCCGGTGCTCAACTGGATCACCACCGGCGACCACCTGCTGCGCACCATCGCCGCCGGCTACTGGCCGGTGGCTGGCGCCGACCTGTTCATGCTCGCCGGCGCCGCACTGGCGCTGCTGGCCGCGCGCAAGCTGCGCCGGCGCCAGGCGCGCCCGCTGGCGGTCGCGAACGCGACCCTGGAGGCTGGCCATGCCTGATGCGCTGCTCCTGCTGCTGGCCCTGCTGGCCTGCATCGCCGGCATGGGCTGGCTCGCCCTGTCGATGGACGTGCACTGGGCCCAGGCAAGGGGCGCGGCGCCCCGCTCCGGGGCCCTGGTCAAGACCCTGCGCCTGGGCGGCGCGGCGGCCCTGCTGTTGTCGCTGGTCCTGTGCCTGACGGTCGATTCGCCATCGATCGCGGTGCTGGTATGGTGCATGGCGCTGGCCGGCGCCACGCTCACGATCGCCTTCACGCTCACCTGGCGCGCCAGCATCCTCGGGATGCTGGTATTCTGGACAGGACCAGGCGCCCGGTGAGCCCGGGACGCGCTCGCGCGGCCCCTTCTCGCCGGTCGCCCGCATGGCGAGCATGTTGCTGAAGAAAGTCGCCGAATCGTGCAGCCACGCTGGGCACGCATTCCACTTGACCTCGAGTGCTCTTGAGGCTGTGTAATACGACCAGCACATGCAAACCGCGGGACCGACCGGTCCCGGTGCAACGTCTCATGCCGGAACAGTGTTCCCAACCATCTGAACGGAGAATGATCATGCCTTATGCACTGCCGCCCCTGCCGTATGCCTACGACGCCCTCGAGCCGCATTTCGATGCGCGCACGATGGAAATCCACCACACCAAGCACCACCAGACCTATATCACCAACGTCAACAACGCCCTGGCCGAGGCCAATGTGGCCGAGGTGCCGGTCGAACAGCTGATCACCAATATCGGCGCCCTGCCGCAGAACATCCAGACCGCGGTGCGCAACAACGGCGGCGGGCACGCCAACCACGCGCTGTTCTGGACCGTGCTGAGCCCGGACGGCGGCCAGCCCTCGGGCAAGCTGGCGCAAGCCATCGACGACGATCTCGGCGGTTACGACCGTTTCAAGGACACCTTCACCAAGGCTGCCCAGACCCGCTTCGGTAGCGGCTGGGCCTGGCTGACCCTGGGCAAGGACGGCAAGCTGCTGATCGAAAGCAGCGCCAACCAGGACAGTCCGCTGATGGGCGAGTTCGCCGGCATGTCGGGCGGCACGCCGATCCTGGGCCTGGACGTGTGGGAGCATGCCTATTACCTGCAATACCAGAACAAGCGTCCGGACTATATCGCGGCCTTCTTCAACATCATCAACTGGGCCGAAGTCGAACGCCGCTATGAAGCGGCGCTGGGCGGCCGGGCCGGCTAAGCGAGCCAGCCAAGCGGGCCGGTTTAGCCGACCGGTTTCTGAACAAAGGGCGCGCCAGTCGGCGCGCCCTTTTTGCATTGAAACCGCCACAAGAATTACAGTTTCACGTTCAGCGACACATACGCGGCGCGCCCGTTGCCCGACGAATACATCGGCTGCGCCTGGCTCGCCGGCCAGAAGAAATTGTCGTACCACGCATATTCATAGCGGCGGTCGGCGATGTTCTTGACCTGCACGTCGAGGCTGACCCGCGGCGTAAACGCATAGCGCACGTTGGCGTCGAACAGCACGAAACCGCCATACTTGCCCAGCTCGTTAGGACCATCGATGAAGTAATCGCCCTGGGCCCGGCCCTGCACGCCCAGATGCCAGCGCGCGGACGGGTGGTAGTCCAGGCCCACATTGCTGATGCGGCGCGGCGTCGAGAATACTTCCTTGCCGGCGAGCGACACCCCGTCGGCGCCGAAGGCGCTCACCACCTCGGCCTTTTGCAGCGAATGCGAGGCCCACAGCGCGAGCTTGTCCGTCATCTTGCCCGACAGTTGCAGGTCGATGCCCTCGCGGCGCGTCTCGCCCAGGCCGACCGTGGTGCCGGTGGCCGGCATGTTCGCCACTTCGCCGGTCGCATCCTGGCGCCAGATCGCCAGGCGCAGGTCGCTCTGCGCGCCGGCTTTCAACTTGATGCCGACTTCCTTGCCGGTATTGATCGAGGCGTCGAACCGCGCCTGCCCCGGCACCAGGTAGGCCGGCCCGACCGAGCCAGTGAGGATCTGGAAGGTGCGCCCCCAGTTGCCGTACACGCTCACGTCCGCCGCGGGGCTGTACACCATGCTGAACTTGGGCTGCCTGATCCACCCGTAGTCCTGCAGGCCGGCCGTCATGCCGGTCGCCGGCGCGCCCGGCAGGGAGCTGCTGCCCGTGAAGCGGTCGACGCGGTAGCCCGGCACGATTTTGAGGGTATCGGTGGCCTTGATGACCGCCTGCAGATAGGCGCCGACGTTGTTGAGCTGGTAGCGGTCGTCGTTCTGGATCGCGGCCGGGGTGCTGAAATCGCTCGGCATCGCATACCGATAGCGCTGGCGCACGTAGCCATTGTCCTGGCGCTCGGTATTGACGCCGCCATCGAACGTCACGCGCTCGGCGACGCGCCAGGTGAGCGTACTCATGAAGCCGACCTGCTGCTCGTCCCACAGGCGGCGCTGGCGCGGGGCGTGGCCGGCCGGGTTGCTGGTGAAGGTGACGCGGCGGTCGTCGTGGTATTCGTTGTAGTACAGCTTGCTGCTCAGGAAGGCATGCGGAGAAATCTGCCAGTCCAGGTGCGCGCTGGCATGGTGCATGTCGCGCCTGGTGACATCGTTGGCGTTCTTGGCCGGCGACTGGCGCCGGTCCCGGGCCAGTTCCGCAGCCGTGAGGAAGCCGGGCTCGTCGGCGTCGTGACGGTAGGTGCGCAGGATCACGCCGCCACTCACGGACTTGTCCTTCGAGGTCAGGAACCACTTGCCGCCGACAGAGTATTTGTCGGAATCGCCGTGCGCGCGGCGGTAGCCGGCGCTTTCCTGTTTGGCCAGAAAATAGTTCTGAGAAAAACCATCGGCTTCGCGCCCGTAGGCCAGTTGGACCTCGCGGGTAGCGAAGCTGCCGGCCGTGAAGCGCCCGTCCAGGTAGTTGCCGCCCTGGCGGGTGCCGAAGTTGATGTTCCCGCCGATATTGTGCAGGCCATAGCGCGGGTCGTTGGTGCCGCGCACCACCTCGATATAGTCGACTTCCAGCGGGAAGATCATGTCGATGAAGCGCTGGTTGCCGCTGTTGACGTTGCTCGGAATGCCGTCGATCAGCACCTTGATGCCGTTGATGTAGCCCTCGCCGTTGAAGGCGCGAAAGCTCGCCTTGCCGGACTCGGCGCCCATGCGGGTCTCGGTGAGCTGGATGCCGGGCAGCTGGCCGACCAGCTCCCAGCTATTGCTCACGTTCTTGTCCTCGATCTTGTCGGCGCCGAGCACGTCGACCGAGGTCAGAACGGCGCTCGAGCGCAGCGCGCCGGCGTCGCGCTGGGCGCTGACGCGCACCTCGCCCATGACGATCGTGGGGTCGGCCGCCTGGACGGCGGGCGCGAGCGAGGACAGGCCCAGCGCCAGGGAAAGAAGCTTTGGTTTCATTATCGGAAGTTAAGGAGCAAGCGGAATGGGATGCCGGTACATCAATCCGATAATGATAACCCATTCTCAATAACAATGACAAGCCCGCGCCTGCTCCTTTAGCGGACGGCGCAGTCACCAACACCGAGCTTGGGGCGCCAGTTCGTACTGGATCACGTGGAAGGCACGGATGAAGCTAATTTCGGTCGGCTCACACTTCACTTCCAATGCTGCCTTGGCGATCTCCAGCCGTATCGGATCGTAAGCAGTCAGTGTTCCCCCAGATCTCCTGATAGACGCCTTCGATGGTACGGCTGCGTGAAGTGGTAATCCCCCCACAAAAAGAGAGCGTTCAGAAGTAGCATTTTCTACTTAAAGCCCGCTCTGAAAATAGGGGGATTACCGAGGTAGTCAGCGCAGCGTTGCATCATCGCGCGCCGCTCCTCCAGGTAACTAGCCCGGTCGTACGCGCTTTCCAGCTTGTCCTTCTGCGCGTGGGCGAGCTGGCGGTCCAGCACCTCGTGCCGGTAGCCCAGCCGCTCCTTCAAGGTGCTCATGGCAAGCGAGCGAAAGCCATGCCCGGTCATGTCGCCCTTGTACCCCATCCGCTCCAGGGCCTTGAGCAAGGCGTTATCGCTCATCGGGCGCTTTGGGTCGCGCATGTTGGGGAACAGCCAGGTGCCGCCGCCGGTGAGCCGGTGCAGCTGCCGCAGCAAGGCCAGGCCCTGCCGCGACAGGCATACATGGTGGTCCGTTTTGTCCGGGTTGATGCGCCGCTTCCCGCGCTTCATGTGACGCCACGGGATGACCCACTCGCCCGTCTCCAGGTCGATCTCTGCCCACGGCGTCTCGATCAGCTCGGAGGTGCGCACGAACACCAGCAGCATCAGGCGCATCGCGACCCGCACAGGCAGCCCCATGCAGGCCTCGTTCGCGTTCAGGGCGCGCAGGAACTCCGGCAGCCCATCCGACCCGATCGCGGCGAAGTGGCCCTTCTCCCTTGGCGCCAGCACCTCGCGCAAGTGCTCAGCGGGGTTGCGCTCCACCAGTCCGCAACGCATCGCGTACCTGAATACCCTTGAACAGTTGCGGCAAGCCGGCTGGCGATCTCGAGTACCCCACGGCGCTCGACCGCACGGATGGCATCGATGACGTCACGCGACCGGATCTCGGTGACGGCCAGCTTCCCGATCTGCGGGAAGACGTCCTGTTCGAAGCGGTGAAGGATATCGCGGGCGGTCTGGGCCTGCCACTGCGCAAGCATTGTCTGGTGCCATTCACGCGCCACTTGCTCGAAAGTGTTTGCAGCCGCCATTCGTGCCTGGCGCGCCTGCTCGTCGCGCACGCGCGCCGGATCGGCACCCGCAGCCAGGAGCTGGCGGGCGCTGTCGCGCCGCTCACGCGCGTCAAGCAGCGATACTGCCGGGAAGGCGCCGAAATGAAGCTTGTTTTCCTTGCCGTTGGGCTGGCGGTACTTCATGCGCCAGTGCTTGCCGCCGACCGGGGTGACCTCGAGGTAGAGGCCCCCACCATCGGCGAGCTTGTAGGGCTTCTCGCGAGGCTTGGCGTTCTTGATCTGCAGCTGGGTCAGCGGCGGTACGCGCTTGGGCATTTTGGGGGCCTCCTGTCCAAGGGGACCCCAACGAGGCCCCCAAACGAGCCCCCAGGAATGCTGGCTCTCGGGGGATGACACTGGACAGTATTAGGCAACAAAAAACCCGCTTTCTCTATGAGATCAGCGGGTTCTTTGATGTCCCTAAACATCTGGGACCTTGATCTGGCGGAGACGGTGGGATTCGAACCCACGATACGGGTATAAGCCGTATGCTTCCTTAGCAGGGAAGTGCCTTCGGCCACTCGGCCACGTCTCCCATCAGAGCCGGCGTTTGCACGTCAGCGCTGAGTGCAGGCATCTTAAGGGCTGGACCTCAATGCGTCAAGAACGCACGCCCAAAAATTTTGAAATTTGTTAACCTTGCTCCAGGCCAAATGCTTTGTGCAGCGCGCGCACGGCCAGTTCCATGTATTTCTCGTCGATCAGGACCGAGATCTTGATTTCCGAGGTCGAGATCATCTGGATGTTGATGCCCTCTTCCGACAAGGTGCGGAACATCTGCGACGCCACGCCGACGTGGCTGCGCATGCCCACGCCCACCGCCGACACCTTCGACACCTTGGCGTCGCCCAGCACCCGGGTTGCGCCCAGCGCCTGCTGCTGGCTCTCCAGCACGCCCATCGCGCGCACGTAGTCATTGCGCGGCACGGTGAAGGTGAAATCGGTCTTGCCGTCCACCGACTGGTTCTGGATGATCATGTCGACTTCGATGTTCGCATCGGCGATCGGGCCCAGGATGTGGTACGCCACGCCCGGCTTGTCCGGCACGCCCAGGACGGTGATCTTTGCTTCGTCGCGATTGAACGCGATGCCGGAGATGACGGCTTGTTCCATATTGCTTTCTTCCTCAAACGAAATCAGGGTGCCGGACTGGGCTTCTTCTTCCAGCGGCATCAGGGGATCGGTCAGCGACGACAGCACGCGCGTCGGCACCTGGTAGTTACCGGCGAACTCGACCGAGCGCGTCTGCAGCACTTTCGAGCCCAGCGAGGCCAGTTCGAGCATTTCTTCGAACGTGATCTTCGACAGGCGGCGCGCCTCGTCCACCACGCGCGGGTCGGTCGTGTAGACGCCGTCGACGTCAGTGTAGATCAGGCATTCCTTGGCCTTCAGCGCGGCGGCAATCGCCACTGCCGACGTATCCGAGCCGCCACGGCCCAGGGTCGAGATATTGCCTTCCTCATCCACGCCCTGGAAACCGGTGATGATGACGATCTTGCCGGCAGCGACGTCGCGCAGCACGCGGCTGTCGTCGATCGACTGGATGCGCGCCTTGGTGAACGACGAGTCGGTGCGAATACCCGCCTGCCAGCCAGTGTAGGACACCGCATCCTTGCCGATGGCCAGCAGCGCCATGGCCAGCAGGCCCACCGACACCTGCTCGCCGGTCGAGGCGATCATGTCCAGTTCACGCGGGTCCGGCTGCGGCATGATTTCCTTGGCCAGACCAATCAGGCGGTTGGTCTCGCCCGACATCGCGGACGGAACCACGACGATTTGGTGACCTGCGTCATGCCACTTGGCCACCCGGGCCGCGACATTCTTGATACGGTCCGTCGATCCCATCGACGTGCCGCCATATTTGTGGACAATTAAAGCCATATCAGGAAGGGTTCCAGCTTGTGTAAAGAGAAAAGAAGACTCTTAATGTAGCATGCTGCAACGCGGCATCACAAGGCTTGGCGACCGAAAAAGCTATATGGAAAGAAAATAACCTAATGCGTTTTCGGAATACACTTGCCTATACAATCTAGCCGAGGATCACTTCCCAGCGCAGGCCGATCAATTCCCGGCCAGTCACCGACCAGTGCCGGCAATCCATGCCGATGCCCGCCGCGAACAGCAGGTCGCGGTCGCGGCTCACCGTCGGCAGCCGCTCGCGCTCCCACGCCGGCACGCCCAGCGCCTGGTAGTGCGCCTTCAGGCTGCGCGACGGCCGGTTGGCCGCGGGTTTCAGGCGCTCGCCGCCCTTGCGAAAGTCGATGGTCAGGGTCTGCGCGCGCAGCCAGGCCGCGTCGAACCCCTGCTCCGCGCGCGCGAAGTGCAGCACGCCGCCGTAGTCCGGGAAGGCGATCGACGCCTCGCCCTGCCAGCGGAACGCCTGCCCTTCCCGGTCGAGCACGCCGACATCGTCCGGGTCGCGCATGCCGGCCAATTCCGGCAGGTGCGGCGTGAGGTAGAGCTTGCCGCGGTGGCGGCGGATATGGCAGCCCGGATGCGTGACCTTCAATTGCGCATCCTCGCGCGCCGAGAACAGCTGCGCCACCATCTCGTTGAGCCACGCGGTCGACGGCATCGCCAGGCCACGCACCGTGAACAGGTGGCGCATGAAATTGTCGATGCGCTCGGCGCTCAGCGCGGCCAGATAAGCCAGATCGATGGCGTCGCCGTCCTGGCAGGCCGCCAGATCGGCGGCCGCCAGCTCGTCGAGCAGGCGCTGGGCCGCGGCCACGTGGGCCGCGCCGCGCGCCAGGCGCGCCTGAAAGCCGGGGAAGTTCGCCGCCAGCGCCGGCATCACCTGGTGGCGCAGCGCATTGCGGGTGTAGCGCGGGTCCTGGTTCGATTCGTCCTCGACCCAGGCCAGCGCATGCGCGCGCGCAAACGCCTCCAGCGCCGCGCGCGGCTGCGTCAGCAGCGGCCGCGCCAGCGCCAGCTCGGCGCCGCCCAGCAGGCCCGGCGCGAGATTGTCCGCGTCCATGCCCGACAGCCCGGCGGCGCCCGAGCCGCGCAGCAATTGCAGCAGCACGGTCTCGGCCTGGTCGTCCAGGTGGTGGGCGGTGAGCAGCAGCTGGACGTCATGCGCGCGGCACATCTCGCCCAGTGCGGCGTAGCGCAGCTTGCGCGCCGCGGCCTCGACGCCGGAGCCGTCACGGGGGATCGTCACGCGCCGATGGTCGAAGCCGACGCCGAGCGAGGCCGCGCTGCGCTCGCAGTGCGCGCGCCAGTCGTCGGCATGCGGACTCAGTCCGTGATGCACGTGGAAGGCATGCAGCCGCACGCCCTGCTGCGCGCACCAGTCGTGCGCCAGCCGCAGCAAGACCATCGAATCGAGGCCGCCGCTGCAGGCAACTGCCATGGAGTGGGGGGAGTACTTGGCGCGCAGGCCAGGCATGGCCTGCGCGAACGTTGCCGGGACCAGCCCGGCCGGGTCGGCCCCGCGTTTGGAACGGCTCAGAGGATCACTCCTCGCGCGGCAGCGTTTCCTTGAACTTGCCATAGCTCATCAGCTTCGCGTGACGCGCTTCCAGCAGGTCCTTCGGTTTCATGCCCTGGAACTGGCGCAGCGAATCGGCCAGTGCGCGCTTGAGCATTTGCGCCATCTGCGCCGGATCGCGGTGGGCGCCGCCCAGCGGCTCGCTGACGATCTTGTCGATCAGGCCCATCGCCTTCAGGCGGTGCGCGGTCAGGCCCAGGGCGTCGGCAGCGTCAGACGCGCGCTCCGAGGTCTTCCACAGGATCGAGGCGCAGCCTTCGGGCGAAATCACCGAGTAGGTCGAGTACTGCAGCATCAGCACCGCATCGCCGACGGCGATCGCCAGCGCGCCGCCCGAACCGCCCTCGCCGATGATGGTGGCGATCAGCGGCACCTTCAGTTCGGCCATCACATACAGGTTGTGGCCGATGGCTTCCGACTGGCCGCGCTCTTCGGCGTCGATGCCGGGGAAGGCGCCGGGCGTATCGACGAAGGTGAAGATCGGCAGGCCGAATTTTTCCGCCAGCTTCATCAGGCGCATCGCCTTGCGGTAGCCTTCGGGCTTCGGCATGCCGAAGTTGCGCATCGCGCGCTCCTTGGTGTCGCGCCCTTTTTGGTGGCCGATCACCATGCAGGGCTGGCCGTTGAAGCGGGCCAGGCCGCCGATGATCGACTGGTCGTCGGCGAAGGTGCGGTCGCCGTGCAGTTCATGGAAATCGGTGAAGATCGCGTTCACATAGTCCATCGTGTAAGGACGCTGCGGGTGACGCGCGATCTGCGACACTTGCCACGGAGTCAGCTTGGCATAGATGTCCTTGGTGAGCTGCTGGCTCTTCTTGTCCAGGCGATCGATCTCTTCGGAGATGTCGACAGCGGAATCGTCTTGTACGAAACGCAGCTCTTCAATCTTGGAATCGAGCTCGGCAATCGGCTGCTCAAAATTGAGGAAAGTTGTTTTAGTCATTGTACCTCCGGGGTAATGTCTTGGCCGCGCTCCGTGACGCGCGGCCGATCAGGGCGCTATTCTACCGTAAGCCGACAGCGTATCGAATGCCTGAATTGCTCAGTTATCGGGCGACGCCGTGGATGAAACCGGGTCCAGGCTGCGCCACAAATACCATGTAGCCACCGTGCGCCAGGGTTCCCAGTTGGCGGCGACCTCGCGCGCATCGCTGCGCGAGACTGGCTCACCCGAGAAATAGTTTTGGCTGATGCCCTGGATCAGGCCGGGGTCGTCCAGCGGCAGGACGTTCGGCCGCAGCAGATTAAATATCAAAAACATCTCGGCTGTCCAGCGCGTGATGCCGCGGATCTGGACCAGCTCGGCGATGACGGCTTCGTCGTCCATTTCGGACCACAGGTCGGCATGCACCCGCCTGGCCTTGAAATGGTCGGCCAGGTCGAGGATGTATTCGGTCTTGCGCTTGGACAGGCCGCAGCCCGACAGCTGCACGGCGCCCAGCTTGATCACCTGGCTCGGCGCCAGTTTGGGGCAGACGGCAAGCAATTTGCCCCAGGCCAGGTCGGCCGCCTTCGGGGTCACCTGCTGGCCGACGATCGACCGCGCCAGCGTGATGAACGGGTCGGGCTGGCCGCGCAGGTGCAGGTCGCCGAACTGGGGGATCAGCTTGTTCATGATGCGGTCGCGCTGCATCAGTTCGCGCTTGGCCTCGGCCCAGTAGATCGGCACCGCCAGCGCATCCTGCGCCGGCAGCGCCGACGACTCCACGCTGGCGCCTGCGGCGGCGCCGCCGGCCTTGTCCTTGTTCGCTGCCATTATGCGCGGCGCCAGGTCGTTCCGTCGGCCTTGTCTTCCAGGACGATGCCGGCTGCCGTGAGTTCCTTGCGGATCGCGTCGGCCTGGGCGAAGTCGCGTGCGGCCTTGGCGGTCGCGCGGCGTGCGATCGCGTCCAGGATCGCCGCTTCGTCGAGCCCGCCGCTGCCCGGCGTGCCGGCCTGCAGGAAGGCTTGCGGCGCGCGTTCGAGCAGGCCCAGCACGCCGGCCAGCGCCTTCAGCTGGCGTGCAGCCTGCACCGACTTGCTGCGGTTGACTTCGCTCGCCAGGTCGAACAGTTCGGCCACCGCCAGCGGGGTATTGAAATCGTCGTCCATCGCGTCGCGGAAGCGCTTCGCGTGCGGCTCGTCCCAGTTCACGGCCGGCTCGCCATCGCCCAGGTCGACGTCGGCAAGCGCGGTGTACAGGCGCGTGAGCGCGCCCCTGGCGTCGTCGATGTGCACGTCCGAGTAATTCAGCGGGCTGCGGTAATGGGCGCGCAGGATGAAGAAGCGCACCACTTCGGCATCGTACTTGGCGAGGACTTCGCGGATGGTGAAGAAGTTGCCCAGCGACTTGGACATCTTTTCGTTATCCACGCGCACGAAACCGTTATGGATCCAGTAATTGACCATCGGGCCGCCGAAGGCGCCCTCGGATTGCGCGATCTCGTTCTCGTGGTGCGGGAACTGCAGGTCGGCGCCGCCGCCGTGGATGTCGAAGTGTTCGCCGAGCGTGGCGCACGACATGGCCGAGCACTCGATGTGCCAGCCCGGACGGCCGCGGCCCCACTGCGAATCCCATTTGGCCTCAGCCGGTTCGGATTCCTTGGCGGCCTTCCACAGCACGAAGTCGAGCGGGTCGCGCTTGGCCGTCTTGACGTCGACGCGCTCGCCGGCGCGCAGGTCGTCGAGCGACTTGCCGGACAGCTTGCCGTAGCCTTCGAAGCCACGCACGGCGTAGTTGACGTCGCCGTCTTCGGTTTGATAGGCCAGGCCCTTTTGCTCGAGCTTCTCGATGATCGAGAGCATGTGCGGCACGTATTCGGTGGCGCGCGGCACCACGGTCGGCGGCAGGATGCCGAGCGCGGCCGTGTCTTCGTCCATGTATTTCTCGAAGCGCTTCGTCAGCGCGCCGATAGTCTCGCCATTCTCGACCGCGCGCTTGATGATCTTGTCGTCGATATCGGTGATGTTGCGCACGTAGTTGACGTCGTAGCCGGACGCCATCAGCCAGCGGTACACGACATCGAAAGCCATCATCATCCGCGCGTGGCCGACGTGGCAGTAATCGTAGATGGTCATGCCGCACACATACATGCCGACCTTGCCGGCGACCCTGGGAACGAATACCTGCTTGTCACGCGCGAGCGTGTTGTAAATCTTGAGTTGGCTCATTAAATTCCGATTCGGAAGAGGAGCGCCGGGCGCGGCGCAGGCCGCAACCTACGGCGCAGCGACAGCCATGCTGGTGCGCCCTGGACAGGTGCGGCGCCGGGTTCGCCTGACTCCTCGGTGTTGTTCTTATTTGATAGAATGGGTCGTTGCTCTGCGCACGCCTTTTCGTCAACGCGTCTTCGTGGAGTATAGCATTGATAAAATCCCGGCTGGCCGCCTACGGTCCAGCTTTATTTTTAGGGAAAACCCTTGACAGCGCCTTGCGCGAGGTCCATCAGAGGAAGCCAGATGTCGCCATCGATCACCCGCCGTTCCCTGCTTGCCCGCATGACGGGCGCCAGCGCCCTGCTCGCCTGCGGCCTGCTGTTGTCAAGCGCCGCGCCGGCCCAGGAAACCGCCGCGCCGGTGGCAGCGCCCGAGGCCGCCGACGCCCCGGCCATGGTCGGCCCGCAGTACGCGATCAAGACCACGATGGGCGAGATCGTCGTCCAGCTCGACCAGGAAAAAGCCCCCAGGACCGTCGCCAATTTCGCCGCCTACGCCAAGTCGGGCTTTTACAATGGCACGATCTTCCACCGCGTGATCGACGGCTTCATGATCCAGGCCGGCGGCATGAACGAGAAGTTCGAGGGCAGAAAAACCCTCAAACCCGTGAAGAACGAATCGAGCAACGGCCTGTCGAACCAGCCCTATACCATCGCCATGGCGCGCGAAGACAATCCCGACAGCGCGACCTCGCAGTGGTTCATCAATGTCGCCGACAATTCCGGCATCGACCATCCCTTCGTCAAGGGCTCGGGCTATACCGTGTTCGGCAAGGTCGTGAAGGGCCGGGAGGTGGTCGACAAGATCAAGGGCGTGGTCGTCGACGACGTGCGCGGCATGCAGAACGTGCCGGTCGTGCCGATCAAGATTACGAACGTCACCCTGCTTCAGCGCGACAAGCTAGTAAAATAACGGTTTTGCCGCAGTTGCCGCAGTTGCAACACCGGGCAAACAACCACCCACAGAACAGGACAAGCCATGACGACCATTCTCATCACCACCAACCAGGGCAACATCACCGCCGAGCTGGACGCCGAAAAGGCACCGAAGACCGTTGCCAACTTCCTGGACTACGTCAACAAGGGCCACTTCGCCAACACCATCTTCCACCGCGTGATCAAGGACTTCATGATCCAGGGCGGCGGCTTCGAGCCGGGCATGAAGCAAAAGCCGACCGAAGCGACCGTCGAGAACGAAGCCAAGAACGGCCTGAAGAACGACAAGTACACGCTGGCCATGGCCCGCACCTCGGCGCCGCACTCGGCATCGGCCCAGTTCTTCATCAACACCAAGAACAATGCCTTCCTCGACTACCCGGGCCAGGACGGCTGGGGCTACGCCGTGTTCGGCAAAGTGACCGAAGGCCAGGACGTGGTCGACGCGATCAACGGCGTCAAGACCAGCCGCACCGGCATGCACTCGGACGTGCCGGTCGACGCGGTCATCATCGAAAAGATCGAAGTGCTGTAATGCGCGGCGCGCACTGGCACCCGTCGCTCCAATGACGCGTACTCGGCGCCCGTTCGCGCTGTTCATCTCCGACCTGCACCTGCAGGTCTCGCATCCGCGCACGCTGGAAGCCTTCCTGGCCTTCCTGAGCGAGCGCGCGGTGCAGGCCGAGCGGCTCTACCTGCTCGGCGACATCTTCGAATACTGGGCCGGCGACGACGACCTCGCCGACCCGTTCAACGCACGCATCGTCGCCGCGATCCGCGCGGTGGCCGACGCCGGCACCGCCGTCTACTGGATGGCCGGCAACCGCGATTTTCTGGTCGGCGACGCCTTCGCCCAGGCCGCCGGCCTGAAACTGCTGCAAGACCCGCACCTGATCGAGGCCGGCGCGCGCCGCGTGGCCCTGCTGCACGGCGACGCCCAGTGCACGCTCGACACCCAGTACATGGCGTTTCGCGCCCAGGTGCGCCAAAGCGCCTGGCAGGCCCATTTCCTCGGCATGCCGCTGACCCAGCGCAAGGCCATCATCGCCGGCCTGCGCCAGGGCTCGCGCGAAGCCCACACCGGGAAATCGTACGAGAGCGTGGACGTCACGCCGGACGCGATCGACGCCGTGTTCCTCGAGACCGGGGCCGACGTCATCATCCATGGCCATACCCACCGTCCCGCCGTGCACGAACACCGGCATGAACGCACGACGCGCCTGCGCTACGTGCTGCCCGATTGGGAACTCGACGCCGAGCCGCCGCGCGGCGGCTGGTGCGCGCTGCATGCCGACGGCAGCATCGAGCGCCACGACCTGACCGAACTCAGGCTTTTCCAGGGGGCTTAAAGCCTGCGCACCACCAGTTCATCCCACCCGGACTGCGGATCCGGCGCGCGGCTGAAACGGTAGTCCGGCAGCAGCGCCAGCAGGATCTCGGCCGTGGTGCGCACCGTGCAGCCCGGCGCCACATGCCCGCCGATCACCTTCCCCTGCGCGTCCGATACCGTCATGTGCAGGTGCACGCCATCCGGCGCGATGGAGCCCGACAAGGTCAGGATTTCCAGGTCGCCGCGCAGCAGCCCCGCCTCGCCCGCGCCCGCATAACGGATCCGTGCCTCGCTCAGGCTGCCGATGCCCGACAGCACGAAGGCAGCGCCCACGCCGTGTTCTGACAGTATTGCGGCGAGCGCCTCGCGCAGGTCTTGACGCGGGCGCAGGCGGATGGGCAGGAGTTGCATGAGGTGGTCGCTGCGCGATGGCCGTGGGGATGGGCGATTGTAGCAAGCCGCGCCTGACTTTTCGCTGCAGGCCCTCGCGCTCATGCGGTGCGCATGATGTGCGCATGAGGTGCGGTATACGTCTTTACATTTTCAACCTTGGTGTTATAGTTAACTACAACACCACTTCAATACCTCACCAGGGAGGCAATATGAGTACCACACTACTACGCACCGGGAGGGAGGCCATTGATGAGCGCCGACTGGAACGATAGCACCCCGATCTACCGCCAGCTCAAGGAGCGGGTGGTCGGCATGATGCTCGACGGCGTATTGAAAGCCGGCGACGCCCTGCCCTCGGTGCGCTCGATCGCCGCCGAGTATCAACTGAACCCGATAACAGTGTCGAAGGCATACCAGGAACTCGTCGACGAGCGCCTGGTGGAAAAACGAAGGGGAATTGGCATGTACGTCACCGAGGGAGCAAGCGAAAAGCTGCTGGCAAGCGAACGCGAACGTTTCATCCGCGAAGAGTGGCCGGCCATGGTCGAGCGCATCCGCCGCCTGGGGCTCGATGTCGAACAACTGCTGCGCGACAGCGGCGATGCGCAGGGAGGTGCGGCATGAACACCGTTCAAGACGCGCTCCACGACACGCCCCCGCACTCGGCCTCGGGCGCCGTCCTGTCCGCACGCGGGTTGACCAAGCGCTACGGCAAGCAGGTGGCCGTCGACGGCATCGACTTCGAGATCCCGGCCGGGCGCATCGTCGGCCTGATCGGCCCCAATGGTTCGGGCAAGACCACCACGCTCAAGGCGGCGCTGGGCCTGATCCCGTTCGAGGGCGAACTGTCGGTGCTGGGCCTGGATCCGCGCACCCGGCGCGACGACCTGATGAAGGACGTGTGCTTCATCGCCGACGTCGCCATCCTGCCGCGCTGGCTGCGGGTCAAGGACGCGGTCGACTTCGTCGAGGGCGTGCATCCGCGCTTTAACCGCAGCAAGGCCGAGCGCTACATCGCCAACACCAGGCTGACGCCGGGCATGAAGGTCAAGCAAATGTCGAAGGGCATGGTCGTGCAACTGCACCTGGCGCTGGTGATGGCGATCGACGCCCGCCTGCTGGTGCTGGACGAGCCGACGCTCGGGCTCGACATCCTGTATCGCAAGCAGTTCTACCAGCACCTGCTCGAAGACTACTTTGACGAACAAAAAACCATCGTCATCACCACCCATCAGGTGGAAGAAGTCGAGCACATCCTGACCGACCTGCTGTTCATCCGCGACGGGAAAATCGCGCTCGCGGCCTCGATGGAAGAGATCGGCCGGCGCTATGTCGAGGTGATGGTGCCCAACAAAAAAGCCGCCGCGGCGCGCGCCCTGCAGCCGCTCGACCAGCGCGCCATGTTCGGCAAGTCGGTGATGCTGTTCGATACCGAGCGCGCCGGCGGCCTGTCGCGCAGCCAGCTCGAAGCCCTGGGCGAAGTCCGCCACCCGAGCGTGGCCGACCTGTTCGTCGCCACCATGAAAGGAAGCTACGCATGAACACGATGAAATGGCTGATCCGGCGCGAGCTGTGGGAACACAAGGGCGCGTTCCTGTATGCGCCGCTGGCGGTGGCGGCGGCGCTGGTGCTGCTGCTCGGCGGCGGCTTCCTGTACGCGCTGGCCACCACCGGCGCCTTCCACCTCCAGGTCGATGGCCGGCCGATGATCACGATCGACGGCTTTCCGCCGGAAATGCATGCCAGGGCGGCGGCGGTCGCGGCCTCGAGCTACCTGGCGATCACGGCGCCGCTGTTCCTGGTGCTGCCGGTGGTGGTGTTCTTCTACTGCCTGGCGGCCCTGCACGACGAACGGCGCGACCGCAGCATCCTGTTCTGGAAGTCGCTGCCGATATCGGACCGCGAGACCGTGCTGTCGAAGGTCGCGGTCGCGCTGGTGCTGGCGCCGCTCCTGACGGTGGCGATTGGCCTGGCCACGTCCCTCGTGCTGCTGGTGCTCGGCCTGCTGGCCAGCGCCATCAAGGGCGTCAACCTGATCGCCCCGGTGCTGGCCAATGCGAACTTCTACCTGTCGCCGCTCTACCTGCTGGGCTTCGTGCCGCTGTACATCCTGTGGGCGCTGCCGACCGTCGGCTGGCTGCTGCTGGTGTCGAGCTGGGCCCGCTCCAAGGTGTTCCTGTGGGCGGTGGGCGTGCCTTTGGTGGCGCTGGCCCTGCTGGCCTGGTTCGATTTCCTGGTCGGCCGTTTCTCGGGCCTGAGCCTGAACGTCAAGTGGTTCGGCGAAGAAGTGGTGGCGCGCATCCTCGGCGGCCTGATGCCGGGCATCTGGTTCGGCGAGGTCCACGGCGCGGCCCTGGCCACCCAGAGCGCCGGGATCGACGGGCCGATGCTGCTGCGCCTGTCCTACGGCACGCTGGCCTCGCCCGCGGTGTGGATCGCCGCCGCCGCCGGTTGCGCGATGATCTACGGCGCGATCCGCCTGCGCCGCTGGCGCGACGAGGGTTGACTACCGTGCGCGCCCTGCTCCCCATCACGGGCGCGATGCGGAAGTGCGCGAGCATGCGGCGATCGTAGCTCGAGCTCGAGCCCGAGCCCGACCCCGCGGCGGCGCTTACTGGAACTGCTGGCGAAACGCCTCGAACTGCGCCTTGAGATCAATCATCTCGCCGCGCAGCGACGCGACTTCTTCTTCGAGCTGGGCAATGCGGCCGCCCTGGGTCTGGCCGCTGGACGCCGACGCGGTCTGCTCGCTGCCGGCCACGATGGTGATCTCGCCGCCCAGCAGCTGGCCGTAGCGCGATTCCTTGGTGCCCGGCGCGCGGTCCAGCTTGACCACCAGCGGCGGGTATTTGTCGATCAGGAACTGCAGCGCCGTCTCGACGTCCTGCACGGTCCTGAACTCGTGCAGGCGGCCGCTGCGGGTGCGGATTTCGCCGGCGGTCTGCAGGCCGCGCAGCATCAGGATCGTGAGCACGGCCAGCTTGTCCTGTTCCAGCGTCCACTTGATGCGCATGCGGTGCTCGTACTTGACCACGCGGGCGCCGGCCTGCGAGATGGCATTGACCAGCTTGCGTTCGGCGAGGCGCTGCAGGGTGTCGAGGACGATGTCGTCCGACAGCTGCATCACCGGGTCGCGGCTCGACAATTGATTGCATCCGTTTACGATCGCGTTGAGCGACATCGGATAGTTATCGGGGGTCAGCGCTTCTTTCTCGGCCAGCACGGCCAGCACGCGCAGCTCTACCGGGTCGAGCACGGCCGCGGCGTCGCTGCCGCCAGTCGCTTCGTTCGTCATGCGATTCCTTAATCTGCTTAATCTACTTAATCTACCAAGCGGTTCAGTTGCTCCGAGTCGAGTTTATCACCCTCCGGCACCCGCGGGCAGCACAGGCCGGCCGCGCGCATGGCCTCGGTGAGGCGCTCGATCTGCTCGTCCTGGCGCGCCGCGTGGTCGATCAGGCCGCGCAGGGCTTTCGACAGCGGGTCGTCGCCGTTGGGCGTGACGCCATAGGCGGCGAACAGGCGCGCGCTGCGCGACTGGTCTTCTTTCCGGATGATATGGGCCGGATTGCCGACCGCGGTGGCGCCGGCCGGAACCGGCTTGACCACCACCGCGTTGGAACCGATCTTGGCGTATTCGCCGACCGTGAAGGCGCCCAGCACCTGGGCGCCGGCGCCGACGATCACGCCGCGCTCGAGCGTCGGATGGCGCTTGGTGCCGGCCACCAGCGTGGTGCCGCCCAGCGTGACGCCCTGGTAGATGGTGCAGTCGTCGCCGATCACGGCGGTCTCGCCGATCACCACGCCGAAACCGTGATCGATGAAGACCCGGCGGCCGATCGCGGCGCCGGGATGGATCTCGATGCCGGTGAGGATGCGCGCCAGGTACGAGATGAAGCGGCCGAGCCACTTCAGCCCCATGCGCCAGCAGGCGTGGGCCCAGCGGTGGGCGACGATGGCGTGCAGGCCCGGATAGCAGGTCAGCACCTCCCAGCCGTTGCGGGCCGCGGGATCGCGCTCGATGATGTTGCGAATTTCTTCGCGCAGTCGTGAGAAAAACATGGTGACGCTTCGGATGGAACGGCTGTCATGGTAGCCGATCCGGAGATGGAATGCTTGCGGGGGGAATGAATGCGGAGGAAACCGGCCTGGAGGCGACGCCAGGCCGTGACTGCTCGAGCGAAAAATCAGCCTTCGCGCGCGATGCGCTGGCGACGCGCCTCGTACAGGCAGACGCCCGAGGCGACCGACACGTTCAGGCTCTCGACCGAGCCGAACATCGGGATGTTGACCAGCACGTCGCAGGTCTCGCGCGTCAGGCGCCGCATGCCCTCGCCTTCCGAACCCATGACCAGGGCGGCCGGGCCGGTGAAGTCGGCCTCGTACAGGCCGCGTTCGGCGTCGTCCGAGGTGCCGATCAGGAGGATGTCGCGTTCCTTCAGCTCGCGCATGGTGCGCGCCAGGTTGGTCACGGAGATGTAGGGCACCGTCTCGGCCGCGCCGCTGGCGACCTTGGCGGCGGTGGCGTTCAGGCCGACCGCGCGGTCCTTCGGCACGATCACCGCGTGCGCGCCGACGCCGTCGGCCACGCGCAGGCAGGCGCCCAGGTTGTGCGGATCGGTGATGCCGTCCAGGATCAGCAGCAGCGGCGGACCCTCGATCGCGTCGAGCAGCTCGTCCAGGTTGCGCGCCAGCGCCAGCTGGCTGGCGAAGGCGATCACGCCCTGGTGGCGGCGGGTGCCGGTGATCTTGTCGAGGCGCGCGGCGTCGACCGGCATCACGCGGACACCGGCCGCCTTGGCATTGGCGATCAGGTCCTTCATGCGGCCGTCGTTGCGCTCGGCATCGACAAAGATCTCTTCCACCGACTGCGCCTCGTGACGCAGGCGCGAAGTCACGGCGTGGAAGCCGAAAATCATTTTATTTTTCATTTGCTACTTCTCAATCGCTTTCAGGTGCTTTTTTCTTGCTGGTTTTGGATGCTGCTTTCGGTGCGGCCTTGGCTGCAGTTTTCGTTGCAGTTTTAGCTGCAGTCTTCGTTGCAGTCTTCGTTGCAGTCTTCGTGGCTGTCTTGGCTGCGGCCTTCTTCGCAGGCGCCTTGGCTGCGGCCTTCTTCGCAGGCGCCTTGGCTGCGGCCTTCTTCGCAGGCGCCTTGGCTGGCTTCGGCGCTTCCGGCTCGGCGACCGCCTTGGCGGCTGCCTTGCGCGGTGCAGCCGCTTTCTTCGCTGTCGGCTTGACCGGCGCCGCCTCGACGGCCTCGGTCACCGGCGCGGCCTTGGCGGCTGCTTTCCTGGCTTTGACCGGTGCAACCACCGGTGCAGCCTCGACGACTGGCTCGGCAGCGGCCTTCGCGGCGCGCGGCTTGCGCGCCGGTGGCGCTGCGATCACGGGCGCCTCGACCGGCTTCGGCGCAACCGGCGCGGGCGCTGGCGCCGGCGCAGGATCCGCCTTCGGCACTGGCGCCGGAACGGTATCCGCCTTCGGCACAGGCGCCGGCGCTGCAGCCGCTGCATTCGCACGCTCGTCCGCCCTGGCCCTCGCCCGCGCCTTGCGCGATTTCGGCGCCTTGGTCGGCACTTCCATCGCTTCCTGGGCTACCTGGCGAGCGCGTTCGAGCGGCGTCGCTGGCACTGGCGCTTCGAGCATGCTCGGCGCGTCCGGCTTCGGTCCCCGGTTACGGCCGCCACGCGAGCGCTTGCCGCCGTTACGACCTTCCTTGCGGCCTTCGTTGCGGCCTTCGTTGCGCTCTTCATTGCGGCCCTGCCTGTTGCGGCCCGCACCCTCGCGCGCTTCGAGCGCGACCGGCGCCGACGCCAGGGTCAGGTCGATCTTGCGCGATTCGAGGTCGACCCGCGCTACCCGCACGGTGACCCGGTCGGTCAGCTGGTAGCGCTGGCCGGTGCGCTCGCCGCGCAGCTCATGGCGCGCTTCGTCGTACTGGAAGTAATCGGCGCCCAGCTCGGTGATGTGCACCAAACCCTCGACGAACAGCTCGTCGAGCTGCACGAAGATGCCGAAGGTGGTGACGCCGGCGACCGTGCCGGTGAACTCTTCGCCGATCTTGTCCTGCATGAAGAAGCACTTGAGCCAGTTTTCGACGTCGCGCGAGGCTTCGTCGGCACGGCGCTCGTTGGCCGAACAGTGCACGCCGAGCGCGTCCCAGACCGTCAGGTCCTTTTCGCTCTTCTGCGGCTTGCCTTCGGCCTTGTCCTTGGCGGCCTGCTTGCGCGCCGAGTTCGACTGCGTCGTGTTCAGCTTGCCAAGCTCGATGCCCTTCGGCTCGTAGCGCTTGCCCTGCAGGAGCGCCTTGATGGCCCGGTGGGTCAGCAAATCGGGGTAGCGCCGAATTGGGCTGGTGAAGTGGGCATAGGCCTCATAGGCCAGGCCAAAGTGGCCGACGTTGTCCGGGCTGTAGACCGCCTGCTGCATCGAGCGCAGCAGCATGGTCTGCAGCAGCGTCGCGTCGGGACGCTCGCGGATTTCCTGCATCACCGCGGCATAGTCGCGCGCGCTCGGCTTGTTGCCGCCGCCCAGGTTCAGTCCCACCTGCTTGAGGAAGGTACGCAGCTGGTTCAGCTTTTCCTCGGTCGGCACGGCGTGCACGCGGAACGTGCCCGGGTGTTTGTGGCGCAGCAGGAAGTCGGCGGCGCACACGTTGGCGGCCAGCATGCACTCCTCGATCAGGCGGTGCGCGTCGTTGCGGGTGCGTGGGATGATCTTCTCGATCTTGCCCAGCGGATTGCAAACGATATAGGTTTCGGTGGTTTCGAAATCGATCGCACCGCGCTCCTGGCGCGCCTTGAGCAGCGCGCGGAACACCCCGTTCAGGTTCTGCAGGTGCGGGACGATCGCCGGACGCTTCTGCGCTTCCTCGCCGTCGGTGCTGGCCAGGATGTCGGCCACCTGGTTATAGGTCAGGCGCGCCGCCGAGTGCATCACGGCCGGGTAGAACTGGTAAGCCGTGACTTCGCCGTCCTCGGTGACGACCATGTCGCACACCAGGGTGCAGCGGTCCACCTGCGGGTTCAGCGAACACAGGCCGTTGGACAGCTTCTCGGGCAGCATCGGAATCACGCGGCGCGGGAAGTACACCGAGGTGCTGCGCTCGATGGCGTCCACGTCGAGCGCGTCGTTCGGCTTGACGTAGTGGCTGACGTCGGCGATCGCGACCAGCAGGCGGTAGCCTTTCACGCCATCGATCTTGACCGGCTCGCAATAGACCGCGTCGTCGAAGTCGCGCGCATCCTCGCCATCGATGGTCACCAGCGGCACGTCGCGCAGGTCGACGCGGTCCGCCAGGTCGGCGTTCACGACTTCGTTCGGCAGGCGCGCGGCCTGCTTGAGCGCCGGCGGCGAGAACACGTGCGGCACGCCGAACTTGCGCACGGCAATCTCGATTTCCATGCCCGGATCGTCCAGTTCGCCGAGCACTTCGACGATGCGGCCGGTCGGCTTCTGGAAGCGGCCCGGCTGCTCGATCAGCTCGACGCTGACCACTTGCCCGGCGCGCGCCTTGCCCGGCGAACCGGATACCAGGACGTCCTGGGCGATGCGTTGGTCTTCGGGCGAGACGATCCATACGCCGCCCTCATTGAGCAAGCGCCCGATGAGGTGGGTATTGGCGCGCTGGACCACTTCGACGATCGCGCCTTCTGGACGACCGCGGCGATCGGTGCCGGTCACGCGCACCATCACGCGGTCGCCGTGCAGCACTTTCTGCATCTCGCGGTCGGACAGGAACAGGTCGGGACCTGGCTCGTCCGGAATCACGAATCCAAAGCCGTCCCGATGCGCGGCGACCTTGCCCGCCACAAAGGCGGAATGGTCGGCCAGCATATAGGCGCCGCCCCGATCGGAGCGGATCTGGCCGTCACGCTCCATGGCGTTCAGGCGGCGGCCCAGGACTTCCTGGGCGGCGGGCTTGACCTCGAGGGCACGTGCCAGGCCGGCCGCATCGAGCGGATCGGTGGCGTCACGGAAGACTGCGAGGATTTCCTCGCGGCTTGGAATGGTATGGGTAGGTTGCTTCAAATCGGTTCTTTTTTCTCTTGGCCAGTAATAGCGCCGCTCATGAATAAAAGGCGGCGTCATGCTTGATTGACACCTTGACAGGCGTAGTGTAACGGAGGTCCATCCGATTCGCCTAACGCGGCGTGCTGCGAGTGCTGCGCGACGTTTGGCGGTTGCCCCGATCAGAACTTCGTCGTGGGTCTTTGACTATTGAAAATCATCCGCTATAATCTCGCTCTCTTCAGCAACGGCGGCAACGACGAAGCGAAGAATGCGGCAGTGGCAAGCGGTGCCTTTTGCGTGACGATCTGGAAATGTTGATCTAGCGGAAAATGACAAAGCCTGCTATTGTAGCAGAGTTGATTTGCAGTGCCCACGTGGCGGAATTGGTAGACGCGCATGGTTCAGGTCCATGTGCCGCGAGGTGTGGGGGTTCGAGTCCCTCCGTGGGCACCAGTAGGGTTGGCGGGTTTCCCGCCGACGCGGAAGTAAAAGCAGTGTCGGCAGTTCAGGCAGTACAGAAAACGCCCACGTGGCGGAATTGGTAGACGCGCATGGTTCAGGTCCATGTGCCGCGAGGTGTGGGGGTTCGAGTCCCTCCGTGGGCACCAACGTTTTCTGGTTGTGAGGTTGTTTCAGTGCCCACGTGGCGGAATTGGTAGACGCGCATGGTTCAGGTCCATGTGCCGCGAGGTGTGGGGGTTCGAGTCCCTCCGTGGGCAC
>NZ_JBWBRF010000016.1:0-88290 GCF_056279385.1 Massilia sp. UYP34 | reverse complement strand
CGCTTTGAAAATCACGCTACTGAGCGATGCTGGAGCGCGGACTCACGTTTCGCCTGGCTCTGCTCACGCCGAGAGCGGGTTATTCGAGGTGGCCTGTATGTGTGGCACGGCATGTACGCGCCGAAGGGGACGCCAAAGGCGGTCGTCGACCGGCTCGGGACAGCGCTGCGCGAGGCGCTGAAGGATCCCAACGTCAAGGCCCGGTTTGCCGAGCTCGGCACGGAACCGGTCCCGGCCGAAAAGGCCACGCCGGAAGGCTTGCGCACGCATCTGAAGGCCGAGATCGACAAGTGGGGACCGATCTACAAGAAGGCAGGCGCCTACGCCGATTGACGACGTGCGAGGCAATGTGCGGGCCTGCCCTGCACGCACCACACCATTGTCAGGCGTTGGGTAATGGACAACATCGCGGATGCTGCGCGATGTTGTCCCTCCATAGCAGACAGTTATTGCCGGCGGTCGAGCTGGGCGCGCGGTCATCGCACCATCTCGCGCCCGTTTGCCCGCCATACGTCGTCGGCATACTGGTCGCCTTCAGGAAGGGTCTGGTGAACCAGGCCGGGGGTTCGGGTCGCTGCACGCACCCACCTCGATCCGTACGTCGCCGACAGGCACAAAAACATCGATCGCATCTGATTCACCGACGGCTGGATCTCCTTCGAGACCGACGGCTATGTGTCGGAGCCTGTCGGCGGTTCCAGGCGGCATTCAGACGCCAGCCGTACTAAACCAGACTAAGCGGACTAAGCGGACTCGGCTTCTGGCTCGGTCATATGCCGGAGGGCATGCGTATGTACACGGTCACGGCCGCTTTCTGGAAACCGAGGAATTCGCCGGGGTGCATGGTCGGGCGCCGGGGGACGTGGATGCCGTGACCCAGCGGTACTGGACCATCCTTGATCGCGCGCTGGACCGGGAAGGTGCCAATTGAATAGCGCAATGCCTGAAATACAGGCGGCTCGCGGGCGCGGCAAGTGGTTGAAATGCTGGAGTAAATTGGCCCGCCCTGAGGGAATCGAACCCCCGACCCACAGCTTAGAAGGCTGTTGCTCTATCCAACTGAGCTAAGGGCGGTCTTGGAAGAGGCGCTACTATAAACCGCGAGCATCGATGCTTGCAATATGACCACTCGGAAACCGGTGATCGTAGCGATACTGAAAGAACATGGGGCCGGTAACATTCAGCAGGTCCCATGAACAAACAGGCCGAGAAACAGAACGTCCCATAAACAAAACAGGCCGTCGATGACGGCCTGTTTTGATGAATCTTGTGGTCGGAGTACAAGGATTCGAACCTTGGACCCCCTGGTCCCAAACCAGGTGCGCTACCGGGCTGCGCTACACTCCGCCGTGAGAAACATTATACGCGATGGCGGCGCCAAGCGCCAGCCCCGGCCTGCACCTGGCTGCAATGGCGTGTCGATCAGGCAGCCAGCTTGTCCGCGATGCGGCGCGCCATGCTCTCGGCCATGGCCGCCTCTTTCGCTTCCACCATCACGCGAATCAATGGTTCAGTGCCGGATGCGCGGATCAACACGCGGCCGTTGTCGCCCAGCTCGCGCTCGACCGCTTCCTTCTCGGCCACCAGGGCCGGATCAAGGGTCCAGTCGAAGCCGGGCGCGACCTTCTTGTTGATCAGGGTCTGCGGGAACAGTTGCAGTTCGCTGCAGCATTCCGCCAGCGACTTGTTGCCGCGCACCAGGGCCGACAGCACTTGCAGCGCCGACACGATGCCGTCGCCGGTGCTGTGCTTGTCCAGCGCCAGCAGGTGGCCCGAGCCTTCGCCGCCGAACAGCCAGCCGCGCTCCTGCATCACCTCGAGCACGTAGCGGTCGCCGACCTTGGCGCGCGCGAAGCCGATGCCCATCTCCTTGAAGGCGACTTCGAGCGCCATATTCGTCATCAGGGTGCCGACGGCGCCCGCCACCGGGCCGGTGCTCATGCGGTCGCGCACCATCACGTACAGCAGTTCGTCGCCGTTGTAGACGCGGCCGTTGGCGTCGACCATGATCAGGCGGTCGGCGTCGCCGTCCAGCGCGATGCCGAGGTGGGCCTTGTTGGCCACCACGGCTTCGGACAGCGCCTTCGGCGCGGTGGCGCCAAAGCCGGCGTTGATATTGAAGCCGTCCGGCTGGGCGCCGATCGAGATCACTTCGGCGCCGAGTTCGTGGAACACGTGCGGCGCGATGTTGTAGGCGGCGCCGTGGGCGCTGTCGACCACGATCTTCAGGCCGCGCAGGTCGAGTTCGTTCGGGAACGTGCTTTTGCAGAATTCGATGTAGCGGCCCTGGGCGTCGCGCAAGCGCGTCGCACGACCGAGTTTATCGGAGGCGACGCAGCCCATCGGCTGATCGATCGCCTCTTCGATCTCGAGCTCGACGGCGTCGGGCAGCTTGGTGCCGTGCTCGGAGAAGAACTTGATGCCGTTGTCCTGGAACGGATTGTGCGAGGCCGAGATCACGACGCCGGCCTGCAGGCGCAGCGCGCGGGTCAGGTAGGCGATGGCCGGGGTCGGCATCGGGCCGGCCAGCATCGAATCGACGCCGGCGGCGGAAAGGCCGGCTTCCAGCGCCGCTTCGAGCATATAGCCCGAGATGCGGGTGTCCTTGCCGATCAGGACCACCGGACGGCCGCTGCTCGACTTGCGGCCCTTGGCCAGGACGGTGCCGGCGGCGTAGCCGAGACGCATCACGAATTCAGGAGTAATTGGCGCAACGCCCACCGTGCCGCGCACGCCATCGGTGCCGAAATATTTCCGTGCCATCTAGTTCTCTTTTCTCTTATTGAAACGTTTTTTACAGGACCGAAGGTGGATGCATCGCGGCATGCCACACCTTCAGGGCATCGACAGTCTCAGCCACATCATGCACACGCACGATTCTAGCGCCATGCGCTACCGCAGCCAATGCCGCGCCGATGCTGCCGGCCGTCCGCTGTTCGACCGGACGGCCGGTCACGGCGCCGATCATGGATTTGCGCGACATGCCGGCCAGCACTGGCAGATCGAGTTCGGCGCGCATGCGCGGCAGGCCACCCAGCAAGGCATAGTTATGCTCGACCGTCTTGCCGAAACCGAAGCCGGGATCGACGCAGATGCGTTCGCGTTCGATGCCGGCCGCGGTCAAGGCATCGACCCGTTCGCGCAGGAAGGCGATCACCTCCCCCACCACGTCGTCGTACTGCGGCGCCTGCTGCATGGTCTGTGGCGTAGCCTGCATGTGCATCACGCACAGGCCGCAATCACTGTCCTGCACCGCGGCGATGGCGCCCGGCGCGCGAAAGCCATTGATGTCGTTGATCATGTCGGCGCCGGCGATCAGCGCTTCGCGCATGACGTCGGGCTTGCAGGTGTCGACCGACAGCGCCACGTCGAGCGTACGCAGCGCATACAGGGCCGGCATCACGCGCCGCAGTTCTTCGTCGAGCGGCACGCTCGGCGAACCGGGCCGGGTCGATTCGCCGCCGATGTCGATCATCGCGGCGCCGTCCTTGATCATCGTCTCGGCATGGGTCAGCGCGAATTCGAGGCCCTGGTAGCGGCCGCCATCGGAAAAGGAATCGGGGGTGATGTTAAGGATGCCCATCACGACGGGATGGGTCGCTTCAGGCCCATCCAGCGCGAAGCTGAAATGGCCGCACTGCAGTTTCTTGGTCATAGGGACAACGTGATGGCGCCACGTGGGCAAACAAAAAAGGCACCCTGACGGGTGCCTTTGCGGGGAGAGACAGCGTCAGGCCGGTGCGGTGGCGTTCGGCGCCACACCGCCCGAGCCGCTGTCGCCTGGCGGCGTGCGCTTGGTCAGCACGGTCTTCGGCTGGCGCGGCTCGCGGCCGGCCATGATGTCGTTGATCTGCTCGGAATCGATGGTTTCCCAGTCGAGCAGCGCCTTGGTCATCATCTCGACCTTGTCGCGATTCTCTTCCAGCAGACGCCGTGCCAGCGCGTACTGCGTGTCGAGGATGTTGCGGATCTCGGCGTCGACCTTCTGCTGCGTCGCTTCCGAGATGGTCTTGGTGGCGCCGCCGAAGAAGCCTTCGTTCTCGCTGTCTTCGTAGACCATCACGCCCATGCTCTCGGACATGCCGAAGCGGGTCACCATCGAACGGGCCAGCTTGGTGGCGCGGGAGAAGTCGTTCGAGGCGCCGGTCGACATCTGGCCGACGAAGATCTCTTCGGCGATACGGCCGCCGAACAGGATCGAGATTTCTTCCAGCATCTTGTCCTTGTAGCCGGACAACGCATCATGCTCGGGCAGCTGCCAGGTCAGGCCGAGGGCAAAGCCGCGCGGCATGATCGTGACCTTGTGCACCGGGTCCGCTTTCGGCAACAGTTTGGCGATGACCGCGTGGCCCGACTCATGGTAGGCCGTGTTGCGGCGCTCTTCTTCGCGCATGACCATCGACTTGCGCTCCGGACCCATGTAGATCTTGTCCTTGGCGTCTTCGAAGTCGATCATCTCGACCAGGCGCTTGCTGCGGCGTGCGGCGAACAGCGCGGCTTCGTTGACCAGGTTGGCCAGGTCGGCGCCCGAGAAGCCCGGGGTGCCGCGCGCCAGGATGTCGGCCTTGACGTCGGTGCCGATCGGCACTTTACGCATGTGCACGTTGAGGATCTGCTCGCGGCCGCGGATGTCCGGCAGGCCCACCATCACCTGGCGGTCGAAACGGCCCGGACGCAGCAGCGCCTTGTCGAGCACGTCGGCGCGGTTGGTTGCGGCGATCACGATCACGCCCGACTGGGCTTCGAAACCGTCCATCTCGACCAGCAGCTGGTTCAGGGTCTGTTCGCGCTCGTCGTTGCCGCCGCCCATGCCGGCGCCGCGGTGACGGCCGACCGCGTCGATCTCGTCGATGAAGATGATGCAAGGCGAATGCTTCTTCGCGTTCTCGAACATGTCGCGTACGCGGCTTGCGCCCACGCCGACGAACATTTCGACGAAGTCGGAACCCGAGATCGAGAAGAACGGCACCTTGGCTTCGCCGGCGATGGCGCGCGCCAGCAGCGTCTTGCCGGTACCCGGAGGACCGACCATCAGCACGCCGCGTGGAATGCGGCCGCCCAGTTTCTGGAACTTGGTCGGGTCTTTCAGGAAGTCGACGATTTCCGACACTTCTTCTTTCGCCTCATCGCAACCGGCGACGTCGGCGAAGGTGACGGTGTTGTTGGTTTCATCGAGCATGCGCGCCTTCGACTTGCCGAAGGAGAAAGCGCCGCCCTTGCCGCCACCCTGCATCTGGCGCATGAAGAACACCCAGACGCCGATCAGGAGCAGCATCGGGAACCAGGAAATGAATACCTGCTGCAGGAACGACGGTTCCTCGGGCGGCCTCACGTCGAAGCGCACGCCGTTTTCACGCAGGTCGCCGATCAGGCCGCGGTCCAGGATGGTCGCGGTCGCGCGCACCTTGGAATCGTCGCTGCGCGTGGCGGTGATGTTCGAGCCTTCGATCGTCACATCCTTGATGCGACGCTGTTTGATCTCATCGAGCAGCTCGGAATAAGCGATGGTCTTGCTGCCGCCGGCGACGCTATGGGTGTCGAACTGCTTGAACAGCATGAACAACAGCAGCGCGACGACCACCCAGATGGCGGATTTGGAAAACATATTATTCACGAGCACTCCTCCGATGCAATTGCATCTATACCGATTTCAGTATTCCGATTTTACTCGCAATAAGCCGACACCGCCACGCGGCGCCAGCAATAGTGCCGAAATACTATCTTTTTACATCCCGCCGGCCCATTGCATACAAAACCGTTGCGCCGAGCGGAAGATCACGCGGCAGATGTATGGGCACACGCGGAGATTTCAAGAGGAAATTCTACCCTCTGATGGCTGACTCCCCGCCCTCATGCCGCCGGATTCTTCAGGCCACGGCCGAGCAGGAAGATCTCGGACGATTTATCGCGGCTGGCCTTCGGCTTGATCTGCTTCACGGTCTTGAATTCCATCCGGAATTTTTCTAGGACTTGAGTAAAACCCATGTCTTTAAAACATTTAACCACAAGCGCCCCACCCGGCTTCAAATGCAGCTGCGAAAATTCGATCGCGAGGTCGATCAAATGTTCCATGCGCGCTGCATCGGCATGACTAATACCCGACAAATTGGGCGCCATATCGGATAGCACAAGGTCGGCCTTGCGACCGGACAGGACTTCGTCGAGCTGCGTCAGCACTTCTTCCTCGCGGAAGTCACCCTGAATCATTTGCACATCCGCGATCGGCTCCATCGGCAGGATGTCGAGGCCAATGATGGTGCCGTTGATGCCGCCGCCGTCGGCGCCGGCCAGCTTGCGCCGCGTGTACTGGGCCCAGCTGCCCGGGGTGCAGCCGAGGTCGACGATCACCTGGCCGGGCTTGATCAGCTTTTCCTGCTCGTCGATTTCCTTGAGCTTGTAGGCGGCGCGTGCGCGGAAGCCATCTTTCTGGGCAAGTTTGACATACGGATCGTTAATGTGGTCATGCAACCAGTTTTTGTTTAATTTGTTCTTGGCCATTCGCGTAGAATACTGCTTTTATTGGTACATCAAAAAAGAATTATTATGATCAAACTTACACCGGCTGAGCGCAGCGCCCTGCGCGCAGAAGCACACGGGCTCAATCCAGTCGTCATGATCGGCGAAGCCGGCCTCACTGAATCCGTCGTCAAGGAAATCTCGGCCAGCCTCGACGCACACGGCCTGATCAAGGTGCGCGTGTTCGGCGACGACCGCGAAGCGCGCGTCGCCATGTACGAGCAGATCTGCGCCGATCTCGAGGCGGCGCCGGTCCAGCACATCGGCAAGCTGCTGGTCCTCTACCGTCCCAAGAAAGAGGCGGTCAAGGAACGCAGCGGCAAATCGGGCCCGGGCATGCGCGAAGTCACCATCGTCAAGGCCAGCGCCAGCGGCACCAAGAAGCCGAGCGTCACCAAGGTCATGCTGAAGGGGAACGAACGCGTCACCGCAGGCGGCAACATCAAGCGCGCCAAGCCGCGCCAGACCAGCTCCAAGAAAAATTCGCTCAACAAGTGAACAAAAAACCGGGGCAACCCGGTTTTTTTTCATCCGTCGCGCGCTGCCACCTACCGGATCCTCACGATCAGCCACGCCCCCAGCAAGCTCTGGACGATGTGGAACAACTGCGACACGCCATGCATCACGGCGAACTCGGTCCAGTACGGCGACGCCCGCACCCCGCCCGGCCCGGCCAGCTCGCGCAGCTGCGCCATGGCCGGCTGCAGGCCGACGAAGATCACCAGGGCGCACGCCAGCATCGCCAGCACCAGCAGGCTCAGGAAGCGGCGGCGCGGCGGCGCCAGGTCGGCCGACATCCGCAGCAAGACCAGCAGCACGACGGCGCAGGCGATCGACAACCAGGCCTGGCGCGTGAGCAGCACCGCGACCAGGTCGCCCGCCTGGCCGCTGTCCAGGACCGCGAACGCGGCCGGCGCCGCCACATAGCCGAGCGCCCACAGCGTGCCGGCCCACAGCGCGGCCACCAGCAGGCGCGCCGCCGGCAAACGCCCCCGCACGGTGCCGCCCGCCGCGCCTCCCATCAGACGTAGCGTACTTCGAGGATTTCGTACTCGCGCGGGCCCGACGGGGCCTGCACTTCGACCACGTCTGCGGCAAACTTGCCGATCAGCGCGCGCGCGATCGGCGAGGTCACCGAGACCTTGTTCAGTTTCAGGTCGGCTTCATCGATGCCGACGATCTGGTAGGTGACCTTCTGGCCCGATTCCAGGTCTTCGAGGTCGACGGTGGCGCCGAACACCACGCGGCCGTCGGCGTCGAGCGTGGACGGATCGATGACCTGGGCGGTGGAGAGCTTGCCCTCGAGCTCGGCGATGCGGCCTTCGACGAAGGACTGGCGCTCCTTGGCGGCGTCGTACTCGGCATTTTCGGACAGGTCGCCATGCGAACGCGCCTCGGCGATCGCGTCGATCACGATGCGGCGCTCCTTGGTCTTGAGCTGGTGCAGCTCTTCTTTCAGGAGTTCTGCGCCGAATTTGGTCAGTGGAGTGTTCATGGTTTTCTGCTGTTGGTGTTGTACGGGACACCCGTAGCGTCTCAAAGCGAAAACCACAGAGGCACGCGGCCAAGGCCGCGCGAGCTCTGTGGTTTGACTGTCTTACGGGTACTGCGTGTGCTTAGTGTAAGGTTTTATGTAGGCCTTGTAAATCGTACACGCGCAGTTCGTCGATGTGCGGCATGCCCTCGATCGCCGCTTCGGCGCCGGCGATCGTGGTGTAGGTCACCACGTGCGAGGCCAGTGCCGAGGTACGGATCGCGCGCGAGTCGGTGATCGCGCTGCGCTTTTCCTCGACCGTGTTCACGACCATGACGATCTCATGGTTCTTGATCATGTCGACCACGTGCGGACGGCCTTCCAGCACCTTGTTCACCGAACGCACCGGGATGCCGGCCGCCGAGATCACGGCGGCGGTGCCCTTGGTCGCCACCAGGTCGAAGCCCAGCTTGACCAGGTCGCGCGCCACGCCGACCGCGCGCGGCTTGTCCGAGGATTTCACCGACAGGAACACGGTGCCCGACTTCGGCAGCTTGATGCCGGCCGCGAGCTGCGATTTCACGAACGCTTCGCCGAAGGTGGTGCCCACGCCCATCACTTCGCCGGTCGATTTCATTTCCGGCCCCAGGATGGTGTCGACGCCCGGGAACTTCACGAACGGGAACACGACTTCCTTGACGCTGTAGAACGGCGGCACGACTTCGCGGGTGATGCCCTGCTGCGCGAGGGTCTGGCCGACCATGCAGCGCGCCGCGATCTTGGCCAGCTGCAGGCCGGTCGCCTTCGAGACGAACGGCACGGTACGCGAGGCGCGCGGGTTCACTTCCAGAACATACACGGTGTCCACGGTCTGGCCGTCCTGTTCCGACTGCTGGATCGCGAACTGGACGTTCATCAGGCCGACCACGTTCAGGGCCTTGGCCATCAGCGAGGTCTGGCGCTTGAGTTCATCGATGGTCGCTTGCGACAGCGAGTACGGCGGCAGCGAGCAGGCCGAGTCGCCCGAGTGCACGCCGGCCTGTTCGATGTGTTCCATCACGCCGCCGATGAAGGTGGCTTCGCCGTCCGAGATGCAGTCGACGTCGACTTCGATGGCGTCGTTCAGGAAGCGGTCGAGCAGCACCGGCGAATCGTGCGAGACCTTGACCGCTTCGCGCATGTAGCGCTCCAGGTCGCGCTGCTCGTGCACGATCTCCATCGCGCGGCCGCCCAGCACGTAGGAAGGACGCACCACCAGCGGGTAGCCGATCTCTTCGGCCAACGCCAGCGCGTCGGCTTCGGTGCGCGCGGTGCGGTTCGGCGGCTGGCGCAGATTCAATGTCTGAAGCAGCTGCTGGAAACGCTCGCGGTCTTCGGCGGCGTCGATCATGTCCGGCGAGGTGCCGATGATCGGCACGCCGTTCGCTTCCAGGTCCAGCGCGAGTTTCAGTGGGGTCTGGCCGCCGTACTGGACGATCACGCCCACCGGCTTTTCCAGCTCCACGATCTCGAGCACGTCTTCCAGGGTCAGCGACTCGAAGTACAGGCGGTCCGAGGTATCGTAGTCGGTCGATACGGTCTCGGGGTTGCAGTTGACCATGATGGTCTCGTAGCCGTCTTCGCGCATGGCGAGGGCCGCGTGCACGCAGCAGTAGTCGAACTCGATGCCCTGGCCGATGCGGTTCGGGCCACCGCCCAGCACCATGATCTTCTTCTTGTCGGTCGGGTTCGATTCGCACTCTTCGTCGTACGTCGAGTACATGTAGGCGGTGTTGGTCGCGAACTCGGCGGCGCAGGTGTCGACGCGCTTGTACACCGGGCGGATGCCCAGCGCGTGGCGGCGCTCGCGCACGGCGCTTGGCTCGACCTTGAGCAGGAAGGCCATGCGGCGGTCCGAGAAGCCCTTTTGCTTGAGCTTGTACAGCACGTTCTTGTCGAGCGACTCCAGGGTCTGGGTCTCGAGCCACAGCTCGATGTCCACGATCTCCTTGATCTGCACCAGGAACCATGGATCGATCTTGGTCAGGTTGTGCACTTCTTCCAGGGTGAAGCCCTGGGCGAAGGCGTCGCCCACGTACCAGATGCGTTCCGGACCCGGCTCGCCCAGTTCTTCCTCGATCTTTTCGCGGTCGCGGGTCTTTTCGTTCAGGCCGTCGACGCCGACTTCCAGGCCGCGCAGCGCTTTCTGGAACGATTCCTGGAAGGTGCGGCCCATCGCCATGACTTCACCGACCGACTTCATTTGCGTGGTCAGGTGCTTGTCGGCGGTCGGGAATTTTTCGAACGTGAAGCGCGGGATCTTGGTGACGACGTAGTCGATCGACGGCTCGAACGAGGCCGGGGTCGCGCCGCCGGTGATCTCGTTGCGGAGCTCATCCAGCGTGAAGCCGACCGCGAGCTTTGCAGCGACCTTGGCGATCGGGAAGCCGGTGGCTTTCGAGGCCAGCGCCGACGAACGCGACACGCGCGGGTTCATCTCGATGACGATCATGCGGCCGTCTTTCGGGTTGATCGAGAACTGCACGTTCGAGCCGCCGGTGTCGACGCCGATCTCGCGCAGCACGTCGATCGACGCATTGCGCATGATCTGGTATTCCTTGTCGGTCAGGGTCTGCGCCGGCGCCACGGTGATCGAGTCGCCGGTGTGCACGCCCATCGGATCCAGGTTCTCGATCGAGCAGATGATGATGCAGTTGTCGTTCTTGTCGCGAACGACTTCCATCTCGTACTCTTTCCAGCCCAACAGAGATTCTTCGATCAACAGCTCGTTGGTGGGCGATGCTTCCAGGCCGCGCTTGCAGATCTGCTCGAATTCTTCTTCGTTGTAGGCGATGCCGCCGCCGCTGCCGCCCATGGTGAACGAAGGACGGATGATGGTCGGGAAGCCCAGCTCGCGCTGCACGCTCCACGCCTCTTCCATCGAGTGGGCCACGCCCGAACGCGCCGAGCCCAGGCCGATCTTGGTCATCGCGTCCTTGAACTTCGAACGGTCTTCGGCCTTGTCGATGGCTTCCGGGGTCGCGCCGATCAGCTCGACCTTGTATTTGTCCAGCACGCCGTTGCGGTGCAGGTCGAGCGCGCAGTTCAGCGCGGTCTGGCCGCCCATGGTCGGCAGGATCGCGTCGGGACGCTCTTTCTCGATGATGCGCTCGACGACCTTCCAGGTGATCGGCTCGATGTAGGTCACGTCCGCCGTTTCCGGGTCGGTCATGATGGTCGCCGGGTTCGAGTTGACCAGGATGACCTTGTAGCCTTCTTCACGCAAGGCCTTGCAGGCCTGGGCGCCGGAGTAGTCGAATTCGACTGCCTGGCCGATGACGATCGGGCCGGCGCCGATGATCAGGATGCTTTTGATATCACTACGTTTTGGCATATTATTTTTTCTCCGCTGCTTGCATCAGGCCGATGAAGCGGTCAAACAGGTAGGCGACGTCGGTCGGGCCAGGCGAGGCTTCCGGGTGGCCCTGGAAGCAGAACGCCGGCTTGTCCGTGCGGGCGAAGCCCTGCAGCGAGCCGTCGAACAGCGAGACGTGGGTCACGCGGCAGTTGTCCGGCAAGGTTTCCGGGTCGACCGCGAAGCCGTGGTTCTGCGAGGTGATCAAGACCTTCTTGCTGTCCAGGTCCTGCACCGGGTGGTTGGCGCCATGGTGGCCGAACTTCATCTTCATGGTCTTGGCGCCGGAAGCCAGCGCCATGATCTGGTGGCCGAGGCAGATGCCGAAGGTCGGGATGCCCTTTTCGATCAGCTCGCGCGATGCCTGGATCGCGTAGTCGCAAGGCTCGGGGTCGCCCGGACCGTTGGCCAGGAAGATGCCGTCAGGGTTCAGGGCCAGCGCGTCGGCGGCGGTCGATTGCGCCGGCAGCACCGTGACCTTGCAGCCGCGTTCGGCCAGCATGCGCAGGATGTTGCGCTTGACGCCGTAGTCGAAGGCGACCACGTGGTACTTGGGATCGGTCTGCTTGCCGTAGCCTTCGCCGAGCTTCCATTCGGTCTCGGTGAACTCGTAGGGTTCGGTGACGGACACCACCTTGGCCAGGTCCATGCCGGCCAGGCCCGGGAACGAGCGCGCCAGTTCCAGCGCCTGGGCCGGCGACGGCTCGACGCCTTGCGCCGCGGTCAGGATCGCGCCGGCCTGGGCGCCTTTTTCGCGCAGGATGCGGGTGAGCTTGCGGGTATCGATGCCGGCGATGGCAACCACGTTTTCCTGCTTGAGGTAGTCGCCCAGCGATTGGGTCGAACGGAAGTTCGACGCCAGGAGCGGCAGGTCACGGATGATGAGGCCGGCGGCGTGCACCTTGCCCGCTTCGACGTCGGCGCTGTTCACGCCGTAGTTGCCGATGTGCGGATAGGTCAGGGTGACGATTTGACGCGAGTAGCTCGGGTCGGTCAGGATTTCCTGGTAGCCGGTGATCGCGGTGTTGAACACCACTTCGCCCGTCGTATGACCGACGGCACCGATGGAAATTCCTTTGAAGATGGTCCCGTCAGCAAGTGCCAGGATGGCTGGAACGGAGGGGCCAGAAAAAAATGGCGGCAAGGGCAACTCCCGAAAAAGTTGCCGTAGCTTCGCCACGTCAGACCGACATCCAACTGTCCTGGGCGTGGTGAAGCCGCCCGGTGTTGGAGGTCATGTTGAATGAGGGATGGTGGGTATGCGCTACGGCTAAGTTTGAATTAGATAAACTTCCGAATTATAGCGCGAACTCTGATGTTCGGCAATGCGGCGCCGCCACATAACCGCTAGCAAATTTGCTGAAGATGACATGCCACGCCATCTTCCCTGCCCTGCTGAAACATATGTTGCGAGTGCAATATCTCACCCGCAACTTGCGATTAGGCGGCCTTCAGGCGGCGTTCAGTGCGGCAATCCCTGCGCGGGCGATCTGCACGTCCTGGTCCGACTTGACGCCCGACACGCCAACCGCGCCGATCACGTGGCCGTCGACGATCACCGGCACGCCGCCTTCGAGCATGCCTTCCAGCTTCGGCGCGCTCAGGAAGGACATGCGGCCATTGTTGACCACGTCTTCGTAGATCTTCGATTCGCGCCGGCCGAGGGCGGCGGTATTGGCTTTCGCCGGCGCGATATACGACGACACGGGCGGCGCGCCGTCCAGGCGCTGCTGCCACAGCAGGTGGCCGCCGTCGTCGACGATCGCGATCGACACGGCCCAGCCGTTTTGCACGGCCTCGGCTTCGGCGGCGGCGCCGATCTTCTTGGCATCAAGCAGGGTCAGGTAGGGTTTGGTGTTCATGGTTTTCCTTGCGCAGTTTGCGATGATGTGGGTTGCGATACGTTGAGCTTCAACTTGGCCTTGATCTGCGGCATGGCCGCGGCGGCGGCCTGCTCGCCGGCCAGGATGGCGAGATTGCGTCCGCCGAAATCGCCCGATCCCATATTGCCGAGCGCCGGCGTGATCACGATGTCGGCGTCCTTCAATTCGAAATGGTTCAGGCGCTGACCCATGATGCTGAACGTCTGCATCAGGACGTCGAGCGAGCTGGCCGTGGCCGCACCCTCGGTCGCGCTCGAGATATTGACGGCGATAATGAAATCGGCGCCCATCTCGCGCACGAAACGCACCGGCACCGGCGCCACCAGGCCGCCGTCGACGTATTCCTTGTTGCCGATTTTAACTGGCTGGAATACGCTCGGCACGCTCGACGACGCGCGCACCGCCATGCCGGTATTGCCGCGGTTGAACAGGATCGGCTGGCCGGTCTTGAGGTCGGTGGCCACGGCGCCGAAGCGCAACTTGAGCTTTTCCATCGGCACATTGCCAACAGCCTTGTTCACATAATTCTGCAGCGCCTCGCCCTTGAGCAGGCCAGTGGATTTGCCGAGCCACGGCAGCGCCCAGTCCGAAATGGTGGCCTCGTCCATGGCAAGGGCCGTCTTTTGCAGGGCGAAGCCGTTCAGGCCCGATGCATACAGCGAGCCGACCACCGAACCGGCGCTGGTGCCGACCACGATCTCGGGATAGATGCCCTGGGCTTCGAGGGCCTTGATCACGCCGATGTGGGCGAAGCCGCGCGCGGCGCCGCCGCCAAGGGCCAGGCCGATGCGGATTTTCCTGGGCGGCAGTGGCGCAGCCGCCGGGGCGGCGGCGACCGGGGTGGCCGGCGTCTGCAGCGGCGTGCCGCCGCAAGCGCTCAAGAGCAGTGCGGCGCACGCCGCGAGAGAGGTACGACGAGAGAGCATGAAATGTGCCGAAGAGAACAAGGCAGAGATTGTACCTCGGCTGGTTCCCCTGGGGCACGAGATCCGCCCCCCCGCCGGCCGGCGCCCTCTTCCAGTCGTTCCCGAAGTTGTCGAACAACTCGGCGCCGGCCCTGGTCAGCCTGGGATCAAGCCGGCAGCGAGGTATTCGGGAGCATGGCGGAGAAGGTGCTGCCCTTGCCCGGCTGCGAGGTGATCGTCAGCTTGCCGCCGTGGCGCAGCAGGACGTGCTTGACGATCGCCAGGCCCAGGCCGGTGCCCTGGGTGTCGCGCGAACGGCTCTTGTCGACGCGGTAGAAACGCTCGGTCAGGCGCGGGATGTGTTCGGGGGCGATACCGATGCCGCAATCGGTCACGGCAAAGCTCAGCGCATCGGGGCCGCGCGTCCAGGCCAGGCGGATCGTGCCGCCGTTCGGCGAGTAGCGCACCGCGTTCGACGCCAGGTTGGCGAAGGCGCTGCGCAGCTCTTCCATGCTGCCCATGACGTCCGGGCCGTCGACCGCCACCTCGATCTGGTGCCGGCCGCCCGACAGCGCGCGCGCCTCGAGGGCGATCGAGTCGATCAGGCTGCGTATGTCCACCCGCTCGCGCCTCATGGGAAATTCGTCCGACTCCAGCCGCGACAGGGTCAGCATGTCCTGGATCAGGCGCTGCATGCGGCGCGCCTGCTCGGTCATCAGGTTCAGGTGCGCCATCCGCGTGGCGACGTCGATGCCCGGATCGGACAGCGCGATCTCGAGGAAGCCCACGATCACCGTCAGCGGCGTGCGCAGCTCGTGCGAGGCGTTGGCGATGAAGTCGCGCCGCATCGCCTCGATGCGCTCGGTGTCGGTGGCGTCGTGCGTCACCAGGATCTGGCGCCGGTTCTCGAACGGGATGATGCGGCATTCCAGCTTGCGGCCACGCAGCGACAGCGTCAGCGGCTGCTCGTAGCGCCCCAGCACGATGTAGTCGATGAAGTCGGGGTGGCGCACCAGGTTCGTCACGCGCAGCCCCTTGTCGCGTTCCATCGTCAGCCCCAGGTGGCGCTCGGCCGCCGGATTGCACCACTCCAGGAACAGCACGTCGTCCATGATGGCCACGCCTTCCGGCAGCAGGTGCATCGCCTGGCGAAAACGCGCCAGCCATTCGGTCAGTTCGGTCTGATGGCGCTCGTCGTCGCGCCGCAGGCGATACAGGCGCGCGAAGGCATTGGTCCAGGCGCCCCAGCCGTCCGGCAGGCGCGTGCTGTGCGGCTCTTCCAGCCACTGGCCGAGCTTGTACAGGTACGACAGCTGGATAAATACCGCCACCGCCATGCCGGCCAGCGCCAGCGCCAGCCCGGCCACGGGGCCAGACCACCACCACACCACGCCGGCCACGGCGAACAACAGCGCCGTGCGCAGCAGCGCCGGCACCCAGAACAGCAGCTTCGGATTCATCGCGTCCTTCGATACCGTGTTATTTTTCGGACAGCATATAGCCGACGCTGCGCACGGTGCGGATCAAGCCATCAGCGCTTTTCAATGCCTTCCTCAACCGCAGCACGTGCACGTCCACCGTGCGCTCCTCGATCACCGCATGGTCGCCCCACACCTTGTCGAGCAGCTGGGCGCGCGAGAACACGCGCTCCCGATGCGCCATCAGGTACTTCAAGAGCTTGTACTCCGCATTGCCGATGTCGATCTGCTGGTCCTCGACCGTCACGGTGCAGCTGTTCGGGTCGAGCGTCACCGCGCCGGCGCGCAGCGGCGCCTCGGCCAGGTGCGGACTCTTGCGGCGCAGCAGCGCACGCGCGCGCGCCAGCAGCTCGCGCGGCGAGAACGGCTTGGTGATGTAGTCGTCGGCGCCGGTGTTCAGGCCCGCCAGCTTGTCCTCTTCCATGCTCTTTGCCGTCAGCATGATCACCGGCAGGTCCTGGAAGTCGCGGTCGGCGCGCAGGCGCGACAGCAGGCGCAGCCCGCTCTGGTCGGGCAGCATCCAGTCCAGCAGCAGCAGGTCGGGCTTGCTTTGGCGGATGCTGTCCCAGGCGCTGGCGGTGGTGTCGGCGCTACGGATGTCCCAGCCCGCCTCGCGCAGGGAATAGGTCACCAGCTCGACGATCGCCGGCTCGTCTTCGACCACCAGGACGGAGGTGTTGTCCGCCATGCTCAAGCCGCCGGCTGGCCGTCGAGAATCACCTTGCTGTGGCGGATGTCACGGCCTTCGACCACGTAGATCACGTATTCGGCGATGTTCTTCGCATGGTCGCCGATGCGCTCGATCGCCTTCGCCACCCACAGCGTGTCCAGCGCCGACGAGATCGTGCGCGGGTCTTCCATCATGTAGGTGACCATGCTGCGCAGGATGGTGCGGAACTCGTGGTCGACCACCTCGTCGCCGGCGATGATCTGCAAGGCCTGCTTGCCGTCCAGGCGCGCGAACGCGTCCAGCGAATCGTGCAGCAGTTCCGAGGTCGCCTTGGCGATGGTGCGGATCATGTCGTAGTGGCCAAAGCCGGTGACGCCGCGCTCGTGCAGGCTTTTCGCGGTGCGCGCGACCTTGGTCGCCTCGTCGCCGATGCGCTCCAGGTCGGTGATGACCTTGATGGTCGCCATCACGGTGCGCAAGTCGTTGGCGGTCGGCTGACGCTTGACGATCAGGTGGCTGCAGGCGTCGTCGAGCGAGACTTCGAGCTGGTTGACGGCCTGGTCTTCGGCCATCACGCGCTCGGCGCGCGCGATGTCGCCGATGCGGAAGCACTCGAGCGCCTCCTCGAACTGGGTTTCCACCATGCCGCCCATCAGCAACACCTGGGAACGGATGCCCTCGAGTTCCTGATCGTACTGCTTGGATGAATGCTCGCCTGTCATAACTTCTCCGTCAAATATTCTGTGAAGCCGGCGGGGCCGGCAAAATGAACTACCGGGTGAAATCAGCCGAAGCGGCCGGTAATATAGTCTTGCGTTTCCTTGCGCGCCGGGTTCATGAAGATCTGGTCGGTCTCGCCGAATTCGACCAGCTCGCCAAGATACATGTAGGCCGTGTAGTCCGAGCAACGCGCCGCTTGCTGCATATTGTGGGTCACGATGGTGATCGTGTAATCCTGCTTCAGTTCGCTGATCAGTTCCTCGATCTTGGCGGTCGAGATCGGGTCCAGCGCCGAGGTCGGTTCATCGAGCAGCAACACGTCAGGCTTGACCGCCACGCCGCGCGCGATGCACAGGCGCTGCTGCTGGCCGCCCGACAGCGACAGGCCGCTCTTGTTCAGCTTATCCTTGGCTTCTTCCCACAGCGCCGCCTTTTTCAGCGCCCATTCGACGCGCTCGTCCATCTCGCCCTTCGACAGGTTTTCGTACAGGCGCACGCCGAAGGCGATATTGTCGTAGATCGACATCGGGAATGGGGTCGGCTTCTGGAACACCATGCCGACCTTGGCGCGCAGCATGTTGACGTCGACGCCCGGCTCCAGGATATTGCGGCCGCGGTACATGATCGAACCTTCGGCGCGCTGGCCCGGGTACAGGTCGTACATCCGGTTCAGCGTGCGCAGCAGGGTCGACTTGCCGCAGCCCGACGGGCCGATGAAGGCCGTTACCTGCTTGGCGTGGATGTCGAGCGAGACATTTTTCAGACTCTGCGTTTTGCCGTAAAAGAAGTTCAGGCCCTGGATTTCGATCGTCTTGGCCTTGGCAGCGGCCGGCGCTGGAGTCGTATTGAGCATGGCTTGGTTCATCGCTTTATCTTTTAACAATTGGATTAACGCGGAGTTTTTTGGGCGAACATGGTGCGCGAAATGATGTTGAGCAGCAGCACGGTCGCGGTCACCAGCAGTGCGCCGCCCCAGGCCAGCGAACGCCAGTCGTCGTACGGGCTCATCGCGAACTGGTAGATCACGACCGGCAGGTTGGCCAGCGGCGCGTTCATGTCGTGGCTGTAGAACTGGTTGTTCAGCGCGGTGAACAGCAGCGGCGCGGTCTCGCCCGAGACGCGGGCCACAGCCAGCAGCACGCCGGTCACGACGCCGGCCTTCACGGCGCGCAGGCGCACCGTCGTCGCCACCTTCCAGTGCGGTGCGCCGAGGGCATACGCCGCTTCCAGCAAGCTCGACGGCACCAGGCGCAGCATGTTGTCGGTGGTGCGCACCACGACCGGAATCGCAATCAGGGCAAGCGCGATCGAACCGGCGTAGCCGGAGAAATGCTTCACGTTGGCGACGTAGATCGCATACACGAACAGGCCGATCACGATCGACGGGGCCGACAGCATGATGTCGGTCACGAAGCGGGTCACCTGAGCGAACTTGTTGTTCTCGCCATATTCGGCCAGGTAGATGCCGGCCAGGATGCCGATCGGGGTGCTCACCAGGGTCGACAGGCCGACCATCATCAGCGAACCGACGATGGCGTTGCGCAGGCCGCCGCCCGGGGTGCCCGGCGCCGGCGTGTCGTTGGTGAACAGGGTCCCGGCCAGTGCGCCGACACCGTTGTACAGCAAGGTGCCCAGGATCCAGGCCAGGAAGGCCAGGCCGATGCCCATGGCCACGACCGACAGGGTGATGCCGACGCGGTGCGCCAGCAGGCGCTTGCGATAGACGGGGTTCTTGATTGCGTTGTTCATCTCGGTAGCCTTCTTTTACTTGGTGCCTTCGTTGCGGGACATGCCGACCAGCATCAGCTTTGCGGCCGACAGCACGACGAAGGTGATCGCAAACAGGATCAGCGCCAGGGCGAACAGCGACGACGAGTGCAGCTCGGTGGCCGCTTCGGCGAATTCATTGGCCAGGGTCGACGAGATCGAGTTGCCGGCCGAGAACAGCGAGGCCGACAGGTCGTGGGCGTTGCCGATCACGAAGGTCACCGCCATCGTCTCGCCCAGCGCGCGGCCCAGGCCCAGCATCACGCCGCCGACCACGCCGTTGCGGGTGTACGGCAGCACCACCTTGCGCATCACTTCCCACTTGGTGCAGCCCAGGCCGTACGCCGATTCCTTCAACACGGTCGGGACGATCTCGAACACGTCGCGCATCACCGAAGCGATGAAGGGGATGATCATGATCGCCAGGATCAGGCCGGCGGTCAGGATGCCGATGCCCATCACCGGGCCCTGGAAGATCGCGCCGATCACCGGCAGCTGGCCGATGGTTTCCTTGAGGGCGGGCTGCACGTATTCGGCGAACAGCGGCGCGAACACGAACAGGCCCCACATGCCGTAGATGATCGACGGCACGCCGGCCAGCAGTTCGACCGCGGTGCCCAGCGGGCGGCGCAGCCAGGCCGGGCAGATCTCGGTCAGGAACAGCGCGATGCCGAAGCTGATCGGGAACGCCACCGCCAGCGCGATGATCGAGGTGGCCAGGGTGCCGTAGATCGCGATCATGGCGCCGTACTGGTCGTTGACCGGATCCCACTCCACGCGGGTGATGAAGCCGAGACCGAATTCCTTGAAGGCCGGGGCCGCGCCGATCGCCAGCGAGATGATGATCCCGACCAGGACCGCCAGCACCGAGGCGGCGAACAGCAGCGTGACCTTGTGGAAGAAGAAGTCCTGAATGCGCTGGTTGCGCATGGTGTTGCGCATGGCGGCGGACTGGTAGAGGTCGGCGTCTGGCGCTGCTTTCTCGGGCAGATCGTTCACGGACATGGATGGTTGGACGCTCATGGTTTTGTTATCAATATCGTTTTGTCAATAGCGCTGGCATACAGAAAGACCGGCATGGCCGGCCTTTTCTTGTCAGGTGGTTGGTTTACCAGAGCGCCTTGCCGCTCGCGTCCTTCAGGTTGGCGCGCCAGGCGTCCTGCATCAGCTTGGTCACATCGGCCGGCATCGGCACGTAGTCCAGATCGGCGGCGGCAGGCGCGCCGTTCTTGAAGGCCCAGTCGAAGAACTTCAGCACTTGCCGGCCCTTGGCGGCGTCCTGGGTCTTGTGCACCAGGATGTACGAGGCGCCGGTGACCGGCCAGGCGCCCTTGCCGGCCTGGTTGGTCAGGATGACGGCGAAGCCCGGGGTGCCTTTCCAGTCGGCGCTGGCGGCGGCGGCCTTGAAGGCGTCGTCCGACGGCTGCAGCCAGGCGCCGTCGGCGCCCTGCAGCTGGGTGTGCGCCATCTTGTTCTTCTTGGCATAGGCCCACTCGACATAGCCGATGCTGCCCTTGATGCGCTGCACGTTGGCGGCCACGCCCTCGTTGCCCTTGCCGCCCACGCCGACCGCCCACTTGACGGTGGTGCCGACGCCGATGGTCGATTTCCAGGCCGGGCTGACCTTGCTCAGGTAGTCGGTCCACAGGAACGAGGTGCCCGAGCTGTCGGCGCGGCGCACGACGGTGATGTCGTTGGTTGGCAGCTTGACGCCCGGGTTCAGCGCGGCGATCTGCGGCGCGTTCCACTTGGTGATCTTGCCCATGTAGATGTCGGCGATGACCGCGCCGCTCAGCTTCAGCTGGCCCGGGGCGATGCCGTTCAGGTTCACGATCGGCACCACGCCGCCCATCACGGCCGGGAACTGGAACAGCCCCGCGGCATTGAGCTCATTGGCCGCCAGCGGCATGTCGGATGCGCCGAAGTCGACGGTCTTGGCCTTGATCTGCTTGATGCCGGCGCCCGAACCGACCGACTGGTAGTTCAGGCCGACCCCGCTAGCCGCCTTGTACAGCTCGGCCCACTTGGCATAGATCGGGTACGGGAAGGTCGCGCCGGCGCCGGTGATGTTGGCGTTCTGGGCGCTGGCGGAGAATGCCGTTGCAGCCAGGGCGATCGAGACGAAGAAGTGCTTCATGCGCATATCGGATCCTTTGGAAGTGACACCACGGGACGGTCCCGCTGACGATGTGGCGCAGTCTAACGGGCGAATATGACAGGTTCATGACATATTGGCGAATGTGACATCAACATGACACGCGCGCAAGGATGTCATCCACGGGAATGGCGCGGCGCGCGAATGGCCATCGGCGTCGACCGAATCATGCCATGTTCCGCACCGCGACGCTTGTAAATACACCATTGCCTGCTATCCTGAGAGGGTAGTCATGACATGGAGGGGATGCCGAGAGGCGTTTTGTTTCAAATGTTAGAGCTGATGGTGATGGGGATTCTGACCGGCCTGGCCGCCCTCGTGGCGTTCGAGATTTACCAGGAAGTCCGCGGCAGTTCCTCCAAGTTGCACGACCGCTATCACGAATAGCGCACGGCCCGCTCGGCGGGCCGATACAGCAGGCGGCGGGCCCGATGGCGCTCGCCGTTTGTCATATTTGGGGGGTGTACCAGGCGCCGGCAGCGCACCGTCGACTTCATCGCATGAAGCGCGCCAGGGCCGTCACCGCCGCCAGGTCGGGCTGCAGGAACTGAAAGCCTACCTTGAACTCGCCACTGCTGAAAATACAGTATGACACCTTGGCCCGCGTCTGGATGGTGACGATGCTGCCCTCGACCAGCAAGTCGAAGGCCACTTGCCCGCCCTGCCCGACCGCCAGCGGATCGGCCAGGCTGATGCTCACGCCGTTGGCGCCGACGTCGCTGGTCTTGCCGGCGATGGGGGGCTGGCCGTCGATGGCGAGCAGGGCCTTGGTACGGTACGCCTTGCGTGGAGATTTCCTTTGGTCTTGGAACACGTGTTTACCCGAATACAGTGAACAAGGCACGATTATAGAATCTACCGGAAAATCCGACAGGTAGTCGCGGACCGCGATCGACCGTCAGTCGATTTCGCGCAACTTGTTGAACGCCTCGTCGATGCGTTCGACCGCGATGATGGTCATGCCCTCGATCCTGGCCTTCGGCGTATTCGATTTCGGGATCACCGCCAGCGAGAAGCCCAGCTTGGCCGCTTCGCGCAAGCGTTCCTGGCCGCGTGGCGCGGGCCGGATTTCGCCGGCCAGGCCGACCTCGCCAAACACCACCAGCCCGCGCGGCAGCGGCTTGTTGCGCATCGACGAGTTGATCGCCAGGAGCACCGCCAGGTCGGCCGCCGGTTCGGTGATCTTGACGCCGCCGACCGCATTGATGAACACGTCCTGGTCGAAGGCCGCGATGCCGGCGTGGCGGTGCAGGACCGCCAGCAGCATCGCCAGGCGGTTCTGTTCCAGGCCGACCGACAGGCGGCGCGCGTTGGGCAGGTGGCTGGTGTCGACCAGCGCCTGGATCTCGACCAGCAAAGGCCGCGTTCCCTCCTGCGTCACCATGACGCAGGAGCCGGGCACCTGGCTGTCGTGCTGGGACAGGAACAGGGCGGAAGGATTCGAGACGCCCTTCAGGCCCTTTTCGGTCATCGCGAACACGCCCAGTTCGTTCACCGCGCCGAAGCGGTTCTTGATCGCCCGCACCAGGCGATAGCTCGATTGCGTATCGCCTTCGAAGTACAGCACGGTATCGACGATGTGTTCCAGCACGCGCGGGCCGGCCAGCGCGCCTTCCTTGGTGACGTGGCCGACCAGGATGATGGTCACGCCGGTCTGCTTGGCCACCCGCGTGAGCTGGGCCGCGCATTCGCGCACCTGGGCCACCGAGCCGGGAGCCGACGTCAGCGCATCGGAATACATGGTCTGGATCGAGTCGATCACCACCACCTCGGGCTTGAGGTCGGCGATGGTGCCGAGGATTTTCTCGAGCTGGATCTCGGCCTGCAGTTTCAGGTCTTTCGCATCCACCGCCAGGCGGCGCGCGCGCAGCGCGATCTGGGCGCCGGATTCCTCGCCGCTGACGTAGAGGGTGCTGCGGATGGTGGACAGGCTCGACAGCGCCTGCAGCAGCAGGGTCGACTTGCCGATGCCGGGGTCGCCGCCGATCAGGACCACGCCGCCGGCCACCAGGCCCCCGCCCAGCACGCGGTCGAATTCCTCGATGCCGGTGCCGAAGCGCGGCACGTCGATCGCCTCGATGTCGGCCAGGGACAGTACCGGCGCCGTCTGCGCCAGGCTGCGGTGCGGGGTCTGCGACATGCGGTTGACGCCCGGCGTGTCGACGACGGTCTCGACCATCGTGTTCCAGGCCTTGCAATCGGCGCACTGGCCGGTCCAGCGGCTGGCGATCGCGCCGCACTCGCTGCAGGTGTAATTGGTTTTTGCTTTTGCCATCATGTCGATATGGGGTTGGTCGGGCCGGTGTTCAACCGGCGCTCAACTGGCACTCAACCGTCGGTGCCGAGACGGCCTTCGGTGACGCGCACGCGCGGCGCCAGGGCGCACATCAGCTCGTAGCCGATGGTGCCCGCGGCCTGCGCCACTTCGTCGATCGGCAACCCGTCGCCCCACAGGGTGACCTTGCTGCCGATGCGGGCGTTGGGAACCGGCGTCAGGTCGACGGTCATCATGTCCATGGAGACCCGGCCGACGAGCGTCGTGCGCACGCCGTCGACGAGCACCGGCGTGCCGTGCGGCGCGCTGCGCGGGTAGCCGTCGGCATAGCCGCAGGCCACCACGCCGATCGTCATCGGGCCTTCGGCCTCGAAGCGGCTGCCGTAGCCGACCGTGTCGCCCGGCCCGATATGCTGGATGCCGATCACTTCCGAGCGCAGGGTCATGGTGGGGCGCAGGCCGAAATCCCGGGCGCTGCGCCCGCCCGGCGTGCCGCCGTAGAGCATGATGCCGGGGCGGACCCAGTCGTTCGACAACTGGTCGGCGAGTTCGGCCTGGTGCAGCACGCCGCCCGAATTGGACAGGCTGCGCTCGCCGGCCAGGTCGGCGGCCCCCAGCTGGAAACGCCGCACCTGCTCGGCGATCGTCAGGCGCGGATGCTCCAGCTCGTCGGCATTGGCGAAATGGGTCATGTGGGTGATCGAGCGCACGTCGCGGATCGCGCGCAGGCGCTGGTAGGCGGCGCCGTACTGGGCGGGCGGAAAACCCAGGCGGTTCATCCCCGTGTTCATCTTCAGGTAGACGTCGATCGGGCGGTACAGCTGCGTGTACTCGAGCAGCTTGACCTGCTCGATGCTGTGCACGGCGGTGGCGATATTGTGCTCGGCCAGCATGGGCACGTCGGCCGCTTCGAAGAATCCCTCTAATAAAAGAATCGGCTTGATCCAGCCGAGTTCGCGCAGGCGGATCGCGCTTTCCAGCTCGACCAGCGCCAGGCCGTCGGCAGTGGCGAAGCCGCGCATCGCGCGTTCAAGGCCGTGGCCGTAGGCATCGGCTTTCACGACGGCCCAGATCTTCGCCAGCGGCGCGCAGCTGCGCGCCTGGGCCAGGTTGTGCTGCATCGAATCGAGGTGGATGGTGGCGAAGAGCGGACGCGGCATGGCAAGCTTTTAAAGAAAAACGGAGGCGATCCGGTATAAGACGTCAGGTGTCTATTCTACCGGAGCGGGCCGCGCGCTGCCGCCGCGTCCGCGTTTCCGGTTTCGCCGGTCTATGCATTCATGGTATAAAGCAACCCGGACCAGATTTGTGAATTCTCGAATGAACCGTGGTTTCTATACCATCATGGCGGCGCAGTTCTTCTCGTCGCTGGCGGATAACGCGCTCCTGTTTGTCGCGATCAGCCTGCTCGTCGCAATGGACGCCCCGGCATCGCTGACTCCGTTGCTGAAGCTGTCATTCGTGCTGTTCTACGTCCTGCTCGCCGCTTTCGTGGGCGCCTTCGCCGATGCGCTGCCCAAGGGGCGCGTGATGTTCATCGCGAACATCATCAAGGTCGCCGGCTGCGCCCTGATGTTCTTCACCGTCCACCCCCTGATCGCGTATGCCGTGGTCGGCTTCGGCGCGGCCGTGTATTCGCCCGCCAAGTACGGCATCCTGACCGAACTGCTGCCGCCCGAGAAGCTCGTGCCTGCCAATGGCTGGATCGAGGGACTGACCGTGATGTCGATCATCTTCGGCACCGTGCTCGGCGGCACCCTGGTGAGCGAGCGCGGCGTGAACTTCCTGCTGTCGTTTGACGCCTTTACGGCCCTGGGCATCACGACCGGCGCCGAAGCGGCGATGGCGGTGGTGGTCGGCATCTACATGCTGGCTGCCCTGTTCAACCTGCGCATCCCGGACACCGGCGCGCGCTACGAGCACCAGGAACGCAACCCCATCAAGCTAATCACCGACTTCGCCAACTGCTCGGCCACCCTGTGGCGCGACAAGCTGGGCCAGATTTCGCTGGCGGTGACGACCCTGTTCTGGGGCGCCGGCGCCACTCTGCAATTCATCGTGCTGAAATGGGCCGAGCGCTCGCTCGGCCTGCCGCTGGACAAGGCCACGAACCTGATCGGCGTGGTCGCGATCGGCGTGGCGCTGGGCGCGGCGATGGCGGCGCGCATGATCCCGCTGCGCAAGTCCTTGAGCGTGATCCCGATGGGCATCATCATGGGCCTGGTCGTGACCAGCATGGTGTTCGTGCATTCGGTGTCGGTGGCCTATCCGCTGCTGGCCCTGATCGGCTTCCTGTCGGGCTTCTTTGTGGTGCCGATGAACGCGCTGCTGCAGCACCGCGGCCACGTCCTGATGAGCGCGGGGCACTCGATCGCGGTGCAGAACTTCAACGAGAACCTGTCGATCCTGGTGATGCTGGCCGCCTACGCGGTCATGATCACGCTGAACCTGGACCTGGACATCATCATCGTCATCTTCGGCCTGTCGGTCGCCGGCATCATGCTCCTGATCCAGCGCCGCCACACCCTCAACCAGCGCGAACACGATTCGCTCGGACTGATCGGCGAAGGCAAACACTGACCCTGACCCCTACCATAGGGTCAGTGTCGAATTGTTTGACAACGTTTCGCCCCAGCCATTGCTCAACGCGCGAACCAGCTAGCTGATTATCCCAAGCACTTGCTCGGACAGCGCACTCTGTCCCCAATTTCGCCTCCATGCGAAAAATTGCTCAATAAGTCGACTCTGACCCTCATTGTTTTGCAATGAAATTTAAGCCAAGGAAGCAGCGGCTGTTCAGCGCATTCCGCCGCGTCTCGGCATTCTTCGTATTCCTTGCCTTACCTTCACATAAACAGATCCCACCGGCAAAAAAATAATGAGGGTCAGAGTCGACTTATTGGGCAATTCCTCAAAGTTGTCAAACAATTCGACTCCGACCCTATTTATTTACTGTCGAGCTGGCCAGCGGAAAAAGGATGACTCGGGGGCGACTTATTGCGCGCTGCGGAAAGTTGTCAAACAATTCGACGCTGACCCTCATTGAGGGCTGGGCTATGTTGGCGTGCGCGCCTGAGCGGCGCGGGCGCGCCAGTCGTTGGGGACGATGAAGCCGCGGTCGGTTTCTTCGATGAGATCGTCCCGGCGGCGCACGGTCGCCACCAGCAGCGGCGTGCCGGACGTGGCGAAAGCTTGCGCCAGCGCGGCGCCGAGCTCGGTACGGGTCAGCAGCCGATGCGCGCTCGATTGCGCCAGGCACGGCGCCAGCCATTCCAGCTTCGGCAGGATCAGGAAATCCTCACCGGGGATGGCGTCCAGTTCGTCGAGCGCGCACCAGAAGCCGCGGCAGTGGCCGGCCGTGATGCCCTGCATTGCCGGCCAGTTGCCGGCGGGATAGAACAGCCAGCCCTTGACGAGGGCCAGCGCCTGGGTCACCGGGCGCGGCAGCAGCGCCTGCGCCGCCGGATGCTCGCCCAGCGCGAGCTGGCGCTCGAATACCTTGCGCATCTTGGCGCCCAGGCTGTCGGCCAGGTTGGGCCCCACCAGGGCATCGAATTCGTTCGCGGCGCCGCCATCGAGCAGATAGAACTTGGTGGCGAACTCGATATGGGTCAGTGCGTCCGCGCCGCGCTCGAGCAAAAAGTCGAACTCGCCCACCGTGTCGTTGCGGCTGGCGCGCACCTGCAGGCCGTGGCGCACCAGGCGGCCCTGTTCGGCGAAATAGAAGGCCATCAACTTCTCGGCATACAGCCCGAGGCGGGTGTACGTCTTGCCGCCCAGCGCCGCCTCGAGCCTGGACGGGTCCCGGTCGAGTTGCGCCAGCCAGTCGCCCACGTCCGGCGTGACCGGGCCGAGCGTGGCAATGCGGCCCGCCCACGCCGAAGCCGCGGCGTCCAGCAGGTCGGGAGAATCGAGCAGCCAGGCCAGCGCGCGCACCGGCGCCCGCCGCAGGTGACCCCAGCGGCGGTGGAAGGCCGCCTGATGGGCGCTAGTCGCGTGGTCCAAGGGAGCGTGCCCGGCACAGGTCGGCCCAGGCCAGCGCCTTATTGTCGCCGCGCAGCAGCAACTCGCCCGGATGCAGGGTCGCCACCAGCGGCACCTCGTTCAGCTGATGGACCTCGCCGCGCGCACCGGCCAGGGGCTCCTGCAGCGCGCGGCCCAGCAAGCCGTTGGTCGCGACCTGGCCCAGAGTCAGCACGGTCGAGGCCCGGGTGAGCGCCAGTTCGCGTTCGACGAAAGGACGGCAGGCGGCAATCTCGCCGGGGGTCGGCGCGCGCTCGCCCCCCTTCGCGTTCAGCGGCCGGCACTTGACCAGCGGCGTGACGTAGGCATCGCGCTCACGCGACAACCCGACCGCGTGCAGCATATTGTCGAGCAGCTTGCCGGGTTCGCCCGTCAGCGGCTGGCCGGCTTCTTCGTCGAGCGCGCTCGGGGTGCCGGCGGCGATCAGCCAGCGCGCCTGGCGCGGGCCGGCGCCAAACACCGGCTTGCGACCGTCGCCGCAGGCGCAATCCTTGCAAGCCGCGATCGCCTGGCGCAGCCCGGCCCAATCCATCGTGGCGACGTCGGGCGCCGCCGGCTCGGTTGCGACGCCGTCGTCCCAGGCCGCTTCGTCTTGCGCGGGCGGCGGATTGCGGTAAGGCGGCGCGGACAGCGGCGTGTGGACGCGCGCGGCCGGCGCGGATGCGGCTGCAGGTGCGGGCGCGGAGATTGGCGCCACTGCGGGCATTGCTGCAGGCGCCGGTGCGGGCGCGGCGGCGTCCGGCGCCGCCCCGACGACGGCCGCCTCGGCCGCCGGATCGGCCACGGCCGGCGCATCGCGCAGCCGCCACAGCGGGCCGATGCCCATCTCGGCCAGGAACAGCGCATCGCGCTGGCTCAGGTTCGTCATAAATCCAGTCTCATCACGATCGCGTCCTCGCGGCCCGCCGCGCCGGCCGGATAATAGCCCTTGCGGCGGCCGATCTGCACATAGCCATGGCGGCGATACACTTCCAGCGCCCGTTCGTTCGACGGCCGCACCTCGAGCAGGATCGACGCCATGCCGTGCCCGCGTGCGCGCGCCGCGATCTGGTAGAGCAGGCGCCGGCCCAGGCCCTGGCGCTGGCGCTTGCCGGCCACCGCGACGTCGAGCAGGTGCGCCTCGTCGAGCGCGTACATCAACAGGTAATACCCGGCCAGCTCGCCGTCTGCGTCGCGCACGGTCCAGCAATCGTAACCGCTTTCCACTGCGTCGACGAAGTTGCCGCGGCTCCAGGGAAAGGGAAAGACGCTGCATTCGAGCGCCCATACCTCGTCCACGTCGGCCGCCGTCATCGGGGCCAGGTGCAGGCCGGTATCCTGCAACTGCGTCATGTGCCGGCCCTGGCGGCCGCGCTGGCCTGCGCGCTGGCCTGATTGATCGCCTGGCGCTCGGCGCTGGTGTAGGCGACCTTGTTGCGCAGGTAGAGCGGCTGGGCCTGGGCCGCGGGCACGCCCTTCCCGGCCGCCAGCGCGCCGCGCGCCAGCAGCGCCAGCTCACGCGCATGCGGCACGATGCCGGGCAAGGCGGCTTGCGCGAACGGCTTGCCGGCGAAGGCGTCGGCATACTCCGCAAAGCCGTTGCCGCAAGCCCTCAGACCTTCCGCCGCGAGCGGCGCCACGTCCTGCGGCGCCGACAGCGCGGGCGCGAGCACCTCGAGCCACTTGCCACCGTCGAAGCGGTACTGGGCCCAGTACACCTCGCCCATGCGCGCGTCGAGCACGGCCAGCACCTCATCGGCGCCGGTGGCGGCGCGGCAGGCCTCGGCCATCGCTTCCAGGGTCACCAGCGGCAGCACCGGCAGCCTGGCGCCATAGGCCAGGCCCTGGGCCACGCCGCAGGCGGTGCGCACGCCGGTGAACGAACCGGGGCCGGCGCCAAAGGCAATGGCGTCGCAGTCGGCCAGGGCGATGCCGGCCTCTTTCAGCAGTTCCTGCACCATGGGCAGGACCGATTGCGAGTGGCTGCGCACGCCGGGAGTCGAACGCACGATCACGTTGTCCCCGGCCAGCAGCGCGCAGGACGCCAGCTCGGCCGAGGTTTCTATAGCAAGGATGTTAGGCATTGCGCTATTTTACCTTCTCGGCCCGAGGGCTTCCATGGCGCCATGGCGAATCGCCGCTGGATTGCGCCATTGCGGTGCAACATCGCGCCGCAACACCATCCGCAACTCGCTGTACAATGCCGCACATGCAGAGCCTGACCCTCGACTCCACCACCCGCGACGCCGTCGCCGCCGCCGTCCATGGCGACGGCTGGACCGTCGCCTGCCTGTGCGCCGCCTGGTGCGGCACCTGCGCGACCTACCGCGCCACCTTCGAAGAGCTGGCGCTGCGCCATCCCGACAAGCGCTTCGTCTGGATCGACATCGAAGACCAGGCCGACCTGGTGGGCGACCTCGACGTCGACAATTTCCCGACGCTGCTGCTGCAGCGCGGCGACACCGTCGCCTTCTTCGGCACGATTGTGCCGGACGGCGGCGTGGCCGACCGGCTGATCCAGGCCCAGGCCGAACTGGGCGACGACGAGCTGGCGCGCCTCGCGCAGTCGAGCGCAGAGCGCCGCGACTGGCAGGAGGAGTGCAATCTGCGCGTGCTGCTCGGCGCGCCGGACTGATCCGACGTGGATACGCGCCGCAGGTCGCCCTGTGCGCGCTGCTTCCCTCTCGGCGCCTGCGCGGCGTCAGGGTGTCGGCCTTCCTCGACTACCTGAGGGAAGCGTTCCCGAAGGGCATACCAGACGAACTGCCGGCCTGTATCGCGGGCGAGGGCCAGTGCCCGGCCCAAGGGTTCACCCCAATCTCAGCGGCAAGCTGCGCAGGCGCTGCCCGGTCAGCTTGAACACCGCCGCCGCCACCGCCGGCGCCACCGGCGGCACGGCCGGCTCGCCGACGCCTTCCGGATGCGCGCGGCTTGCCATCACGATGGTTTCTACCTGCGGCGCCTGGGCGATGCGCAGCAGCGGATAGTCGCCGAAGTTCGATTGCTGGACCGTGCCTTCTTCGATCGTGATCTCGCCGGCCAGTGCCGCCGACAGGCCGAACACCACGCCCGACTCGACCTGCTGGGCCACGATGTTCGGGTTGACCGCCAGGCCGCAATCGATCGCGCACACCACGCGGTGCACGCGGATCTCGCCATCCTCGACCGAAACCTCGGCCACCTGGGCCACCGTGCTGCCGAACGAGCGGTGCAGCGCCACGCCGTGGGCCCGCCCTGGCGGCGGCTGGCCGGCGGCGCCGACCGCCGCGTCCAGCACCGCCAGCGCGCGCGGATGACGCGCCAGGAGTGTGCGCCGCAGGGCCACCGGATCGTGCCCGCCGGCGTGCGCCACCTCGTCCAGGAACGACTCCTTGAAGAAGGCGTTGTGCGAATGCCCGACCGAGCGCCAGTAGCCGATCGGCACCTGGCTGTCGACCGTCACGTGGGCCACGCGCTGGTTCGGGATCGGATATTGATGGTCGTACGCTCCCTCGGCGGTGGTCTTGTCCGGCCCCAGGCCCGGCAGGCCCAGGCTGCGCTCGACGTACTGGTGGCCGATGGCGCCGCTGGCCGACTTGCTGTCCCAGGCCAGGATGGCGCCGTCCGCGCCCAGTTGCGCCGTGAAGCGCGCCAGCGCCGCCGGCCGGTAGACGTCGTGCATCATGTCCTGCTCGCGGGTCCAGATCAGCTGCACCGGCTGGCCACCAAGGGCCTTGGCGATGGCCACCGCCTGCGCCACCATGTCGACTTCGAGGCGGCGCCCGAAGCCGCCGCCCAGCAGCATCACCTCGATTTCCACGTCCTCGCGCGCCACCCCGGCCACGCGCGCGGCGCAGTCGAGCGCGATGCTCGGCACCTGGGTCGAGGCCCACAGCCGCACCTTGCCGCGCATGACCTGGGCGGTGCAGTTGACCGGTTCCAGCGCCGCATGGGCCAGGAACGGCGCGCGGTATTCGGCGCGCAGCGTTCTTGCCCCGTGCGGTGCGGCGCCCGCGACCGCTTGCGTGCCGGTCTCGTGGTAGACATGCCCCTGCTTGTCGTCGAGCGCGCGCGCCAGGCCGGCCATGACCGCGGCGCTCGAGACCGCCGCCCCCGCGCCCGGCTGCCAGGTGACCGGCAAGGCCTGGGCTGCCTGGCGCGCCTGCCACCAGGTCGACGCCACTACCGCTATACCGGCTGCGGCTGCGGCAGCAGCCCCGGCGCCGCTGCGCCCAACGAGCGCGGACGAGACGTCGACCACAGCCAGCACGCCCGGCATCCGGCGCACCGCGTCGGCGTCGAAGGCCGCGACCGTGGCGCCGATCGCCGGCGCCATCGCCAGCGCCGCATATACCATCCCGGCCGGCCGCGCATCGATGCCGAAACGCGCGCTGCCGTCGGCCTTGGCGCGGCTGTCCAGGCGCGGCTGCGGCTGGCCGATCAGGCGAAATGCCGACGGCGGCTTGAGGCGCACGTCCTTGGCGGTGAGTCCGGCGCCGGCCCGCGCCGCCAGCGCGGCCAGCGCGCCATAGCCGGCGCTGCGGCCGTCGAGGTGGATCACGAAGCCGTCCTCGGTGCGGCAGTCTTCCACCCGCGCCTGCCACGCATCGGCCGCAGCCCGCACCAGCATCGCCCGCGCCACCGCGCCCGCCTCGCGCATCGGCAGCCAGGCATCGCGCACGCTGCTCGAGCCGCCGGTGAACATGATGCCCAGCTCGCGGCCGACCTTCTCCATCAGCCACCGGGCGCCCTGGGCCGTGCGGCCGGCGTCGTCCGGGTGGAACGGCAGGTTTTCGCGCAGCACCGTGACGTTGGCATAGATCTTGTCGATCGGCGGGGCGACCACGCGCACCGCGTCCAGGCCGACGTCGAGTTCCTCGGCCACCAGCATCGGCAGCGCCGTGTGCACGCCCTGCCCCATCTCGCTGCGCGGCACCACCACCGAGACCGCGCCGTCGGGCGCGAGCGCGACCCAGCCATTGAGCGCGACCTCATCGCCGGCAAGCTCCAGCGGGCGCGAAGGATGCAGGCGCTGGCGCGGCGGCTGCATCCCCCAGCCGATCAGCAGCGCGCCGCCGGCGGCGAGGCCCGCCAGCAAAAAGTTACGGCGCGCCGGCGCACGGACCTTCTTGTTCACCTTCTCAGGCACCCGGCGTGCCTCCCCAGCGCGCCAGGATCTCGTCGTGCGCGAGCGGCTTGCCATACAAATAGCCCTGGGCCAGGTTGCAGCCATGGGCCAGCAGGAAGGCCCCCTGTTCCTCGCGCTCTACGCCTTCCGCGATCACCGACAGGTTCATGCTCTTGCCGAGCTGGATGATCGCGATCGCGATCGCCCCGTCGTCCGGATCCTGGGGGATGTCCTTGATGAAGCTGCGGTCGATCTTGAGGGTCTGCACCGGCAACTGCTTCAGGTAGGCCAGCGACGAGTAGCCGGTGCCGAAGTCGTCGATCGCCAGGCACACGCCGATCGCATGCAGGTCGTTCACGTACTGCAGCGCGTCGCCCGTGTTCATGATCGCCGATTCCGTCACCTCGAGCTGCAGGCGCTCTGGCGCCAGGCCGGCGTCCCCCAGCACCGCGGCCACGGCGGCGGCCATGCCGCCGCGCTCGAACTGGCGCACCGACAGGTTGACGGCGATCTTCGGCACCGACAGCCCCTGCGCTTCCCACGCCACCATCTGGCGGCAGGCTTCCTGCAGCACCCACTGGCCCAGCTGGCCGATGAAGCCGGTGTCCTCGGCCAGCGGAATGAAGCTGCTCGGGGCGACCTGCCCCAGTTCGGGGCTGTTCCAGCGCAGCAGGGCCTCGACCCCGACCAGGCGGCCGCTGTCGATCTCGACCTGCGGCTGGTAGGCCAGATAGATCTCGTGCTTCTCGACCGCGCGCCGCAGCAGCGCCTCCATGCGCAGGCGCACGGCGCCGTCGCCGCTCATCGCCGGCGCATAGAACCGGTAGCCGTTGCGGCCGCGCGCCTTGGCCTGGTACATCGCAACGTCGGCGTTGCGGATCAGGATGTGCATGTCGCACCCGTCCTGCGGGTACAGGCTGATGCCGATGCTGCCGGTGACGAACAGCTCGTGGCCCGAGACGTCGAACGGCTGCTCGAACATCGCCATCAGCTTGTCGGCCACGCGCGTGGCGCCATGCTCGCCGTCGACGTCTTCCAGCAGCACGATGAATTCGTCGCCGCCCAGGCGCGCCAGGGTGTCGCCTTCGCGCAGGCAGCGCGACAGCGCCTGCGCCGCCTGCTTGAGCAACTCGTCGCCCACGTGGTGGCCGAGCGTGTCGTTGACGTTCTTGAAGCGGTCGAGGTCGATGAACATCACCGCCAGCTGCTCGCCGCCGCGCTCGGCGCGCGCCATCGCGTGGCGCAGGCGGTCGTGGTACAGCAGGCGGTTGGGCAGCGCGGTCAGCGGGTCGTGGTGGGCCAGGTGGTCGAGCTGGATCTGCGATTCGCGCGCGCCCGTGATGTCGCTGAACACGCACACGTAGTGGGTGGTGGCGCCGTCGTCGTCGCGCACCGCCGACACCGTGAGCGCTTCCAGGTAGGCTTCGCCGCCCTTGCGCGTGTCCCAGATCTCGCCGCGCCAGAAGCCGGATGCGCCGAGCTCGCGCCATATTTCCTGGTACAGGGCGGGATCGTTGCGGGTGCCTGCTGCGCTTTCGGTCGCGCTCCCGCCGTGCGCCGACAGGCTCGACGTCCGCCCCAGCGCTTCCTGCTCGGCGTAGCCGGTGATGCGGGTGAAGGCGGGATTGGTGGCCACGATCCGGCCATGCACGTCGAGCACCATCACGCCGTCGGCGATGTGTTCCAGGACGTTGGCCGACAAGCGCAGCTTCTCCTCGGCCAGCTTGCGCTCGGTGATGTCGGCGAACACCCAGATGCTGCCCTCGTTGGCGCGGTTCGGCTTGAGCGCGCAGCCGCTCATCAGGCACCAGAACAGGCTGCCGTCGCGGTGGCGCAGCTGGCGCTCCTCGCCCAGGTCCATGCTTTTCTCGAGCAGCGGATACTGTTCGACGCTGGTGCGTTCGTAGTCTTCGCGGTTCGGATACAGGATCGCGGTCGACTGTCCCACCATCTCGCCTTCGCCGTAGCCGAACAGCGCTTCGCAGCGACGGTTGCTGGAGACGATGCGGCGCTGGCGCACGAACAGCACGCCGAACATGACGTTGTCCAGGATCGCGCCCTGCTCGGCCAGCAGCGCCTCGATGCGCATCTCGTCGTGGCGGCGCTCGCTGATGTCCGAGATGATGCCGTCCACCCGCACGCCTTCCGGCCCATGCAGCGCCGGATCGAGGGCGCCCTGCGGCTGGCCGTGTTCCTGCACCCAGCGCTCGATGCCGTGGGCGTCGATGATCCGGTATTCCATCTCGTAGGCGGCGCCCGACCGGGCCGCGTCGCGCACGGTGCGGTAGTAGGCGCGCCGGTCTTCCGGATGGACGATGGCGGCCCAGTCCTCGGTAGTGGCGCGCATGAAGCGCGCCGCCGGGTAGCCGGTGATCTTCTCGATCTCGTCGCTGACGAATTCGATCGGCCCACCCGCGCGCACCCGGTACACGGCGCCCGGGACCTGGGTCACGATGGTGCGGAACTGTTCCTCGCGGCGCGCGACGTCGGCGAACAGGTCGCGGATCGCCAGGCGCATGCGCTCCATCTGCTCGCCCAGCCGTCCCAGCTCGTCCTGGGCCGACAGCGCCAGCGGGGTCTCGAAGTCGCCACGCGCCAGGCGGTCCGAAAAGCACATCAGCTTGCGCAGCGGCGACAGCAGGCGCCGCCGCAGCAGCAGCGCGATCAGGAGCAGCGACACCGCCAGCTGCAGCGCCAGCACCAGCACCAGCGCATGATTGCCCTGCAGCGCGTCGTCCGGGCCGGCGCCCGCGCGCTGCTGCAGGCCGACCAGCAGGTAGCTGCCGACCACGGCAGGGGCCAGCAGGCCGGCGAACACCACCAGCAGCAACGCTCCGTACAGCGAACGGCCGTACAGCGAACGCAGGCGGGACGGGGGGCGGGCGGCAGGACTCGACATGGAGGCGGGACTGGACGGGCGAACCCGATGCATCAACGATGGTCAGATTATGCACAGTTGCTTGCCTGGAGTCACTAACATCATGGCCGGCGGCATGCCGGTCCCCAGCGCCACCGTCGGCGCCGCGCGACAAGACTTGCTATCATCGGCCTCGTTTTTGGACCAATTCTTTAGCTAAGGAGAAAGACGATATGAGCCATTCCCTGTACGCCGCCTCGGTGCCGGTATTCCGCCAGCTGCTGGGCAGTCTCGCCGCGGTGCTGGAAAAGGCCGAGGCCCATGCCCAGGAACGCCGCATCGAGCCGGACGCCCTGCTCCAGGCGCGGCTCTATCCCGACATGTTCCCGCTGGCCAGGCAAATCCAGATCGCCACCGACTTCGCCAAGGGCGCCGGCGCGCGCCTGGCGGGGATCGAACCGCCGCGCTACGAGGATGGCGAGCGCACCTTCGCCGAGCTGCAGCAACGCATCAGCAAGACGCTGGGCTTCATCGACAGCCTGAAGGAAGCGGACGTGGAAGCCGGCGCCACCCGCGCCATCACCCACGGCAGCGGCGAGCGGGCGCGCCATTTCGACGACGGCGCGCGCTACCTGACGCACTTCGCGCTGCCGCAGTTCTTCTTCCACGCGACGGCGGCGTACGCGATCCTGCGCCACAACGGCGTCCCGATCGGCAAGCGGGATTTCATCGGCGCCTATTGAGAGCGCGCGGCGCTTGACTATGTATTCCGGCGCGGATAACCCTGCGCCAGGATGCGCTGCCATACGACTTCCTTGGCGGCGGCATCCATCGACACCCAGTTGGCGACTTCGGCGACGGTGCGGCCGCAGCCGCGGCACACCTCGTCGAAGGTGGTCGAGCACACCGCGACGCACGGGGTGTCGGGGCGTTCGGACGGCGCCGGCGCGGCGGCGCCGTGTTCAGGCCGGGCCGACATCGAGCTTGTCCCAGCCTTCGTGGCCGAGCTTTTCCATGGTGGCGATATTCTTGTCGAAGATCGCGTCCGCTTCCGGGAAGGCCTCGACCGCGCGCGCGATGCTGTCTTCGCGCAGCAGGTGCAGGATCGGGTACGGGGCGCGGTTGGTGTAGTTCGAGATGTCGGCCGGGTCGGTGTCCGCGAACTGGTAATCCGGGTGGAAGGAAGCCACCTGCAGCTCGCCGTCGAGCTGCAGATCCTCGACCGCGACGTCGGCCACGTCCAGGAATTCGTTGTAGTCCTCGAAATCATTCAGCACGAAGGGGTGGATCAGCAAGGTCGTGTCGACCTGCTCCGGGCTGGTATCGGACAGGTGCTGCAACTCGTCCATCAAGGTCTCAAGCAATTGCTCGGGCGTGGTGGCAGTCGACACGACGTAGCGCACCTGCTCCTTGACATGGACCGACTTGGCGAAGGGACAGAGATTGAGGCCGATGACGGCCCGCTCCAGCCACTTGCGGGTGGCGGCGATGATGGCGTCATCGTCGGCATTCAGATTGGGGGTGCTCATGGTGCAACTTTCGAAAGCAAGGCGAACGGCAAAGCCTGGATTGTACGCACTCTTTGCGCCGACTCATAGTTCGACCCCGCCACGGCGCTAAGGTTTGCCAGACGCGACCGTTATTCATGATGAGTAGGGCAATGCGCGCAGCAGGTCGGGCAACGAGACATCCCTCTCATCAATATGCATGGTATGTACAGCATCTTCCGTTTTCTTGATGCCTACGGATGACATCTTCCGTTCGCCTTCCGAAGTGTAACGAGGCGACTTAATTCTTGACTGACTCGACAATTGATACGTACACTCCCTCCTTGTCCTGTTCTTTCGTTCCTGGACGCAACATTGGAAACGCCTCACCATGAAGCCCATGCACGATACGAAACGCTCGATCCTGACCCTGGCTGCGCTGGCCCTCCTGGCGGCAGCGCCGCTGAGCCAGGCGCTGGACGCGGCCCCGGCGCCAAGCGCCCGCGCCGCGTCGGGCATCGAACGGCCGGCACTGTCGCCGGCGCTGCCGGTGATGAAGCTGGACGCCGACGACTACCGCGAGACCGATGTCTGGGGCCGCATCCGCAGCGGCTATGCGATTCCCGACCTGAACAATGCCCTGGTGACGCGCCACGCCCAGGCCTATGCGGCGCACCCGGCCAACCTGTCGCGCATTTCCGGGCGCGCCTCGCCCTACCTGTATCACGTGGTGTCGGAACTGGAAAAGCGCGGCATGCCGACCGAACTGGCCCTGCTGCCGGTCATCGAATCGGCCTTCAATCCGCAGGCCATGTCGAGCGCCAACGCCGCCGGCCTGTGGCAATTTGTGCCGGGCACCGGCAAGGACTTCGACCTGCGCCAGAACATGTTCAAGGACGAGCGGCGCGGCGTGATTGCCTCGACCGACGCCGCCCTGACCTATCTGCAGCGCCTGTACACGATGTTTGGCGACTGGCCGCTGGCCCTGGCGGCATATAACTGGGGCGAAGGCAATGTTCAGCGTGCCATCAAGAAAAACCAGGAACTCGGCAAGCCGACCGACTTCGAGAGCCTGGCCGAGCTGATGCCGGCCGAGACCCGCAACTACGTCCCCAAGCTGCAGGCAGTCAAGAATGTGGTGGCAAATCCATCCCAGTACGGCGTGACCCTGCCGGCGATCGACAACCAGCCTTATTTCACGACGATCGACAAGACCAGCGACATCGACCTGGCCATCGCGGCCCAGCTGGCCGAGATGTCGCTGGACGAATTCAAAGCGCTCAATCCGCAGTTCAAGAAGCCGGTCATCATCGGCGGCGAGCGCACCAAGATCCTGCTGCCGACCGAGAATGCCGAGAAATTTCACATCAACCTGGCGCAGTGGGGCCAAGCCCTGTCTACCTGGACCACGCACAAGATCACCGGCGCCCGGGTGACGATCGCCCAGCTGGCCTCGAAGTTCGGCACCACGCCCGAAGTGATTCGCCAGGCCAACAACATCCCGCCGCAGTCGCGCCTGAAGGCCGGCTCGACGATCCTGGTGCCGAGGACCTCGGCCTCCGGCCACGCCGACATCGCCGAGAACATCATCGAGAACGCCGTCGTGGCCTTCGAAGCCGACCGCGGCAAGGTCAAGCGCAGTGCCTCGCGCTTCAAGGCCAAGGCCGACGCCGGCAAGAACGGCAAGCGCATCGCGCGCAATACCTCGTCCAAGCGCAAGCAGCGCTGAGCGCGCCGCCCGTGCCAGAATATTGCCATGCAGCATAAACTGCATGGTTTTGCGTTGTGTCGTGCAGAGAACCGGAAAAACCTGTATAGTACGGTTTGTGCGCTGCGACATGATCCGCTTTCAAGCCGACAGTCACTGCAGCGACAGCAGTACCAGCACAGCAGTACCAGCACTACAACCAGCAGCTACGCAAACCCCAGGCAGCTCGACCAGAGCGCCTTTCCAAAGCCTCCCGCCTTGCGTGTCGTTTCCAGACACCGTCCCGGCGCAAAGCTTTTGTGCCGAAATTTCTTTCATTACTGAGTCATTTCGTTTGTCGGTTCGCGTTGCATTTTTACGTTCGCGCCACATGTGCGAACGCATGATTTATTCTGAAAGTAAAGAACACATGAGTTTTGAAGCCCTAGGCCTGCACGCGTCCATCGTCCAGGCAGTCGCCGATACCGGCTACACCACCCCGACCCCGGTCCAGGCGCAAGCCATCCCTGCAGCCATCGCCCGCCGCGACCTGCTGGTCTCGTCGCAAACCGGTTCGGGCAAGACCGCGGCCTTCATGCTGCCGGCCCTGCACCACCTGGCGAACGCCGAGCCTCTGCCTGCCGGCAAGACCCCTGCGCAAGAAGCGCAGGCTGCCAAGGCCCGCGGCGAGCGCGTTCGTTTCAAGCCGGCGCAACCAAAGATGCTGGTCCTGACCCCGACCCGCGAACTGGCCCTGCAAGTGACCAGCAATACCGAAAAATACACGGCCCACATGCGCCGCGTGCGTTGCGTCTCGATCCTGGGCGGCATGCCGTATCCGAAGCAGATGCAACTGCTGGCGAAGAATCCTGAAATCCTGGTCGCCACCCCGGGCCGCCTGATCGACCACATGGAATCGGGCAAGATCGACTTCTCGCAGCTCGAGATCCTGGTGCTGGACGAAGCCGACCGCATGCTCGACATGGGCTTCATCGACGACATCGAGAAGATCGTCGCCGCTACCCCATCGACCCGCCAGACCATGCTGTTCTCGGCAACCCTGGACGGCATCGTGGGCAATATGGCGCGCCGCATCACCACCGATCCGATGACGATCCAGGTCGTCAGCGCCGGCAACCGTCACGAGAACATCGTGCAGCGCGTGCACTTTGTCGACGACCTGTCGCACAAGAACCGCCTGCTCGACCACCTGCTGCGCGACGAGACGATGGACCAGGCCGTGGTGTTCACCGCCACCAAGCGTGACGCCGACATGATCGCCGACCGCCTGAACATCGCCGGCTTCGCCGCCGCCGCACTGCATGGCGACATGCACCAGGGCGCCCGCAACCGCACGCTCGACGGCATGCGCCGCGGCAGTGTGCGCGTGCTGGTGGCCACCGACGTCGCCGCGCGCGGCATCGACGTGCCGACCATCACCCACGTGGTGAACTACGACCTGCCGAAGTTCCCCGAGGACTATGTGCACCGTATCGGCCGTACCGGCCGCGCCGGCCGCAACGGCACCGCGATCTCGCTGGTGAACCATGCCGAAAACATGAACATCCGCCGCATCGAGCGCTTCACGCGCCAGCCGATCCCGGTCAATGTGGTCGAAGGTTTCGAGCCGAAGCGCAGCGCGGCGCCACGCACGGCAGCGCGTCCGGGCTGGAAGCCGGGCGACGGCCGCAACGCCAAGCCGGCCCAGCGCGGCTTCGGCAAGCCGTCGGGCCCGCAAGGCGGCTACGCCGATCGCGCGCCACGCGAAGGCTTCGCGGCGCGTCCGCAGGGCGACCGCCCTGCCGGCGAGAGCCGTTACGCCGACCGTGGCCCGCGTGAAGCTTACGCACCGCGCCCACAAGGTGACCGTCCGGCCGTCGACCGTGCGCCACGCGACGGCGCCCGCTTCGCCGGCCCGCGCGAAGGCCAGGGCCAGCGCCGCGAAGGCGGCTACAAGGGCGCCCACCCGCGCTCGATGGACGGCGCCCGCCGTTCGTTCGGCGAATAAGCATGTCCCCGCGCAGGCGGGGATCCTGACTGAACGTCAGTGAAGAGCGGCTGCTTCGGCAGCCGTTTTTTTTGGCGCCGGCCCGGCGCCAAGCATCCGTGCCCGACTTGCGCGATAATTCGTCGATCAACGATAACCGGATGACCTCATGAGCACCACCGACCAACCCATCAAACTCACCTCGTTCTCGCACGGCGGCGGCTGCGGCTGCAAGATCGCGCCCGGCGTGCTGGCCGAGATCCTGAAATCCTCCGGCGGCTTCCCGCTGCCGAAGGAGCTGATGGTAGGCATCGAGACCTCGGACGACGCCGCGGTCTACCAGATCAACGACGAGCAGGCGCTGGTCGCCACCACCGATTTCTTCATGCCGATCGTCGACGACCCGTTCGACTTCGGCCGCATCGCCGCCACCAATGCCATCTCGGACGTGTACGCGATGGGCGGCACCCCGATCATGGCGCTGGCCCTGGTCGGCATGCCGATCAACAAGCTGCCGCTCGAGACCATCGGCCGGATCCTGGAAGGCGGCGCATCCATCTGCCGCGAAGCCGGCATCCCGATCGCTGGCGGCCATACGATCGATTCTGTCGAGCCGATCTATGGCCTGGTGGTGATGGGCCTGGTGCACCCGTCGAAGGTCAAGAAGAACAGCGCCGCCCGCGCCGGCGACGTGCTGGTGCTGGGTAAACCCCTGGGCGTGGGCGTGCAGTCGGCCGCGCTGAAAAAAGGCGTGCTGGGCGAGGAAGGCTATGCGGCGATGATCGCCAACACCACCAAGCTGAACAAGCCGGGCCGCCTGCTGGCCGACATGCCCGGCGTGCACGCCATGACCGACGTCACCGGCTTCGGCCTGCTGGGTCACCTGCTCGAACTGGCGCGCGGCGCGCAATTGCATGCGCAGCTCGACATGCCGGCGATCCCGCTGCTGCCCAGCGTGCTGCAACTGGCGCACGACGGCATCTTCACCGGCGCGTCAGGCCGCAACTGGGATGCCTATGGCAGGGATGTGCAGCTGGACGCCGCGCTCACCCCGGCCCATCGCGCCTTGCTGACCGATCCGCAAACCTCGGGCGGGCTGCTGGTGGCCTGCGATCCGGCCTCGGTCGACGAGGTGCTGGCCCTGTTCGCGCGCGAAGGGTTCCTCGACGCGGCGGTGGTCGGCCGCATCGAAGCCGGCGCCGCCGGCGTCACCGTGCGCGCCTGAACGTAGCGGCATCCGGGGGCGCTCAGCGGCGCTCAGCGCCCAACCCCAAGCGCCTCGCCATGCCCGGCCAGCTGGAACAGGCCGGGATCCGTCCCCGGCTGGCCCAGCACGGGCGACAGGCGCAGCTCGGCGCCGTCGAGCACCAGGCGTGCCGACGGCCATTGCAACAGGTTGTGGCGCGGCGCGACGCCGCCGGCCGGCATCGACACCAGCCAGCTCAGCGCGCCGAGCCCCCGGTCGACCAGGCTCAGGCACCAGGCATGACTGCCGTGCACGCCGATGCGGTAGCCCGCGGCGCCGCCCAGCGCGCTGCGCACGCCGGCGAGATAGCTCTTCAGGCCGCCGTCGATATCGGCAGGCGTCGCGTCCTCGCCCAGCGCGAAATAGATCGCACTGCCAGGCGGCTGCCCCGCCGCGCGGGCCAGGCGCAAGGCCTCGGCGCCATCGCGCAAGCCCTGCTGGCGCGACTGCTGGCGCCAGAGCGGGTCGCGCGCCACGCATCCATCCCATAGCGCGCCGATGCGCAGCCCGGCGCCGCACAACTGCTCTGCCTCGTGGGCGCCGAGATTGATCGATGGATCGCGGCTGTAGCGCCGCATGACGAAGTCGATGCCGCGCCGGCGCAGCGACGCGGCGTGGGCCGCGATGGCGAACGGCGAATCGCAGCCGCGCAGCAGTCCCATGGCGCGGCGCCCGTCAACCGTGGTGCGCGCCATGGGATTGCTGCGCCGGATTCGGCAAGATGCGCGCCGCCAGGGCCAGCGTGACGGCATGAATGGTGCTCATGGCTCCTCCCGATTCGTTTTTTGCGTCCGATTGGTTTCGCGCAAAACATACTGTGCCATTCCAGGCGTCACCTAGGATTGACTGAGCGCAACAGCATCGTCATGTCGCCCGTCGCCGCCGTCAGCGCGGCCTTCGCCCCGCGCGAACAGCTTGTCGCGCGCCAGCCTGCTGATCGCCACGGTGGCCGGATGGCTCATGCGGCGCTCGGTCGTGATCGCATACACCTGCTCGACGACCGACTCGACCTCGCCCAGCGCGACCAGTCCGTACTGGCTGCTGACCTGGGCCGCGATCACGCTCGGCGCGAAGAACACCCCGGCCCCCGAGCGGCCAAATGCCTGGATCATCGCGCTGTCGTCGAACTCCCCCACTACGCGCGGATGCACGTCGCAGCGCTCGAGCCAGCGCAGCAGGCGCTGGTGGATCGCGAAATCCTCGCCCGGCAACAGCAGCGGCGCGTTGTGCAGGCAAGCCGGGAACGGCCGGTCGAAGGTGGCCGCCAGCGCTTCGGTGCAAAAGGCCGTCATCGGGCTCTCGCCCAGCAAGTGGCTGTAGGCGCGCACGCTGAAGTGGGCCGGGATCGGACGGTCGGCGACGACCAGGTCGAGCCGGTGCACCGCCAGGTCGGCGATCAGGCTGTCGAGCCGCCCTTCGCGGCAGATCAGCTTGACGGGTTCCTCCAGCTTGAGCGCCGGCTCCACCAGGTCGAAGGCGATCAGCTTGGACACCGAATCGGCGCAGCCGACGCGGTAGGAGGTGGCGGCGAAGGCGTGGTCGCGCACCACCTCGAGCAGCTCGTCGCCGGTATTGAAAATGTCTTCGGCGTAGCTCACGATGCGGCGCCCGGTATCGGTCAGCTCGAGCTTGCGCCCAACCCGGCGAAACAGCTCGACGCCCAGGCTGTCGGCGAATTCGGACAGCTGGCCCGAGATCGAGTGCGGGGTCAGGTGCAACTGCTCGGCCGCCCTGGCGATACTGCCGGTTTTCGCCACCATCCAGAAGTAGCGTAGGTGCTTGTAATTGAGGGTCGACATGGAAAGCTCGCGTAAACATCGAGAAATTCGATGTTACATCAAATAAGATTCGATTTGTGCGAGGTATTAGGGCATCATATAGTGACGTTTTACCATAAATGGAGGATTTGTATGCCCCCTCGTTCCATTGTATTTGCAAGGAATATCCGATGAACGGCCTGGAAACCATCGCAAGCCCCATGATGTGGGCCGGCTTCGTCGGCTTCGTGCTGGTCATGCTGGCGCTCGACCTGTTCGTGTTCGGCGGCAACAAGGCGCACAAGGTCAGCGTCAAGGAAGCCGGCATCTGGTCGCTGGTCTGGGTCAGCCTGGCGCTGATCTTCAACGCCGCCCTGTACTTCTACCTGAAAGACACCGCCGGCCCCGAAATCGCGAGCCAGAAATCGCTCGAATTCTTCTCGGGCTACCTGATCGAGAAAGCGCTGTCGGTCGACAACGTGTTCGTGTTCCTGCTGATCTTCACCGCCTTCCAGGTGCCGCAGCAATACCAGCGCCGGGTCCTGATCTATGGCGTGCTGGGTGCGATCATCATGCGCGCCATCATGATCAGCGCAGGCGCATGGGTCGTGAGCGAATTCAGCTGGGTCCTGTACCTGTTCGGCGCATTCCTGCTGTTCACCGGTATCCGCATGCTGGTGGCGGTCGACGAAGAGCCGGACGTGGCCAACAACCCGATCCTGAAGCTGGCGCGCAAGCACCTGCGCGTGGCCGAGGGCGACCATGGCGAGAAGTTCTTCGTGCACAAGAACGGCCTGCGCTACGTGACGCCGCTGTTCCTGGTGCTGATCCTGATCGAAGTGACCGACCTGATCTTCGCGGTGGACTCGATCCCGGCGATCTTCGCGATCACGACCGACCCGTTCATCGTGTTCACGTCGAACATGTTCGCGATCCTGGGCTTGCGTGCGCTGTACTTCCTGCTGGTCGACGTGGCTGACCGCTTCCACCTGCTCAAGTATGGCCTGGCGATGGTGCTGACCTTCATCGGCGTCAAGATGCTGATCATGCCGTGGTATCACATCCCGGTGCAGGCTTCGCTGACCGTCGTCGCCGTGCTGATCGCTGGCAGCTGCATCGCCAGCCTGATGATCAAGCCGAAAGCCGAAGTGAAGTAAGAAGTAAGTAGTAAGAAGCAAGCAGTCAGCGTGGGGTGGACGGGACGCCGAATCGGCAAGCCGTCCACCCCACGTCGTTTCCGCCCCTGCTATCCGCGCGCCAGCGGCGGAATGCCGCACACCGGTTGCGACGGCGGCTCCCCGCCGCCGGCCTGCCCCACCCGCTCGTACTCGGCGATCACCTGGGCGCCCAGCAGCAGCAGCGTGGCGGCGATTTCCAGCGAAAACATCACCACGATCGCCGTCGTCATCGAGCCATACACCAGGTTCACCTGCGACAGCGTCGAGAAATACCAGACCAGCACGTGGCGCGCGATTTCCCACAGCAGCGCCGCCGTCGCGCCGCCGATGAAGGCGTGCCAGATCGACAGCCGGCCCACCGGCATCACCAGGTAGATCGAGGTCAGCACCAGGATCTCGCCCGCCAGTCCCAGCAGATACAGCAACACCCCCGACACCCCGCCCAGCGACCACTTGTAGTTGAACAGCCAGACGCTCTCGGTGCCCAACACCTGCAGCGCGCCGGAAACCAGGGTCACCACCATGATGCCGATGCCCAGCGCCAGGATGTAGCAATAGGGCAGCACCGCGGAGACGAGAAAATGGCGACGCCGCACCGCGACCCGGTGCACGAAGATCACGCTCATCGCGTTTTCCAGCACGGTGAACGCGAGCGAGCTGAAAAACAGCATGGTGAGCGCCAGCACCCAGGTCAGTATCTGGCGATCCTGCAGGAAGTTGGCGACCTCGGTCACGATCGGGCGCGACTGGCCCGGCACCAGCAGTTCGAGGTAGCGGCGCAAGGTGTCGAGCAATTCCACCGGGTCGATGAAATGCGACAGCGCCACCACCACCAGCATCAGGAAGGGCACGATCGACAGCAGCGCGTAATAGGCGACGGCGCCGGCCAGCAGCAGGCCCTGGTTGGCGCGAAAGCCCCTCAGCACCTGCAGGGCGAACTTGAGGGGATGCGACAGGATGTAGATATTGGCGCGCTGGTCCTTCAGGCGCGCGCGCCAGTCACGCCGGCGGCTCATCGCGCCAGCCGGATGCCGGTAAACTGCCAGCGCGCGCCGGTCGGGAAGAAGTTGCGGTAGCTGGCGCGCGCATGGCCCTCGGGCGTGGCGCACGACGAGCCGCGCAGCACGTACTGGTTGACCATGAACTTGCCGTTGTATTCGCCGATGGCGCCCGGCGCCGGCGCATAGCCGGGATAGGGTGCGTAGCTGCTGCTGGTCCACTGCCAGCAGGCGCCGAACAGTTGCTGCAGGCCGGCGCCACCGGCCGCCGCCGGATGAAGCGCCAAATGAGGCGCCGGCAGCGCGCCCAGGCCGGGCGCCTTGACGTTGGCCTGGAGCGCGGCGAATTCCCACTCCGCCTCGGTCGGCAGGCGTGCGCCGCACCAGCGCGCATAGGCGTCGGCTTCGTACAGCGAGACGTGGGTGACGGGACGCTCGGGGTCGAGCGGCGCCAGGCCGTGCAGCGTGAACTCGTGCCAGCCATCTTCGCGTTCGATCCAGTACAGCGGCCGGGTGATCTCGCCCGCACACACCCGGTCCCAGCCCTCGGCCAGCCACAGGCTCGGGTCGCGGTAGCCGCCGGCCTCGATGAAGGCGCGGTATTCACCATTGGTGACGAGGCGCGTGGCCAGCGCGAACGGCGCCAGGTAGGTGCGATGGCGCGGCAGTTCGTTGTCGAAGCAAAAGAGCGCGCCCGCGTGGCCGATCTCGGTCAAGCCGCCGTCGAACGCGAGCCAGTCCGGCTGCGCCGCCGGCCCGGATGGCGCCAGGGGATCGGCCGCATAGGCCGGATACAGCGGACTTTGCGCCAGCAGGTGCTTGACGTCGGTGAGCATCAGCTCCTGGTGCTGCTGCTCGTGCTGCAGGCCCAGTTCGACCAGGGCCGCCAGCGTGTCGTCGATGCCGCGTTCCAGCAACGCGTCCATGCGGCGGTCGACGTCGTGGCGGTAGGCCTTCACCTCGCCGAGCGACGGCCGCGTGAGCAGGCCCCGGTGCGGGCGCGGATGCTTGTCGCCGACGCCGTTGTAGTAGGAATTGAAAATGACCCGGAACGCCGGGTGGAACGGCGCGAAGCCCGGTTCGCGCGGCTCGAGGATGAACGTCTCGAAGAACCAGGTGGTGTGGGCCAGGTGCCACTTGATCGGGCTGGCGTCCGGCATCGACTGCGCGCAGCAATCTTCGTCGGACAGCCTGTCTGCCAGGTGCAGCGAACGGCCGCGCACCCTGGCGAAGGTGCGCGGCAGCCCCTCGTCGCGCAGCATATTCATAGGGAAATAGCCTGTGCGTGGATCACTGCGAACCAGCGCTGGGGATCGGTCCAGACCCGGGTCGCTTCGAAACCGGCACGCTCCAGCAGCCCGATGGCGTCGGCCTGCTGGTACTTGTAGCTGTTCTCGGTGTGGATGCAGTCGCCGGCCTCGAAGCGGCGCGCGCCGCCGCGCCAGCGCACCTCTTGCGCCGTGCGCGCCTCGAGGTGCATCTCGATGCGGCCGCGCGCGGCGTTGTAGAAGCCCTGGTGGCGCCACTGGCGGATGTCGAAGTCGGCGTCGACCAGCCGGTTCACGTGGCGCAGGATGTTCAGGTTGAAGGCGGCAGTCACGCCCAGCGCGTCGTCATAGGCGGCGTCGAGCGTGGATTTGTCCTTGGCCAGGTCGATGCCGATCAGGATGCCGCCATCGGGTCCGCACTGCGCGCGCAGGCGCGCCAGGAAAGCCTCTGCATCCTCGGGCGTGAAATTGCCGAGCGACGAGCCGGGATAGAAGAACAGGCGGCGCTCGGCGCGCACCACGTCGGGCAGCTCGAAGCGGTTGGAGAAATCCATGCCCAGCGCTTCCATCGCGATCTGCGGGAAGCGCTGGCGCAGGCGCGCCAGGGCGTCGTGCGTGAATTCGCTGGAGATGTCGACCGCCACGTACTGCGCCGGCTGCAGGAGCGGGAACAGCCTGGCCGCCTTGGCGCAATTGCCGGCGCCGAGGTCGATCAGGGTGGCCCCAAGGCCGGCCACGCGCGCGATCTCGGCGCCGTGGCGTTCGAAGATCGCGGCCTCGGTGCGGGTCGGATAGTATTCGGGCAATTCGCAGATGGCCTCGAACAGCTTGGAACCGAGCGCGTCGTACAGGAATTTGGGCGAAATGCAGGCTTCACCGGCGCGCAGGCCGGCATGCAGCTCTTGCGCGTCGTGGGCATTGGCCACGGGGGCCATCTGCGGGTCGAATGTGCAGGATGTCAGCATAAGGTTTATCATTCGTGCCGCCACGCCGCACCATGCGAGATGGCATATGAGGTTGTCGCTTTCGTTGCCGTTTTTGCCATCATAGCGGATTCCCCCATTTCGTCGTGCGCACGACAATTCAAGCGTGCAGGGCCTGCCCTGCGATCTTTCTAAGTTGAAATATGGACCAGCGACTTCATTGGGAAACCGTGTACCGCAGCAAGGCGCCGGATGCGGTGAGCTGGTACGCCCCGCACCTGAACACCTCGCTCGCCCTGATCGAGCGCAGCGCCGGCGCGCGCTCGGCGGCGATCATCGACGTCGGCGGCGGCCAGGCCACGCTGGTCGACGACCTGCTGGCGCGCGGCTGCACGGACGTGTCGGTGCTGGACATCTCGGCCGAGGCGATCAGCGTCGCCCGCGCGCGTCTTGGCGCGCAGGCGGACCGGGTCGCGTGGCTGGTCGCCGACATCACGCAGACGACCTTGCCGGAACGGCGCTACGACGTCTGGCACGACCGCGCCGTGTTCCATTTCCTGCTCGAGCCGGCGCAACGGGCGGCCTACGTGCGCCAGGTGGCGCGCGCCATGCGCCCGGGCGGCAGCGTGATCGTCGCCACCTTCGGCCCGGAAGGGCCCACCACATGCAGCGGCCTGGACATCGTGCGCTACGACGCCGACGGCTTGCATGACGAATTCGGCCCGGCGTTCCGCCTGGTCGAGAGCCGCACCGAACTGCACCGGACGCCCTTCGGCACGACACAGCAATTTGTATACTGCTTTTGCCGCGTGGAATAGTTACTTGCAGTGGTGAAGCACTTATAATCCGTATCCTGATTTAATCCACCATCATAAGAGCCAGTCATGACCATGTCCCTCCGCCGTCACGTCCTGAAAACCCTGTGCGCAGCCGTTGCCGGCACGATGCTGTTCGCCGGCGCCGCTTCCGCCCAGAGCAACGGCGTGCTGCGCGTCTCGGCCATCCCCGACGAAGCGCCGACCGAATTGCAGCGCAAGTTCAAGCCGCTGGGCGAATACCTGGCCAAGGCCACTGGCCTCAAGGTCGAGTTCACACCCGTGACCGACTACGCCGCCTCGGTCGAAGGCCTGATCAACCGCAAGATCGACATGGTCTGGTTCGGCGGCTTCACCTTCGTGCAGGCCAATGCGCGCAGCAAGGGCCAGGTTACCCCGCTGGTGCAGCGCGAGGAAGACGAGAAATTCCGCTCGGTCTTCATCACCACCGCGCCGGGCATCACCAAACTGGAAGACTTGAAGGGCAAGACCCTGGCCTTCGGTTCGGAATCCTCGACCTCGGGCCACCTGATGCCGCGCTCGTTCCTGCTTGCCGCCAAGATCGACCCGGACACCGACCTGAAGCGCGTCGCCTTCTCGGGCGCGCACGACGCGACCGTGGCGGCCGTGGCCGGCGGCAAGGTCGATGCCGGCGCGCTCAACATCTCGGTCTGGGAAAAGCTCGTCGAGAGCAAGAAGGTCGATCCGAAACAAGTGCGCGTGTTCTACACCACCCCGGGCTACTTCGACTACAACTGGACCGTGCGCAGCGACATGGACCCGGCGCTCAAGAAGAAGATCCAGGATGCCTTCCTGGCGCTGGACGGCTCGACCGCCGAAGGCAAGCAGATTCTCGACCTGCAGCGCGCCACCCGGTTCGTGCCGACCAAGACCGCCAACTACGGCGCGATCGAAGCCGCCGCACGCAACGCGGGCCTGCTGAAGTAATCCGGGAAAGCGCTTCGCCATGGCGACCTACCGCCTGCACGGCCTGACCGTGCGCCACCTGGCCGGCAGCCGCGCGCCGGCCCTGCACGCGCTCGACCTCACGGTGCGCGCCGGCGAGCAGGTCGCCCTGATCGGTCCTTCCGGGGCCGGCAAGACCACCTTGCTGGCCACCCTCGCCTGCGCCCACCGGCCGGCCGCGGGCACCCTGGAAGTCTTCGGCCAGGATCCCTGGCGGCTGAGCGGGGCCGAGCGCCACCACCTGCGCTCGCGCCTGTTCCTGGCGCCGCAGGCGCCGCCGTTGCCGCCGCGCCAGCGCGTGGTGACGGCGGTGCTGGCCGCGCGCCTGCCGCACTGGTCGCTGTGGCGCGCCCTGGCTTCGCTGGTGCGCCCGCAGGATCCCGACGCCGCCCACGCCGCGCTGGCGCGCTTTTCGCTGGGCGACAAGCTGTATGCGCGGGTCGACCGCCTGTCGGGCGGCGAACGCCAGCGCTGCGGCCTGGCGCGCCTGCTGTTGTCAAGCGCCGAAGCGCTGCTGGTCGACGAGCCGATCTCGGCGCTCGACCCGGCGCTGGCGCGCCACACCCTGGCCACGCTGCGCCAGGAAGCGCGCCAGCGAGGCGCGACCCTGGTGTGCAGCCTGCACCAGGTCGACCTGGCGCGCGAGCAGTTCGCGCGCCTGGTCGGCCTGCGCGACGGCCGCATCGTGTTCGATGCGCCGCGCGAGGACGTCAGCGACGCCATGATCGCCGAGCTGTACGCCAACGAGCAGGTCGAGCCGGCATCCGATACCCCGCACCCCACACCCGGCCAGATCGCCGTCGGCGCCTGCTTCTGATGAGCACCTGTTTCTGATGAGCGACATTGCAGTGCCTCATCGCGACCCCGCGTGGCGCGCGCGCGTCACGTGGGCCGCGATCTTCGCGGTTTTGCTGTACCCGCTGCTGGCCGGCGCCGAATTCAAGCCCTGGCTGCTGTTCGATGCGCAAAGCCTGCGCGCGGCCGGGATGTTCCTGTCCGATTTCCTGGTGCCGGCCGTTGATCCTGAATTCCTGGCCATGGTGCTGCGCGAGACCTGGCAGACGGTGGCCATCGCCACCGCCGGCCTCACGCTGGCCCTGCTGGTGGCCGTTCCCGCCACCGTCGTCATCACCGAGCGCCTGTCGATCTCGCGCCTGGGCACCGGCCGCGTGCATCCGCTCGCGGCGCTCGTGCGCCAGGGCCTGCGCTGGATCCTGATGATCCTGCGTTCGGTGCCCGAACTCGTGTGGGCCCTGCTGTTCGTGCGCATCGTCGGCCTGGGCCCGACCGCCGGCGTACTGGCGATCGCCCTGTCGTACAGCGGCATGCTGGCCAAGGTGTACGCCGAAATCCTCGAGTCGAGCGACGCCCATGCCACCGACGCGCTGCTCGCCAATGGCGCCGGCCGCCTGCCGGCGCTGCTGTACGGCGCCCTGCCCGATTCGAGCGCCGAACTGGTCTCGTACACCGTATACCGCTGGGAGTGCGCGATCCGCGGCTCGGCGGTGATGGGCTTCGTCGGCGCCGGCGGCCTGGGTCAGCGCCTGGACGAATCGACCAAGATGATGGCCGGCGGCGAGGTCGCCACCATGCTGATCGTGTTCGTGCTGCTGGTGGCGGCCGCCGACCTGGTGTCGAAGATGCTGCGCCGGAGGCTGGGATGACGCCATCCACGCAATCGCAGGCGCCGCCGGCGCCGCCGCGCGACCCCGGCGCATGGCTGATCCTGCTCGGCCTGCTGGCCCTGGTGGTGGCCAGCTTCGCCTCGCTGCCGCTGCAGTGGAGCGCCTTCTTCAGCGCCGAGGCGATCGATTCGAGCCGCGAATTCCTGGCCGGCTTCGCACCGCCCGAGACCAGTGCGCCCTTCCTCCTGAAGACCCTCGGCGCGCTGTGGGAGACGCTGGCCATGTCGGCCGTCGGCACCCTGCTCGCCGCCATCGTCGGCCTGCCGCTGGCGCTGGCCGGCGCCGGGCGCCTGGGGGGCGCGGCGCGGCTGGCGACGCGCCTGGTGCTCAATATGCTGCGCTCGATTCCGGAGCTGGTGTGGGCCGCGGTGCTGCTGGTGCTGGCCGGCCTGGGACCGATGGCCGGCACCCTGGCGCTGGCCGCGCACACGGCCGGGGTGCTGGGACGGCTGTTCGCCGACGCCCTGGAAAACGTCGAACCGCATGCCGAGCAGACCCTGCGCACCAACGGCGCGCGGCCGCTGGCGGCCTTCCTGTACGCTACGCTGCCCCAGGCGCTGCCGCAGATGCTGTCGTACACGCTGTACCGCTGGGAAAACAATATTCGCGCCGCGGCAGTGCTGGGCGTGGTCGGGGCCGGCGGCCTGGGCCAGATGCTGAAGTACCACCTGTCGCTGTTCCAGATGCCCAGCGCGGCCACCGTGGTGATCGCGATGCTGGTGCTGGTGGCGCTGGTGGATGCGGCCAGCTACCTGCTGCGGCGCGCCCTGACCCGATAAAGCCGCGGTTATTCAAGCCCCGTTATTCAAATCCACGATCCGCATGCTCGAACTCGACCAGCTCACCAAATCCTACGGCGGCCGTACGGTGCTCGCCCAGCTGTCGCATGTGTTCCAGGCCGGCGAGTTCGTGGCGATCATGGGCGAATCGGGCGTCGGCAAGTCCACCCTGCTCAACCTCATCGCGGGCCTCGACAGCCCTGACTCCGGCCAGGTGATCGTGGACGGCGCGCCGATGTCCAGCCTCGACGACGATGCCGCCACGCGCCTGCGGCGCACCCGCATGGGCTTCATCTTCCAGGCCTTCCACGTGCTGCCGCACCTGACCCTGCGCCAGAACGTGGCGCTGCCGCTGCTGCTCAACAAGGAGCGCGGCGCGCATGCGGCAGAGCGCGCTGCCGCGATGCTGGACGCCGTCGGCCTGCAGGGACGGGGCGACGATTTCCCTCGGCAGCTCTCGGGCGGCGAACTGCAGCGGGTGGCGATCGCGCGCGCCCTGGTGCACCGCCCGGCCCTGCTGCTGGCCGACGAGCCGACCGGCAATCTCGATCCGGAAACTGCCAATGGCATCCTCCGGCTCTTGCGCGACGAAACCCGTGCCCACGGCGCCGGCGCCATCATGGTCACCCACTCGCACGCCGCGGCCGCCATGGCCGACAAGGTGCTGCTGCTGACGCATTCGGGACTGAAGTTAGCATAAGTTCCTGCAAGAAACCTGCAATTGCGCCATTTTTAGTTAAATTTCATGAATCGTGCGCAACACAATCGTAGTATTATCACAACGACCCGCCACGAATAATCCAACACAATAGGTAGGGCTAATTTTCCAGAACAGTCGATCTGTCTTGAATCATGTTTTCATATTGGAGAATCGACATGAGCGTACGACAGAAAAAACAGGAAATGCTCGAGGCCATGCACCGGGCGCGGGCCCTCGAGCCCTCGAGTTTCGTGCCCAATAAATTGCTCGACACCCTGATCGAGCGCCTGCAACTGAAGAACGACGCGGAGCTGTGCCGCGTGCTCGAAGTGCAGCCGCCGATCATCAGCAAGATCCGCCACCGCAAGCTCAACGTCGGCGCCACCATCTTGCTGCGCATGCATGAAAAGTCGAACATCCCGATCCGCGAACTCAAGGAATTGACCAGCGCGTCGGCGATCCATTAGCGCCCGGCGCCACTTAGAACCTATCCCGGTAGGTTCCTAGCCTTGCGGCGGTCGCCCGGTCTTGAGCTGGGGCAGCGCCGCCAGTACGCCCTGCAGGGTGGCCACGTCGAGCTGGCCCAGCAGGGCCACGCCGATGCGCAGCAGTTCACTCTTCTTGACGTCGATGCCGGCCCGCAGGCAGGCCTGCTTGACGTCGAGCAGCACCGCGTATTCCTGCTCGGGCATGGTGAAGCTGTCGCGCACCAGCACCGGACGCGCATCCTGGACCGGCGCGCGCACCACGGCCCTTGGGGTTGGCTTCGGGGTTGGCTTCGGGGTTGGCTTCGGGGTTGGCTTCGTGGTTGGCTTCGTGGTCGGCTTCGCTGCCGACTTTGCCGCCGACTTCCTGGGCGGGGGATGCGCGAGCGCCCTGGCGGCCGACTTGACCGCCGTCCTGAGCCCGCCCTTCGTCGGTGTGGCGGCGGCGGGCATCTGCTTGGCCGCAGGCTTGACGGCGGGCTTGACCGCGGGCTTGGTCACAGACCCGGCCACGGTCCTGGCCGCCGGTCGAGGGTGGGCGCTGTTCGCCCTGGGGCGCTGCGCGCGCGCTGCTGGTTCGGGCGCGGCCGCCGGCTTGCGTGGCATGGGTGCTGCTCCATCGTTGAGTGGGAAAACAGTATAAACGATTTACTCGCTTCCCGCAGCGCGCCGTACATACCGCGCGCCTGTCGCCACCGGCGCCGATCGGTGTCACAATATTATTCCCATAGGGGCGGCCTTCTGTTTTTCAGAAGAATTCATTCCGTAAACTCCGCTTTTTTGGGAATGCATCCTGTATTATTCTTTCAAGCGGACAACTCTGCTGTAAACTCCGCGCGACGCAGAAATTTTTTGAGGAAAACGTGATTCGATCCGGGCCAGTATGCGCAACAAAGCTCATTTGATCCTGCCGGTGCTGTTCGCCATCGCCCTGGCCTTCTTGTTGCAACATTTTCTCGGCTCGATCGCCTGGGCCGGCCTGCTCGCGGTGATCACCTGGCCGTTGCACCAGCGTCTGCTGCGGCGCGGCTGGGCGCCGCTGGCCAGCGCCAGCTTCATGCTGCTGCTCCTGATCGTCAGCTTCGTCGGACCGTCGGTGCTGCTGTTCCACACCCTCACCTACGAGCTGGCCAGCCTGCAGCGCATGCTCGTCAGCTTCAACCAGACCGGGGTGCCGGTGCCGAGCTGGCTGGCCAACCTGCCGCTGGTGGCCGAACCGGCCGTCAAGTGGTGGCTCGAGCACCTCGCCGTGCCGGGCGGACTGAACGCTCTGGTGCGCACCACGGTGGGCGACTTCATGCCGCACCTGACCGATACCGCGCGCGTCTGGGGCTCCACGATCCTGGCCAACGCCCTGTATCTGTTCCTTACCATGCTCACGCTGTTCGTGCTGTACGTGCACGGCTCGAGCGTCATGCACTACATCGACCGCGCCGGCGCGCGCCTGCTGCCCGACCAGTACACCAAGCTGCGGCGCGTGCTGCCGCTGTCGGTGCGCGGCACCGCGCTGGGACTGGGGTCGATCGCGATCCTCGAAGGCATCGTGCTGGGCGTGGCCTACTGGGTGGCCGGCGCCCCGGCCCCGGTGCTGCTGGGCGTGATCACCGGCTACCTGGCCCTGATCCCGGGCGGCGCGCCGCTGTCGTTCACCGTGGTCTCGCTGCTGCTGTTCGGCCAGGGCCATTCGGCCGAGGCGCTGGGCCTGTTCACCTGGGGCGCGGTCGAGCTGTTCCTGGTCGATAAATTCATCCGCCCGAAACTGATCGGGCAGCGCGTCAACCTGCCGTTCCTGGCGGTGCTGTTCGGCCTGCTGGGCGGCGTCTCGACCATGGGCGTGATCGGCCTGTTCGTCGGCCCGCTGATGATGGCGATCCTGTTCGGCTGGCTGCGCGACGAGCCGCCGGGCACGGCGCTGCTGACGGTGCCGCCGCCCGGGCAGCCGGTCGCCGAGGCGTCAGGCGACGCCGAGCGAACGCGCTAGCGGGTCGATCAACGCGGCGGCGCCCGCCGCCGCCTGCTGCTGCAAGTCCTGCTGGTGCACATCCCGCTGGTGCAAATCCCATAGCGCGCCCACGCGCAGGCCGGCCCGCACCGGCGCCAGCTCGCCGATGTCGAGTTCTTCCATCAAGCCGATCAGAATCGCCAGCCCGCCCGGCAGGTGCGGTGCGCGTTCGGCCGCCGCATAGGCCCGGCGCACGCCGGCCAGGTGGCCGATCCCGACGAAGTGGGCGCGCAGCCGTTCGAGGCCGGCGCGGCCCAAGACGCCTTCCTCACCGTGCAGCTGCGCGATCTCGGCCAGCGCGCGCACCGTGCCGCAGGCGCCGACCGCCTGCTGCCAGCGCTGCGCGCCCAGCCTGGCCTCGGCGAAGCGGCTGCGGCTCGAACGCACCGCAGCGTCGAAGGCGGCGGCGTCCAGGCGCCCATCGGCGAAGAAGGTCAGGCTCTGGCGCACGGCGCCCACGGCGAACGATTCGATGCGCCGGATCGCGGCGCCCTGCCCCAGCACCAGCTCGGTCGAGCCGCTGCCGATGTCCACCACCAGCCGCGGCCCGCTGTCCTGCGCACCGAGCGTGGCCGCCACGCCCAGGTAGACCAGGCGACCGGCTTCGTCACCCGCGATGAGTTCGACCGGCCGGCCCAGCGCCTTGCCGGCCGCGGGCAGGAACAGCGCAGCGTTGCGCGCCATGCGCAGGGCCGAGGTCGCCACCACGCGCACCGCCTGCGGGCGCCAGGCGTCGAGCACGCCGCGAAACGCCTCCAGGCAGCCCAGCGCGCGGCGCATGGCGGCCGCGCACAGCATGCCGTCCTCGTCGAGCGTGGCGGCCAGCCGGACCGGCTCGGCCATGGTGGCGACCAGGCGCAGCACGCCGTCCTCGACACGCCCGACGTGCAGGCGGAAGCTGTTCGAGCCCAGCTCAACGGCGGCGTAGACGGGCGACTCGGTGGATCCGGCAGGTGAGGCTTGCATGGCATGTCCAGTTGAACTGAGCGCAGGATAATCCTCGCCCGTGACATGCGCATGACGGCGCGACGCCAACGCCCGCCGCTGCTGCTGCTGTTACTGTTACTGCTGCTGTCGCTGCGGCTCACATGGTGAGGCCGCTCACACCTCGGCCAGCGTCTCGCTGGCCAGCTCCACGCGGTTGCGCCCGCCCTGCCTGGCCCGCTGCAAGGCCTCGTCGGCGCGCTGGAACAGGGTCGTGGTGCTGTCCTCGGGGCGGATGGTGGTGACGCCGAAGCTGGCGGTGAGCTTGATCATCGCGCGCTCGCCCTTGAACGGGGTCGACTCGATCGCGGCGCGGATGCGCTCGGCCACCTGCGCGGCATCGAGCAGGTTGGTGCGCGGCAGCAGCAGCGCGAACTCGACGCCGACCACGCGCCCCAGCTGGTCGCTGTCGCGCAGCTGGCGCCGGCACAGCTCGACCATCTGGCGCAGCACGACGTCGCCGGCCGGATGGCCATAGCTGTCGTTGACGCGCTTGAAGCCGTCCGGATCGAACACCACCAGCGCGGTCGGCAGGCCCGGGCGGCGCGCCAGCGCCATCCACGGACCCAGGAGCTGGAACAGGCCGCGCCGGTTCGGCGCATCGGTCAGCGGATCGATCACTTCGGCGCGCTGCAGCGCGTCCTGCAGGCGTTCGCGGGTCAGGAGCAGCACGCCGAAGGCATTGCCGAGCATGAGCAGGTACAGGGCGCCGCTGGACAGCTGGCCCAGCAGCTCGCTCGTCAGCCAGCCCCAGCCGCCCGGCAGCAGCAGCACCGACAGGCCGCGCGCGGCCACCACGAGGGCCAGCGCCATGCTGGCCAGCGCCAGGAAGCGCTGCAGCAGGCTGGCCTCGCCCCAGCGCCAGGCCAGGGCCAGCGCGCCCGAGAAATAGAAGCCGCCCAGCAGCAGTGAAGCGGCCACGGCGCGCAAGCCCTCCTCGTCGATCAGGTAGCACAGGAAGAAGCCCAGGATCGCGACGCCGCCGACGATCATGGTCGGGGTGCGCCAGGCGCGCGGCCGCGCCGCCTCCCACGCGGCGCCGCCCTCGACCGCCACGCCGGCGAACAGCAAGGCATAGCCGCCCGGCACCGCGATCGGGGCCGGCACCACGCCGGCGTCGCCCAGGGCCAGCAGCAGCCAGGCGCTGCCCTGGATCTGCTTCGACAGGCCCCACAGCGTCAGCGCCGGCGAGCGGGTCGGTCCGTGGTTGAAGAAGGTCAGCAGCGCGCACAGGGCCAGGTTGCCCAATGCAAGTACCAGGACCATGGTCGACGCGTCCAGCATCATTGTGTCAGTACTCATGTTCGACGTTCAGGGTGCCGTCGCCGACCTTGCTGGCCCAGGCGCGGGTGAAATAGTCCCGCTCCGCATCCAGGGGCGGCTCGTGCCAGAACACGATCAGGGTGCCCTTGTGGTCGTGCAGCTGCGTGACTTTATCGACGAAACCGCCATCGCCCGCCGCATCCGCCAGCGCCGTCGCGTAGCCGTAAACGCGCTGCAGCCGCTCCAGGCGGTCCGGCTCGGCCACAGCATTGGTCGCGGTCATGGTGGGATGATCCAGGAACATGGGCTCTTTCGTCGAAGCGGCCAGCTTATCAGAAGAAGATGCTTTGCAACAAGCCAACTCTTCCGCATCGACGTTGCTCCCGGGCATCGTCCTCAGCCGGCGAAGCGGTTGAACACCTCGCGGATGGCCAGGCCGCCGCCGCCGATCAGGACGGCGAAATACAGGATCGTCACGACATTGCTGACGTGGCCCAGCAGGATGCACAGGCCGTCGCGCTGCAGCAGGCCGATGGCGAGGAACAGGATGGCTACTGCCGGGAAGGTATTACTGAATGGGATCAGACCGAACGGCATCATCAGCAGCACGGCGCCCAGGATCAGGGCCAGGTTGTTGATGACCGCCATGGTGCCGCCGGTCACCAGCCACTCGATGCGGTTGGGGCGGCTGACGCGCTCGAGCTTTTTCAGCCATGACAAGGCCTTGCGCAGCAGCGGGCGCAGCTTGCGGGTGCCGATGATGCGGTGCTCGATCTTCGCCGGGATCCACAGGTTGCGGCCGAACAGGCGGCTCACGCTGATGAGCAGGATGGCGGCGCCGAACACGGTGCTCACGCCCGGAATCGACACCGGGATCAGGAACACCAGCGTCAGCAGGGTGACCAGGATCAGCAGGCCATCGTTGCCGACACGCTGTATCAGTTCGCTGAGGGTGATGCCGGTGCGCGGCAGGGAACGGACCAGCGAGCGGAGCGTCTGGGAAATCGGTGCACTGTTCATGGCGTTTCTTGTCCTGGTGTCGTGAATGCGGGATCTGTCGGGCCCGGCGGCGGGGAATGCGCGGCCGTGACCATATCGACGGAGCGACAGCAGTATACGCGTTACGGCGACTCGGCACTGCGAATTGCCCGGCAATCGTCATCGCGCAGCGTCATTTCGTTAACTGCATTGCAACTTTTCGATCGCCTCGAAAGCAGACGGTGACAATGAAGGGCTCGCCAGGATTTCAGGTCGGGTATTCAGCGTTCGCGCAGCAGCTTGAATTGTCGCGCCTGGCGATGGTGGCCGGCGACCGACTGCCGGATGTAGCGGGTCAGCGCGTCGCCGGTGAGCGAGAACGGATACAGGCCGGCCCGGGCCCGTTTTTCGGCGAATTCCGGGCTGGCTTCGATATTGGCGAACGCCTGCACCCAGCGCCGGTAATCGGCCTCGGGCACGTCCGGACCCATCCACACGCCGCGGATCACGGGCCAGACCACGTCGTAGCCCTGTTCGCGCGCGGTCTTGACGCCCGACAGCGCCCCCGGCAGGCGCCGTTCGGACAGCACCGCCAGCACCCTCACACGGCCAGCGCCGGTATGGAGCAAGGCCTCCGAGGTGTCGCCCGACACCGCCTGCACGTGATTCTCCTGCATCGCGATGAACTGCTCGCCGCCGCCCTCGAGGGCGACGAAGCGCATTTTGCGCGGATCGATGCCGGCCATCTGCGCCAGCAGCGCCATCTTGATCCAGTCCTGGCTGCCGACCGTGCCGGACATGCCGATCAAGACCTTGCCCGGATCGCGCTTCAGGGCGGTCAACAGATCGTCCAGCGACCGCCAGGGCGAATCGGCGCGCACCGCGACCATGCCGTAGTCGGCCCCGAACGCCGCCACCCAGCGCACGTCGTCGACGTCGGCGGCGCCGAATTTGCCGAGCGCGAGGTTGAGCACCGAACCGCCGGAAAAGGCGACCAGGGTATTCGCTTCGGCGCGGCGCTGCGACACCACCGTATGCCAGGCCACGGCGCCCACGCCGCCCGGCAGGTAGCTCAGTTGCAGCTCGGGCGCGCCGCCCTGGCCGTGCAGGGCCTTGCGCGCCAGCTTGCAGGTCAGGTCCATCGCGCCGCCGGGCTTGGACGGGATCAGGCATTCGGCCTCGCGCGGCTGGGCGGCGCCGGGCGCAGCCAGCGCCAGGCCCAGGATGGCGAGGAAGGTGTGCACGAATCTCATGGGAGGCATGATAGCGCCATGCCGGCTGCAGTGGCGAACCGGCTCAGAAACGGTGCTGGATGCCGGCCGTGACGCCGGTCTGGGTCGAACCGAAACCGGGGTCGTCGCGCGACAGGCCGACCAGTTGGCCGTGGTCGGCCTTCGCATGCGCGGCCGACAGGTAGAGCGTGGTCCGCTTGGACAGCGCCAGCATGCCGCGCACGACGAACATCGTCGGGTCGGCATCCCCGACGTCCGGCACGTCCCCGGTATCGACGTGGTAGACGGCGCCGGTCAGGGTCACATCGTCGATCGTGCGCGAGATCCCGCCCCAATAGGTGTCGGCGCGCAGGTCGGCGCCGGCGCGGGCAGCGTCAAGCCGGTAGCCGCGCATGCCGGCGGTGTAGCGCCATTCGCCGGTCTGGTAATCCGCAGCCAGGTGGTAGGCGGCGGTGTCGTCGCGCGCGGGCACGCCGGCGACGGCGATGCCGTTGATCCGCTCATAGGCTGCCATCAAGCCCAGGCCGCCCTCGCCGAACCACGAGCCGCCGAGCGCCAGCTTGCGTCCCTCGGCCAGGCTGCCCGCGCGCTCGCCAAGGCCGATCGTGGCGCCATAGGTGAAGCCGCCGCTTTTTCCCGTGTACTTGACCAGGTTGTCGAACTGGGTCGTCATGCCGTACTTCGACGGTCCGGTGGCGCTGGCGCCGGTGGCCCAGGAATAATTGGGGGCGAAACCCAGCGGATCGAACTTGATCACCAGTTCATAGGTGGTGGTGAACGAGCGGCCGATGACCAGGCGCCCGAGCGAACCGTCCAGGCCCACCCAGGCCTGGCGCTTGAACACGGCGCCGTCGCTTTCGCCGGTATCCATCAGGATGCCGCCTTCGAGCTGCCAGACCGCCTTCAGGCCGCCCTTGAGGTCTTCACTGCCGCGAAAACCCCAGCGCGAGGTGTTCTTGCCGCCCGAGATCACGCGTAAGATGTTGCCACCACCTTTGCCGCCGTCTTCGCCGGCATGGTTAACGTACTCGACGCCGGCGTCGATCAGGCCATACACCTGCACATTGCTCTGGGCGAAAACCGAATGGTTCAGGGAAAGCGCTGCCAGGACGGCGAGCGCGAGGGCCGACTGCTTCATGGTGTCTCCGAATCTTATATGTTTGTGCTGCTTTATTCGACCGACTATATGCGCGACTACCTTTCAATTCGCTTTCAGTCGGCCGTCGACGCCCGCCCTTTCCGCCGCCCGGCCTTTGCGCTTACACTGGCGCGATGAGAATCCTGCTAGTTGAAGACCACGTCGAGCTGTCGCACTGGGTGTCGAAGGCGCTGCGCGACGCCCATCTCACCGTCGAATGCGCGCGCACCGGGGCCGACGCCGACGCCCTGCTGCACACCCAGGACTACGCGCTGGTGATCCTGGACCTGACCCTGCCGCGCATGGATGGCCTGGACGTGCTGCGCCGCCTGCGCGCCCGCGGCGGCGCGCGCGCCAGCACGCCGGTGCTGATCCTGACCGCGCGCGGCGGCCTGGAAGACAAGGTGCAGGGCCTGAACCTGGGCGCCGACGACTATTTGTCCAAGCCGTTCGAGCTGGCCGAACTCGAGGCGCGCGTCAAAGCCTTGCTGCGCCGGCGCGGCGGCAGCGAGGCGCTGGTGCACCGCTGCGGCCAGCTCGCCTTCGACACGGTCTCGCGCATGTTCTCGTATTGCGGCGAGCCGCTGGCGCTGACGCCGCGCGAGCACGCGGTGCTCGAAGCCTTGATCACCAGGCCGGGCCGCGCGCTGTCGAAGGAAAAGCTGTTCCAGGAAGTGTTCGCCCTGAGCGACGACGCCAATCTCGACGCGATCGAGCTGTACATCCACCGCATCCGCAAGAAGCTCGAACGCCCCGGCGGCGACGCCGCCATCGTCACCCTGCGCGGCATCGGCTACCTGATGCAAGAAAAACCCGCCTGAGGCCATGGACCAGCGCACCTCCCCGCTGCCGCGCGCCGCGCCCGGGCCGCTCGGCAGCCTGCGCCAGCAGCTGCTGCGCTGGCTGATCCTGCCGCTGGTGGCGCTGGTGGCGGCGAATGCCGTGTCGCTGTACCGCGACGCGCTGGACGCGGCCGACGTCGCCTACGACCGCTCGCTGCTGTCGTCCACGCGCGCGCTGGCCGAGCGCGTGACGGTGAGAAGCGGCAAGGTGGTGGCCGACGTCCCCTACGTGGCGCTGGACAGTTTCGAGACCGACACCCTGGGCCGCATCTACTACAAGGTCACCGGCCTGGATGGCGAGACCGTCAGCGGCTACGACGACCTGCCGCCGGTGCCGGCGGGCGTGCCGCGCAGCGACCTGTATCCGGCCCTGGTGCGCTTCTACCACGCCAGCTACAACGGCGAACCGGTGCGCATCGCGGCCCTGCTGCAGCCGGTCTACGACGATTCGATGCGCGGCATCGCCCTGATCCAGGTGGGCGAGACGCTCGACGCGAGGAACGCCCTGTCGCGCGACATCCTCCTCAACACCCTGCTGCGCCAGGCCGTGCTGGTGCTGGCGGTGGCGGCGCTGGTGTGGTTTGCGGTGCGCCTGGTGCTGCGGCCCCTGATGCGGCTCAAGAACGAGGTCGAGACGCGGGCGCTGTCCGACCTGTCGACCATCGACCAAGCCCTGGTGCACAAGGAAGTGCGGCCGCTGGTGGCGGCCATGAACGGCACCATGGCGCGCATGCAGGACCTGATCGCCAGCCAGCGCCGCTTCATCGCCGACGCCTCGCACCAGCTGCGCACCCCGCTCGCGGTGCTCAAGACCCAGGCCGCGCTGGCGCTGCGCGAGAACGATCCGGCGGCGATGCGCGCCATCGTCAGCGCGATCGCCGGCACCACCGACTCGGCCATCCACCTGGCCAACCGCCTGCTGCTGCTGGCGCGCATCGAGCATGGTGGCGGCGGCGAGCATGCGCGGCCGGTGGCGCTGGCGCTCGTCGCGCGCCAGGTGGGCCTGGAACTGGCCCTGCCGGCGGTGCAGAAGGGCATCGACCTGGCGCTCGAAGTCGCGGCCAACGCCGACACCACGGTCGTCGGCCAGGAACTGCTGCTGCACGAACTGGCGGCGAACCTGGTCGACAACGCGATCCGCTACACGCCGGCGGGCGGCAGCGTGCTGCTGTGGGTGGGCCGGCGCGACGACCGGGTCGTGCTGGCGGTGAGCGACAGCGGCCCCGGCATCAGCGAGGCCGAGATCGACAAGGTGGTGATGCCCTTCTACCGCGCCCAGGCCACGCTCGACGCCGATCCGGGCGGCACCGGGCTGGGGCTGGCGATCGTGCGCGACATCGCCACGCTGCACGGCGCCGCCCTCACGCTCGGGCGCGCGGATGCCGGCGGCTTGCGCGTCGAGGTGGTCTTCGATGCGCCGCGCGCTGAAAGCTGATTGAAAGCTTGCGCGGCCTATAGTTGGCGAAAACGGGGCACTACCCCATTCACGACAACGATCGGAGACATCATGAAGCAGCCGGCTTTCGCGCGCGCCGTCCTGGCCACGCCATCCCTTATCCCTTCGCGGAGCATGACATGCTGACCATCCTCGCCTATTCGATGGTCGTGGTCTTCATGTTCCTGATCATGACCAAGCGCCTGCCGGCGCTGGTCGCGCTGATCGTCGTGCCGATCGTCTTCGGCCTGATCGGCGGCTTCGGCGCCGGCCTCGGCCCGATGATGCTCGACGGGATCCGCGCCCTGGCCCCCACCGGCGTGATGCTGATGTTCGCCATCCTGTATTTCGGCATCATGATCGACGCCGGCCTGTTCGACCCGGTCGTGCGCATCATCCTGAAACTGGTGCAGGGCGACCCGATGAAGATCGTGGTCGGCACCGCCGCGCTGGCGATGTTCATCTCGCTCGACGGCGACGGCGCCACCACCTACATGATCACGGTGTCGGCCATGCTGCCGCTGTACATGCGCCTGGGGATGAGCCGCCTGACGATGGCCTGCGTCATCATGCTGGCGGGCGGCGTGATGAACATCCTGCCGTGGGGCGGCCCGACGGCGCGCGCCGCCACCGCGCTGGGCGTGGACGTGAGCGACATCTTCGTGCCGATGATCCTGCCGATGGCGGTCACCGCCATCTGGGTGATGTTCGTGGCCTGGGTGCTGGGCATGCGCGAGCGCAAGCGCCTGGGCAGCGTCAGCCTGCCGGGCCAGGCGACCGTCAGGAAGCCGGCCCCGGCGACTGTCCTGCCGGCCTTCCCGGAACTCGCGGTGGCCGGCGCCATGAACGGCACCACCGGGCAATGGAGCGCCGCCCCGGCCGCCCCGGCCGCTCCGGCCCCCATTGGGCGCGAGGGCAATGTGCACGCCTTCGCCGCCGGCCGCATCGACGCCGATGGCGGCGCCCCGCTCACGGGCGGATCGGGTGGATCGGGTGGATCGGGCGGGGGCGACGAGCCGCCGGCCGGCGTGTCCTCGCCCGACACCGCGCGCCCAAAACTGATCTGGGTGAACTTCCTCATGACCGCGGCGCTGCTGGTGCTGCTGGTGCTGGGCGCCCTGCCGCTGCCGGTGCTGTTCATGATCTTCTTCGCGATCGCCATCACCGTCAACTATCCGGGCCTGGAAGCGCAGAAGGCGCGCATCGAGGCGCATGCGGCCAACGTGCTGCCGGTGGTGTCGCTGATCTTCGCGGCCGGCATCTTCGTCGGCACCCTGCAGGGCACGAAAATGGTCGACGCCATCGCCCTGAGCGTGATCGCGGCGGTGCCGGAATGGATGGGGCCTTACATGGCGATCGTCACCGGTTTGCTGAGCATCCCGTTCACCTTCTTCATCTCGAACGACGCCTTCTATTTCGGCGTGGTGCCGGTGCTGGCCAAGGCGGCCGAGGTGTATGGCATCACGGCGGCGGAGATCGGCCGCGCCTCGGTCATCGGCCAGCCGGTCCACCTGCTCAGTCCCCTGGTCGCGTCCACCTACCTGCTGGTCGGCATGTGCAAGGTCGAATTCGGCGACCACCAGCGCTACACCCTGATCTGGTCGATCTCGGCCTCGCTGGTGATGCTGGTCGCGGCCGTGATCTTTGGCGTGGTGCCGCTGATGGGTCCGGGCGCCTGACGCCGGAATGCGGGCGGCGCCTGGCGGGCGCGCCGCTCGCATATACTTCTTCCATGCCTGTTCCCCTCGACCGCCCGGCCGCCCTCGACGACCACCCGCCCCTGGTGCGCACCGAGGGCGACCGCCGCACCCTCGAATTCACGCCCGGGGACGTCCAGAGCGAGATGCTGGTCTCGCGTCCCGACGCGCTGGTGCTGGAATACACGCGCGCCATGATGTGCTTCGCGCTGTTCGTGCCCGATCCGCGCCACATCGTGATGGTCGGGCTGGGCGGCGGTTCGCTGGCCAAGTTCTGCCACCGCCACTTTCCGCGCGCCCGCATCACCGTGCTCGAGATCCGGCAGGACGTGATCGCCCTGCGCGACCAGTTCCGCCTGCCGCCCGACGACGCCCGCCTGCACGTCCTGCACTGCGACGCGGCCGACTACCTGGCGCGCATGCCGGGCTGCTGCGACGTGCTGCTGGTCGACGGCTTCGACAGCCGGGGCCTGCCGGGCGCCCTGGCAAGCAGCGCGTTCTATGGCGCCTGCCGGCGCGCCCTGCATCCGGGCGGCGTGCTGGTGGCAAACGTGTTTACCTACGATCCCCAGTATGCGAGCGCGCTGCAGCGCCTGCGCGCCGCCTTCGACGGCCGCCTGGCCTGGTTTGCGCGCATCGCCGGCAACAACCGGATCCTGTTCGCGGTCCGTCCCGGCCGCCCGGGCGCGGCCCCCGGCCGCGGCGAGCGCCTGCTGGAGCGCATGGCCCGCAAGGAAGGGCGCGGCCTGGGCTGGAGCAACCGCCTGCTGGCGCGCCTGCTGGTGGCCTGGCTGGCGCGGCGTTGAGCATGTGGAAGAATTGTCTCGCACGACAGGATTCGTTTGCGAGCCTACCGCGTTTATGACACACTTGCGCGGATAAATGCCTACCGGAAATCAGTTTTCTTTCAACGCACCACTACTTCCCTACCATAGCCCAGGAACACGACCCCATGCCGCGCCGACCAATCCGTTCATTGACACTCGCGGCGGCCCTCACCCTGGGGGGCGGGCTGGCGGCTTCATTCGGGCTGTTCATCGGCGTCAGCCACCTCGAGTATGACAATATGGCGCTCGCCTTCGCCCAGCGCGCCGACGAGCGGGTGGCGGCGATACGCCAGGGGATGGACGGCGCGATCGAAGTGCTGGCGGTGACCAACCAGCTGTTCTCGAACGGCGAGCCGGTCAGCCGCGAACGCTTCGCCGACTTCACCTCGCGCCTGCTCGAGCGGCATCGCTTCATCCAGGCTTTCCACTATCATCGGGTGGTGCCGGCGCACGAGCGCGCGGCGGTCGAGGCCGAACTGCAGCGCGTGCGGCCGGGCGCCGTCCTGATGGAAAAGACGCCGGGCGGCCTGGCGCCGGCGGCGCCGCGCGAACGCTATCACGTGATCGAGTACGTCGAGCCGATGCCTGGGAACGAGGGCGCCTTCGGTCTGGACCTGGGCCCCGACGCATCGCTCATGACCGCGCTCGACCAGGCTCGTCGCAGTGGCCAGCCCACCGCGACGAGCCTGTTCATGCTGGTGCGGACCGGGACCGCCGCTTTCGACCTGGTCATGCCGGTATTCGGCAAGCGCGGCGAACTGCTCGGCAATACCGCGGTCGTCATCCGGGCCAGGCAACTGATGCACCAGTCGCTGCTGGGGGCTGGCCTCCTGGACCGGGCCGATATTTTCGTGTCGGTATATGCCGGCGAACAGGCCGAGCCGGCGACGCTGCTGCTGTCGACCGGCCCTGCCGCGCCGCAGGCGCGCCCGGCGCTCGCCAGCTGGCTCAGGCCAGGCCACGGCGAGCGCGCCACCGTGCTGCAGGCCGGCGGACGCCCATGGCGGGTCGAGGTCACCGCCGCGCCGCGTCCGTTCCTGGCCGACCACATGGCCTCGGTGGCGCTGCTGGTGGGCGGCATCCTGGTGACGCTGCTCGGCGCCGCCTTCGTCCAATCGGCGGGGATGCGCGCGCGCGCGGTCCAGCAACTGGTGCGCCAGCGCACCTCGGACCTGCGCCGCAGCAACCGCCGCCTGATCGAGGACATGGCCGCGCGCGAGCGCGCCGAAAAGGCGCTGCTGCAAAGCGAGCAGCGCTTCCGCCAGCTGGTCTCGATGTCGTCCGACTGGTACTGGGAGCAGGACCAGGATTTCCGCTTCACGATGGTCACCGGCGGCTTCACCGAGAAGTCGGGCGTGGCGGTCCAGGGCCTGCTCGGCAAGACGCGCTGGGAATGCGTGCCGGGGCTGCTCGACAGCGAGGGCGGGCGCGCGCACCTGGCCAGGATGCAGGCCCACGAGGCGTTCACCAATCTCGAATACCAGATCGTCAACGACCACGGCGAGACGCGCTGGTTCCTGGTCAATGGCCAGCCGATCTTCGACGACCGGGGCGAGCTGCAGGGCTACCGCGGCACCGGCAGCGACATCACCGAACGCAAGCTGACCGAGCAGCGCGTGCACCACGTGGCCCAGCACGACGTGCTGACCGGCCTGCCCAACCGCTCGCTGCTCCAGGACCGCCTGGGCCAGGCGATCGCCTACGCCAACCGCAGCGGGCGTCCGGTCTGGGTGATGCTGATCGACCTGGACCGCTTCAAGTTCGTCAACGACAGCATGGGCCACAAGGCCGGCGACGTGCTGCTGGTGACGGTGGCGGCGCGCCTGCGCTCGTCGCTGCGCGACGCCGACACCGTGGCGCGCCTGTCGGGCGACGAATTCGTGGCGATCCTGGGCGAGCACGCCGACGAGCCGCTCAATCCGGCCATCGTCGAGCGGGTCATGCATGCGGTGGCGCAGCCGGTCATGCTCGGCAACAAGGAGTTCTTCGTCACCTGCTCGATCGGCGTGGCGGTGTATCCAAGCCAGGGCACGTCGAGCGACCACCTGATCGAACATGCCGACATCGCCATGTACCGCGCCAAGAAGCTGGGCCGCAACAACTTCCAGTTCTACACCCCGGCCATGAACGAGGAATCGCTGGAGCGGGTGCGCATCGAAAGCGCGCTGCGCAACGCCCTCGAACGCGACGAATTCGTGCTGCACTACCAGCCGCAGGTCGACCTCAAGAGCGGCCAGATCGTGGGCATGGAAGCGCTGATCCGCTGGAACCATCCGGAGCTGGGCATGGTGCCGCCGAGCCGCTTCGTCGGCGTGGCCGAGGAGACCGGCCTGATCGTGCAAATCGGGGCCTGGGTGATGCGCACCGCCTGCGCCCAGAACAAGGCCTGGCAGGATGCCGGCCTGCCGCGCCTGCGGGTGGCAGTGAACCTGTCGGCGCGCCAGTTCGGCGCGCCCGACCTGCTGGACAGCCTGGAGTCGGCCCTGCGCGAGACGGGCCTGGACCCATCCTGCCTCGAGATCGAGCTGACCGAAAGCCTGTTCATGAGCGACGTCACGCCGGCGGTGGAACTGCTGCACCGGATGAAGGCGCTCGGGGTCAACCTCTCGATCGACGACTTCGGCACCGGATACTCGAGCTTCTCCTACCTGTCGCGCTTCCCGATCGACGTGCTCAAGATCGACCGCTCCTTCGTGGCCGACATCACGCATGACGCCAATGATGCCGCGATCGTGACCTCGATCATCGCCCTGGCCCACAACCTGAAGCTGGCGGTGATCGCCGAGGGCGTGGAAACGGCGGAACAGCTGGACTACCTGCGCAGCCGTGGTTGCGATGAGATGCAGGGCTATTACTTCAGCAAGCCGCTGGCGGCCCCTGAATTCGAGCAGCTGCTGCGCCAGCGCCGGGCGCTGCCGGCGCTACAGCGCGAGCAGGAAGCGTCGATGCCCGCCTGAGACCGCCGCTGGGACAGCGCTGCGACGCCCTATCCGGGAGGCATGAAAATTGTCTTCTCGAAAACATTTCCATAGTCATTTGGTTGTCAATCGACGTACAATCACCGTCCTTATCGTGCATTGACGGAGTACGAACCATGATGATCAACGAGACGCCCGAGGCAGCGAACGAGTCTGGCGCGCAGGCGGTGCGCAGGCAGCGCGTGGACGGCCGCACGCGCGACCTGGTGAACCAGGCGGTGGCGTCGGTCCCGACGCTTGGCCTGGCGCGCGCGGCGGAATTCCTGGCCACGATGAACGTGCCGGCCGAGGTGGCGGTGCGGGCGCTGGTCTATCCGAAGCCGCGGCGCGCCAGCTAGTGGCCAGCGCTGCAAGCCAGGATCAGTGGCGCGCTTCCTGCTGGTCGATGTCGGCCAGCGACTCGCGGCCGCGCTCGCTGAGCGCATGGCCACCCGTCTCGAGCGGCAGGACGTGCGATTTGCGGCCCAGGAAGCGCAGCACGTCGTCGTCGACCGCCGCCATCGGGTCGGCTGCCAGCGCGCGCAGGCCCAGCACGCAGCGGCGCAGGAACAGCACTTCCTCGCCCTTTTCGGTGAGCGCCAGCCGCTTGTCGCGGCTCAAGGACATCAACTTGATGCCGCACAGGCGCTTGGTGTTGCGCCCGACGCAGGCCGTCGCCAGGTTCTGCTTGCCACCAAGGCGCACCAGTTCCAGCGCATCGTATTCGTCCGTCGTCAGCTTGTCGTTTTTCATTACCGCATTCAGTTAAGCAAAGGGCGCATGGTACGCGCCTCGGCCCATGGCGGCAACCTTCAGCGCAGCGAACGCAGCGCGTACCATCCGATCCCGGCGCCGGCAAGCACGCCGAGCAGCAGCGCCAGCCGGGCGTGGCTGGAATCCAGCAGCGGGCGGCGGCCCAGGTAAATCTTGTTGTACAAAGTCGAACCCATCATCTCCTCCTGGCTTTTATTGTTACAAGCTCATTATAGAAACCGCATTGTTGCCGCAGTGTGACAGCGAGCACACCCGCGTCACCGACGACGAAAAAGCAACACCGCATGCGCCGTCCTGCCGCGCGCCGGCACTGTGGTCGGCCTGTTAGGATCGTACGACATTGACAACTTTAGCGGAGCACAGCATGAACGACCCAACGCCCAGTATCGATCCCAAGAACAAGGGCCGCACGATGTACGAGGAAGCGGACATCGGTAGCGGCGAACGTTCCCCGGGACAGCACGAGACCGATGAATTGATTCGCGAAATACCGCCATTGCCAGCGAACCGGCAGGCCGACGATGGCGCGCAGGACTGCGACAAGGAAGGCCGTGAAGGCGGCGCTGCGCCCGACGGCAACCGCCAGGGGGATTCGCGCTGACGCACCAACGGATTCCCGCGCATGCGCAGGGATCCGGTCTGCGCCCGGGACCGGCTAATGTGCCCGGGACCGGTTAATGTGCCCGGATCGGCGGTTCGGGCAGGCGCGGCTCCTCGACCGGGGCATTGACCGGGTCGGGAACGTCGTCCGGCACCGGCGGCGGCGATGGCGGCGCCGGCGGTTCGCCCGGATATTCCGGGTCGGGGGTGGAATGGAAGTGCTGGCCGACGCGCTCGCGCCGGGATGTGTGGGAATGGTGTTCGCTCATCTGGGCCTCTCAGGTTGGACGCGCGCGGCGGCGATGCCGGCCGGTGCGCGATGACATGGAAGGCAACGCGGTTGCCTAAGGTGCATTCGAGCGCAGACTAGCACGGATCAAGCAGCCCGGTTTTTCGATTGACCTGCCGCCAGTGCAGTTTCCTCACGCAATAACAACTCGGCTATAGTGGCGTTTTACCACTTCGGCCACCGATCCCATGCGCCTGTCCAGACTGCTTCCAGCCTTCCTGCTCGGCGCGCTCCTGAACGCCCACGCCGCCCCGACGAATCTCCCGCCGATGACGCTCGACGACTACCTGGCCCTGACCGGCCCCGCCCCCACCGCCAGGCTCGCCTATGGCCCGGCGCCCTCGCAATACGCCGAGCTGTTCGTGCCGCAGGGCAGCGGGCCGTTCCCGGTGGCGGTGCTGGTGCACGGCGGCTGCTGGACCAGCAAGTTCGGCGGCATCCGGCAATTGCGCAATATGGCCGGCGCCCTGGCCGCGCGCGGCATCGCCGTGTGGAACGTCGAATACCGGCGCGTGGACGAGGAAGGCGGCGGCTATCCCGGCATGTACCTGGACATGCATGCGGCGCTCGACCTGCTCGCGGCCAGTGCGCCGGCCCACGCGCTGGACCTGGAACGCGTCGTCGCGATCGGTCATTCGGCCGGCGGCCAGCTGGTGCAGTGGATCGCAGGCCGTGCGCGCATCCCGGCCGCCAGCCCCCTGTACCGCGCCGGGGGCCTGAAGGTCGACCGTGTCGTCAGCCTGGGCGGCCTGGCCGACCTGCGCCACGAGGCGGCACTGATCAAGTCCAGCTGCGGCCGCGACCTCGCGCAACTGGCCGGCACGCCCAGCCCCGGACGGCCGGACGTACTGGCCGACACCAATGCCGCCGACCTGATGCCCAACGGCAGCCGCACCTGGCTGGTGACGGGCGCGCTCGACACCATTTCTCCGCCGCGCGTGGCGCACGACTATGCGGCACGCGCCAAAGCGGCCGGCGACGCCGCCGAGGTGGTGATCCTGCCGCAAGCGAGCCACTACGACGAAGTCGCCACGACCTCGCCCGCCTGGCCGCAGGTGCTGCGGGTGATCGAACAGGCGCTCGCGATCGAGCGCTAATCCAGGGAGCCCCTATCTTGAAACCGATGCCGGCACTGCTGGCGCTGAGTTTGCTCACCGCTTCCGGCGCCGTCCTGGCGCAGACCTGGTCGCGCGCGGCCGACGCCTCGCTGGCGCGCCAGGAAATCTATCCCGCCGTATTGGGTGACAAGATCTACGTGGCCGGCGGCATCCTGAGCGCGGCCCCCGGCTATACCGATCTGTTCGAAGCCTATGACCCGGGAGCGGGCCGCTGGACCCGGCTGGCGCCGCTGCCCGAGGGCCGCCATCACATCGCCCTGGCCGCGGCCGGCGGCAAGATCTACGGCATCGGCGGCTTCTCGGGCGCGATTCCCGACTGGCGCGCCCACGCCTCGGTGTTCGTCTACGATCCGAAGGCCGACCGCTGGTCGACCGGCCCTGCGCTGCCGCAGCCCCGCGCGGAAGGCGTGGTCGCGACCGTCGGCGCCAGGATCTATTTCATCGGCGGGCGCGTCCCGACGCGCCCCGATGCGAAGCACATCAGCGAACACGCCGACACCCGCCGCGCCGAGGCGCTGGATCTGCAGTCGGGCCGTTGGTCGCGCATCGCGGACGCGCCCAGCGCGCGCAACAGCGCCGCCGGCGCGGTGATCGACAACAAGATCTACGTCGTGGGCGGGCGCCAGATGGTCGCAGGGGCCAACGGCAGGTCGCGTCCGGTCAACGTGGCGACCCTGGAAGTGTATGACCCGGCCCGCGATCGCTGGGAGACCCGCTCGCCGCTGCCGCTGGCCCAGGGCGGCCTGGCGGCGGCTGCCCATGATGGAAAACTGTATGTGTTCGGCGGCGAGCAGTTCGTCCCGCAAGCCAAAGTGTTCGGCGAATCCTGGGTCTACGACCCGGCAAGCGACCGCTGGTCGGCCCTGCCGGCCATGCCGACGCCGCGCCATGGGCACGGCGCGGCGGTGGTCGGCAACCGCATCTATCTGATGGGCGGCGGAGAAAAAGTCGGGGTCGCGGCCAGCGCGGCGCACGAAGCGCTCACGCTGCCGGCCGACTGATCCGCATGCGTCAGTAGAGCACCACCGAGCGGATCGATTCGCCGCTCTTCATCAGGTCGAAGCCTTCGTTGATGCGCTCGAGCGGCAGGCGGTGGGTGATCAGGTCGTCGATATTGAGCTTGCCTTCCATGTACCAGTCGACGATCTTCGGCACGTCGGTGCGCCCGCGCGCGCCGCCGAAGGCCGAGCCCTTCCATTCGCGGCCGGTCACCAGCTGGAACGGCCGGGTCGCGATTTCCTGGCCGGCGGCGGCCACGCCGATGATGAAGGACTGGCCCCAGCCTTTATGGGTGCATTCGAGCGCCTGGCGCATCAGCGTGGTGTTGCCGACGCATTCGAAGCTGTAGTCGGCGCCGCCGTCGGTCAGCTGCACGATGTGGTCCACCACGTTCGCGACCTCGTTCGGATTGATGAAATCGGTCATGCCGAACTTGCGCGCCATGGCTTCGCGGGCCGGATTGATGTCGACCCCGATGATCTTGTCGGCGCCGACCATCTTCGCGGCCTGGATCACGTTCAGGCCGATGCCGCCCAGGCCGAACACGACCACGTTGGCGCCCGCTTCGACCTTGGCCGAGAACAGCACCGCACCGACGCCGGTGGTGACGCCGCAGCCGATGTAGCAGACCTTGTCGAACGGCGCATCGCTGCGGATCTTCGCCAGCGCGATCTCGGGCACCACGATGTAGTTCGAGAAGGTCGACGTGCCCATGTAGTGGAACAGCGGCTTGCCGTCCAGCGAGAAGCGCGAGGTGGCGTCGGGCATCAGGCCGCGGCCCTGGGTCGAGCGGATCGCCTGGCACAGGTTGGTCTTGCGCGACAGGCAGAACTTGCACTGGCGGCACTCCGGCGTGTACAGCGGGATGACGTGGTCGTCCTTCTTCAGGGTGGTCACGCCCGGGCCGACCTCGACCACGATGCCGGCGCCCTCGTGGCCCAGGATGGCCGGGAACAGGCCTTCCGGATCGGCGCCCGACAGCGTGTAGTAATCGGTGTGGCAGATGCCGGTGGCCTTGAGCTCGACGAGCACCTCGCCTTCGCGCGGGCCTTCCAGGTCCACTTCTTCGATCGTCAGCGGCTGGCCCGCCTGCCATGCGACGGCTGCTTTGGTTTTCATGGTGATTCCTTCGCTTGCATTGATGTGATGTGGTGCTATCTGCCCGCAGTATGCGCGCCGCGGCCGGCGCCTTGCGCGCCGCGGCGCGAGAATGGCAGGATTTTGCCGCTCGAAGACTGGATTTTGCCGGTCGCGACAGCGACAATGGCGCATGACCAGCATACTCCCACCCGCGATCGACGCCAGCACGGCACGCACCCGGACCGTCGACATCGTGGTCTACCCCGGCTTCAAGGCCGTCGAAGCGATCGGGCCGATGTCGGTGTTCGAGTACGCCAACCTGCATCTCGCACGTTCAGGCCAGGGCCGCGCGCCCGGCTACGACGTGCGCATCGCGTCGACCCGCCTCGGCCCGGTGCGGTCGGACACCCTGATGTCGCTCGAGGCGACCAAGGTCTTGCACACGCTGGCCCTGCCCCACAGCGCGATCGTGGTCGGCGCCCGCCACATCGAGGCGGCGTTGGCGGACGGCGCCGCGATCGTCGACTGGGTGGCGGCGGCCTGCCCCCGCATCGAACGCCTGGCGTCGCTCTGTTCGGGCGCGTTCTTTCTCGCCGCCGCCGGGGTGCTCGACGGCAGGCGCGCCACCACCCACTGGAGCGTGGCCGCGCGCCTGCAGGCGGCCTACCCCGCCATCGCAGTCGAGGCCGACGCGATCTTCATCCGCGACGGCAAGCTGTGGACCTCGGCCGGCGTCACCGCCGGCATGGACCTGGCGCTGGCCCTGGTCGAGGAAGATTTCGGCCGCGACCTGGCGCTCGAGGTGGCCACCGAAATGGTGCTGTACCTGAAGCGTCCCGGCGGCCAGTCGCAGTTCAGCTCCTACCTCAAGAGCGAACGCACGGCGCGCCCGACCATCCGCGAATTGCAGAACTGGATCCTGGACAATCTGCACCAGCGCTTGACGACGGCGCAACTGGCCGCCAGGGCGATGATGAGCGAGCGCCACTTCGCCCGCGTGTTCCAGCAAGAAGTGGGCCTGAGCGCCCAGGAATTCATCGAGGCCAGCCGCTTCGAGCGCGCCACCCACCTGCTGGCCGACGTTGCGCTGCCCTTGAAGACGGTGGCCGCGCGCGCCTGCTTCAGCGACGAGGCGCACATGCGGCGGGTGTTCATGAAGAAGCTGGGCATCGCGCCGAAGATCTACCGCGAACGGTTCGCCACCACCGGCCTGGACAGCGCCGCATGAGCGCCGCATGCGCCGGCTGGTCCGACGAGCCGGTCGGTCCGCTGAGCCCGTCAATGCAATGAGCCGTTCAGTCCGGCCGGCGCCACCGCGCCAGCGGCAATTCCACTACGAGATCGCTGCGCGCGAGCGCCACACAAGGCAAAATAGCTCCTTCCCGTTTCTCGTCGAACGACAGGCCGGGCCACTCGACCATATAGGCCACCGTGCCTTCGCGCAGGCGGCAGATGCAGGTGCGGCAGGTGCCGTTGCGGCAAGAACTGGGCGCATCGAGCCCGGCCGCCTCCAGCGCCCGCAGCAGGGTCGTGTCTTCCTGCGCGGAAAAGCTGGCGCCGAGGGGAACGAGGGTGACGGTATGGCTGATGGACGACATGGTGCATTGATTGTAGCGCCGGGTGGAACAAAGCGGACGAGATTGAAGAGTTCGTTCACGCACAGACCCGGTCGATTCATGTCCTTACGCTACGGTTTCCAGAAGCATACTGCAGGAGACCGTATGAAGAAAGCCACCGCACTGACCCTGATCGCCGCCCTCGGAGGCGTTTTCCCTTATGCCTTCGCGCAACAGCCAGTCGGCCAGCCCGCTCCTGTCCAGCAGCCAGCCGCAGCGGGCACACCGATGCCGGCTGCGCCTGCTCCGGCGGCACCTGCGCCGGCCACCCCTGCGCCGGTTGCACCCGGCGCCTCCCAGGCCCCCGGCGTCGCCGGACAAGCCGAATTCGAACGCCTGCTGCGGGCCCAGGTCCTGCTCGAACGCCAGCACCTGTCGCCGGGCGAAATCGACGGCGCCTATGGCTCGAACATGCGCCAGGCGCTGAACACCTTCCAGGCCCAGCGCAGTCTCCCGGTCACCGGCAAGCTCGACGAAGCCACCTGGAACGCGCTGAACGTCGATCCCAGCCCGACCCTGGCCGAATATACGATCACCGCAGAAGACGTGGCCGGTCCGTTCCAGCCGATCCCGGACACGATGATGGGCAAGGCCAAGCTGCCCGCGCTCGGCTACGCCACCGCGCTCGAAGGCCTGGGCGAAAAATTCCATGCCAGCCCGGCCCTGCTGCAGCGCCTCAACCCAGGCAAGTCCCTGGCGCAGGCCGGCGAACGGATCATGGTGCCGCACGTGAGCGGCAAGCAGCCGCTGCCGCCTGCAGCCAGGGTCGTGGTGCGCGACTCGACCAAGACGCTGCAACTGTATGACGCCGGCGGCCAGTTGCTGGCCCAATATCCGGTCTCGACCGGCAGCAAGCGCGATCCTCTGCCGGTCGGCAACTGGAAGATCAATGGCGTGCACGCCAACCCGGTCTACCACTACAACCCGAAGCTGTTCTGGGATGCCAAGCCGGGCGACAGCAAGACCCAGATCAAGCCGGGGCCGAACAACCCGGTCGGCGTGATGTGGATCGACCTGTCCAAGCCGCACTACGGCATCCACGGCACCCCGGTGCCCGGCCACGTGGGCAAGACCGAGTCGCATGGCTGCATCCGCCTGACCAACTGGAGCGCCGCCGAAGTGGGCGCGGTGGTCGGCGAAGGCACCGACGTCGAACTCGTCAAGTAATCCCGACTGAGCTTCACACCAACAAAACAGCGGCGCGGGAGGCGCCCGACGGAGAACGCGATGAAATGGCTGATGACCCTGATCGTTGGCGCGCTGCTGGGCGCCGGTGTGCTGTTCGTGTTGCTGAGCGACGGATCAAACCCGCCGGCGCCGGCGCCGGAACTCGCCGCCGCGCCGCCGCTTGCAAACGCGGTCGGCGTGCCCGCGGCCCGGATCGAGGGCCAGCTGCCGCCCGCGCCGGTGGTCGAACCGAACCTGCTTGACGCCGACCTGCCGCTGCGTCCGCAACCCGACCAAGGCGCCGCGCCGATGGCCCCGGCCACCGTTCCCGGCAAGCTGCTGGTGCCGGTCCAGGGCATCGCCTCACACCAGCTGACCGACACGTTCTACCAGCCGCGCGGCGAACAGCGCCAGCACGAGGCGCTCGACATCATGGCGCCCACCGGCACGCCGGTGCGCGCCGCGGCCGACGGCAAGGTGGTCAAGCTGTTCCAGAGCAAACCGGGCGGGCTGACGGTCTACCAGTTCGATCCGGGCGAGCAGTACGCCTATTACTACGCCCACCTCGACCGCTATGCCGACAACATCAAGGAAGGCATGGAGGTCAAGCGCGGCGACATCGTCGGCTACGTCGGCGCGACCGGCAATGCCGATCCAGCCGCGCCGCACCTGCATTTCGCCGTGGTCGCGCTGACGCCCGAAAAAGAGTGGTGGAAAGGCACCCCGCTCAATCCGTTTCCACTAATGTCCGACCAGTAGCCGACGCATTCGACGGCGCGGGCGCCGGTTCGTCGACATCGAGTCCCACATTGATCGCGGCGTAGGCGCGTTGCACCGCGATCGCCTCGCGTCCGCCGGCGCCATACAGTTCGCCGGCCGCTTCGATCATCTTGGCGCGCGCATCCAGGTAATTGGTGCTGGACGTGAACTTGGTCGTATTGGCGCGGAACCAGATACGGTAGGCCTTGTCGATGCCGATGCCCGTCATCGCCAGCGGCTGCCTGACCAGGTAGCGGCTCCAGGCATCGTTGCCATTCTCCGCGCTCGACCCCTTGGCCAGGAAGTAGAACATGCGGTTGTTCGGGCCGCTGCTGTAATGGACGTCGAGCCGGCGCAGGCCCGCGCTCCAGGCGTCGTGGCTATTGCCATCGCGGCTGGGCTTGATCATCCAGCGCAGCGGCGTCCCGGTGCGGCTGATCTCCGTGCCCAGCATCCAGTCGTTGCCGGTCTCGGGGATGACATCGCCCTTGCCGCCAGCGCGCGCATAGGCTTCGACCACCTCGCCGGCGATGTCCGAACTCGATTCGTTCAGGCCCCCCGGCTCGCCCGCGTACACCAGGTTCGAGGTGGCGGCCGTGATGCCGTGCCCCATCTCGTGGCCGACCACGTCGATCGAGGCCAGGTTCGTGAAATACGTGCCGTCGCCGATGAACATGCAGCGGCAGGTATCGCTGTAATAGGCGTTGTCGTAGCCGCGGTTGACGTGCACCGCGATGTGGGTGGCCGTGTCCTGGCCGTCCAGCGCCAGCCAGCCCAGCACGCTCTTGTGCATGTCATAGGTGTTCTTCAAGCCCCACATGGCGTTGACGGCGGCGGTCTGGCCGTTCGGTCCCGTGGTGCTGCCGCCCTCGACGAACTGCTTGCCGTCGCCCCAGGTGTTGACGGTGTTGGTGTACACCCGGCCGCTCGAGGTGCCATGGTTGGCGTTGGTGATCGCCATCGCGCCGAACGAGCCGCCCTTGCCGCGCTCGGGGTCGAGCATCTGGTAGACGTTGTTGGCGAAGGTGGTGCTGAGCGGGACCTGGCCGTTGTACTGGCTGTGGCCGATGCCTTCCACCGTCTGCAGCATGTTCCAGCGGTCGATGATCTCGCCGTCGCGCGCGTTCACGACGACGTCGTAGTACAGCGGCTGCTCGCCGCTTTTCCGGTCCGCCTTCATGCGCAGGCGCACCAGCCAGGCCAGCTCGTAGCGGTCGACAGTCTCGACCAGGTCGGCCGCGTTCAGCTCGGACTCGAGCTTGCCCTCGGCGCCGGGCGCGCGCTCGTCACGCATCATCGGATAGATCAGCAGTTCGGCGGTCGGCGGCACCACGTTGACGACGCCCTCCGGCATGTCGCGCAGCGCGACGGCGATCGCGGCCTTGCGGTTGACGGTCGGCTTGACGTTGAAGCCGCTTGTAGCGCCCTGCATGCGGTTGGAAGGCCCGCGCCCCAGGTGCAGGCGGCGCGGCGAGGCGCTCTCGGACACGATCTGGCGCCGCGCGTCGAGCACCACCACGGATTCCGAACCAAAAATCCTGAGACCCTTGTACAGGTGGGCGACGCGCACCACGTGGGTGCCCTGCACGCCCGGGTGCTGGGCCACGACCTTGTAGCCGTGGTCGGCGTCGAGGCCGACCGCCGGCCGGCGCGCCGCCAGCTGGCTGACGACCTGGGCCTGGGCCTTGGCGTCCAGCTTGAGCGGCGGCGCCATCATCGGCGCGGCGGGCGCGGCGGGCGCGAACAGGATGGCAGCCGCCAGCAGGGCTGCCTTGAGAAGCGGTTGCGGGATCATCTCGTCTCCATCCGGTATGCCGGGCCGGGGGGCGCCGGTCATCGACCATGATGGACGAGCTCGTAAAGGTTGGTTTGCTCAAAAACAATGACCGCGTTGTCAATGTTGACAACACGGTCATGGCTTGCTGCCGACAGGCCGAGTTCAGCGTTAGCGGCGGTCGCGCCGTTTCATCAGGTAGCAGGCAGCGCCGACCACGGCCGCGCCGATCGCCACTTTCTTCGCCAGTCCGGCCGGATTGTGCTTGAGCTCGGACTTGATGCCCATCTCGGCCAGGATGTTCGGCACCTTGCCCTTGGCCAGGTCGTCGCCGATGCCTTCGACCACGTTGACGCGGTCGGCCAGCAACAACAGCAGCCAGTGGCGCACGTCATTCTCGGTGGACCTGAACGCCAGGCGCCGGATCGCACCGGACAGGCCGGACGGCGGCTGCACCGAGCCGAACAGCGGCGTGCGGCCGGGACGCTCGGTCGAGACCAGCACTTCGACGTGCTGCTCCTGCGGCGCCGGGTCGCCGTCGGGGACGTTGATGAAGCGGGGCGGGGTGCGTTCCATCGGCACGCCGGGACGGTTCTTGCGGTCGAGGTCGGCGCCCCAGCCCTGGATGTGCTGCAACTGGTCGCGGGTCGGGCGGCGCGGCGCGATGTGGCCGTGCACATGGCCGACGTGGCCTTCGCCGTCGTGCTCGCCGGGCGCGTGCTGGCCGTCGCGCTGGTCGTTGGCGGTAACGATATCGTGTCGTGTTTCCATGGTTTCTCCTGTGCTCGATCGTGTGTTCACTGCTGGACGCTGGCCTTGACGGCGCGAGTTTCGTTGGCGCGCGGCGGAATCAGGACGGTCTTGATGCAGTTATCCAGCTTGCTCGAGAAAATGTGATACGCATCCGACACTTCTTCCAGCGGGATGCGGTGGGTGATGATCTGCTTCGGATCGATGCGGCCGGCGCGGATGTGTTCGATCAGGCGCGGCAGGTGACGGCGCACGCTGGCCTGATTCATGCGCAGGGTCAAGCCCTTGTTCAGCGCATTGCCGATCGGAACCGCGTTGAAGGTCGGTCCATACACGCCGACGATCGAGACGTTGCCGCCCTTGCGCACCGAGTTGATGCACCAGTGCAGCACGGTCGCCGCACCGGCCTGCATCATCGTGTAGACGCCGGTGATGGTCTGCATGGTGTTGCCGGCCGCTTCGCAGCCGACCGCGTCGATGCAGACGTCGGCGCCCATCCAGTCGGTCATCTTCTTGATGTGCAGCGCCATGTCCTTTACTTCCTTGAAGTTCACGACCTCGCACTGGGCGTAGCGCTTGACGAATTCGAGGCGGTACTCGACGTGGTCGACCACGATCACCCGCCCCGCCCCCATCAGCCAGGCCGACTTGGCGGCGAAGATGCCGACCGGCCCGGCGCCGAACACGACCACGGTGTCGCCTTCCTGGATGTCGCCCATCTCGGCCGCCTGGTAGCCGGTGGGCAGCGCGTCGGTCATCAGGACGGCGTCGTCGTCGTGGATGTCGTCGGGGATGACCATCGGGCCGACGTCGGCCATCGGCACCCGCACGTACTCGGCCTGGCCGCCGTCGTAGCCGCCCGCCGTGTGCGAATAACCATAGATCGCGCCCACCGCCGTCGCTTGCGCATTCGTGTTGTGGCAATTGCCATACAACTCGTGTTGGCAAAAGAAGCAGGAGCCGCAGAACACATTGAACGGCACCAGCACCTTGTCGCCGACCTTCAGGCGCTGCACGCCGGACCCGACCTCTTCCACCACGCCGATGAACTCGTGGCCAAAGGTGTGGCCGACACGGGTGTCGGGCACCAGGCCATGGTACAGGTGGAGGTCGGAACCGCAGATGCAGGCCCGGGTGACGCGCACGATGGCGTCACCGGGATGCTCGATGACGGGATCGGGCTTGTGATCGGCGCGGACCCGATATGGCCCGCGGTAATTCATTGCCAGCATGAGTTCTCCTTCACGATTCGGTTGGTCACTGCTCGTAACAAAACGAGCTGATGTGACACAAACTTATGGTAAAACTTCACGCATTGCGATAGGCGCACGGCAACGAAAGGGGCTTTTCACGCCTTTTATTGAATAAAATCAGGTAATTATGTACTAATGGCAATTAATTGATGCCGTTTATATCTTATTGGCATCAAATGTATTGCACGCTGCGACCTGCCCGCTCTCCAGCCCTCGCTGGAACCAGCGCACCCGCTGGGCCGAGCTGCCGTGGGTGAACGAATCGGGCACCACGACGCCGCGCGCCTGCCGCTGCAGGGCGTCGTCGCCGATGGCGCTGGCCGCGTTCAGGGCCGTCTCGACGTCGCCCTGTTCCAGGATGTTCTTGCGCTGGTTGGTGCGGTTGGCCCACACGCCGGCGAAGCAGTCGGCCTGCAGTTCCAGGCGCACCGACAGGGCATTGCCCTCGGTCTCCCCAGCGCGCTGGCGGGCTGCCTGCACCTTGTTCGAGATGCCCAGCAGGTTCTGTACGTGGTGACCGACTTCGTGCGCGATCACATAGGCCTGGGCGAACTCGCCCTCGACGTTGAAGCGCTGGCGCATGGTGCGGAAAAAGCCCAGGTCGATATAGACCTTGCCGTCGGCCGGGCAGTAGAACGGGCCGCTCACGCTTTCGCCGACACCGCAGGCGGTGGCGGTACGGCCTTCGAACAGCACCAGCCGCGCCGGTGTGTACTGTGCGCCCTGTTCGCTGAACAGCTGGGCCCATGCGTCCTCGGTATAGGCCAGCGTGGTGCGCACGAAGCGCGTTTCGCGGTCGTCGGCGCGCTCGGCGCGCGGCTGCTCCACCTGCGCCCCCTGCGGTGGTGGCGCGCCACCCGACAGCAGGCCAAGGATGGTGGCGGGCGAGACGCCCAGGAAATAGGATGCGACCAGGGCGACGACGATCGTGCCGATGCCGATCGAGCGCCCGCCGAGGCCGAAGCCGCCGCCGCCACCTCCTCCGTCGCCACGCCGGTCTTCTACATTGTCGCTTTCACGGTCACCTTCCCAACGCATCGATGTTCCTTGTTTCTTGTTGTCCGCTCAGTTGCCACCCCGCTTGAGATTGCAGGTATCGGCGCGCTCACGCGCATCCTTGCCGCGCAGGTCGTCCAGCGCGCCCAATCCGGCGCGCAATTCGTCGTGCAATGCGCGCTCACGGCGCTCGCGTGCGATCTCGCGCGCCATGCGGCTGCGCGGCACGTCGTCCAGGTCCAGGCTCGTCATGATTTCTCTCTCTCTCGGTGTGTCCGGTCGATTTTTTTTAGCCGGCTTTTCCAACGTTTTCCGGTTGACCACATCATGCACCAAAACCCGTCCGCGCACGAACACATCCTGCGTGCGTGCGCGCACGGTGCGGCAGTGGCTTCCGTGCCACGCTGGCGCAATGAACTCATCCAACGCCAACGCCCTCCTCGCCCTCGGCACGGCCCTGCGCCAGGCCGGTTACCGCTTCATGACGGTCACGCCCGCAACCCACCGCCGCATCAACAACCGTCCCGGAAACGAGCGCGCGCACGACCTGCGCGGCGTGTTCGGCTGGAGCCGCCCCTTCGAGCGCGCGCTGCTGCCGGCCAGCGTGGTGGCGTTGATGCGCGACGCCGGAGTGCTGGAAGAAAGAGAAGATGGACTGCGCTCGCTGGTGCGGGCGTCGACCCTGGACGACATGCTGGTGTTCCACTCGGCCTGGCCGACGCGCGACGACGACGCCGTGTTCTTCGGCCCCGACACCTACCGCTTCGTGGGCGCCCTGCGGCGCGGCTTCGCCTTCGTCGGGGCCGGACCGGTGCGCGCGGTGGACATCGGCTGCGGCGGCGGCGCCGGCGCGCTCACGATCGCGCGCACGTTCCCGCACGCCGAGGTGATCGGCGCGGACATCAACCCGAAGGCGCTCGAGCTGGCGATGGTCAACGGCCGCCTGAACGGGGCGTCCAACCTGGCGCTGGCCCAGAGCGACCTGTTCGACGGCCTGCAGGGCGACTTCGACCTGGTGGTGTCGAACCCGCCCTTCGTGGTCGATCCGGATGCGCGCCGCTACCGCCATGGCGGCGGCGAGCGCGGCGCCGAACTGTCGCGCCGCATCGTCGAACAGGGCCTGGGACGCCTGCGCCGCGGCGGCAGCCTGATGCTCTACACCGGCGTGGCCCTGTGCGGCCAGCACGACCACTTCCTGGAAAGCCTGCGCCCGACCCTGGCCGCGCAATGCGACACCTGGACCTACGAGGAGCTCGATCCCGACATCTTCGGCGGCCAGCTGGGCGAACCGGGCTACGAGGACGTGGAACGGATCGCGGCGGTGTGGCTGCACGCGGTCAAGCGCTGAGCACCGCCGCGGCGCGGGATGCTGGGCCGGGGCGCGGGTCCGGCACAGGGCCGCCCCAAAGGTCGCGCGCGGCCGGGTTGAAAAAAGCCACCTTGCGGTGTAATGAAGTTAAGTTAAGGCGAAAGTCTTCTTGAGTTAGCGTAAAAACGTCGTCCCCACGAAGGTGGGGACCCAATCTTGCAAACGTATCGGCGACGTTTGCAGAACTTGGGTCCCCGCCTGCGCGGGGACGACGTAGTTGACGGCTAGCCTGTGAACGCCCCGGAATGAAAAAAGCCACCTTGCGGTGGCTGTTTTCATGCTGCTTGGCGGAGAGGGTGGGATTCGCCTACATCCTGCAGGCCGCGGCATCGCGAGTACGCGATGCCCTTCGAATCTCCCCCCTTGGGGACGCACGCAGGGCGCGAAAGCGCCCTGCTCCTCTGTGACGTCCCGGAATGAAAAAAGCCACCTTGCGGTGGCTGTTTTCATGCTGCTTGGCGGAGAGGGTGGGATTCGAACCCACGGTACGGTCACCCGTACGCCTGATTTCGAGTCAGGTACATTCGACCACTCTGCCACCTCTCCTGAATCGGTGCTGCGTGGTCGCGTAAGCGAGGCCGCATTATAGCGGACGCCTGGCGAAAGTTGCAAGGCATGCGGGCCAGGTAAATTTCCATGCCGGCGGACCGCTCAAGCGCGCACGGCAGGCCGGCCGCATGCCGCCTTCACCCGCACTTGCCGTGGGCGCCAGCGCTTTCGGCAACGCGCTCGCCGGGTGAACACGCCTGCCCCGGCACGTCGCAGGCTTCACCGGCGCAGCAATTCTCGGTCAGGAAACCCACCAGCGCGTTCATCGTCTCGAACTGGGCCGTGTAGACCACGAAGCGTCCCTCCTGGCGCGCTTCCACCAGGTTGGCGTGGCTGAGCTCTTTCAGGTGGAACGACAGGGCGGACGATGAGATCTGCAGGGCCTCGCCGATCTTGCTGGCATACAGGCCCGCCGGGCCGGTCTGGACCAGCAGGCGGAATATGGCCAGCCGGGATTCTTGCGCCAGCGCGGCCAGGGCTTTCAGTACGTGTTTGGTGTCCATATGCGGCGCCTGATAAACGGCCGATTGTAACCCCGCCTGCGCCCCGCTGTCGTGCGTGGCGCAAAAATTCAATCGCTGTTGAATCGTCAGGCCGAGGATGTTACTATCGCCATCATCTCAACGTCTCTTGAAGTATTGAGTAAACCGCCACCATGCGACCGCAGCAGTCCGAGCCCGTACGTGAAGCCGGCGCTGCACGCTTGAAAAGGCACGCCAGCGGGCCGGAACCGGCCGCACCGGCGGCGCCCGGCTCCGCGTTTTCACCTGTCGACGACCATCCATGAACGTATTATTCCTTTGCACCGGAAATTCCTGCCGCTCCATCCTGAGCGAAGGCGTCTTCAACCATCTCGCGCCGGAAGGCTGGCGCGCGCTCAGCGCCGGCAGCCAGCCGACCGGGCAGCTCCATCCGCGCGCCGTGGCCCTGCTGCAGCGCAAGGGCATCTCGACCGAAGGCTATTACAGCAAGTCGTGGGACGACCTGCCCGTGACGCCCGACATCGTGGTCACCGTCTGCAGCAACGCGGCCGGCGAGACCTGCCCGGCCTACCTCGGCAACGTGCTGCGCACGCACTGGGGCCTGGACGATCCGGGCCATGTGGTGGGCACGGACGCGCAAATCGAGGACGCGTTCGAACGCACCTACGCCATCATCGTCGAGCGGATCCAGGCCTTCCTGGCGCTGTCCTTGACGCAGCTCGCGCGCGACAAGGCGGCGTTCAAGGCCGAACTCGACCGCATCGGCGCGCTGGCGGCCTGACCGGCGCCTCGCGCGTCCGAACGCCGCGTCCCGGCCCCCTCTTCCAACAAGGACCATCGTGCTTGCCGCATCGCTCATCTTCCTCGCGACCCTCATTCTCGTCATCTGGCAGCCGCGCGGCCTGGGCATCGGCTGGAGCGCCGCCGGCGGCGCCCTGCTCGCGCTGCTGGCGGGCGTCATCAGCCTGTCCGACATTCCCATCGTCTGGGATATCGTCTGGAACGCCACGGCCACCTTCGTCGCCGTCATCATCATCAGCCTGCTGCTGGACAAGGCCGGATTCTTCGAATGGGCCGCGCTGCACGTCGCGCGCTGGGGCAAGGGCAGCGGCAAGCGCCTGTTCGTGCTGCTGGTCCTGCTGGGCGCCGCGGTCGCGGCGATTTTCGCGAACGACGGCGCCGCGCTGATCCTGACGCCGATCGTGATCGCCATGCTGACCGCCCTGCGCTTTTCACCCAAGGCGACGCTGGCGTATGTGATGGCGGCCGGCTTCATCGCCGACACCGCCAGCCTGCCGCTGGTCGTGTCGAACCTGGTGAACATCGTGTCGGCCGACTATTTCGACATCAGTTTTGCCCGCTATGCGGCGGTGATGGTGCCGGTCAACCTGGTCGCCGTGAGCGCCACACTGGCGGCGCTGCTGCTGATGTTTCGCAAGGACATCCCGGTCGACTACGATGTGACGCAGTTGCGGCAACCGGGCGCGGCCATCCATGACCGCGCAACCTTCGTCACCGGATGGTGGGTGCTGGGCCTGCTGTTGATTGGCTTCTTCTGGCTCGACGAAATCGGCGTGCCGATCAGCGCCGTGGCCGCGGCCGGCGCCGCGCTCCTGCTCGCGGTCGCGGCGCGCGGCCATCGGATCGCCACGCGCGCCGTGTTGCGCGATGCGCCGTGGCAGGTCGTCATTTTCTCGCTCGGCATGTACCTGGTCGTCTACGGTCTGCGCAACGCCGGCCTGACCGACTACCTGACCGTCTTGCTCGAGCGATGCGCCGCGGGCGGCGTGTGGGGCGCGGCGCTCGGCACCGGCTTCATCACCGCGATCCTGTCGTCGATCATGAACAATATGCCGACCGTGCTGATCGGCGCCCTGGCCATCGACGACACCGGCGCCCAGGGCGTCGTGCGCGAAGCCATGATCTTTGCCAACGTCATCGGCAGCGATCTCGGGCCCAAGATCACGCCGATCGGCAGTCTCGCCACGCTGCTGTGGCTGCACGTGCTGGCATCGAAGGGCATTCGGATTTCGTGGGGCTATTATTTCCGCGTGGGCCTGGTGCTGACGCTCCCGATCCTGTTCGTGACCCTGGCGGCGCTCGCGCTGCGCCTCGGCTGACCGGCTTTCCGACCTGCGCCGGGCGCAGGCTGAACCACTTTGGAGGAACCTCAGATGCATCGTATTGCCGACCTGCCCAACATCGACCCCGCGCGCCTGGAACCGCCTTCCTCCGCCCTGCTCGCCCGGGCCGCGGACCTTGACCATCCGCCGCGCATCCTGATGCTGTACGGCTCGGTGCGCGAGCGCTCGTTCAGCCGCCTGCTGACGGAAGAAGCGGCGCGCATCCTGCGCCAGTTCGGCGCCGAGGTGAAGATCTTCGATCCGTCCGACCTGCCCATGGTGGGCGGCGCGCCGGAAACCCATCCGAAGGTGGTCGAGTTGCGCGAACTGTGCATCTGGTCCGAAGGCCAGGTATGGTGCAGCCCCGAACGCCACGGCGCGGTCACGGCGGTGTTCAAGAACCAGATCGACTGGATTCCGCTCGAACAGGGTTCGGTGCGGCCGAGCCAGGGCAAGACGCTGGCCGTGATGCAGGTCTGCGGCGGCTCGCAGTCGTTCAACGTGGTCAATACCCTGCGCCTGCTGGGCCGCTGGATGCGCATGTTCACGATTCCGAACCAGTCGTCGGTGCCGATGGCCTACAAGGAATTCGACGACGACGACCGCATGCGCCCGTCTGCCTACTACGAGCGCGTGGTCGACGTCATGGAGGAACTGGTCAAGATCACGCTGTTGATGCGTGGCAGCAGCGCCTACCTGACGGACCGCTACAGCGAACGCAGCGAGCGCGCCAACCGCGCGATCGACCGCCAGATCGCGCGCATCTGAGCTGCCGCGCCATGCGCCGCCACCATGACGCCATGACCGACATCCGCCCCGCCTCCAGCCTGGATGCCGCGCGCATCTGCGCCATCTACAACCATTACGTCGCCACCACCACGATCTCGTTCGAGGAAGCGCCGGTCATGGCGCCCGACATGGCCGGGCGCATCGCCGACGTGACGACCGGCGGCTTGCCGTGGCTGGTGCTGGAAGTCGATGGCGTGGTGGCCGGCTATGCGTACGCCACCAAATGGCGCGCCCGGCCGGCCTACCGGCATGCGGTGGAAAGCAGCGTCTACCTCGATCCCTCGCTGGCGGGCCGCGGGCACGGCCGACGCCTCTACGCACACCTGCTCGACGAATTGCGCCAGCGCGGGCTGCACACGGCCATCGCCGGCATCGCGCAACCCAACGCGCGCAGCGTCGCCCTAAACGAACGCCTGGGCTTTCGCAAGGTCGCCCACTTCAGCGAAGTGGGCCTCAAGTTCGGCAGCCGGATCGACGTCGGCTACTGGCAGCTGCTGCTCGCCCCGCAACCGGATAGCGCGGCCGACTAGCCGGGCCCGCCGCCGGTGGCGCCGCTGGTGCCCCGACAACATGACCTCGCCGTCGCGCCGCGGCAGCAGCATGCGCTCCAAACCGGTGGCTACACGGCTATGCGATCTGGGCATCGCCAAATCGCACAGCCGTCCTGACGTTTCGGATGACAACCCATATTCCGAGGCGCAATTCAAAACCTTGGCGTTACCAGCCCGGCTTGCCGGCGCGCTTTGGCTCGCTGGCCGACGCACGGGCCCACTGCGCGACCTTCTTCACCTGGTACAACCAGCGGCACCACCATTCCGGCATCTGAATGAGGACACCGGAAGGCGTCCATACCGTCTCTGCAACATCGCTCCCTCTCCGCATCTCCGTCCTGTCGCTGGTGCTTCAGTCGATAGATTTCCCCTGCCATCGGCACGATGTGCGCCGGTCGAGCGGGACTTGCGATTTGTCACTGGCCAATCGCAGTTTGATAACTACAGTCAAGGAATTCATCGCAAGTTCAGACGCGCTCTAGTAGCCACGTCGAGCATCTCGAATTCAACAATGTCCAGCTCAACTGATGAGCAACCACGATGTCTGATTTACAAGCACTGCTGGAAGGCCACCAAAGTACCTGCCTGTTGCGCTTGTCGTTCCCAATGGACGACGGCCCGCAAGCCAAGCTGATGGTGCTGCCGCGCACCGGCGCTGAAGCGCCGCCCTCGATCCCGAAAAAATCCGTCATATAAAAACCACCATGACCGAGACCACGCAGGCCCCGTCCAA
>NZ_JBWBRF010000015.1:0-113741 GCF_056279385.1 Massilia sp. UYP34 | reverse complement strand
GGACTGCTGAACCCAGCAATCAAGTCGTCGAGCATAGCCTTTGCTCGGAACAAAGGCCAGCTACGGCGAGGAAAATGATCGCACGGCACTGAACAATTAGGCTCTCGCAAATCTCTTATGCAAGATCTGCTCTGCAAATTCCGTCTCTCCACCTTGATGACATTGGCAGTGTGCATCACAGTGGCATTGACCGTGGCGCTGCAACTGGCAGTGGTGAACCATTTCGCCGTGCGCCAGGCGAATGCCGAAGCCGAGTTGCGCCTGCAACAACTGTCGTGGCAGATGCGCGATGCGCTCAATCGCGTCGTGGAGCAGGCCGTCGGCGACGCCCGCATGCTGGCCGCGCTGCCGTCGGTGCGCCAGGCGCGCAATCCCGCCGCCGCGCGCGTCATGCTCGAGAGCCTGCAGCAGACCTTCCCCGACTACGCCTGGATCGGCATGGCCGATGCCAATGGCAAGGTGGTGGCCTCGACCAAGGGTTTGCTGGAGGGGAACGACGTCAGCAAGCGCCCCTGGTTCGATGCCGGCCGCGACGGCGTGCGCGCCAGCGACTACCATCCGGCGCTGCTGCTGGAAAAACTGATGCCGCACAGGGCCGACCCCTGGCGCTTCGTCGACGTGTCGACGCCCGTGTTAAGCCACGAGGGCAAGCCGTTCGCCGTGCTCGGCCTGCACCTGAGCTGGGAATGGGCGCGGCGCCAGGCGCGCATGCTGCTCACGCCGGCGCTGCGCGAGTACGGCGCCGAGATCCTGGTCGTGCGCGCGGACGGCACCGTCATGCTCGGGCCGCAGGAGCTGCTCGAGCAGAAAATCGATACCGCCAGCCTGCGCCGCGCCACCCTGGGCGACACCGGTGCGCTGCGCGAAGCCTGGCCGGACGGGCGCACCTATCTCACCGGATTCAGCCAGACCGGCCATGCCGGCAACCCGGCCACGTTGCAGTGGTCGGTGCTGGTGCGGCAGGATGAAGAAAAAGCCCTGCATGGCGCCAGCGAGCTGAAGCGTCGCATGCTGGCCTGGAGCGCATTGTTGGGTCTGCTGCTGGTGCTCGCGGCCGCGCTGCTGGCACGCCGCCTGGCGCAGCCGATGGCCCAGTTGGGCCAGGCGATCGAACGGGTGACCCAGGCGACGGCGAGCGGGGAAGACTTGCCGGAGATCCCGCAGATCCGTGGCTTTCATGAAGCAAACATGTTGTCGCGCACGATGCGCGATCTGGTCAGCAGCGAAGCGCAGGTTCGGCGCGCGCTGCAGCGGATGAACGAACATCTCGAGACGGCGGTGGCCGAACGCACCGCCGAGCTCAATGCGCTGCTGCTGCGCGACGTGATGACCGGCTTGCCGAACCGGCGCGCGCTCATGGAGACCTTGCCCGAGGCCATGGCCCGGGCCTCGCGCAGCGCGATGCCGGCGGCGCTGCTGTTCATCGACATGGACGGCTTCAAGGCGGTCAACGACACCCACGGCCACGAGGAAGGCGACGAGCTGCTGCGCCAGTTCGGAGCGCGCCTGGCGGCGGCCGTGCGCAAGACCGACCTGGTGGCGCGCCTGGCCGGCGACGAATTCGTGGTGGTGCTCGAGATGCTGGCCACCTCGGGCGACGCGGAAGAGACCGCGCGCAAGCTGCTCACCTGCATCCGCGAGCCCTATGCCTTGCGCACCACCGAGGTCACGGTGGGCGCCAGCATCGGCGTGGCGCTGTTCGCGCCCGGCGACAAGCCCGACCTGGACGCCTGGCTGGCGCGCGCCGACCAGGCCATGTACGCCGCCAAGCGCGGCGGCAAGAACGCCGTCAGGCTGGCCGCAGCGCCGGTCCGGCATGCCGTGGCGACCGCTGCCGGTTCCGGCTCGTCCCCCGAGTTCCCAGCATGACCCAGATCAGCCAGATCATTGCCACCATCAAGCGCCAGCTGAAGCTGCAGGGCCTGACCTACCGCGACGTCGCCGTCGCGCTCGACCTGTCCGAACCGAGCATCAAGCGCCTGTTCGCCAGCGAGCAGTTCACGCTCGAGCGCATCGTGGAAATCTGCAGCCTGCTCGGCTTTACCCTGGCCGAGATCGCGCAGGAAGCCCAGAACGGCCAGCGCCGCCTGCGCACCCTGAGCGTCGAGCAGGAGGGCGAGCTGGTGCAGGACGACAAGCTGCTGCTGGTGGCGGTGTGCGCGCTGAACCATTGGCGCATGCTCGACATGCTGGGCGTGTATCGGCTGAGCGAGGCGGAATGCCTGCAATACCTGCTGCGCCTGGACCGCCTGCAACTGATCACGCTTCTGCCCGGCAACCGCATCCGCGTCAACGTGGCGCGCGACTTCGACTGGCTGGCCGACGGCCCGATCCGGCGCTACTTCAATGGCCAGGGCATGCCCGAATTCGTGGCCGGCGGCTTCGATGGCGCCGGCGAGACCCTCGATTTCGCGCATGGGATGCTCACCGATAGCGCGCGCGCCAAGCTGCAGCACGAGCTGCGCCTGATGCGCGCCCGCTTCGCCCAGCTGCACGAGGAAAGCCTGGCCGCACCGCTGGCGCAGCGGCGCGGCAGCGGCCTGCTGCTGGCGCTGCGCGAATGGGAGCCGGCGGCGTTCGCCGCGCTGCGCCGCTGACGCCGATGCGGCCGGAATCGTCGTAAAGATTGCTTCCGTTAACGGTTCGGTGTACGGTAGGCAGCAACGCATGAGCCGTGCGCCGGATCAAGGCGGGCCGTCAGGCCATGCGCCGGGTCATGAGTCAGGCAAACGCGAACCGAAACGCGCGTTTATGTGAGGTATAAGACAGATCAGGCTGCCATAACAGGCGGATAGTAGGTGTCAGGGAGAGATTGACGCCATGAGAATGTCCATCGTCGCATTGGCCGTGCTCGGAGGGAGCGCGGCCTGCGCTTCGGCGCAGAACGAACCGGCCCGTCAGTATGCGGAGGGCGCCGGCGCCGGGGCGATCCAGGAAGCCGTCTGCGGGGCCGACTGCCTGAGCCAGCTGCAGCTGACCGCGCGCGCCGAGACGGTGCCGGCCGAGTCGTCGATCTTCATGCTCGAGGGCGAGCCCGATAGCGCATCCGGCATCGCGCGCTCGCCCGAGCGCGAGTGGCGCAGCAGCGTGACCGCAGGGCGCCAGTACAACGTCGACTACACCGCCCTGAACGAAGTCGGCGATCCCTTCCAGGGCGGCCTGGCGGCGCAGGCGGCGCCGCGCGGCATACGCGCCGACGACAGCGAAGGCTTCGAAGGCCGCTTTGCCGGCGTCAGCGCCGGCGCCAAGTGGCGCAAGGGCGACGTCGACGGCTCGCCGTCGGGACGCGCCTGGGGCATGACGGTCGGCGTTAACCTGGGCCCGCTCAACATCCGGGCCGCCCACCAGAATCGCAACGTGGCCAAGGTGACCCGCTACAACGAGGTCGACATCACGATGGCGGCCCGCAATTCCATCGTCGCCGCCAATATGCGCTTCGACTGGGGCACGGCCTATACCGCCTACAGCGCCAACCGCGGCTGGGGCAATTCGCCGCTGTTCAATCCCGACAATCCGTATGGCGCCAGCGTCGCCGCCACGCGCTCGACCGACAGCCGCGATGTGCTGATGGGCGTGGCGATGCCGGTATCGCGCCAGACCACGCTGCTGGCATCCTTCGTGCGCCGCAACGACCGCGATCCGGCCGACAACGATGCGCGCCAGCTCGCCGTCGGCGCCACCTATGCGATGTCGCGCCGGATGGATTTCTATGCCGCCTATTCGCACATCCAGCACCTGGCCGGTGCGCACCTGGGCGTCAAGCCCGGCAACGGTTCCTCGCTCAACGTGGGCATGCGGCGCGCGTTCTGAACCCGGGCGCAGTCCGGTCGCGCAGGCGTGCGCTGCGACACGGGGCGGCGAAATTCAGTACTCTGTCTCCATGGTTCATCAACACTTATGGAGGCAAACATGACTGGCACCAGCACACTCGATCCGGACAACTTCCCGGAACGCCCGGACCGCAACCTGGGCAAGGGCCACGGCATCGACGCGCTCGGCCCGAGCGATATTTCGGACACCGGCAGCGACGTCGTCGGCGGCCCGGGCTTTGCCGGCAATCTCGATCCCGACCAGGTGCTCGACTTCGATGAAGGCACGACCTCGGACCTTGAAGCCAGCCACGCCGGCGACACCGCCGGACCTGACGTCGGCGACGCCGATTTCTCGGGCGACAGCGACATGGGCGGCACCGGAGAACGCGCCGCGGCCGGCCGCGATACGGTGGCCAAGGATGGCGCCGACATCGATACCGACCGCATCGAGTCCATCCCCGATCTGCCGCTGACCGAGGAGGACACCGCGTTCTTAACGAGCCGTCCGCCGACTCAGGACGAAGGCCGCTAGCAGCGCGCCGCCGCCCAGCAGGGCGGTGGTGATCTGTTTCGAGCGCAGCTGCGCCGCGGTGTACGGGCTGCGCTCATGGGTCTGGTAAATGCCCTGGCGCTCGCGCAGCTCACGCGTATGGTCGGGCTTGTGCAGGGCGTCGCGGCGGCCCGGGTCGGCCGGCGCGTCCGATGTCTGGCCCTTGAACATGGTTGCCGTCACGTATTTGTCGAAGGCGCGCGGCAGGAAGCGGGCGCCCGACGAGTTCATCTTGGCGGCGCCGCCGACGAACAGGTCGCGCTTCGGATGCTGGGCCGCGTACAGGATGGCGTCGGCCACCAGCTCCGGCGCATACACCGGCGACGGCAGCTTCGGCTCCTTTTCCATGTAGTTCTTGGCGTGCACTGCGAACATGGTGTCGATGCCCGACGGCTTGACCAGGGTGACCGACATCGGCGCGCCTTCCTTTTCCAGTTCCATGCGCAGCGAATCGGTGAAGCCTTTCACCGCGTGCTTGGACGCCGCGTACATGCCCTGCAGCGGAATGCCGTGGTCGGACAGTTCGCTGCCCAGGTTGATCAGGGCGCCGCCGCCACGCTGCTTCATGCGCTTGACCGCTTCCAGCGAGCCGTTCACGACGCCCCAGAAATTGGTCTGGAACAGGCGGTGGTGGTCTTCGGGCGCGATGTCCTCGATGCGGCCGAAGATCGAGATGCCGGCATTGTTGACCCAGGTGTCGATGCGGCCGAATGCGCGGATGGCGGCGTCGCCGATGCGTTCGACGTCGTCGATCTTGCCGACGTCGGCGGCGACGGCGATGACGTCGGCGCCGCCGGCGCGCAGCTCGTCGACCAGTTCGTCCAGCGCGTCGTCGGCGCGCGCGGCCAGCACCAGGCGCGCGCCGCGCCCGGCGGCCATGCGCGCGGTCGACAGGCCAATGCCGCTGGTGGCGCCGGTGATGACCATGACTTGCTCATTGATCCTGCGGAGTTTGACTGACATGGGGTGATCCTTTCCTTGTTCGTTGTGCGGGGAAGGACCGCCGCGTTCGCGTCGGCGATGCGCGGCGGGCCACGAGTTAGTGAATTGTTCACTTCGTGACTGAGTTTGCTATTTCAAGGGATTGTCTGGCGCGCGGGTGAGCGGCGGGTGCCGCCCATGCCAGGATCCGACAAAAAAACGCCGCCCCACCAGCGGCGGGAACGGCGTCGGGGAGACGGGGATGCTGCGGGTGCTGCGGGCGCCGCGTGCCGCGGGCAGCTTACTTCCTGGTGTAGATCTGGTCGAAGATGCCGCCATCGGCGAAGTGCGTCTTCTGGGCCGCGGTCCAGCCGCCCAGATCGCTGATCTTGAATAGCTTGATCTGCGGGAACTGCGAGGCATACTTCTTGGCGAACTTGTCGACCGCCGGGCGAAAGTAGTTCCTGGCGATGATGTCCTGGCCTTCGTCGCTGTACAGGTATTCCAGGTAGGCCTGGGCCACCTTGCGGGTGCCTTTCTTGTCGACGTTCTTGTCGACCACGGCGACCGGCGGCTCGGCCAGGATGCTCAGCGACGGCGCGACGATCTCGAATTTATCGGGACCGAGCTCGCGCAGCGCCAGCAGCGCCTCGTTTTCCCAGGCCAGCAGCACGTCGCCGATGCCGCGCTCGACGAAGGTGGTGGTCGACCCGCGCGCGCCTGAATCGAGCACCGGCACGTTCTTGTACAGGGCGCCCAGGAACTCGGCCGCCTTCTGCGGATTGCCGCCCGGCTGGCGCAGCGCGTAGCCATAGGCCGCGAGGTGGTTCCAGCGCGCGCCGCCCGAGGTCTTCGGATTCGGCGTGATCACCGAGATGCCCGGCTTGACCAGGTCGTTCCAATCCCTGATCTTCTTCGGATTGCCCTTGCGCACCAGGAACACGATGGTCGAGGTGTAGGGCGAGCTGCGGTACTGCAGCCTTTGTTCCCAGCCCGGATTGATCAGGCCCCTGTCGCGGATGGCGTCGATGTCGTAGGCCAGCGCCAGGGTGACGACGTCGGCCTGCAGGCCGTCGATCACCGAGCGCGCCTGCTTGCCCGAACCGCCGTGCGATTGCTTCACGTTGACGTTGTCGCCCGTCCTGGCTTTCCAGTGCTTGGCGAAGGCCGCGTCGAACTCATGGTACAGCTCGCGCGTCGGGTCGTACGATACGTTGAGCAGGTTGACGTCGGCGGCAAACGCCGGGGCCTGTACCAGCAGGGTCAGTGCTGCCAGCGAACGGATGAAGGTTGTGCGAAGCATTTATTATCTTTCTGGAGGGTGGGAACCCATAGCCTAAGGTCTCGACCCACAGAGAGAAAACGAATAAATTCACACAACCATATGCGCTTTTTCAGCATCGTTCCAGGATGGATCAGTGTGCCTTGGAAAGAATGAGCAGCCAGCGGCGGAACAGCAGGATCTCGACGTGGCCGGCCTCGACGCCGGTATCGCATTCGATGACCGGATTGACCGCATAGAAGCGCTTGCGGAAATCACGGGTGACGAGAATTTCTCGACGGCCAATGCGCGCCAGGAAGGGGACAGGTGCGTGTTCCAGGCCGAAGGAGCTGTTCAGAGTGGTCATGTTCGTTTCCTTGAATCGTAGTGGTTGTGCAGTAAGGAAAGAATAACACAACTACTGTATAAATCTACAGCTACTGTTCGGATATACAGTAAATTTTTGTGTGTGTGGCTTTTTCGCCAAGTCAGTCATAATCGATGCCATGAGCAATGTCCTACCGCGTCTTCACCGTTTTGCCGCCGCCCGCTTCTCGCCGGAAGGCGCGTACGGGCTCCATCTCACGGTCGGGATCGTGTTCCTGCTGCTGGCGATGGCGGGCTTCGCCCACCTGGCCGGCGCGCTCAATGCCGGCGCCCCGATCACCCGGCTCGACGTGGTGGTGGCCAACTGGCTGCACGCGCACGCCAGCCAGGGCGGCCTGCTGCGCGACGCGCTGCTGGTGGTCACCCACGCCCACAGCACGCCCGGCGTGCTCGCGATCGCCTTCGGCGTCGGCGTCTGGATGGTTCGGCGCGGGCACCGCTATTGGATCGTGGCGCTGATCTCGAGCGTGCCGGGCGGGATGCTGCTCAATGTGGCGCTCAAGCATACCTTCGAGCGCGCGCGCCCCCATTTCTCCGAGCCCATCCTCACCCTCAGCACCTACAGTTTCCCGAGCGGGCACACGATGGCCGCCACCGTGCTGTACGGCCTGCTGGCCTGCTATGTCGCGCGCCATGCCGGGTCATGGATGGGGCGGGTGCTGCCCTTCGTGCTGGCGGCGCTGATGATCGGCCTGGTCGCGTTCTCGCGCATGTACCTCGGCGCGCACTACCTGACCGACATCCTTGCCGCGCTGGCCGAGGGCTGCGGCTGGCTGGCAGTCTGCATCGGCGGCGTCGCCACCCTGAACCGGCGCCGGGCCGCGCGCGCGCGGCGCGCGTCCGGCCGGGCGCCGCGACAAGAGATATAAGCGTTGTAGAAAAGGAGATTCCCGGATGCGCACCCTCGTTCACCTGTCCGACCTGCATTTTGGCCGTGTCGACCAGGCGCTGCTCGGCCCCTTGCGCGAACTGGTCGAGCGCATTGCGGCCGACGTGGTCGTGATCTCGGGCGACCTGACCCAGCGCGCCAGGGTCGAGGAATTCGAACAGGCGCGCGCCTTCCTCGATTCGCTGCCCGGCCCGCAGATCGTCGTGCCCGGCAACCACGACATCTCGCTGTACAACGTGTTCCGCCGGTTCGCCAGGCCCCTGTCGCGCTACAAGCGCTACATCACCGATGATCTCGAACCCGCGTTCATCGACGACGAGATCGCCGTGGTGGGCGTCAACACCGCGCGTTCGCTCACTATCAAGGATGGCCGCATCAGCCACGACCAGGTGGCGGGGCTGCGCCGGCGCCTGGCCGGGCTCCCGCCGCAGGTCACGCGCATCGTCGTCACCCACCATCCCTTCGATTTGCCGGAACACTTCGAAAAGCGCGACCTCGTGGTGCGCGCGCCGATGGCGATGGAAGTGTTCGCCGAGACGAACGTCGATATCCTGATGGCCGGCCACATGCATGCCAGCCACGCGGGCAGCACGGCGGCGCGCTACCAGATCGCCGAATATGCGGCGCTCGTGGTCCAGGCCGGCACCGCCACCTCCACCCGCGGGCGCGGCGAAGTCAATTCGTTCAACGTGGTGCGGGTCGCGCCGCAGCGGGTTGAGATCGACCGCTATGGCTGGGACGTGGTGGCGGGCAGGTTCGCCCTGGTCACGACCGAGAAATTCGTGCGCGCCGGGAGCATCTGGTCGCCGCACAGCGACGGGATGCTGGCGGCGGGACTGTAACCGTCCCCGTATTGCCGCCCCGTGTTACCGGCCCGTGTTACCGGCCCTACGCGCATCAGATCCAGTATTCGGTCAGCCTCGACATCATCTCGCGCAGCCGGTCGCCCCACGGCCGCCGCTTCCAGTCCTCGAGCTTGATCTCTTTCGAGTGGCGCAGGTCTTCCTTGAACGCCGCTTCCATGTCGCGCCCGAAGTGTGGATCGAGCACCACCACATTGACTTCGTAGTTGTGGATGAAGCTGCGGCGGTCGATATTGGCCGAGCCGATCGACGACCACATGCCGTCGATCACCGTGGTCTTGGCGTGCAACACCGCCACCTGCAGCTGGAAGATGCGCACGCCCCCTTCGAGCAGCTCGTGGTAGAACGACTCGCCCGCATACTTGATGAAATCGTGGTCCGACACGCCCGGCAGCACCAGCTGCACGTCGACCCCGCGCTGGGCCGCCGCGACCAGGCTGTCGACGATCTGGCGGTCCGGTACGAAGTAGGCCGCCGTCAGGTGGATCGACTTCTTCGCTTCGCCGATCGCCAGCACCAGCGATTTATAGATTTCCGAATCGCGGTCGGGCGAGGTGGCCAGCACCCGCACCACTTTCTCGCCCACCGGGGCGAGCTGGGGGAAGTACTCGACCGCGGGCAGCTCGCCCGCGTCCTGGTGCACCCAGTTGTCGATGAAGGCCCATTGCAGGGCGCCGACGGCCGGTCCCTCGATCTTGATGTGGGTGTCGCGCCAGCCGACGTCTTCCTGGTTGACCTTGCCGGGGCGTTTGTTCGAGCGGAACAGCGAGCTGTTGGCATAGGTGCTGCTGATGTTGATGCCGCCGGTGAAGGCGACCTTGCCGTCGACGATCATGATCTTGCGGTGGTCGCGGTTGTTCAGCGCCCATCTGCCGGGCCGCTTGGTCGGGTCGACCGGATTGAACACCAGCACGTTGACGCCAGCCTGGCGCAGGCGCTCGAAGAATTCCTTCGGCGTGGCCAGCGTGCCGACCCCGTCGACGATGATGTTGACGGTGACGCCCTCGGCGCGCTTCTGCATCAGGATCTCGGCGAACTGGGTCCCGATCTCGTCATGGTCGAAGATATAGGTCTCGAGGTTGATCGAGCTCTTCGCATTCCTGGCCGCTTCCATCATGGCGCGCATGGTGGCCGGGCCGTCGAACAGCAGCGAGACCTGGTTGCCGGCGATCAGCGGCACGCCGGTCGCCTGTTCTTCGAGCACCGCCAGTTGCTTCAGGTCGGGCGAGGCGCGCGCCCAGCGCCGCTTGAGCAGCGCCGCCGCCTGTCCATCCTGCAGCTCGCCGCGTTGCGTGGCGACGGTGGGCACGGCCTTGTCGGGCGCGCCGGCGATGGTGCTGCGGTCGGGCAGCGCCTTGCATGAAGCCACCACGCACACGAAACCGATGAGGCCGACCCAGGCGGCGAAGCGCTTCTTGTTCATTTTGTTCCCTTCGAGTACACGGTATCGGGCGGCGGCAGCTGGCGATGGCGCGGGCCCAGGAAGAATTCGACAGGCGAATAGGCGAAGCGCCGGCCCAGTGCCTGCACCAGCAGGATCCAGCGTTTAAAGACGATATTGCGCGCGCGCAGCGCCACCCACAGCGCCAGTCCGAAGCTCACCAAGAGGTTGACGGTGCCGATCAACAGCACGCCGGCGGTGGCGTTGGCGATCTGGGCCCAGGTCATGCCGTAGTCCAGGGCCACCAGGGCGGTGGCGAAGTTGGCCGCCGAGAACGTGATGTGACGGATGTCGATCGGCAGGCCGAGCAGGAAGCCCACGGTGCCGGTGGTGCCGAGCAGGATGCCGAAGAAGAAGTTACCCATCAGGCCGCCGAGATTGCCCTCGACATAGTCGCCCAGCCGCGCCAGGCGCGCGGGGCCCAGCACCCGGCGCAGTCCGCGCAGCTGCCGCACGCGCTGGCCCATGCGCGTGTACAGCGCCTTGTTGTCGTAGTAGCCCGAGATCAGGCCGGCCACGAACAGCCAGACGCCGGCCACGGCGGCGTAGAACAGTGCCGGGCTGTGCAGTGGGTCGATGTCGTTGAGCAGGTGCAGCGCCTTGATCGGGTCGACCAGGTGGTGGCCGGTGTACCAGCGCACGAACTCGGCGATGCCCAGGGCCACCGGAAAGGCCACCAGCACGTTGCCGAGCACCGCCACCATCTGGGTGCGGAACACTTTATTGACCAGTTCGGCCAACTTGTCGACGTCGATGCCGCGCCCGGTCGCGGAGCGATGCAGCGAGGCGGCGATGCGCTGCGCCGTCATGGCCGGCTGCTTGGTGGCGACCGTGAAATGCAGCATGTGGATCAGCACGAAGCCGAGCGAGTAGTTCATGCTGAACAAAAAAGCCTCGACCAGCGGCGGCGTCCTCAGGTAACCCAACAGGATCTTGAACAGCGCCATGAAGCCGACGATGAAGCCGGCGCCCGACGAAGACCACAGCATCTTGCGCAAGTCCTTGCGGTCTTCGGCGATATAGTGCTCGCCGGTGCGGCTGGCGTTCTCGGTGACGTTGCGCGCCAGCAGGTGCACGTTGTCGCGCACCAGGCCGCTGACCTGGTACTTGGTGTTATGGGCCTCGATCAATTCTTCGGCGAGCGAGATCGCGGCGCGCTGGCGCGGGCTGAGCAGCGGCGCATCGGGCACCGTCAGCTGGCCCGGATTGTCGCCCTGCGGCGCCACCGGCAGCAGCACCTCGCCGTCGATGACCAGCTCGTCCATGACCTCATGGGCCGACGGGTGCGCCGGCGCCGGCGCCGGGGTGGGGCTCTGTTCGTCGGTGACGTCGACCAGGAACAGCAGCTTTTGCAGGCGGTCGATGCTCTGTTGCACCGCCACCAGCAGGTAGGTGAGGGCAATGCTGGTGCCGTTCGCCAGCGCCAGGCGCCGGATCTTGAGCACCACGTCTTCGCACTGGTCGAGCATCACCAGGAGGTGGCCCGCGTCGTCGGGACGCTCGCGCTCGCCGGCGAGATAGCGCGCGTAATCATCGAGGTAGCGGTTGGCCTCGATGTTCTGCATCAGGAACGGCGAGTCGAAATTCTCGATCTGGCTGTAGCTGTGCACCAGGCGCGGCTCGAGGCCGAGCGCGCAGATGCGGCAGGACAGGGTGCGGATCGCGTCCAGCAGGCCCTTGAGCGTGACCACGCGCGCGCGGTCGGGCGCGTCGTCGTCCGGCGGCGGGGCATTGGCGATCACGTCGAACAGCAGCATCCATTCGTCGTCGGGCACCGCGCGGATCCATTCGAAGTCGTCCTCGCGGTACAGCACCTGGTCGAGCGCGTCCGATAAATACAGGTTGTCGAGCGCCGGCGGCAGGAAGCGGTAGGCGATGCGGCTCTTGAGTTCGGTGACGAAGCCGTCGTTCGACAGGATGCCGATGTCGCTGTACAGACTGGTGTGCCGCCGTTTCTCGAGCAGGGTGGTGAGGTAGCGCCGCAGCGCCCAGGCCTGGGTCGGATTGCCCTTCAGGAGCTGGGTCAGCGTGCGTACCGCCTGGGCCGGATCGTCAGCGTCCTGCCACACCCAGCGCTGACGCGGGCGCAGGTGGCAGACCAACTCGACCAGCAGGTCGATGTCGTCGCTGTAGGGATCGATCCGTTCGAGAGTAGCAAGCATGAAAACAATTTTTACCGGAAAGCCATAGTGTACGCGACGAGGCCGGTAAATATGGTGTGGCAACGAACAATGCATGGAGGACCGACGCGGCCGTCAGTTATTCCGGCTGGCTGCGGCCGCATGCCAAGGGTGACGAAGTAAAACGAGGAACACCGCCGGTGATGCCGTCCTGGGGGGCTGGTGGGCCGATAACGACGATCCGCACAAGATGCGCAGCGAGGGCGCAGGGCCCTGGGCCTGGACGAGTCCCGGTAGCGGGGCGGCGGGACGGCGGGACGGCGCGTCTGGACGGGGCGGCGCCGGTGCCGCTACACTGGTACGGTTTTGCAATGACGAAGGAAACCATGTACCTCACTTATTACAACGGCCAATGGGCCGAAGGTAACACGCCGCTGTACGGCGCGATGGACCACAGTCTGTGGCTCGGTTCGTCCGTGTTCGACGGTGCGCGCGCGTTGCGCGGCAAGCTGCCCGACCTGCGGCCGCACCTGGAACGCGTCATCGCGTCCGCCGAAAAACTGGGCCTGCGCTGCCCGTTGACGGTCGACGAGATGGAAGCGCTGGTGCGTGAAGGCGTGGCCAAATTCCCGATCGACGCCGAACTCTATATTCGTCCGCTGGTGTTCGGCTCCGAGGGCTTCCTGATCCCGGTCGCCGAGCAAAGCCGGTTCGCGCTGACCCTGTTCGATGCGCCGCTGCCGCCGTTCGCCGGGTTCTCGGCCTGCCTGTCGACCCTGCGCCGTCCGCAGCCGAACATGGCGCCGACCGACGCCAAGGCCTCGGCCCTGTACGCCAACTCGACCCGCGCCATGCGCGAAGCGAAAGAGCGCGGCTTCGACCAGGCCATCATGCTCGACGCCGAAGGCCACGTGGCCGAATTCGCAACGTCGAACCTGTTTCTGGTGCTGGATGACGGCAAGGTGGTGACGCCGGCCCCGAACGGCACCTTCCTGGCGGGGATCACTCGTGCGCGCGTGATGGCGCTGCTGGCCGCGGCCGGCATGCAGGTGGAAGAGCGCAGCGTCAAGGCCACCGAACTGAACACCGCGCGCGAAATTTTCAGCACCGGTAACTATGGCAAGGTCACGCCGTGCACCCGGTATGAAGACCGCACGCTGGAAGCGGGCCCGGTCGCACGCCAGGCGCGCGAGCTGTACCTGGCGTTCACCGAGGCCGCGTAACGCGGCGCAAGCAAAAACGAAAAAGGCCGGCAATGCCGGCCTTTTTCGATGGGTGGAGCGATCAGCCGCGCGCCGGTTCGGCGACGTAGATCTCGACGCGGCGGTTGCGCGCCTTGCCCGCGTTGTCGTTGTTCGAGGCGATCGGTTCGCGCGAGCCGCGGCCTTCGATGGTGATGCGGTTCGGGTTCACGCCGCGGCCAGCCAGGAAGTCACGGGTGCGCGAGGCGCGGTCGACCGACAGTGGCTGGTTGATCGCATCGCTGCCGGTGCTGTCGGTGTGGCCGATGATGACGACATTGGTGCTCGGGTTCTCTTGCAGCGTCTGCGCGAAGCGCTGCAGGATCGGCTGGAAGTTGCCCTTGATGTCGGAGCGGCCGGTGTCGAACGAGATGTCGCTCGGGATTTCCAGCTTCAGGCGGTTGTCCTGGGTCTGGGTAACCTGCACGCCGGTGCCCTGAGTGGCTTGTTCCATCTGCTGCTTCTGCACTTCCATGCGCTTGGACCAGATGTTGCCGATCACGGCGCCCGCGGCCGCGCCGATGGCGGCGCCGCCGGCAACGCGGCCGCCGCCGCCGCCGCTGGTCGTGCCACCGATCAGGCCGCCCAGGCCGGCGCCGATGCCGGCGCCGGTCGCGGTGCCGCGCTGGGTGGTGGACATGTCGGCGCAACCGGTGGCGGTCAGGGCGATGATGGCGACCGCGGCGGTCGTCTTGATGAAGTTTTTATGCATATGCACTCCTTAAGTAAAAAAAAATCCGTTTCGTCGTCACGCCGTTACAGGCGCGACCGCGAAACGGATTGGGTGTTGCGACAAGCGTGACTTGTCATTCTACCGCTATATGCCGCGTCCGCTGATCAGGCGCACCAGGATCATGATGACGGCGACGACGAGCAGGATGTGGATGAAGCCGCCGATGGTGTACGAAGTCACCAGGCCGAGCAGCCACAGGATTACGAGAACGACAGCGATGGTATACAACATGGTGGTTTCTCCTCTACTGTTTGCGCCGGTTGCGCTGTGATTCCAGTATGTACTTGCTCACTGTTGAGTACCGTTCGATGGCGTACATTATGCGCAACTTTTTCGTTTCCGCAATCCGGGAATCCAGCCCATCATGCCCATCAGGCCGGTGCAGCCGATCAGGCAGGTGAGCAGGCCGCCCGCGATCAGGAACACGATGTCTTGCGGCTGCAGGTAACCCGCCCCATCGGGCGTCGGCCCGGCCGACAACAGGCCGAACAGAGTCAGTACGATTCCCCAGATGATGATGCCAATCCATGCCATGCTGTTCATGCGCTTCTCCCACGGTTGATGGTGTCCCACTTTTCGTTTCAGCGTGATTCGATTGTCGGGTCAGCTCATCCATATTTCCGTGCGCTGTCGCACATTGCACTCAGGAAAAAGTTTGGCCGGGACGCTTGCGCAATCCCGGCCATGTGCTAGCCATGCAGTCTGCCTGAATCACGTCATCGGATCCAAGCCCGTGGATTCAGGTCAGCCTGCTTCAGGCAACCGAGCGCAGCCGTCCGTTGACGATGCGCACGCGGTCGCCATTGCGCCATTGCGGTTCGCTGTTCTGGCGGAAGGTGCGCAGGGTGCCGTCGTCCAGGCGCACGCGGATCTCGTAGCTGGTGGTCGCCTTGATATTGCCTTCGACCTGGTTGCCGACCACGGCGCCGCCGATCGCGCCGGCCGCGGTGGCCAGGGTGCGGCCGGATCCGCCGCCGACCTGGTTGCCCAGCAGGCCGCCGATGACGGCGCCGCCGGCGGCGCCCAGGCCGCTGCCTTCGGCGCGCTGGGTGATGGCGCGGACCGATTCGACGTTGCCGCAGTTCGCGCACCAGTCGCGCGCATTGGCGGCTTGAAGCGGCTTGCTTTGCTTGACCGGCGCCGCGGGCGCAGGCGTCGGCGCAAGCTGCTGCACCGGGGCCGCCGGGACGGCCTGGACCGGCGCATAGGGCTGCTGTGCCGGCGCGAGCGGCGCGCCCGGATAGGCGGCGTAGCCCGGCCCCTGGTCGGGGACGTCTTGCGGCAGGGTGGAAGCCAGGGCCAGGCGGTCGGCTTCAGTCAGCTGGCGGTTGGCGGTGCCGCCGATCGAAGAAGGCAGCCAGCCCATGATGGCGGCCGTGCCGACCAGGCAGAACAGCACAACTGCGGCCGCCGCCAGCAGGAGCAGGGGGTGGGCGCGGTTCTTGACGGGATGGTGTGGGGGCGTATTCATCTTTATTCCTTTCATATGGCGTTGACGCCTAGGTACGATGATTGTCTTCAGGAACAACCTGAGGTTCGGTGCGTCACCGTACATACTCGCGCAAGGCGCGACGGTTACGCTCACTGAAATTGTTTGCAAATGTTTCTGGAACGGGGCGCATCCGGCTTGCCGCGTACTGATTCTTACGATTTTCTCCGAGGAAAGAATGAACTCTGCCGTCCATCCGCCCGTCGCCGAGTGTCACAGCAACCGGCTGCTGGCTGCGCTGCCGCCGCAAGAAATGGCGCGCATGCTGCCGATGCTGGACCAGGTCAGGGTCGAGGCGGGGCAAGTGTTGTGCGAAGCCGGCGATCTAATCGAACACATCTATTTTCCCCACGATTGCCTGGTGTCGCTGCTGGGCGTGGCCGAGGGGCGCATGACGCTCGAGGTCGGCCAGGTGGGACGCGAAGGCATGCTGGGGTTGACCAGCGCCCTCGGTCACGACACGACCCAGGTGCGCGCCGTCGTCCAGCGCGCCGGCAACGCCAGCCGCATGGATGGCGCGCGCTTTCGCAGCGAGGTCGAACGCAATCCTGCGCTGCAGAAAGTCCTGTACCGGTACACCGACGCCTTGCTGGCGCAGGCGATCCAGATCGCCGTCTGCAGCCGCTTTCACGTGCTGGAGGCGCGGCTGGCGCGCTCGCTGCTGGTCACGCGCGACCGCCTGCAATCCGATCGGTTCCACCTGACCCATGAATTCCTCGCGCACTCGCTCGGCGTGCGCCGCGTCGGCGTCACCAAGGCCGCCAGCGCGCTGCAGCAGCAGGGCCTGATCGACTATAGCCGCGGCAATATCGAGATCCTCGATCCCGAGGGCCTGGCCGCCGCAGCCTGCAGCTGTTACGCGATCGTCAGGGAAGCCGGCGCCATGCCGGTCGCGGACATGCCGGTCGCGGACATGCCGGTCGCGGACGGCCACGTCGACTAAGCCGGCGACGGCGCTGCGCCCCGGCTGCGCAAGGCCGTCCGGCCGTGCTGGCGAGATTCTTCCACGAACATCAAGGCGCTGGACCCGCTCTCATCGACGGCTTACGGGTACCGCACCAACACAAACGCCCGGCATGCCGGGCGTTTGCTGTCGAGCGGAGACCTGGATCAGTTGGTGGTCTTGACCTGATTGCCGATCACGCCACCGACGGCCGCGCCGCCCACGGTGCCGAGCGCGCTGCCGCCGCTCACCGCGCCGCCCAGCACTGCACCGGCGCCGGCGCCGATGGCGGTGTTGCGGTCTTGCTTCGACATGTTCGAGCAGCCGACCATGCCGAAGGCGGCGGTTGCCAGGGTTGCGGTCACTACCAGCGATTTGATGTTTTTCATGATGATCTCCATTGATGGGGTTATTTCAGGCGCAGGTCATTCCTGACCGATTTGACGCCCTTGACAGTTCGCGCGACCGAGGCCGCCGCGGCTACGCTGTCGGCCGAGCTGACGAAGCCGCTGAGCCGGACAATGCCTTGGTAAGTGTCGACATCGAGATCGGAAACCGTCAGTTCGGGGTCGTGCTTGATGGCGCTGCGCACGCCGGCGCTGATGGCTTCGTCATTGACGGTTTCTTCACTGCCGAAACCGGGAATGCCTGAGGCGCAACCTGCCAGCGGTCCGCAAGCCAGGAAGGCCAGCAGGACTGGAATACTCGCGTGACGCTTGATGCTCGATCCATTCATTCGGGTATGTCGTTTCTCGGTGACTTGGCTCAAGACTAGAGTCCGTTGCTAATTTGATCTGTTCGGCAACACACAGTGACCGCCCCATGTTGTTACAAGGTGTTTCCGCCGCGTCGCGGTTATGGCTTTGTTGTAGGAGAAATGAATGTGCGTCAACGAACTGAGTGCCGTGCATAACAGGTTTATAACGTTCTCTACAACACTTCCCCAGGAGAATATGCGATGAATAAACATCAAGCGATGACCGGGCTTCGCCTCAGCTGCGCCGCCGTAGTACTGACACTGACCGCCTGCGCAAGCCCCGACCAGGCGCCCGCCACGGCCGACGTGGCGGTCTCGCGCAATGCAGTCGAGAACGCCGTGGCGGCCGGCGCCGCCGAACTGGCGCCAGCTGAGATCAGCGCCGCCCGCGAGAAGATGGGACGCGCCAACCAGGCCCTGGCCGCGCGCGACTACAAGCTGGCGCGCGAACTGGCGGTCCAGGCCCAGGCCGACGCCAAGCTGGCGCAGAGCAAGGCCGTGTCGGCCAAGGCGACCGCCGCCTCGACCCAGCTGAACGAAGACTTGCGCGTGCTGCGCGAAGAGGTCGACCGCGCCAACAGCCAGTGAGATCACCCTTGACGTCCGCATTGAACGCATGAGTCCGCGCCGTCGAACGGCGCTTCAACAAGAAGAGGAACAAGAACATGAAAAACCGTAAATCCGCCGTCTCGATCCTGGCCGCCGCCGTGCTGGCCGCCGCCTGCGCCAGCGCCCCGGTGACCACCGCGACCCTGGACCAGGCGCGCGCCGACTTCGTCAGCGCCAACAACAATCCGCAGGTGTCGACCTATGCGCCGCTGGAGTTCAAACAGGCCAGCGAAGCGCTCGATCAGGCCAACCAGGCCGCGCATCGCCGCGAAAGCCTGGCAGATGTCGACCGCCTGGCCTACGTCGCCAAGCAGCGCATCGCCACCGCGCAGGAAGTCGCCAAGGCCAAGGCCGCCGAAGCCGACATCGCCGACGCCGCGCGCCAGCGCGACCAGGTCCGCCTCGAGGCGCGCACCGCGGAAGCCGAGCGCGCCAAGCGCGAGGCCGAAGCCGCCACCGCCGCAGCCCAGCAGGCGCAGGCGCAAGCCCAGGCCGCCCAGCAGCAGAACGCCGCCCTGGCCGAGCGCACCGCCCACCTGGAAGCCTTGCTGAACGACATCCAGGCCGTCAAGACCGAGCGCGGCTACGTGGTGACGATCGGCGACGTGCTGTTCGCCACCAACCAGGCGACCCTGAATCCGAACGGAATGTCGACCCTGCGCAAGCTGGCCGACGTGATGCGCGAGAACCCGGACCGTACGGTGCTGGTCGAAGGGTTTACGGACAGTACCGGCAGCGCGAGCTACAACCAGGACCTGTCGCAGCGCCGCGCCAACGCGGTCGCCAGCGCCCTGGGCGAAATGGGCGTGCCGCGCGACCGCATCTCGATGAAGGCCTACGGCCAGGCGTTCCCGGTGGCGTCGAACGACAACGCGTCCGGCCGCCAGCAGAACCGCCGCGTCGAGATCGTGCTGTCCAACGATGGCGCGCAGATTCCCCCACGCGCCGCAATGCGCTGAACCACGCTGAAGCACTGAGCTGAACACTGATTGAGGAAATACCATGGAACAGACGAACAACCTGGCGCACGGCTTCGACATCGCGGCGATCCGGCGTGCGGCGGCCAATCTCGATGACGGCGCCGTCACCGAGGGTTACCAGGCCGACCGCGAAGCGGTCATCGCGATGCTCAACGACGCCCTGGCCACCGAACTGCTGTGCGTGATGCGCTACAAGCGCCATTACTACACGGTGGCTGGTCCCAACACGGGTCACATCAAGGCCGAGTTCCTCGAGCATGCCCGGCAAGAGCAGGACCACGCCGACCGCATCGCCGAACGCATCGTGCAGCTCAACGGCTCGCCGAACTTCAACCCGGCCACGTTTACCGCGCGCAGCCATGCCGAGTACGACGAGTCCGACGACGTGCAGGCGATGGTGCGGGCCGACCTGATCGCCGAGCGGGTGGCGATCGAGTCCTACCGCCAGATGATCGCGGTGATCGGCGACAAGGATCCCACCACGCGCAACATGCTCATCGACATCATGGCAGTCGAGGAAGAGCATGCCGACGATATGCGCGACCTGCTGGCGTGAGTCGTCGACCGTTCGGGCGCGGTCCAGGGCCAGGCGCTGGACCGCGCCGGATTGTCCGCGTCCGGCTTTATCAAATGATTTTCAGTGACAGGAGTAGAACATGCTAGAAACTTCCCGCAATACCAACGGCAGCATGCACCCGATCAGCGGCAGCACCTATGCGACCCAGTCCGACATGAAAGCGCTGGTGCGCGATGCCCAGTCGATGCTGACCGCGGCCGCTTCGCTGACCGGCGAAAAGGCCGAGGAGCTGCGCGCACGCGGCATGGAGCTGCTCGACCGCGCCCTGGGTGGCGCCAGCCTGCTGCCGACCCAGGCAGTGGAAAAGGGCAAGGAACTGGCCCACACGGCCGATGTCTACGTGAAGGGCAATCCGTGGCGCACGATGGCGATCGCGGCCGGCGTCGGTGTGCTGCTCGGCGTCCTGCTGAGCCGCAGGCAATAGGGCCGGGGGCAGACGTGGATAAACAAGACGCAATCGTACATAACCCCGGTGTCATCGGCGGCATTTCCAGCCTGTTCAAGAGCCTGTTCGGGCTGGCGGTATCGCGCGTCGAACTGGCGGCGCTCGAGCTGTCCGAGATCCGCAACCACGTGATCGAGCTGCTGGCCATCTTCGCGGCGGCGGTGCTGGCGGTGTGGTTCGCCATCGCCTTCGGCGCCATGACGGTGGTGGCGCTGGCATGGGACGCAATGGGCTGGACCATCCTGCTGATCATGTTTGCGGTGTTCGCCCTGATCACGGCAGTGCTGGTGACGAAGGGACTCGCGCTGCTCAAGCAGAACAAGCTGGCGTTTCCGGCGACGATGAAAGAGCTCAAGAACGACCGCGAAATGCTGTTATAGGCGGTTGTGATAAAGCGGCTGCAATGAGCGGACGGCTGGAATAAACGGGCTCTAGTAAAAACAGGCTGTCATAAGCGGGCTGCAATAAGCGGGCTGTTACAGGCGGGCTGCTGTAGATAGCTGTGATGAGCGCCTGCCGGGACGGGCGAGCATAAGCCGCGATAACAGGCGGTGTCACCAAGGGAGAAAGTATGCAGAATCAAAACGGAACGACAGGATTGGCCGGTCACCAGCACAGCCTCGATCCGGCGGTGCGCAAGGCAGAACTATTGCGTGAGGGCGAGTTCTTCCGAGCAGGCGTGGCGCACGCCAAGGCCAGCATCCAGTACGGCATCAAGCCCGAAGTCATGCTGCACTCGGCGATGGATCACGCGACCTGGGCCTTGCGCGCCCGGGCCGATGCCCTGCTGAAGCCAACCGGAACCAATGTGTCGGTGCTGTTGCCATATGCGCTGGGCGTGATCAATTTCGTACGCCAGCGCCGGCTGGGTAAGCCGGCGGCGGGCGCCGCCCTGGTGCTGGGCGCACTGGGCTGGTACGTCAATCGCAAACGGGCGCGGCAAATACCAGAATAAGGGTAAGCTGTTTTTGACACGTTGCCGCAACGAGTTTGCGGCAATCGCCGGCCAAAATACAGGCTGGAGCGTATGGTCGGCACATGCGGGCAGTCCATGCGACCGATGCGGCTGGCGGATTCGACCGGCACATGCGCAGTCGCCGCCATCCAAGAACGACAGGGCGGATCGTGCAGTACAGAATATGGTGGGGCTTGAGCGGCGTCGCAATCGTTGATTGGACGCCGTCTTTTTTTGCCGGCCGCGGCGCCTTGCCCGTAAGCTGGTTCGTGACAGCGTAGCTTGCCACGCGCTTGCCATGCTCCGCTGCTTGCTCTGGGCATATAACGCACGTCGCGACGGATGGTTGACGCGGCGTGGTATTTTTTCGTTATCGCTTCCTGCGCAAGGCTTGGCATAGATCGCGTGACATGCGCAAGCCGGGCGCTGCGCCCAAGTCCATGGGGTATGCTGGCGTCAATACCGATCGCGAGGCGCAGCATGCATCCATCCAATATCGTCCTGCTCGAATTCCATCCTGACCGCAATGACCTCAGCCCCGACAAGGAATTGCGCAACGGGCTGTCGGTGGCCCTGCGCATGGGCGATACCTTGTGGCTGGCCAATGATGAGTCGCTCACCATCGAGCGCCTGACCCTGGCCGCCGAGGACAAACGCGGCAAGACCAGTTTCGCTCGCGGACACCACCAGTTCGCGCTGCACGACTTTCTGCAGCTGCCCTTGCCACCGCATGACGAAGAAGGCAAGCGCATGCACGAAGCCGATATCGAGGGCCTGGCCAGCGACGGCGACTATCTGTGGGTGACCGGTTCGCATAGCCTGCGCCGCAGGCGGCCGGACCAGGGCGATGGGGGGCGGCGCACGCGCAAGCGCCTGGCCAGCGTCGGCGCCGACGGCAACCGCTATCTGCTGGCGCGCATCCCCCTCGTCAGGCAGGATGGCGGCTTCACGCTGCAGAAGGAGGCCGTGCACAGGGGCAAGCGGCGCACCGCGGCGCTGCTGCGCGGCGACGAGCACGGCAACGAATTGACCGGACTGCTGCGGCAGGACGAGCACTTCGGTCCGTTCCTGGCCATTCCCGGCAAGGACAACGGTTTCGATATCGAAGGCATCGCCCTGGCCGGCACGCGCGTGCTGCTGGGCTTGCGCGGCCCGGTGCTGCGCGGCTGGGCCGCGATCGTCGAAGTGGCGCCGGTCGACGATGGCGAAGAGGGCTGGCTACGGCTGGCGCCGCTCGACGCTGAAGGCGCCCTGTACCGCAAGCATTTTCTCGACCTGGATGGCCTGGGCATCCGCGACCTGTGCGTGCATGGCAAGGATCTCCTGATCCTGGCCGGGCCGACGATGGACCTCGATGGGCCGGTGACGCTGCTGCGCTGGCCCGGCGGGGCGCGGCCGGACAAGGCCTCGGCGCTGAGCCGGGACATGCTCGAACACGTGCTGTCGCTGCCGTTCGGGCAGGGCGTCGATCACCCGGAAGGCATTTCGCTGTTTTCGAGCCGGGACGGGCGCGAAGAAGGGCTGCTGGTGGTGCACGACGCGGCGTCGCCCAGTCGCCAGATCGGCGACAGCATCCTGGTGGCGGATGTCTATACACTGCCGCCGCGGCGTGAAAAGAAATAGGCGAAAAAAACGGCCAGTAGAATGGCCGTCAGTGCGTTTGCCGAAGCGTTGCTTGCCCGGCTTAATGCCGCGGCATCGGTTTGCCGAGCTGCGCCGTCTCGCGCTGCCAGGTCGCGCGCGCCTGCTCCATGCACGACTTGCGTTCGGCCGTCGGCGCCTTGCGGCAGGCGTTCTGCGCCTCCTGCAGCGCCGCGCCGAGTTCCTTGCGCAGCGTCTGCTGTTGCGGATCGTCGCGATACCAGCGCGGCGGGTCGCCTTGCGCGATTTCCTGCGCCTGCTGGCGGCCGACGATCGGGTTGACGGTCGCGTCAGTGCCGGCTTGCGTGGTCGCAGTGGTTTGCGCGGACACGTGAGCCGATGCCGCGAAGGCGGCGCCGGCCAGTGCGCAGGCGCAGGCGCCGCGCACGATGCGGGTGAAAGTAGCCATGGTTGCCTCCAGCTGGTCAATGGCCGGCGCGCCGGCCGGAACGCATGGTGGCGGGCAGGGCGTCATGCGCCTGCCCGCCACCATGCCGGCAAATCAATAGCGGTAGACGCGGCCGTCGACGATGCGCACGCGGTTGCCCACGCGCAGATCGTAGGCGCTGTCCTGGGTCACGGCGCGGTATTCGCCATTATCCATGCGCATATTGATCTGGTACATCTCCGGTCCCGCTGCATTGCGGTTCTTCTCGACGTTGTTGCCAACGACGGCGCCAGCCAGACCGCCGGCCACCGTGGCCGCGGTACGGCCGCTGCCGCTGCCGATCTGGCTGCCGGCCAGCGCGCCGACGACACCGCCCAGCACGCCGCCGGCGCCGCTGGTGCGGTTCTCGCCCTGGACCACCTGGATCGATTCGATCACGCCGTAGCCAGCCGAGGCGGTGCTGCTGCCCGAGCCGTATCCGTTGTTGTAGCCGTATGGCTGGGAGCTGTTGCTGGCGCAGCCGGTGAGGAGTGCGCCGGTCGCCATTAGAGCGACGATAAATTTACGATTAGCATTCATGTTGTTCTCCTGACAAAAGTATGGACTCAGAATAATCAGGTGGGTAACGAGGGTCTGTGCGTTGCCGCACCTACCTTGCTCCGAGGGTCGTGCCCGCCGCTATCAAACTCCGCCGGCATCGTTTGACGCGGCACGTCTCGGCAATCCAGTTGTTCTATATCTACACACCTATAGGCGTGCGCCAAGAGTCTGCCTGTTGTGTTCGGCATCGAACAGAAGACGAGTGCGCGGCATGTAAAGATATGTCCAGTGTTGACAAATGGAGAACAAAAACAATGAAAACGTCGCATGCGATCCTCTTGATTGGCGCGGTTCTCGGCTGGACGGGCCAGGCTGGCGCCCAGCAGCTGGAACCGAAGGCCGTCTACCAGCAGGCAATGGACGCCGCCGAGACCGTCTACGACGCCGCCAAGACGCGCTGCGATGCGTTGGCCGGCATCCCGCACGACATCTGCGTGGCCGACGCCCGCGCCGCCCGCGTTCGCGTCGAGGAAGAAGCGGACGCCGCCTACAAGAACACGCTGGCGGCCTATACCCAGGCGCGTATGCGCATCGCCTCGGCGTATTACGAGCGCGACAAGACGCGCTGCGGCGCCGCGGTCGGCAACGACCGCGAAGTGTGCCAGCGCCTGGCCAAGGCGACCCTGGTGGCCAGCCAGGCCGACGCGCGGGCCGACCGCAAGGCGATCGAGGCGCGCCTCGAAGCGCAGGGCGCCAAGATCGACGCCGAATACCGTGTCGCACTGCAGAAGTGCGATGCCTTCGCCGGTGACGTCAAGGAAGGGTGCGTCAGCACCACCCGGACGGCCTACGGCAAATAAAGAACCTGCGGGCCGGATTGCCGGCGCCGCCCAACCCGCCCGCAAGGGTATTGCACCACCATGATTATCAATAAGGAGCCATCATGAAAATCGCCAAGAACCTCATTTCCGCCGCTTTCGTCGCTACCGTCGCCATCACCGCGGTCGGCTGCTCGTCGACCAACCAGCAGGCCAGCACCGGCGAGTACATCGACGACGCCGTGATCACCACCAAGGTCAAGGCCGCCCTGGTCAACGACCCGAACGTGAAGGCACGCGAAGTCAACGTCGAAACCTTCAAGGGCGACGTCCAGCTGTCGGGCTTCGTGGCAGATGCACGCGATGCGCAGCGCGCCGTCGAGATCGCACGTGGCGTCAAGGGCGTCACGTCGGTCAAGAATGACATCCGTGTGAAATAATACGCAGGTAACCGGGGCGGCCCGGCATTTCGTTCAGGCATACCATGCAGCTAGCACCAACCGATCCGGCCACGCCGGCAGCATCCAACCCTTCGCCTGAATTAGCCGCCCCTGACGCCGCCCGCGCGGACACGCGCGCGGCCGGCGACGACATCACATTGCACATCGGCGGCATGCGCGTGCCGTTGCACGTCAATGCGCGCGGGCTGTCACTCGGCATCCTCGCCACCATCGCCTTCGTATTCGCGCTCCAATGGGCGCAGAAATTCTTCGTGCCGCTGTTGCTCGGCATTCTGATCGCCTATACCCTCAATCCTGTCGTGCGCTGGCTCGAGCGCTGGCACGTCAAGCGCATCATCGGCGCCACCCTGGTCACGGCCGTGATCGTGGGCGCGATGGCGGGCACCCTGTACCGGCTGCAGGGCGAATTCTTCAACATCCTCGACGAGTTGCCGACGCTGACCCACAAGATCACGCGCATCCTCACCAATACCAGCGGCCAGCGTTCGACCCTGCAGCAGATGCAGGCGGCGGCGGCCGAGATCGAGCGCGCCGCGAGCAACGTCGGCGCCGACGCCAAGCGCCTGGCGCAGCAGCGGCGCCAGTATCCGCCGCCGGCCGCCGCGGCGAGTTCGCCGATCCGCGTGATGGACTGGGTGCTGGCCGGCTCCATGAGCCTGGCCGCTTTCATGTCGCAAGCGACCATGGTCGTGTTCCTGGTGTTCTTCCTGCTGCTGGCTGGCGACACCTTCAAGCGCAAGCTGGTCAAGCTCACAGGTCCTTCGCTCACACGCAAGAAAGTCACGGTCCACATCCTGGACGACATCAACACCTCGATCCAGAGCTATATGTTCATGCTCCTGGTAACCAACGTTCTGCTCGCCCTCATGATGTGGGGCGCGCTGCGCCTGATCGGCCTCGAGAACGCCGGCGCCTGGGCCGCCTTCGCCGGCGTGGCGCACCTGATGCCGTATTTCGGCCCCCTCGTCATCACGGTCGCGACCGGCTTGGCGGCTTTCCTCCAGTTCGAGACCCTGAGCATGGTGATGCTGGTGGGCGGGGCCTCGATGGCGATCGCGACCCTGGTCGGCATGGTCGTCGCCACCTGGATGACCGGCAAGATCGCGCGCATGAATCCGGCAGCGGTCTTCGTCAGCCTGCTGTTCTGGGGTTGGTTGTGGGGCGTATGGGGCTTGCTGCTCGGGGTGCCGGTGGTGATGGTGCTGAAGGTGGTGGCCGAGCGGGTCGAGGGGATGGAAGTGGTGTCGGAGCTGTTGGGCGAGTAGGGTTGGCCGGGGCGCGCAGCCGGCTAAGAGCTATCCCGGTAGGTGGGAGTCGCTCCTGGCGCGCCGGGCAAGCGTGCGCTGCGTTGCTCACGCCCGCCATGCATCACCATGAGCTTCCCCCTGCCTACCGGGGTAGACTCTAAGCCGCGGTGATGGTTGGCGGCGAGATCATCCGGCACGACAGCGGAGCCTGTTCCAATCACCGCGTCGGCGGCCAAGCCGCCGACCCTACCTCAGGCGGTGCTGGTCTTCGGTTCGACGCCAGTGATTTCTTTCGGCTTGTTGCGCAAGCTGCCCATCTGCACGGCGTATTGGCGCGCAAATTCGGCGCCCAGGAAGAAGATCTGCGCCGAGTAATATACCCACAGCAGCAGGGCGATCAGCGAACCGGCGGCGCCGAAGCTGTCGGTGGTGCCGCTGTTGCCGATGTAGAGCCCGATCCCGAACTTACCCAGCGTGAACATCGCGGCGGTGCCGAGCGCGCCGATGGTGACGTCCTTCCAGGACAGCCGCACACGCGGCAGCAGCTTGTAGATCACGCCGAACAGCGTGGCGATGACCAGGAAGCCGATGCCGGAGGCGATCCAGCCCATGATGATGGCGGCTTCCTGCCACACACCGGTGATGAACTTTTCGGCCACCGTGGTGGCGGCGCTGACGACCAGGGATACCATCAGCAGGAAACCCAGCACCAGGACCATGCCGAACGACAGCAGGCGGGTGCGGACCGTATTCCAGATGCCGGCATCCGGCGGGGCCGGGAGGCCCCAGATCTCGTCCAGGCTGTCCTTGAGCTCGGAAAACACGGTGGTGGCGCCGACGATCAGCAGCACGGTGGCGACGATCGTGGCGAAGCGGCCGGTTTCCTTGTTCTGGGCGCCGGCCAGGATGGCCTGGATCGTATCCGCGCCCTGCGTACCCAGCAGCCCGCGCAGTTCGGCCAGCAACTGGCCTTGCGCCGCTTCCTCGCCGTAGAAGAAGCCGGCGACGGCGATCACCAGCACCAGGATCGGCGCCAGCGAAAACAGGGTGTAGAAGGCCAGTGCCGCGCCCTTGCTGGAGGCACGGTGGTCCAGCCATTCCGTCACCGCGCAGCGCAGCACTTTCAGAATCTGGTGCGTGTAAGGGAACCATTTCGTAACTGCCATATCGCATCCTCCAAATGAAAAGGGGGCCGAAGCCCCCTGGTCAAGCGTTGCCGCGACCACCCGCTCCCCCGGCCGCCGTACGGGACGGCGGGCGGGAGGGCGAGTGCGTCAAGGCGATGTCGCCTAAGGTATTACTGCTGCACTGGCACTTCGACCGTGATCTGGTCGACTTCGACGCGACGGTTCGGTTCCAGGCAAGCGATCAGCTGAGCGCGGTTGCGCTGGTTGCACTCGACCAGCGGGTTGGCTTCGCCCTTGCCGACGGCGCGCAGGCGGTTGCCGTCGATGCCCTTGCCGACCAGGTATTCGCGCACGGCGTTGGCGCGGCGCTCCGACAGCTTCTGGTTGTACGATTCCGAACCCAGGCGGTCGGTGTAGCCGGTGATCTCGACGTTGGTAACCGAGGTGTCGGCCTGCAGGGCGGCGGCGATCTCGTCCAGCTTCGGCGCCGGGGTGATCACTTCAGCCTTGTCGAAGGCGAACAGCTTGGTGGCTTCCAGGGTCACTTTCTGGAAGCGCGGTGCTGGTGGCGGCGGCGGTGCGACTGGCGCCGGTGCTGGAGCCGGAGCCTCGACCACTGGGGCTGGCGCCGGTGCCGGCGGTGCTGGCGGCGGGTTGAACGCGTAGTTCAGGCCGACGGTCAGCATCTTGTTGTTGCTGCGCTTGAAGCCGAATTCTTCGTCATCACGCAGGAAGCCGCGCACGGTGCGCAGGTCGGCCTGCAGCGACCATTGCGGGGTCAGGCTAGCCTGGAAACCGATACCGACGGTCGCGTACGGCGAGTTTTTCTCGACGAAGCGGCCGGCGACACGGTTCTCAACCTTGTCACGCTCGGCGCCCAGGCCGAACAGGACGAACGGACGGAAGCGATCGCGGCTCAGCATCAGCAGGGCGTCGACGCCCAGCAGGGTCTGGCGGTAGTCGTTGATGCCTTGCTCGAAGCGGGTCTGGCTGGCGCCGATCTGGATGTCCCAGTTCTGGTGCACCGCCTTACCGAACTTCAGGCCGCCACCGGTGTCGCGATCATCCACGCCGAAGTCGGCATCCGGCTTCACGTGGTTGACGCTTGGCTGGATGTACCACGACGGGTTGAGTTCTTGGGCGAGGGTGGCGCCGGATGCGCACAGCAGTGCAGCAGCCAGGGCGATCTTCTTGGTATTGTTCACAGGTAACTCCCGTAGGTTAAAAGTTGATGACAACGCATACGTCAGCAGCGATGTTGGATAAAGCATAACAGTGCAAGTTCCGTAAGCTCGGTGCGGTAGCGCACCCAACGCGGAATGGCTGTGCAATTTTACAACAGTGGAAAAATCTCTACATTTCTAAGATGAAACGAGCTGTAACGACGTGACGAGCGTGATGGCGCACTCCATCGCCCGCCAGAACGAAATATTTATATTAGGAAAGTTGTGTGACATTCTGCCATCCCGTGTGGCGCAGGCAGACGCCCGGTGGGAGCGCTCGCATGTGCCGCATCGTCCACGCCGGAAGGGGTCGCTAAATAAATGCTTTTAGGAATGTTGTTGAATGTTGGTTGGCGCACAGACCATAGTGTCTGATGCAGGCAATCTTGAGCCCAGTTAAGCGGAACCGAGATGTTGTCAGGGTGTCAGACGACACACAGCGACCCGGACCACACAGTCTCACTCTCTATATTGGAGCTCATCGATATGCATGCAACGACTCAGCACAACGCGGTCTCCGGCGACACCGGCGCAGTGCACACTACCAGCAATTCGGCGCTGATCGAGCGCGTCCCACCACAACCGACCGAGCGCGCCCCGATTTCGCTGGCCCCGATCGAACGGGTGCGTTCGACCTCGGCCACTCAGCGTCGCATCGAAAACATGCAGAAGCTGATCAACGAGCTGTCGAACCACGAAATGCTGGCCGACGAGATCGCCTGGTTCCTCAAATTCTCGCCGTCGGGCGCCCGCAAGTACATCCGCGACCTGCGCGAAGCCGGCGTGATCGAACTGGCGCGCTATATCGAAGGCACCGCCACCTACCTCGGCAAGGCCGTGTACCAGATCTCGCCGGATCCGGATCGCGTCAAGGCCTTCCTGGCCGCGATCTGCCAGCCGAAGCGCGAAGGTGTTGCCCCACGCAAGGAACGTCCAGGCCTGCGCGAGCAGAGCATGGCCGGCAGCGGTCGCCATTTCCACATCCTGGCCGATGACACCCACTACGCCATCCGCGTGAACCGCAGCCCGGTCGCGCGTGACCCGCTGGTGGCTGCCTTGTTCGGCCCGGCGCCGAGCCAGAATGCCGTTACCGCCAAGGAACGCGCCTGAGTGCGCGCCCGGAGGCGTTGCGGTAGAGACCCGCAACGACTCCGGTCAGACGATCGCTGTCGTCATTTGTGCCGCGCTTCATGCGCGGCTTTGTTTTTTCAGGCCCCACCGTCCAGGCCGGCTGCCGCGGGACGCCATCCGGGTGACCACTTTATTGCAACTCTTATGTTGAAAACCGGTCAATTATCCTCACTTGCCTGCCATGTCGCCGCTCGCCGGCAGGTGCAACCAGATAGGAGTGAAGATGTTACCGAGTGCCGAATCGCTGGAAGGCAAAGCAGTCCCGAGCGTGGTCTTCAAGGCCAGGCCGGACGATCAATGGCGTGACCTCAGTTCGGACGAGCTGTTCAAGGGCCGTACGGTCGTCGTGTTTTCCCTCCCGGGCGCGTTCACGCCGACCTGTTCCTCGACCCACTTGCCGCGCTATAACGAACTGGCGCCGGTACTGCATTCGCACGGCGTGGACGACATCCTGTGCATCGCGGTCAACGATGCCTTCGTCATGAACCAGTGGAAAGCCGGGCAGGATGCGGGCAACATCACAGTTATTCCAGACGGCAACGGTGACTTTACCGAGGGCATGGGCATGCTGGTCGACAAGCGCGAGCTGGGTTTCGGCCGCCGCTCCTGGCGCTATTCGATGCTGGTGCGCGACGGCGTGATCGAGAAGATCTTCATCGAACCGGAGCGTGAAGGCGATCCGTTCGAGGTATCGGACGCCGATACCATGCTGGCCTATCTGGCGCCGGATGCCGAAGTACCGGAACCGGTCGTCATGTTCTCGCGTCCCGGCTGCCCCCATTGCGCCCGTGCCAAGCAGGCGCTGCGCGACAATGACATCCACTTTACCGATATCTCCGAAGACCAGAAGATCAACACTATCGTCCTGCGCGGCGTCACCGGCCGCATGACCTGGCCGCAAGTCTTCGTCGGTGGCGAGCTGATCGGCGGCGCCGACGAGGTGCAGGCCTGGCTGGCCGGCAGGGCCTGACCGTGGAAGGCATCGTAGTCGGCGCGCTGGGCCTGGCTGCGCTGGCAGCCTGGCTGTGGCCGAAGTGGCGCCTGCGGCAGGCGCTGGCGCGGCCCTTGCCGGCGTTTCAAGCGGCCATCCTGGCGCGCAATCTCGCCCAATACGGTGGGATGGACGACGGGCAGCGCCGGCGCCTGCAGCGCATGGTCCAGCAATTTTTGCACGAGAAGAAATTCGTCGGCTGCGCCGGTCTGGACGTCACCGACGAGATGCGGGTGACGATCGCGGCCCAGGCCTGCCTGCTGTTGCTGGGGCGGGTCGGCGATACGGGCAAGCCCGACATCTATCCGACGTTGGACCTGATCCTGGTCTATCCCGGCGCCTTCCTGGCGCCGCGCAAGCAGGTCGACGTGGCGGGCGTGGTGACCGAGGAGCGCCAGGACCTGCTGGGCGAATCCTGGGGCGATGGCCGCGTGATCTTGTCGTGGGACCATGTGCGGCGCGCCGGCCATGCCGCGCCGGCCGGCCACAACGTGGTGCTGCACGAATTCGCCCACCAGCTCGACAGCGAGTCGGGCAATACGAATGGCGCTCCCTACCTGGGCAGCGGCGAGCGCTACCGAAGCTGGTCCGAGGTGCTGTCGCGCGACTATGCCAACCTGCGCCAGGAGGCGATGTGGGGCACGCAGGGCGTGCTCGACCACTATGGCGCGACCAATCCCGCCGAGTTCTTCGCAGTGGCCACCGAAAGCTTCTTCGAGCAGCCGCACCAGCTGGCGGCGCGCCATCCGGACCTGTACGAGGAATTCCTCAAGTATTACCGGATCGATCCACGCCAATGGCAGAGCGCTCCGCCGCCGCCGGCGGAGCAAGCGCCGAGCTACGGCGTCGTCTATGGACAGTGGCGCTAAGTACTCACCCATCAATAAAACATTTATTTCCGGTTGAGTACTTATGGTAACCCTGGCCTTGCAGTGGCAACGAGCAGCGTGCGATCGCGTACAGATCGCTGGGCGCGGCCCGCATACGCTCGAGCTACCGTATCTGCCACTTTTGCCTTTATTTGCCACCACTTGGTTGCCACTTATTTGCCACATTAATGGGGAGGATTCGCCGATGTCCATCATCATCGCAGGACGTTTCCAGCTTCAGGACGAGGTCGACCGTGCGCGCGACGCCCTGGTCGACGCCGGATTCGATGTCGACCGCATCAGCGGGTTCTACCTGACCCAGCCTGGCCAGCACGACATGACGCCCATCGGCGGCGACCATATCCAGTCGCCCGGCGCCAAGGAAGCGCCCGAAGGCGTGATGCAGGGCGTGGCCACCGGCGGCGCCGTCGGTGCAGCGTTGGGCGCCGCCACCTCGCCCGTCACCGGACCGCTGGGCCCGGTCGTCGGCGGGCTGGTGGGCGGCCATGTCGGCTCGCTGTTCAGCTTCAGCAAGATGAAAGAGCGGGGCGAGCCCGAAGAGGGTGGCGAAAACGCCGTGCCGCCGCGTCCGGCAGGCATGCTGGTGGCGGTCGCCTTCGACGATCCCGACCTGCAGGCACGCGCCGTCGACCTGCTGCGCCAGCTGGGCGCCCACCACATCGAGCGCGCCCAGGGCAATATCGCCGGCGGCGACTGGGCCGATTTCGATCCCAGCAGCAGGCCCGACGTCATCGCCTGAATTGTCGTGGCGCCAGGCACCGTGTTTGTCGTGTTGTTCATTGCACAGAGGTTTTGTCCTGTTCACACTTGATCCTAATCAACAGCCTACTGTTGTCGTTTCCATACACTCGGATGCTCGCAGCCGCGCCAGCGGCGCGCCAACGAGAACAGGAGTACGACATGGCAGGAGACACGGTAGCAAAGCAGGTAGCAAAGCACGAAGCGCGGGTAGCCCTGGTGACGGGGGCGATGGGTGGGCTGGGCACGGCGCTGTGCCGGCGCCTGCATGCGGAAGGGTTCCTGGTGGCGGCGACCCATTCGCCGCAGAATGTACGTCGCGACGCCTGGCTGGCCGGCCAGGAAGCGGACGGCGTCAAGGTGCGCGCCTATGAGCTCGACGTTTCCAATGGTAGTGCCTGCGAGAACGTCGTGCAGCGTGTGCTGGGCGACTTGGGCCGCATCGACGTCCTGGTGAACAACGCGGGGATCACGCGCGACCGCAGCATGCGCAAGATGAGCGGGGAAGACTGGCAAGCGGTCATGAGCACCAATCTCGACAGTGTATTCAATATGACCCGGCCAGTGCTCGAGGCGATGATCGCGCAGCGCTGGGGGCGCATCATCAATATCTCTTCGGTCAATGGCCAGCAAGGTGCTTTCGGCCAGGCTAATTACGCCGCGGCCAAGGCTGGCATGCACGGCTTCACCAAGTCACTGGCGCTGGAAGTGGCGCGCCACGGCGTCACGGTCAACACGGTCTCGCCCGGCTACCTGGACACCGCCATGGTGGAAAAAGTGCCGCAGGACGTGCTGCGCGACCGCATCCTGCCGCAGATCCCCGTCGGCAGGCTGGGCAAGCCGGCGGAAGTGGCGGGGCTGGTGGCGTATCTGGTGTCGGACCTGGCAGGCTATCTGACGGGCGCCAATATTGCCATCAATGGCGGACAGCATATGTATTGATGAGGTGGCGGCCTGCGGCGGCCTCGCCGCCGCGGGCTGCGATTCGTGCTGCAACTCAGGCTGCGATTCAGACCAAGGTTCAGACCGCGGCCGTCGGCGGCGTCAGCGCATCGAGGGTGGTGCTGTGGAGATGGATTTTTTCGATGGCCAGCGCGATCGGTGTCGGCTGGCCGGTGGCGACGGCGCCGGCCAGCGACAGCAGGCCGCCGACGAGGCCGGTGACTTCGCCGATCACGCCGATGCGCCGGATCTTTTCGGCGGCAGCGGAAGTGAGGCCTACGAGCCGGCTTTGCGGCTGGTCCAGGCCCTGGATGACGAAGGCGGCGGCGTCGGCATACAAGGTGTTGGCGCGCTGGCGCAACACCATTTCATCGTCCAGCAGGCGGCGCATGGCGTCCTGCACCTGGACCGGGACGCTGCCGCCGTCGTAGCTGCGGATCTCGCGCAGGATGCGTTCGTGCAGGCGGTCGGCGATCGTCGACAGGCCATCGGCCAGTTCGACCACGTGCTGCATGCTGGACAGGCCGCCTGCGCCCGCGGCATGGGCGGTCGTGGCGACGGCGTCCTGGGCCTCGGCGGGTGGCGCGGCCCGGCCCTCGGCAGCGATGGCCTGCGCCGGAGGAGTCCCGTCCTGCGCGGCAGCCGCATCCGACGGGCTGGTTTTCTCGTGTGATGAGTCCTGCATGACGTCTCCTCAATCGCCGTTCAGTCCGTCGCGGATCGCCCGCAGGTCGCGGCCGTAGTTGGCGAGCATGCGCCGCGTCTCGTCGCTCGTCAGCTTGTGCATGTTCTCGCGCATCTTCTGGTGGCCGAGCGCCACCTTGGTCAGTCCCTGCAGCGCCAGCTCGTAGCGGCGGTCGATCAGCTTGTACTCGGTCGACTTGTTCAGGTAGTGCACCTTGGCCAGGGTGACCAGCATACGATCCGTATTTCGGTTCGAAAATGGAAGCTCCACATCGAAGATGCCGAGCACGGTCTTCTTTTCATTCTCGTTGGTTTTGTAATAGAGGCGGGTGAGCGAGATCATGGCATCGAGCAGCACCTGCACATCCGCATCGCCGTCGCGCACCATGGTCTCGACGCTGCGGTTCTGATAACCCGAGGCGATCACGCGCGTGAGCAACCGGGTCATGCCCGTGTACGCCGCCACATGACGCTGCTGCAAGCCGGATTCGACATTCGCCTTCAGTCCATTGCCCAAGTCATCGATCCGATCCGACAAGTCGTAGCGTCCGTCGCCCGCCAGCAGGCTGAGAGTTTGCATATACAGAACCAGCGTCTTCTGGATGGCGACGAAGTCGTCATAGACGGCGCGCCGCCGCGCATCGTTTTCGCGCGCGATGCGCTCGGCCTGCGGCGACAGATAGGGCTGCTCGCGCTCGTAGGTATCGCGGTAGCGCCGCGACAATTCCGCATACCCACCCAGCTTGGCGGAGGCATCCGCGAACTCGCGCACCTCCTGCAAGCTGACCGATCCAGGCGATGCGCAGCCGCCGAGCAGCACGCCAAGCCCCAACACCAGCCCCACCATCATGCGACGCAGCATTGTGGATCCTCCCGACCGCCAGCCCGAAAACCCCATTCTTCCAAACCCGCACCGGCTCACATTGCCAATTATCAATTCCCCCTCGTAATCTAACCCCCTCCGCATAACAATCGGGGTCAGAGTCGAATTAAATGACAACATTCAGAGTTGTCAAACAATTCGACTCCGACCCCAATTATTGAGCAAATTACTAACGGAATGCTCATCTCCTGACTTTTCCGTCGTCAAAATGAATTATGGCTATTGGCCAATAATTCGACTCTGACCCTCATTGATTTAAAGGCTAAAGTTCACGGTGGGATAAGGCTTTGATGGAAACTGGCAAAAAAATGCGCAGGATAAATCGCTATTCACGAAAAGCGGGCAATTCAATGGCGCGAAGGGAATAAAACAATGAGGGTCAGAGTAGAATTAAATGACAACATTCGAAAGTTGTCACTTAATTCGACTCTGACCCTCATTATTGGGTAATAACTTGGCTGAAACAATCAGAGGGTCAAGTCAGCGGATTGGGTGGTGTGACAATCTTTCCCAATAATTCGACACTGACCCTCGTTGTTGACCCTTGTGGATCAGCGGTCCCGGCGGGCGGCGGAGGCGGGGCGGGGGCCGCTCTGGCGCTTCGCGGCGGGGGCGCCGGTGCCCGGGGTGCGCGGCTTGCCGCCACCGCCACCGCCACCGCCACCGCCGTGACCACGGCCACCGCCGCCGCCTGGACGGCCGCCGCGGCCCGTGTGGCCCGGGGCGCCGCTACGCAGCTGGATCGGTTGCGGTTTGGCGTTCAGGTCGGGCTCGAAGCCGGGGATCACTGCGCGCGGCAGGGTTTGCTTGATCAGCTTTTCGATGTCCTTCAGCATCTGGTGCTCGTCCACGCACACCAGCGACACCGCTTCGCCCGTCGCGCCCGCACGGCCGGTACGGCCAATGCGGTGCACATAGTCTTCCGGCACGTTCGGCAGGTCATAGTTCACCACGTGCGGCAGCTGGTCGATGTCGATGCCGCGCGCCGCGATGTCGGTGGCCACCAGCACTTGCAGGCTGCCATCCTTGAATTCCGCCAGCGCCTTGGTGCGCGCCGACTGGCTCTTGTTGCCGTGGATCGCCATCGCGCTGATGTCGTCCTTGCCCAGCTGTTCCACCAGTTTGTTGGCGCCGTGCTTGGTGCGCGTAAACACCAGCACCTGCTGCCAGTTGTTCGACTTGATCAGGTGCGCCAGCATCGGGTGCTTCTTGTCGCGGTCCACCGGGTGGATCGTTTGCGCGATCACTTCCACGGTCGAGTTGCGGCGCGCGACCTCGATCGATTGCGGATTGTCCAGCAGGCGGTCGGCCAGCGCCTTGATGTCGTCCGAGAAGGTGGCCGAGAACAGCAGGTTCTGGCGCTTCGGTGGCAGCAGGGCCAGCACCTTGCGGATGTCGTGGATGAAGCCCATGTCCAGCATGCGGTCGGCTTCGTCCAGGATCAGGATCTCGATCTTCGACAGGTCGATCGTGCCCTGGCCCGCGTGGTCCAGCAGGCGGCCCGGGGTGGCGACCAGGATGTCGACGCCGTGCTTGAGCAGCTTGATCTGCGGGTTGATGCCGACGCCGCCGAAGATCACGGCCGAATTCAGGTTGGTGTACTTGCCGTACAGGCGCACGCTTTCCTCGACCTGGGCCGCGAGTTCGCGGGTCGGGGTCAGCACCAGGGCGCGGATGGCGCGCGGCGCGGTCTTGTTGCGCTGGGCGGCGCCGACGGCGTCGCTTGACAGGCGGTGCAGGATCGGCAGGGTGAAGCCGGCGGTCTTGCCGGTGCCGGTCTGGGCGCCGGCCAGCAGGTCGCCGCCGTTCAGGACGGCGGGGATGGCCTGGCTCTGGATCGGCGTCGGGGCGGTATAACCTTGTTCGGTCACCGCGCGCACGATCGCGTCAGAGAGACCAAGTGAAGAGAATGACATAGATTTTTTCAGTAAAAAACGGCCCGTCGCCACAGTGGCGGCAAGTCCTGGGAATCGGATTGAGGCGGGCGCGCGATCAAGCGGTCGCCCGGACGCTGCCGCGCAAGGCGGTCAGCAAGGATTATCGTGAATTTAGTTTCACTGTAGAAAGTTTTTGCGTCTGACTATGTAATGCTTTGTAAGACGCCTGGAAAAGCAAACGGGCCACCGGCAAGCGCAGCCTGCCAGTGGCCCCTGGTAAGTCGTTATTTTACGCGAAAGGCGAAAGCAGCGGGACGAGTGCGCCAAAAACCTTCGGGCCGGCGGCGATCACGTGGCCCTTGTTCAGGTATTCGGACTCGCCATTGAATTCGCCGACGATGCCGCCGGCCTCGGTCACGAGCAGGGCGCCGGCCGCGATATCCCATACCTTCAGGCCTTTTTCGAAATAGCCGTCGATGCGGCCGGCCGCGACGTTCGCCAGTTCCAGCGCCGCCGAGCCGCCGCTGCGCACGCCGTGGCTGCGCGAGGCGACCACTTCGTACATGCGCAGGTATTCGGCCAGCGCGCGGGGATCGGGACCGTGGCCGGCCGACAGCAGGGCGCGGCCGATGCGCTCGGTGGGGCGCACGCGGATGCGCTTGTCGTTGAGGTAGGCGCCGGCGCCCTTGGTCGCGGTGAACAGGTCGTTGCGGACCGGGTCGTAGACCAGGCCGTTGGTGATCACGCCGCGGTGCTTGAGCGCGATCGAGATGCAGTAGTTGGGATAGCCGTGCAGGAAGTTGGTGGTGCCATCGATCGGGTCGATGATCCACACGAATTCACTCTCGTCGTTCAGGTTGCCGGATGCGCCGCTTTCTTCCGCCAGGATGGCGTGGGTCGGATAGGCCTTGAGCAGGGTCTCGACGATCGCCTGTTCCGCCGCCTGGTCGACGTCGGTGACGAAGTCGTTGTGTTGCTTCTCGGAGACGACGATGCGATCGATATCGAAGGACGCGCGGTTGATGACGGTGGCGGCGCGGCGGGCGGCCTTGATGGCCGTGTTGAGCATTGGGTGCATGGAGGCTTTTCCGTGAAAAACGCGAACGCCCACTCACGCACAGGGGGTGTCGTGAACGATCAGCTATTAAAGAGTGATTAAAGAGCAGGGCAGTGCCGAAACGGCTACAATCGCGGGCTTGTTCCCGTTATCACAAAAAACCGTCCGCACTGCGCGATGGTCGCTATTGTAAATGAACCCGACCCAAACCGACACTTCTCTTTTCAAGCGCCTGCGCTTCGTCCTGGTCGAGACCAGCCGCGCCGGCAACGTCGGCTCGGTGGCGCGCGCCATGAAGACGATGGGTTTCAGCGACCTGGTGCTGGTCGCCCCCAAGTGCCAGGATCCGCTGACCGATCCGGAGGCGGTGGCCTTCGCCAGCGGCGCCATCGATGTCCTGAGCCAGGCGCGCATCGTCGCCGACGTCAGGCAGGCGCTGGACGGCTGCAACTTCGCCGCCGCGGTCTCGGCGCGCCTGCGTGAATTCTCGCCGCCGGTCTGGACCCCGCGCGCTTTCGCCTCCTTTGCCGCCGATGCCGGCAACCAGCCGGAGCTGCGCCCGGCCATCGTGTTCGGCAATGAGCGGGTCGGCCTGCCGAACGGGATCGTCGAAGGCTGCAACGTCTTGATCAACATCCCGGCAAATCCCGACTACTCGTCGCTCAACCTGTCGCAGGCGGCCCAGGTGCTGGCCTATGAAGCGCGGCTGGCGGCGGCGGGCGACGGCGTCGATGCGCGCGGCGTGGGCTTTCATGGCGAGAGCGCCAGCGTCACGCAGGTGGATGGCATGTACGCGCACCTGGAACAGGCACTGACGGCGATCGGCTTCCTCGACGCCGACAACCCGAAAAAGCTGATGCCGCGCCTGAAGCGCCTGTTCGCGCGCACCGGCCTCGAGACCGAAGAAGTCAACATCCTGCGCGGCATCGCCAGCGCGATCCTGAAGGCCAGGCCGCCCCGCTGAACCGTCCTTGCCCGGCGCATGTCGTACACTAAGGACATGGCGAATCTCTCCCGCACCTCTCGCAGGACCTTCCTGGCCGTGGGCGGCCTGGCCGCGCTGGCGCTGGGCGCCGGCGGCGCCTGGTACCGCGCCACGCACACACAGGCGCCGCGCCGCTTCGCCCTCGCCGGCGAGGCGCGCGCCGCGCTGCACGCGATCGCGCCGGCCATCCTCGACGGCGCGCTGGCCCACGATCCCGGCCGCCGTGCGCAGCAGCTGACGCGCGCCATCGACGCCGTCGAAGCCGCCATCCGCGGCCTGCCGCAAGCCACGCAAGAAGAAGTGCAAGACCTGTTCGGCCTGCTGGCCCTGCGTCCGGCGCGGCGCCTGCTCACCGGCGTGCCGACCGGCTGGGAAAGCGCCGACATCGCCCACGTCAGCGCCTTCCTGCAAGAGTGGCGCGTGCACCGCCTCAAGCTGATGCGCAGCGCCTACGGCGCGCTGCACGACCTGGTGCTGGGCGCGTGGTATGCGCAGCCGGCCAGCTGGGAAGCGCTCGGCTACCCCGGTCCGCCCAGGGTGCCGGCATGACCGCCCGCATTCCCGATCCGATCGAAGCCGGCCTGGCGCGCGGCTGGCGCGTCATCGACGGCTCGCGGCTCGAGCACGACCGCACGCTGGAGGCGGACGTCGTCATCGTCGGCAGCGGCGCCGGCGGCGCCATCAGCGCCGAGATCCTGGCCAGGTCAAGCCTGTCGGTGATCGTGGTGGAAGAGGGCCCCTTGAAATCCTCGCGCGACTTCCAGATGCGCGAAGCCGACGCCTATCCCGACCTGTACCAGGAATCGGGTGCGCGCAAGACGGCGGACAACGCCATCAACATCCTGCAGGGCCGCGCCGTCGGCGGCTCGACCACGGTCAACTGGACCTCGAGCTTTCGCACCCCCGAATCGACCCTGGCCTGGTGGCGCCGCCACCACGGTCTCGCATTCGCTTCAAACGACGAGCTGGCGCCATGGTTCGCCATGGCCGAGCGCCGCACCGGCGTGGTCGACTGGCTGGTCGGGCCGAACGAGAACAACGACATCCTGCGCCGCGGCGCGGCAAGACTCGGCATCCCGAGCGCCGCCATCCGCCGCAACGTGCAGGGCTGCTGGAACCTGGGCTACTGCGGCATGGGTTGCCCGACCAATGCCAAGCAGTCGATGCTGGTCACCAGCATCCCGGCGGCGCTCGACAACGGCGCCACCCTCGTCACGCGCGCGCGCGCCGAGCGCCTGGTCCTGCGCGGCCAGCAGGCCGAGGAGCTGGTCTGCACCGCGCTCGACGGCGGTGGCGTGCTGCCGAGCGGACGCCAGCTGCGCCTGCGCGCGCGCCACTTCGTGGTCGCCGGCGGCGCCATCAATTCCCCGGCGCTGCTGCTGCGCTCGAAAGCGCCCGATCCCAGCGGCGAGCTGGGCAAGCGCACTTTCCTGCACCCGACCGTGATCTCGGCCGCCTTTCACGAAAAGCGGGTCGAGGGCTGGGCCGGGGCGCCGCAGAGCGTGTATTCCGACCACTTCCTGGCGCAGGGCCCGATCGACGGCCCGATGGGCTACAAGCTCGAAACGCCGCCGCTGCATCCGCTGCTGACGGCCACCATGATGAGCGGTTTCGGCGAGCAGCATGCGGCGGCGATGCGCGACTTCGCCCACCTGGGCGCCATGCTGGCGCTGCTGCGCGACGGCTTTCACGACGAGTCGCCCGGCGGCGTCGTGCGCCTGCGCCATGACGGCAGCGGCGAACTCGATTACCAGCTGAACGACTACCTGTGGGACGGCGCACGGCGCGCGCTGCTTTCCATGGCCGAGATCCAGTTCGCGGCCGGCGCCCGCAGCGTGCAGCCGGCGCACGAGAAGGCCCAGCGCTACCGTTCCTGGGCCGAGGCGCGGCGCGAGATCGCGGCCCTGCCGCAGCGCGCCCACCTCACGCGCGTGGTCTCGGCCCATGCGATGGGCGGCTGCGCCATGAGCGGCGACGAGCGCGGCGGCGTGGTCGATCCCTCCGGCCGTTACCGGGGACTGGCGAACGTGTCGGTGCACGACGGTTCATTGTTCCCGACCTCGCTCGGCGCCAATCCGCAGCTGACCGTCTACGCCGTCACGGCGCGCCTGGCGAGCGGCCTGGCGGCAAACCTGACGGGCCGCCCGGCGGCGGCGCTGGCATGAGCTCGCGCACCCTGCTGCGATGGATCCTCCTGGTGCAGGCACTGGCGGCGCTCGGCATCGGCGCGGCCGGCATGCGTTGGCTCGGGTTGACAGGCTGGCAGGCCGCGGCGCTGGGGCTGGGCAGCGTGGCGCTGGTGCGCCTGGTTATCAACGTCAACAATTTCCTGTTGTCGGCACGCGCCGCCAGCCCGACCCCGCCCGCTTTCCAGATCGCGCCGGGCGCCGCCTTGCGCATGGCCTGGGAAGAGTTCAGCACCAGCATGCTGATGACCTCCTGGCACATGCCGCGCGCGCAAGCGCGCACCCGCCTCCATCCCGGCGCGGCGGCGCCGCCGGTACTGCTGGTGCACGGCTATGGCTGCAACAGCGGCTACTGGGCCTATCTGGCGCCGCTGCTGGATGCGGCGCGCATCAGCCACGCCACGCTCGACCTGGAACCGCTGACCGGCGACATCGACGGCTATGCCGCGCGCATCGAGGAAGCGGCCGGGCAGCTGTGCGCGCAGGCCGGCGCGGCGCAACTGATCGTGGTCGCCCACAGCATGGGCGGGCTGGCGGCGCGCGCCTGGATGCGCACCCACGGCGCAGGGCGGGTGGCGCGCCTCATCACGCTCGGCACGCCGCACCACGGCACCTGCCTGGCCGCCTTTGGCCTGGGCATCAACGCGGGCCAGATGCGGCGCATGGGCGTGGCCGGACCCGACTGCGCGTGGCTCACCGCGCTCGCGGGCGGTGAAGCGCCCGAGATACGCGCGCGGATCGTGTCGATCTACAGCCACCACGACAACATCATCGCGCCGCAGACCTCGAGCGAACTGCCGGGCGCGCGCAACCTGGCGCTGGGCGGCGTGGGCCACGTGGCGCTCGGCCGCAACCCGCGCGTGCTGGCCATGGTCATGGGCGAGATCGAGGCCTTGCGCAGCGACCGTGCGGCGCCTGCCGCAACGCCCCATCGACGTGGCATCACGTAGCCGACTCCCGCCGCGCCGCGTGGTAGAGTGAGGACAACACCGCATTCCCGGAGCGCCACCGTGGCCCGCATCCTCATCATCGAAGACAACCCGGCCAACATCGAGCTGATGTCGTTCCTGCTCGGCGCCTACGGACACACGCCGCTGTGCGCCTCTGATGGCCCGCGCGGCGTGGCCGCCGCGCGCAGCGAGCGCCCCGACCTGATTGCCTGCGACGTCAACCTGCCCGGCATGGACGGCTTCGCGGTGCTGGCCGCGCTCAGGACCGATCCGCAGCTTTCCGGCGTGCCGATCCTGGCCGTGACCGCGCTGGCGATGGCGGGCGACCGCGAAAAGGTGCTGGCCGCCGGCTTCGACGGCTACATCGGCAAGCCGATCGAACCGGAGAGCTTCGTCGCCGAACTCGAAGCCTTTCTGGCTGCCGCCCCGGCTGCCGCTCCGGCTGCGGCGAGCGTGCCGGCGTCCGCGCCCGCACTCGTGCCAGGTTCCGGCGCCGCGCCCGCAGGGGGCACGCTGCTGCTGGTCGACGACGACCGCTTCATGCTGGGCGTGCTGAACGACATGCTGGCCGGCCAGCCCTACCGCGTGCTCAGCGCCAGCTCGGGCGAAGAGGCGCTCGCGGTGCTCGACCACGAAGCGGTCGAGGTGATCCTGTGCGACCAGGCCATGCCCGGCATGCGCGGCACCGAAGTGCTGGCGCGCGCCGCCGAGCGTTATCCCACGACCGTGCGCCTGATGCTGTCCGGCCAGCCCGACCTCGCCGAGATCGAGGCCGCGATCGCCTGCGGCGTGGCCGACGGCCACTACGTCAAGCCGCTGGGCGCGCGCGCCCTGCGCGAACGGATCGACGAGGCCTTCCGCCTGCAGCGCCAGCGCGCGGCCGCCTGACCCGGGCCAATGGGCCGGGGGCGATCGAAAGATTCATCGAACGACCGTTCGATGTTATCCTTGCGGGAATGCACTATTAACTCCGGCCTTCATGCAACAAAAAGCTCCGCGCCGCACCCGTGAACGCATCCTCGAGCTGTCGCTCAGGCTGTTCAACGAGTTCGGCGAACCCAATATCACGACGACCGTCATTGCCGAGGAGATGAATATCTCGCCCGGCAATCTGTACTACCATTTCCGCAACAAGGACGACATCGTCAATTCGATCTTCGTCCAGTTCGAGGCGGAGATCGAGCGCGTGCTCGCGGTGCCGGCAGGGCGCCGTTCGAACATGGAAGACGTGTGGCTGTACCTGCACCATATGTTCAAGCTGATCTGGCGCTACCGTTTCTTCTACCGCGACCTGAACGACCTGCTGTCGCGCAACCGCAAGCTCGAACTGCACTTCAAGGCCATCCACGCCCACAAGATCAAGGTCGCGCGCCAGCTGTGCGAAGACCTGCGCAGCGAAGGCTCGCTCGAGGCGTCCGACCAGCAGATCGGCGCCATGGCGACCAATATGGTGGTGGTGGCGACCTACTGGCTGTCGTTCGAATACGTGCGCAACCCGCGCAAGTACAGCGAGCAGCAGGCCATCGCCGACGCGCTGGCGCGCGGCTGCTACCAGGTGCTGTCGATGGTGGGCCCCTACCTGCGCGGCGAGACCCGGGTGCTGTTCGAGAAGCTGTCCGACGACTATCTCCAAAAACTCTCGGCCGACGCCAGGCCGGGCGCCGACTTCTTCTGAGGCTGACACGATGAAAACCCTGGCCGTCTATTGCGGCGCCGCGCTCGGCGCCGATCCCCTGTACGCCGACGCCGCGCGCGCCCTCGCGCGCGCCATGGTCGAGCACAATATCGCCCTGGTCTACGGCGGCGGCAAGGTCGGCCTGATGGGCGTGATCGCCGACGAGGTGCTGCGCCTCGGCGGCGAAGCCACCGGCGTGATCCCGCGCGCGCTGGTCGAGCGCGAGGTCGGCCACGCTGGCCTGACCCGCCTGTTCGTGGTCAAGGACATGCATGAGCGCAAGGCGATGATGTCGGACCTGTCGGACGGCTTCATCGCCATGCCGGGCGGGATGGGCACCCTGGAAGAGCTGTTCGAGATGGTGACCTGGGCCCAGCTGGGCATCCACGCCAAGCCGATCGGCCTGCTCAACGTCAACGGCTTCTACGACGGCCTGCGCGCCTTCGTGCGCCACCAGGTGGCGCAAGGCTTCGTGCGGCCCGAGCACGAAGGCCTGATGCTGTCCGAGAGCGACCCCGGCGAGTTGATCCGGCGCCTGCGCGCGGCGGCGCCGGCGCCCGCCGTTCAGGCGGCGCTCGAGGCCGACGCCGAGGCCAGGGGCTTGCGCGGATAAGCGCCATAGCCGGCCAGTTCGCTCAGAAAACCGCGCTCGAGATAGCCGGGGATTTTGTCGTACTCGGCCAGCACGCGGGCGCGAAATTCCGGGTGCTCGTGCCAGCGCTCGGTCGCGATGCCGAAATAATTGACCGGGCAGCCCGCCAGCGCCAGGCCCGGCCAGTGGCGCTCGAGCGTCATCAGGTAGCGCCGCATGGCGCAGGCCTTGCCGATCGCCAGCACGCTGCGCACGCCCGCCAGGTCCATCCGCGCGGCCAGCGCGGCGCGCCCGAGCATCACGTTTTCTCCCGTATTGGCGGCCGCGGTTTCCAGCACCAGCAGCGCCGGGGGCATCCCCAGTTCGACCAGGCGCGCGCCGATCACCTCGGCCTCGGGCCGCGCGTCGCCGCGCGTGACGCCGCCCGACACCAGCAGCACGCGGAACATGCCGCGCTGCCACAGGTCGTGGGCGGCGCGGCAGAATTCCTCCACGCCGTGGCGGGTGCCGAACAGGAAGCCGACGTCGCAGGCGCGCAGCGGCACCGCGGGCATCACGTAGGCGGCAATGGCGGACAGGTCGGGGTGCATGACGCTCATTCTAGCCGGTTTCGATCGCGCTTCAGGCCACCTCGATGCGGTCGCGTCCCGCGGCCTTGGCCTGGTACAGCGCCTTGTCGGCGCGGCTGATCGCCTCGGTGAACGGCTCGCCGGTGCGCCGCTCGGCCAGGCCCGCCGAAAAACTGATGCGCCGTTGCGGGTCGAGCCCCTCGACGCGCAGCGCGTGCACGTGGTCGGCCACGCGCTCGAGCACCTGGCGCGCGTCGTGCGGCGCGGCGTCCGGCAACAGCAGCAGGAATTCCTCGCCGCCCCAGCGCGCCAGCGTGTCGCGCGCGCGCAGGGCGCCGCGTGCGGTCGCGGCGAACTCGCGCAGCACGGCGTCGCCCAGCGCGTGGCCGTGGCGGTCGTTGACCTGCTTGAAGAAATCGATGTCGAGCAGGGCCACGCAGCTGCGCGCGCCGGGCGGCTGGCGCCGTTCCTCGGCGCACAGGAGTTCGTTCATGTGGCGGCGGTTGGCCAGGGCCGTCAACTCGTCGATCGTGGCCAGGGTGCGGATGGTCGCGAGGGCTTGTTCCAGCTCCTGCTTCTTGCGTTTCATGCGCCGGCGCAGCTTGGTCATCTCGCTCGACAGCAGGGCGGTGGACAGCAGCGCCGCCGCCAGGTAGCCGAAGTTCATGGCCTCGATCTCGGGCGGGTGGCGCAGCGGGTCGGCGGCCTGCAGCCACCCCATGACGGCGCCCATGCCGCCCAGCGCGACGCTCGACAGGAACATGGTCTGGCGCGGGCGCAGGGCGATGGCGCAGAAGGCGACGATCACCACCGTCATGCACAGCAGCGCGGCGCGCATCGGCCCCGCGATCGCATACGAGGCCATGCCGCAGCCGATCGCGAACAGCGACTGCAGCATGGCCAGCGCGCCGGGCGCCAGGCCCAGTGCCGCGCTGAAGCGGATCAGGGCATAGAAGACCAGCGTGCCGCCGCCGGCGGCGGCGGCCAGCGCCAGGGCCGGCGCGCGCGGCGTGTGGCCGGCCGCCACCTGGCCGGCCAGCAGCAGGGCGCCGGCCAGGTACAGCAAGGTGGTGGCGATCCAGTAATTGAGCATGCGCCGCAGCGCGGGCTCGGCGCCGAGCAGGACGCTGGTGGTGTCGCGCGCCGGATTCACGCCACGCCCTTGCGGCTGTCGGCCAGCAGGCACGCCAGCGCCTGCGCGGGCAGCGGGCGGCTGAACAGATAGCCCTGCATCTCGTCGCAGTCATTGGCGCGCAGGAAGTCGCGCTGCTGCTCGGTCTCGACGCCCTCGGCGATCACGCGCAGGTTCAGTTTGTGACCGAGCGAGATCACGGCCAGCGCGATCGCCTGGTCGTCGGCGCGGTCGGCCAGGTCGGCAACGAAGGACTTGTCGATCTTGAGGCGGCTGATCGGGAACGATTTCAGCGCCGACAGGCTGGAGTAGCCGGTGCCGAAATCGTCGATCGAGAGCGACACGCCCATGGCCTTGAGCTCGCGCATCTTGTCCACCGAGCGGCCCAGGTCGCGCATGATCAGGCTTTCGGTCACCTCGACCTCGAGACCTTCGGGCGGCAGGCCGCTCGCGCGCAGGGCGTCGGCGATGCGCTCGACCAGGCGCTTGTCCTCGAACTGGCGCGCCGAGACGTTGACCGACATGCTGACCGGCGGCAGGCCGGCGGCGCGCCAGGCGGCGCTCTGGGCGCAGGCGGTGCGCAGCACCCATTCGCCGATCGGAACGATCAGCCCGCTCTCTTCGGCGAGGCCAATGAAGCGCTCGGGCGAAACCCGGCCCTGTTCCGGATGGTGCCAGCGGATCAGCGCCTCGACGCCGAACAGGCATCCCGAGCGCAGGTCCACCTTGGGCTGGTACAGCAGCTCGAACTGGCAGGGGCCGGCATGACCGTCGGCACAGGTGTCGAGCGCGGCGCGCAAGCCTTCCAGCAGCACCAGCTTCTCGTCGATGCTGGCGTTCATCTCGCTGGCGTAGAACTGGACGTTGTCGTTGCCCAGCTCCTTGGCGCGATACATTGCGACGTCGGCGTGCATCATCAGGGTGCTGGCGTCGACGCCGTCGCGCGGATAGACGGTCACGCCGACGCTGCAGCTGACCCGCACTTCCTGGTCCTCGACCAGCACCGGCTCGGTGACCGCCTGGCGCACCTTTTCCAGCAGCGGCGCGATCGATCCCGGCTCGCCCGACAGCGCCGGCAGCAGGATCACGAACTCGTCGCCGCCGAAGCGCGCCAGCGTGTCGCCCGCGCCCAGGCAGCGTGCCATGCGCGCGCCGACCACCTTCAGCAGGGCGTCGCCGGCGTTGTGGCCGAGGGCGTCGTTGACCAGCTTGAAGCCATCGAGGTCGATGAAGGCCAGGCCTACCGCGCCGCCGTCGCGCGCGGCGGCTCCGATCGCCTCCTCCAGGCGTTCGCGCAGCAGGCTGCGGTTGGGCAGGCCGGTCAGGTCGTCATGGTGCGCCAGGTGGCGGATTCGCCCTTCGGCCAGCTTGCGTTCGGTGATGTCGCGCACGATCGCCACCACGCCGCCCTCGACCGCGACCGCCTGGCGGTACAGCCAGCGTTCGCCCCGCGGCAGCGGGCGCGCCAGCCATTCGGTTTCGCGCGCGACGCCGCTCAGCGCCACCGCGGCCAGGTCGGCGAAGATGCCGGCGCTGAAGGCCCCGGGCAGCATCACCGACATGCGCTGGCCGGTGAGCTGCTCCTTGCGCAGGCCCGTGAGCTGCTCGGCGCGGCTGTTGGTGGTGACGATGGTGAAGTCGGCCACGCGCCCATGCTGATCCATGATGCTGCGCAGGACGAAGAACGCGTCCGGGCTGGCCTCGGATGCGGCCGCATAGGTCTCCTGGGCCTGGCGCTCGCGCCGGCGCGCCTTGGCCAGCTGCCAGGACCAGGCGCTGACCAGGATCACCACCGCCACCAGCAGGGCGCTGCCGGCGCCTGCGCCCAGCAGCCAGGCGCGCCGCTGCTGGCCAAATCGCGCCATCTGTTCGGTTTCCGACAGCCCGGCCACCGCCAGCAGCGGGAAGCCGCCCAGCGGCCGGCTGGTGGTGTAGCGCGTCTGGCCATCGATGCGGCAGGTGCGCAGGTTGATCATGTCCGTGGGGTCGACCGCGTAGGCCTGGCCCCAGGAGACCTGTTCGCCGATACGCAGCGCGCGCACCACGCCATCGACGCCGACCAGGCCGAGCAGGCCGCGCTCGCCCTGGCGCGAGCGTTCGTACGAGCTGGTGAAATAGGCCGGGTCGACCGCGACCACGGCCACGCCGGCGAAGCGGCCGGCGGCGTCGTCGATGCGGCGCGTGAAATGCAAGTGCGGTTCGCTGGCGCCCGGATGGACGATGGCGTGGCTCACGTAGGGCAGGTCTTGCTGGTGATGGCGGTGGAACTCGAAGTAGCCGGCGCCGGACAGGTCGCGCGGGCCGACGTCCGGGTTGCTGGCCACCACGCGCCCGTGGCGGTCGGTGATCTCGACCTGGAACACCAGGCCGGGCGGCAGCAGGCCCTTGGCCGCCAGCGCCGACAGCGCGCCGCCGGCGCCGCTCTGCTCGACCGCGTATTTCAGCACGCGCAGGGTCTGGTCGATGTTGCTCAGGCTGCGCGCCATCTGCGCCTCGTAGGTGTCGAGCAGCTCGTGGGTGGCGTTGCGCGCGGCCCCTTCCGCGGCGCGGCGTTCCGCCTCGATCACATGCAGGGTGCCGAACCACATGGCGCCGAGCAGGCACAGGGCGAACAGCGGCAGCGAGATGTGGGTCTCGAGCGCGAGGGCGAGCCAGCGCGCGGGCGTGCCGCGACGCGCCCGCGCACGGGAGGCGGTCGACGCCGCCGCCGTGGCCGCCGCCGTGGCCGCCGCTGCGGCCGGCGTGGTGGACGCGAGCGTGTTCATCGCATCCTCACGGCAGCACCAGCACGGCGCGCACCGAGGCGTCGAGCGCGTCGCGCTCGATATAGCCGATCATCGCCGGATTCCCGGCCACCAGGCGACGCACGCCGGCGTCCCCGCTGGCTTCGCGCGGCGGCTGGCCGCGGCCGGTGAACACCATCTTCGACCAGTGCGCCTTGAGCAGGGCCGGCGTCTTGCCGGTGACTTCGCGGTAGAAGCTGTCGCGCTGCGCCGCGCCGAGCTGCTGGTCGACCGCGACCGCCCGGGTGCCGTCCGGGAAGCGGCTGGCATGGCCGAGGAAGATCGCCGCCACCTGGTGGGCATCGATGGCCGCCACCTGGCTGCGGTTGGAGACCACCACCACCAGTTCGGCCGACGCGTTGGCGGCGGCCAGGCCAAGGGCGAGGGCGAGGGCGGCGGGGATGCGCCGCAAGGATGGGAAGGGGCGGGAGTGCGCGCGCATCAGAACACGAAATCCATGGCCACGCTGCCGACGTGCACCGCGCGGTCGGGACGCAGGTCGGGCTGGTTGTTGATCAGGGTGCCGCGCGAGCCCTGGCGCGGACGCACCCGGTCGAGCTGCAGCTTGAGCGCGATATTGGTCGCCGCATCCCAGCGCAGGCCGGCGCTCCAGGTGGACTGCACCGGGATCGCCGCCAGGAAGCCATTCAGGCCGGCATTGATACGGACGGCCGCCGCGGCCAGCGCCGGCGGCAAGCCGTCCAGCGGCAGGCCGGGATCGCGGGTCGGGACGTCGGCGCGCACCTGGGCATACCCGGCATAGGGCGTCAGTGCGCCGCGGCGCAGGCCCGCGCCGACATACAGCGAGGTGCCGCCGCCCAGCAGCGAGTCGGTGCGGGTACGCCCGCACTCGGCCGTCACGAACCAGGCGCCCGGATCGACGCTCATGCCGATGCTGACCATCGAAACGCGCTTGTTCGTGATCTCGTAGCGGTCGGCCAGCGCGTCGCCGGCCGGCTTGATGCCGCGCAGGCCGACGATCAGCTCTTCTCCGATGGCGGTGTGCAGGCGTCCGCTGGCGGCCGACAGGCGCGCGCTGACGGCGCCGCGCTCGATGCTGTGCGACAGGCCGACGATGTCGTCGGCCTTGATGCGCAGCCCGTTGCGCAGGCGTTGGTTGGTGCGGCCGACGAATGCCTGGGTGGCGTGCAGCACCGAACCCGTGCCCCAGCGCCAGGTGGCGTCCAGGCCGTCGCTGCTGGAAATCGGCAGGGCACCATAGACCTCGACCGGCGTGCGCACCCAGGCAATCGTGTAGCCGACCTTGCGCGAATCGGCGCCGAGGAAGACGGGCAGGGCGATGCGGCCGGCGCGCACGGCCAGGTCGGGCGTCAGCTGGTACTTCACGTTGGCCCATTCGAGCTGGGGCGCATGGCTGCCGTCCGGCCGTTGCTCGCTGATCACCTGCAGCACACCCGACCAGGCGCCCAGATGGAGGTCGAACTGGGCGCCGAGGCGGCTGTCGACGTCCGGACTCCAGGCCCGCGTGTAGCCGGCGCCGTCGGCGCGCAGCACCGACGAGGTGAAGTCGGCGCTGCGCGAGTCGGCATACACCATGCCGAGCGTGCCGAAGCCGGACAGCTTCCATGCGCGCAAGGCCGCCTCGGCCGGCGCTTCGGCGCCGCGGGCGTGAGAGGACAGGAAGGCGAGCGCGCACGTAGCGAACGCGGCGGACACGCGCCTGGTATGTTGCTGAACCATGAGATGTGAGTGGCCGGAGGCTGGAAAGGCCTTGGGATGACGACAATTCCGAGTTTTCAGACTGTATCGGAGCCGGTTCACGAAGTCGAGTGACCGGCGGTTATAAATTTACTTGAACAAAACGTTCGTTGTTGCTGGGCAACGATTGCGGGTGGCTGCGGCGGCGCGGGTAGCGGACAGGCGCTCTGAGCGAAAACGGGCTAGGATGACAGGATGGCATGCCGCCACTTTGCGAGAGGTTGGAATGAAGCCCTTGTCGATGATCATCCTTGCTACCCTGGCGGCGATCGTCGCCAGGCCGGCGCCCGCCGCGGACGCGGCGTTCTGCAGCGCGATGTGCGCCTCCGAGCAGCGCGAATGCCGCGCCAGCGCCCAGGCGCTGCCGCTGGAACAACGGCTGATGGGGGCCAATGTGGAGCACCGCAATCCGCTGGCGCGCACCGTCCAGGGTGCGGTACCGGCCCAGGCGAGCCGCGCGCTCGATGCCGCCGGCGACGACGGGCGCCGGATGGCGCGCCTTGGCGCCTGCGACACGGCGCTCCAGCGCTGCACGCGCACATGCGCCGCGCAGTCGGATGAGGCGCAAAGCGCGCCGCTGCGTCAGGCGCCAGTGTCACCGGCGGCATCGAGCGCGCAGTCGGGCTAGTCGCCGCCCCACAAGCGCTCGCCCGACAGGTCGAGCCAGGTCAGGTACAGGCGCACGTCGAACTCGAGCTGGTGGTAATCCGGCTCCATCCAGCGGCACAATTGGTAGAACGCCTTGTCGTGTTCCTTTTCCTTCAGGTGCGCCAGTTCGTGCACGGCGATCATGCGCAGGAAGGGCAGCGGCGCGTCGCGGAACAGGCTGGCGATGCGGATCTCGTGCTTGGCCTTCAGGCGCGAGCCCTGGACCCGGGAAATGGCGGTGTGCAGGCCCAGCGCATGCTGGATCACCTGGATCTTGCTGTCGAAGGAGACCTTCGAGACCGGCGCGGCCTGGCGCAGGTAATCGACCTTCAGATCTTGCACATAGTCGTACAGGGCGCGATCGGTGCGGATGCCGTGCGGCTCGGGATAGCGGCGGCGCAAGGTGTCGCCAAGGCGGTTCTGTTCGATCAGCCCGCTGACCTGGGCTTGCAGGGTGTCCGGGTAGGCGGTCAGGTATTTCAGGGTAGGCATAAGCCCGGCAATGTACCACAGGGGCAGGCCCGTCGGGCGGGCCGCGCCGGGACCGCCCTGTGGACAGTCGGCAGCCAGCCGCGCTAGCTTTCGTCTCCCTGGCGATTGCCCTTTTGCGACGCCGCCGCCGCCGCGGCCGCCGCGGCCGCCGCGCGCTGGGCCGATTGCCGGCTTTCGCCGCCCTTGCGGCCGATGTCGGCCATATGGGCCCGGTTGCGGCTCACGGCCTCGCCGCCTTTCTGGCCGGCGCGGCGCGCTTCTTCGGAATCGAATTCGTGCGCCGTGCCTTTCTGGTGGGCCGCCTGGCCGCCCTTGCTGGCGATCTCGCGCTGCTGGTTCTGGTCCATCGCCGCAAAGCCGCGCTTGGCGGGCGGTCCGCTCTTCTGGGCACTGCCCTGACTGCTGCTCTTTCCTTCGTTCTCCTTGCTGGTCGCCATGTCGATCTCCTTGTGCCCGGGGGGCTGTCAGTTGTAGAGGCTGTACGCTATGCATGAACGCACTTGGAGCCATCTCAGGCTGCGCTCGTGCGTTTAGAGAAACGTGGTGAGCGTTAGTTCCGCCCCGTCGCCACACGGGGCGCCGGCCCGCTCAGGCGGAACGTTTCGCAGGCGCCGGCGCCAGTGCGGCTGCGTGGCCGAGGCCGGTCTGGGCCTCGGCCATCACGCCCATCAGGCCCTGCTGCCAGGCGCGCACGTGTTCGCCCAGCGGCTGCCAGCCACGCATCGCGGTGGGAGCCAGTTGCAGGGGATCGGTGCAGGCGGCGAGCTGGCGCTCGGTGTCGAGCGCCGTCTCGACCAGGTGGCGCGCCATCTGCAGGTTCAGCTCGGTCACGCGCGCCAGCAGCTCATGGCTGTGCTGCGACAGCGTCGCCAGCGCGCCCACCTGCGTGCCCAACTGGGCCGCCAGCTGGGCTTGCAGCGGCGTGGCCAGTTGCGGACTGAACGGGCCCTGCGGCGCCGGGTTGGCGAAGAATTGTTCGAAAAGGGACAGCATGGCCGGCTCCATGAAAGAAGGGCGGTGGCCCGGACCTGTACGACCATGGAGGCGGCGACAAGTTCTTCAGGCGTCCGCCACTTTCAGCACCAGCTTGCCGAGGTTGCGGCCTTCGAACAGCATCAGGAGCGCTTGCGGGAACTGCTCGAAGCCGTCGACCACGTGTTCATGGCTCTGGATCGCGCCCTGCTTGAGCCATTCGCCGAGCTGGGCCACGGCTTCGGGATAGCGCGCCGCGTAGTCGAACACGACCATGCCTTCCATGCGCGCGCGATTGACCAGCAGCGCCAGGTAGTTGGCCGGGCCCTTCACCGGCGCGGTCGCGTTGTACTGCGAGATCGCGCCGCAGATCACGATGCGCGCCTTCATGTTGATGCGGGTGAGGACGGCGTCGAGGATCTCGCCGCCGACGTTGTCGAAATAGACGTCGACGCCCTGCGGGCAATGCTGCCTGAGCGCGGCGCCGAGCTGGCCGGCCTTGTAGTCGATGCAGGCGTCGAAGCCGAGACGGTCGACGACGAAGGCGCACTTGTCAAACCCGCCGGCGATGCCGACCACGCGGCAGCCCATCTGCCTGGCGAGCTGGCCCACGGCCATGCCGACCGCGCCGGCCGCGCCCGACACCACCACCGTCTCGCCGGCCCTGGCCTGGCCGACCTCGCGCAGGCCGAAGTACGCCGTCATGCCGGGCATGCCCAGCAGGTTGAGCCAGGCCGTCAGGTGACCCGCTTGCGGATCGATCCTGGCCAGGTTGGCGCTCTTGTCGTCGGCCGGGCCGGACCAGTAGCGCTGCACGCCGGTGCCGCCCATCACGTAGTCGCCCACGGCGAAGCGGTCCGAGCGCGAGGCCACCACCACGCCGACGCCGCCGGCGCGCATGACTTCGCCGATCGCCACCGGACGGATATACGATCTGCCTTCGTTCATCCAGCCGCGCATGGCGGGATCGAGCGACAGGTACAGGACCTTGACCACGACCTCGCCTTCGCCCGGTTCGGGCACGGCCTGTTCGTGGAACCGCCAGTCTTCGCGCCTGGGCAGCCCGACCGGGCGCGCGGCAAGCAGGAACTGCTGGTTCGGAGGAAAAGCATTGGTCATCGCGATCTCCATGTTCGGTGAGACGGCCAGTCTATACCGGCGGGGAACCCGGCAGTCGCCGCGCATGCGACAATAGCGGGTTTTCATCCTCCAGCACACACGAGCGCACGCAACAATGGCTATCAAAGCGACCATCTACAAGGCCGACCTGTCGATCGCCGACATGGACCGGAACTACTATCAGGAGCATAGCCTGACCATCGCCCGGCATCCGTCCGAGACCGAAGAACGCGTGATGATCCGCCTGCTGGCCTTCGCCCTGCACGCCGACCCTGCGCTCGCCTACGGCAAGGACTTGTTCGACGTCGAGGAGCCGGCGCTGTGGCTGAAGGACCTGACCGGCGCCATCCAGACCTGGATCGAGGTCGGCCAGCCGGACGAGAAGCGCCTGCTGAAGGCCGCCGGCCGCGCCGAAAAAGTGGTGGTGTACAGCTACAGCGCGACCAGCGCCATCTGGTTCAAGGGCCTGGCGGGCAAGATCGAGCGCGCGAAGAACGTCAGCGTGATCAACATCCCGTCCGAGATCAGCGCGCAACTGGAAAAGATGGCGCAGCGTTCGATGCAGCTGCAGTGCACGATCCAGGACGGCCAGATATGGCTGACCGACGGCGCGGACACGGTGCAGGTCGAGCGCGAAGTGCTGCGCGGCGCGCTTTAAGCGCCTGTCCAAGGAGCCTGTCCCGGCAGGCGCCGCTTTGCCGATCAGTGCGCGCCGCTTTCCCGGTCAGTGCGGCGCGTCGCCCAGCCGGCGCGACTTGCCCGAGCCGGCGACCGAGGTGCGCAGCTGCGGGTCGCCGTAGTACTTGACGTCGCCGGATCCGGCGATCGACATGCTCAGTTCTTTTTTGGCCCAGACCGTCACGTCGCCCGAGCCGGCCACGCTGACGCTGGCGCTGTCGGCCGCGACCTTGCCCAGGTCGACATTGCCGGAACCCCCGATCGACACCGACACGTCGCGCGCCTTGCCGCCGTTGGCGCGGAAATCGCCGCTGCCGCCGACGCTGACCGAGACCTTGTCGGCGTCCAGGCTGGCGATGCGCATCTTGCCCGAGCCGCCCAGGTTGAAGCGCAGGTTCGGGGCGCGCAGCGCCTCGGCATCGATGGTGCCCGAGCCGCCCAGCGACAGGCGCTCGATCTGGCGCGCGTTGACGACGATTTTCATGGTGCGCGCACGCAAATTCATATTGCGCTTCGTTGGCCGGATGCGCAGCACGCCGTCGTCGACCTCGGTCTCGATCAGGTGTTGCAGGTTGTCGTCGGTCTCGATCGTGATGCCCTCGGTAGTGCCCATGCGTAGTTCCAGCTGGGCCGGCAGCTCGAGCGCGATGCCGGTGAAACGCTCGACCTGGCGCGCCTGGCGCGTCACGCTGCCGCTGCCTTCGACTTTTTCGCCGCCGAACGGCCAGGCCATGGCGGGCGCCGGCGCGGCGGCGCAGGCGAGGGTGGCGGCCACCAGCAGGGTGCGCACGGCAAGGGATGGTTGAAAGGCTGGCATCGTAGACTCCGTGAATCGTTGGTATGGCAGCCATCCTAGCGAGCCGGGCGGATCCGCAAGCGCCGTTTGCGACGAATTGCAGCTTGCCGGGGATGAAATGCACGAGTACGCGACGGGGCGTGCCGACGCGCCGGCCCGGAATGCACTAGAATCGTGCGTTTTTTGCCAGGACGTACCGAGATGAACCTGATTTTATTGGCGGCGGCCTTCTGCATCGGCGTGGCGATGTCGGCGCAGGCCGCGGTGAACAGCCAGCTGGCCCATTCGATCGGGGCCAATTCGATCATGGCGGCGCTGATCTCGTTCAGTTGCGGCACGGCGGCGCTGCTCGCAATGGCGCTGGCCAAGGGCGGCGTGGCCGGCCTGGGGACGACCCTGGCGGCGCTGCCGTCGCAGCCGGCCTGGAAATTCCTGGGCGGCTTCATGGGCGCGGCGTTCGTGCTCGGCACCGTGTTCCTGGCGCCGCGCATCGGCCTCTTGACGCTGGTGGTGCTGGTGATCGCCGGCCAGCTGCTCAGTTCGTTGGCGATCGACCATTTCGGGCTGATCAACATGGCCAGGCGCGAGGTGTCGCCGGCGCGTCTGTGCGGTGCGCTGGTGGTGGCCCTGGGCGTGATCATCACGGTGTTTGGCGACCGCATTGTTGCGAGTTTTTCACGCTGACGATATTTTTACTCTGGTGCAACATTCCAGTTCTATAATGCCTGGAACGTGTTTTCTCCTTGCCGCCAGATGGAATACCACCAGTCCTCGCAGATCCCCACACTTTCGTACATCGAAAACGAAGACCACCCGGTGTTCGAGACCCTGGTGCAGCAGATCCTGCACCTGCTGAACTCCAAGCTCGTGTTCTCGGACATCATCATCCATCAAAACAGCCCGCTGATGCTGCGCCAGCCGAAAGGCCTGGTGGCGGTGACCGACTCGCCGATCACGAAGGAAGAACTGGAAGAGTTCTTCGATGTGATCGAGCCGAACTGGCCGCAGCGCATCGCCTCGCGCGCCTTCGACCGTTCGATCGACCTGCATACGGCGCGCATCCGCGCCAACTGTTTCCGCTTCCAGGGCGGCAAGCGCATCGGGTGCGTGATCCGGCGCTTTCCGAAGGAGCCGATTGCGCTGGGCGAACTCGGCCTGTGGGATGACGAGCGCGAGTTTGCGCAGCTGACCAGCGGGCTGGTGCTGATCATCGGCGACACCTGCCAGGGCAAGTCCACCACCATCGCCTCGATCCTGGACGAGATCAACCGGCAGCGCTCGGGGCACATCATCACCATCGAGGATCCGGTCGAGACCTTGATCCCGCAGCGCAGGTGCATCATCACGCAGCGCGAGGTGGGCGAGGATGGCGACGTCGAGAGTTACTACCTCGGGGCGCTGGACGCGCTGCGCGAGCGCCCGGACGTGATCATGATCGGCGAGATCCGCGATGCGCAGACGGCGCAGGAGGCGCTGGCGCTGGCCGAGTCGGGGCCGCTGGTGCTGGCGACCCTGCATGCGCGCTCGACCGAGCTCGGCTTGCAGAAGATGTTGCGCCTGCTGGGCAATTCGGAGGCGCAGGCGCAGGCCCTGGCGCATGCGCTGCGCGGTGTCCTGTGCCAGGCCCTGCTGCCGTCGGTCGAGGGCAACCGCTACTATCTGGCGACCGAATGCCTGACGCCGGGTCCGGCGGTCGTGCGGATGCTCGAGACCGGGGATCTGGGCGGCATCCGGGCCCAGCTGAACAAGGGGATCGATGCCGGCTGCCACACGATGAATGCTTCGCTCGAGGGGCTGCTGGCGGCGCACAAGGTGCGGGTCGAGGATGCGCGCAATGCGACCACGGATCGGATAGCGTTCGCTGACATGGTTTGATCGATCCAGGAATCAGTTGTGGCCTATCGTGAATTGCGTCACGCGTGAAGTGTTCAATGCACGTCATTTGCGGCGCTCAGGCCCGGCGGCGAATGCGAAGGAACATGCACGGCGTGCAGCCATTCCAGCGCTGTTAGCGGCCAGTGCCACCAAGGAGCGCTGCGATAAGGACGATGTGATAAGCTGCCCCGAAATCCCGTTTGGGCCAGGAGGTTGAAGGCGCGGGATCAGGAAACACTGGCCGATGCTGAGGGCTCCGATGGGCAGAACCGCTTCGCGCATGAGATTGATTGCATCGTGTTTCGTCATTGCAGTCGCCTTCACCTACCTGTCGCTGATCGTGCCAGGACGCGTCGAAGCGGTTTGCGGCAATCTGGGCACGCCGATCCATTGCCTGGTGCTCGCCTATGGGTTTCCGCTGCCATTTCTTGCAGATAGCCAGGGGACATCGCCGCTCGGCTCGGTGGCCAGAGACCCTTTGTCGATATTGATCGGTCTGGACGATGTCCTGTGGCCACGGCTGGGTTTGACGTTCTTGTTCTGGGTGCTCCTGGTCGCAATCAGCACATTGGCGTGGCGGCGCTGCATGCGAAGACGCGAGAGAGCGAAAAGCTTCGCTCCTCCAAAAAAACTCTTCTGAGCTGTTTATCCCATTACTGCGCGTGGCATGACAAGGTCTTGGGTAAAGAGGCTTACTGCGGTGGCTGTCCGTTCGACGCCATCAACCCCGCATCCACCGGCAGGTTCACGCCGGTAATCAGGCGCGCATCCTCGCTCGCCAGGAACGCCATCGCCGCCGCCACGCCCTCCGGATCCTCCGGCGCGCCGAGCGGCATGCGTTCCCTGAACTTGGCCACCAGCTCGGGGTCGCTCACCATGTCCTCGGTCATCCCGGTTTTCGTGAAGCTCGGATTGACCGCGTTCACCCGCACGCCGTCCTTCGCGGCATCCATCGCCATCGCCCGCACCATATTGCTGACGGCGCCCTTGGACGTGTTGTAGGCAAACAGATTCCAGTCGCCGCCGAGCCCGGACACCGACGAGGTCATGACGATTGCGCCGCGCACCTTCACGAGTTCGGGCATCGCCGCCTTGGCCATGTGATAGTAGCCGCCGACATTGACCGCCATGACGCGTTCGAAGTCTTCTTCGCTGGTCTGCGTGATGTCGCCTTCGGTGGCCATGCCGGCGTTGTTGATCAGGATATGCAGGCCGCCGAAGCGCTCGACGGCCGCCTGGACGGCGGCGGTCGCGGTCTCCCTGGCGGCGGTGTCGCCAACCTGCATGAGAACGCGGTCCTGGGGCAGGCCGGAGGCAGCCTGCTTCAGCGTGTCGCCATCGATATCAAGCATCACGACGCGCGCGCCTTCATCGAGGAAGCGGCGGGCGGCCGCCAGGCCAATGCCGGAGGCCGCACCGGTGACCAGCACGGTCTTTTCATTAAAACGGTTCATGCTTATCCTTTCGGGCCGGCTCAGGGCGGCGCGGGCGCGCAGGCCGCCAAATTGAGCCTGATCGGTTCACGGAAAAAGTTGGTCACGACGATAGCACGACCATGCGTACCCAGCCGTCCGGTTCGGGCAGGCAACGGCAGAGGACGCCACCATGCGGGGTCAGTCGCCGCTGATCGCCCGGTGCCGGTTCACCTCGACCGCGGTCACGGGCGGCGCCGCATTGCCCCAGCTGGCACGAATCCAGGTCAGCACCGCCGCCACCTGGGCGTCGTCGAGCTCGTGGCCGAAGGGCGGCATGCCGTAGGGGCGGGGATTGCCCTTCGTCCCGGGCGGGAAGCCGCCATTGACCGTCATGCGGATCACGTTCACCGCCGGCGTCAAGGTCACGGCGCGGTTTCCCGCCAGCGGCGGATAGGCGGGCAGCTTGCCGCGCCCATCGTCGCCATGGCATTGCGCGCAACTGGCCGCGTAGATGCGGCGACCCTCGAGCAGCACCTGCTCGTCCGCCGGCGGCATGCGATCCGGCTGACGCGCGGGTGTCGCGGGCAGGGACTGCAGATAGCTCGCCATCGCGCCCAGGTCGTCCGGCGTCAGGTGCTGCAGGCTGCGCGCCACCACTTCGGCCATCGGCCCGGTCGCCGCGCCGCGCGGCGAGATGCCGGTGCCGAGCAGCGCCACGATGTGTTCCCGGTCCCAGTCTTTCATGCCGGCCTCGCCGCCGGACGTGAGCGACGGCGCATACCAGCCCAGCGTGGGAATCAGGCCACCGTCGAGTCCTTCCTGGTGCGCGCCGAACTGGTTGCGCGTGCTGTGGCAGGCGCTGCAGTGCCCCAGGCCCTCGACCAGGTAGGCGCCGCGATTCCATTCGGCGCCGCGCGCCGGCTGCGCCGCGTGCACGCCGGGGCGGAAGTACAGCAGGCGCCAGCCGGCCAGCAGCGCCTGGCTGTCGTAGGGGAAGTCCAGCTCGTGCGGCCGGTTCGGCTGACGCTCTGGCGCCAGGCTGCGCAAGTAGGCGAACAGGGCGTCCGAGTCGTCGCGCGTGACCTTCGTGTAGTTCGGATAGGGGAAGGCAGGGTAGAGCAGGCGGCCATCCCGGGCGATGCCGTTGTGCAGGGCGTTCCAGAAGTCGTCCGCGCTCCAGTCGCCGATGCCGGTTTCCTTGTCGGGCGTGATATTCGGTCCGTAGAAGCGCCCGAACGGCGTGTCGAGGGCGCGGCCGCCGGCGTACGCCACGCCGCCGCGCGCCGTATGGCAGGCGATGCAGTCGCCGGCCCGGGCCAGGTAGGCGCCGCGCTCGATATTGGCGGCGGACGGCGCGTAAGCCTGCGGCGAGCGCGCCGGGATATGCTCGGCGCGCGGCCACGCCAGCGCCACCGCGGCCAGCACGAGCAGGACGACCACGAAGAGGGCGAGGCGCAGCGGCTTCATCGCGCCTCCGGATCGCTGCCGCAGGCCAGCGGCAGTGGGCGCGCGATGGACTCGGCCGGGCGCGGGTCTGGCGGCATCGGCTGCGCCGCCAGCCAGCCCGACACGGCGGCCACGTCTTCCAGCGACAGGCGCGCGGTGATGTCGGCCATGCAGTCCGGCGCGTGCGCGCGCCGCACCTTGTTGCGCCAGGCGCCGAACTGCGCGTTGAGGTAGTCGCGCGGCAGTCCGAGCAGGCCCGGGATGTTCGGCTGCACGCCGGTCAGGCGCGCGCCATGGCAGGCAACGCAGGCCGGGATCTTGCGCGCGGCGTCGCCGTCGAGCACCAGCCGGCGCCCGCGCTCGAGCACGGCGCCCGACAAGCCGGAAGGCTGGGGCGGCAGCACGGTCGGCGGCTGGGCCGCGAAGTGGCGCGCGATCTCGCGCAGGTACGCGTCGGGCAGGTGGTCGACCAGGTAGGTCATCAAGGGATACTGGCGCCGCCCGTCGCGAAAGTTGAGCAGCTGGTGATGCAGGTACCCGGCCGGCTTGCCCTGCAGGCGCGGATAGAAGCTGTCATTGACCGGATTGCCGCGCGCGTCGACCCGCGCATGGCAGGTGGCGCAGGCGAGCAGGCGCTGGTCGAGGGTGTCGGGGACGGTTTGCGGCGCCGCCGTGGCCGTGCAGGCAAGCGCGCCGAGCAGGGAAGCGAAAAACAGGCGAAGGCGTCGTGATCTCATGTGCTCCCACCGGCATCGAAGATGGTGGGAATGATAGCGCGAATTGCCGGGGGATCGTTCTTTCTTCGAGGGGCGGGGCAGGCGCGGGGGAGAGCGTGGACGGGTGAACGGGTGGACAGGTGGATGTTGAGCCGGCTGCGCGCCCCGGTCCACCCTGCGGCGATCCTTCAGGCTTTCGACGCCGGCGGATTCGCCTTCCAGTGCCGGTAGATCTTCAATGCCGCATGCGCATCGTCGGCCGCATACTGCAACTGCTTGTCCGACAGCCGGGGCAGGGCCCAGTTGGTGGTGGTGATGCGCTTGGATTTTTGCAGGCGCTGGCCCAGGAAGCGCTCGACCGCGCTCCTCGCGCCGAGCGGGTTGCGTTCGCCGCGCCGGCGCAGGGCCGTCGACAGGTCGAGCACGCTGCGCAGCTCGATGCCCAACTTGGACTTCAAGCGCCGCACGTCGTCGCCCAGGCCGAAGCCGACCTTCAGCACGCGCTCGTCCTCGAGCACGGGTTTGAGCACGGTGATTGCCAGCGCATTGCCGGCCGGGGTCGCGGTCTGGAACAGCCAGGCCGTCTCCAGGGTGGCGAGCTGCACCAGGTGCGGCCCGGTCGAGACCTCGCCCTTGGCGAAGGTTGGCTTCGATTCGGTGTCGAAGCCGATCGCGTCGCTGCCCAAGAGGTCGGCCAGCGCCTCGCGCGCGTCCTGCTCGCTGCGCACCAGGCGCACCCGGGCCAGGTCGATGCCGACGTACGGTGGCAGATCGGGCGCCGGGTCGTCCCCGGCGATCTCGGGCCCTGCGTTCAACTCTTGGAGAACTTGGAGGCCAGCGCCTGCAGTTTTTCCTGGCGCTTGCGGTTGTTTTCTTCTTCTTGCGCGGCGTCGCGTTCGGCCTTCTTGCGATCGGCTTCCTTCTTGAAGCGCTGCTGCAGTTGTTCCTTGGCGTGCAGGCGGTGCGCCTCGGGCACTTCGGCCCCGGCGGCGCCGTCCAGGTCATGGCGCACTTTCGCCTTTTCCATCGCGCGCAGGTAGCGCATCGAACTGGTATGGATGCCGAGCGCGGCGCGCATCACCTTCTTGTCCAGGCCCGGCATGCGGGCCAGCAACTGCTTGTCGATGCCGATCGACAGCGGCAGGCAGTCGCGGAAGGCTGGAAACTCCTGCTGGAGCTGCTTGAGCAGAGCGCGCGCCGACATGCCTTGCGCCGGCGCGGCGCCAGGCGCAGCGCCAGCCGGCGCTTGCGTCTGCTGCGGTTCCGGAGTGGTGGCGTTGTTGTCGACGGACTCTGCAGGGGTAGTGGTATTCATTGACTTCATGGTAAGAACAAGATTGCGAAGGATAGCACGGCGCTCGGCGCGCATTGTACTAGTTCCAATTATAAATGTTGGGAAACTCACGGCAGGGAGAGGCGCCGGCGCATGAAATCGTGTATCATCCGCCTCTTGCCTTGAGTCCGGCTTGCGCCGGCGCAGACACGCCCAGTAGCTTGTACGGAAGGCATGTCAGGGTGGTGCTATGTGAATTGTGTATATCCCTTATCGGATCTATCAATTATCACCAAAACTTGCATTGGGGCATAATGGCCCCTTCGCCTATTCTTCAAGAAAAATAGATGCAAGCCCGTGTTAGCGGGCTTTTTTTCGTTCCGACATGCACAGCACGATTTTGAACATCGACCATCGCCTATCCGTTCGCAGCCCAGAATCGTGTCGGCGCGCGCAAAACCGGGCAAGTCGTGCTTGAAACCTGGCATGTCCGCCCCTAGGTAGGGCCACTTCCGTTCCCCCTTTCCCAGGATCCGTACGCGGATCCCGCTGGATTATTGACTTCGCAGGCGCACAACTCGCCTCGACTGGAGAGTTTTAAGTATGAAAAACACCGCCAAGACATTGACACTGACAGCGAAAAAAGCGCCGGCCAAGGCTTCGGCGCCGCTGGCAGTGCCGAAAACCGCGACCTCCTACTTCCTTGAAACGGAAGCGGCGGCCAAGGTGACGGTGGTCAAGACCCGCTCGCGCCTGGCCACGCTGAAGGCGCAGGCCGACGCCATCCTGGCCGCCGGCGGCCAGGTGGCGGCCGAACCGGTCGCTGTGCCAGTCGAGCAAGATGCTCCTGCCGCCGCTGCGCCCGATACACCTGCTGCGCCTGCATTGGCCCCGGTCGCCGCCGCGGTCGAAGAAGCAATCCATGAAGCGGTGACCGCTGCGGCGCCCGCCGAAGCCGAGGTGGACGCCGGCAGCGACCTGGCCGCCGAATACCTGCAGGCGCAGGCCAAGCCGGCCGTGGCGCCGCTCATCGTGCGCAAGCGCGGCAAGCTGGCTGCCCTGAAGGCAGCCGAGCCGGATGCCCCGACCGCCGCTGCTCTGACCGCCGCTTCTGCGCCGACCGCGGTCCCGATGGCCGAGGCCGCTGCCGAGGAAGTGCCGAAAGCCGTGCGCGCCCGCGCCGTGCGCCGCGTCGACGCCAGCCCGGCGGCCGGCGTCCCCGTGAGCGCCGTCGGCGCCGTCAGCAAGACCACCGACGCCGCCGCGCTGGCCGCGATCGACACCTCGGGCTACCTGCTGCCGCAGGTGAAGGTCCCGGGCCGCCGCGGCCGCAAGCCAAGCGAATTCGTGCCGGAGAACGACGAAGTCGCGGCGCTGAACGCCGTCGAGCGCGCCGAGCTGAAGGCCGCCTCGAAGGCGCGCGAGCGCAAGGCCAAGGGCGTCGCCATGCTGAGCGAAGCCGGCTTCTCGGAAGCCGAACTCGAAAAGCGCCGCCAGCAGCTGAAGAACCTGATCAACATGGGCAAGGAGCGCGGCTACCTGACCCATGCGGAGATCAACGACCACCTGCCGGAAAACATCATCGATCCGGAAGCGATCGAAGGCATCATCGCGACCTTCAACGACATGGGCATCGCCGTCTACGAGCGCGCCCCTGAAGCCGAAATGATGCTGCTGTCGGACCAGGCCGTGACCCCGACCAGCGAAGACGAAGTCGAGGCCGCCGCCGCGACCGCGCTGTCGACCGTCGACTCCGATTTCGGCCGCACCACCGACCCGGTCCGCATGTACATGCGTGAGATGGGCGCGGTGTCGCTGCTGACGCGCGAAGGCGAGATCGAGATCGCCAAGCGCATCGAGCAGGGCCTGAAGGACATGGTGCAGGCCATCTCGGCGTGCCCGATCACGATCTCGGAAATCATCGCGCTGTCGCACAAGATCGCCAGCGACGAGCTGAAGATCGACGACGTGGTCGATGGCTTCGTCGACCTCGAAGACACCCCGGCGCCGGCCGCCTCGGTGGCCCACGCCGCCGCTTCCGCGGAAGAGGAGGATGAGGAAGAAGTCGAAGTCGAGGACGAGGAAGAAGAGGGCGACGGCGGCAACGCCAGCGGCGCGGCCGGCTACTCGGCCGAGCAGCTGGCCCAGTTGCGCAAGGGCGCGCTGGAGAAATTCGCGCTGATCGAGCAGCAGTTCGACCTGATGGGGCACGCCTTCAAGAACGACGGCTATGGTTCGCCGGCCTACGAAGAAGCGCAGGCCGTGATCTCGTACGAGCTGCTGGGCATCCGCTTCACCGCCAAGGTGGTCGAAAAGCTGTGCGACTCCCTGCGCGGCCAGATGGACGAAGTGCGTTCGATCGAGCGCTCCGTGCTGGACATCTGCGTGAACCGCTGCGGCATGCCGCGCGCCCACTTCATCAAGGTCTTCCCGGGCAACGAGACCGACCTGCAGTGGGGCGACCGCGAAGTCGACTGCGCCTATCCGTACAGCGCGGTGCTGAGCCGGAACCTGCCGGCGATCAAGGAGCTGCAGCAGCGCATGATCGACCTGCAGGCGCGCGTGGCGCTGCCGCTGGCCGACCTGCGCAAGATCAACAAGCAGATGGCGGCGGGCGAGAAGCGCGCACGCCAGGCCAAGCGCGAAATGACAGTGGCCAACCTGCGCCTGGTGATCTCGATCGCGAAGAAATACATCAACCGCGGCCTGCAATTCCTGGACCTGATCCAGGAAGGCAATATCGGCCTCCTGAAGGCGGTCGACAAGTTCGAATACCGCCGCGGTTATAAATTCTCGACCTATGCGACCTGGTGGATCCGCCAGGCGATCACGCGCTCGATCGCCGACATGGCGCGCACGATCCGCGTGCCGGTGCACATGATCGAGACGATCAACAAGATGAACCGCATCTCGCGCCAGATCATGCAGGAAACCGGCAGCGAGCCGGATCTGCCGACGCTGGCCGCCAAGATGGAGATGCCGGAGAATAAGGTGCGCGAGATCATGAAGATCGCGAAGGAGCCGATTTCGATGGAAACCCCGATGGGCGAGGACGGCGATTCGCAGCTGGGCGACTTCATCGAGGACAACGCGACCCTGGCCCCGCTGGACGCCGCGCTGCACGCCTCGATGCGCAACGTGATCAAGGAAGTGCTGGATTCGCTGACTCCGCGCGAAGCGAAGGTGCTGCGCATGCGCTACGGCGTCGAGATGTCGAACGACCACACGCTGGAAGAAGTGGGCAAGCAGTTCGACGTGACGCGCGAGCGCATCCGCCAGATCGAAGCCAAGGCGATGAGCAAGCTGCGCCAGCCATCGCGCTCGGACAAGCTCAAGACCTTCCTGCACAACCATTAACCTGGTTGGCGCGATGTGAAAAAGCCGCCCGGCTTGCGCCAGGCGGCTTTTTTTTGTGCCCGTTTTTTTGTGCTCGCTTTTTTTTACGCGCTTTTTGTGCGTGCTATCTGGAGGCCGCCGACTTGGGTCCCCGCCTTCGCGGGGACGACGTGCAGGTGCTGGTGGTCATCGGAAATCGACCCGGTCCACGAACCTTCTCACGTCGTTCCCGCGAAGGCGGGAACCCAAGTTGCGAGCAGACCGCCAACGCGCCCGTCAGCCCGTGTTGCGCAACCCCGCCGCCACCCCATTGATCGACAGGTGAATGCCGCGATGCACGCGCGGATCGGCATTGTCGGCCAGCTTGCGGCGGCGATGGATCAGCTCCACCTGCAGGTGGTTCAGCGGATCGAGGTAGGCGAAGCGGTTCTGGATCGAGCGCGCCAGCAGCGGGTTGCCGGCCAGCCGCTCGCTGGCGCCGGTGATCGCCTCCAGGCAGCGGATCGTCTCGCCATGCTCGGCCGAGATGCGGCGGAAGATGCGCTCGCGCAGGCCCGCGTCGCTCACCAGGCCGGCATAGCGCGAAGCGATCGCCAGGTCGGTCTTGGCCAGCACCATGTCCATGTTCGACAGCAGGGTGGCGAAGAACGGCCAGTCGCGGTACATCGCGCGCAGTTCTTCCAGTTTCGCCTCGCGCTCGCCCCCGACGCTGGCGTCGTCGAGCCAGCTCGTCACGCTCGACGCGAACCCGAACCAGCCCGGCAGCAGCAGGCGGCACTGGCCCCATGAGAAGCCCCACGGAATCGCGCGCAGGTCTTCGATGCGGCGGGTCGACTTGCGCGAGGCCGGACGCGAACCGAGGTTCAGTTCCGCGATCTCGGCGATCGGCGTGGCTTCGAAGAAGTAGTCGGTGAAGCCCGGCGTTTCGTACACGAGGTTGCGGTACGCCTTGTAGGCGCGGTTCGACAGCTCGGCCATCACGGACTCGAAACGCTGCAGGCGCCCGGCGTCGACGCCGCCGGCGCCGTCCTTGGCCGCATGCGGCGTCAGGCTCGCTTCCAGCGTGGCCGCCACCAGCAGCTCCAGGTTGCGCCGGCCGATCTCGGGGTTCGAGAATTTCGAGGCGATGATCTCGCCCTGTTCGGTCAGGCGGATCTGGCCGTTGACGGTGCCGGGCGGCTGGGCGCGGATCGCGTCGTAGCTCGGGCCGCCGCCGCGGCCGACGGTGCCGCCGCGGCCGTGGAACAGGCGCAGCTTCACCTGGCGCTGCTCGAACACCTCGACCAGTTTCAGCTCGGCCTGGTACAGCTCCCAGTTCGAGGTCAGGAAGCCGCCGTCCTTGTTGGAGTCGGAGTAGCCGAGCATGACTTCCTGCAGCCGGCCCTGTTTCTCGATGATGTCGGCCACCAGCGGAATCGCCATCCACTCGTCCATGATGCCGGCGGCGCGCTGCAGGTCGGGGATGGTCTCGAACAGCGGGATCACCATCACGTCGCTGCGCTCCGCCGTCGCGGAGCCGGCGCGGATCCGCATCAGGCCCGTTTCTTTCTGCAGCAGCAGCACTTCGAGCAGGTCGGATACGGTCTCGGTGTGCGAGATGATGTAGTTGCGGATCGCGCGCGGGCCGTAGCGCAGGCGGATCTCGCGCGCGCAGCGCAGGATCGCCAGCTCGGAATTGGTCTCGTCGCCGTAGCTTTCGTAGGGCGAGAACAGGGGCCGCGGCTGCGCCAGCTCGCGCAGGATCAGCGCGCGCTTGTCTTCTTCGTTCAGCGCCGCATAGTCGGCTTCGACCCCGGCGCGCGCGAACAGCTCGGCCAGCACGCGTTCATGGATGTCCGAGCTCTGGCGCATGTCGAGCGAGGCGAGATGGAAGCCGAAGATACGCGCGGCGCGCAGCAGGCCGGCCAGGCGCGGCTGGATCAGCATGGCGCCGTGGTTCTGGCGCAGCGAGTCGGCCAGCACCTCGAGGTCGGCCGCGAACAGTTCCGGATCGAGATAGGGCGCGGCATGGCCGACTTCCTTGCGCAGGATGTGGCCCACGCCCAGCTCGCGCGCGGTCGCGGCCAGGCGCGCATAGATGCCGATCAGGGCGCGGCGGTAGGGTTCGTCGCTGCGGTGCGGCGAGGCGTCGGGCGAGGCGTCGGCCAGCTGCTCCAGCGCGGGCGACACCTTGACCAGCAGGGTGGAAGCCGACAGCTCGGCGCCCAGCGCGTGCACCTCGTCGAGGTAGAAGTCGAGGATGGTGGTCGACTGGCGCGTCAGCGCATGGCGCATGGTGTCGGCGTTGACGTTCGGGTTGCCGTCGCGGTCGCCGCCGATCCAGCTGCCCATCTGCAGGAACGAGGCGTGCGCGGCCGACGCCGATCCATCGCCGCCATACTGCTCGGCGACCTCGAGTTCGATGTCGTCGTACAGGGCCGGGACTTCGCGCAGGAAGGTGATGCGGTAATAGGATAGGGCGTTCTCGATCTCGTCGGCCACGGTCAGCTTGGAGTAGCGCAGCATGCGCGTCTGCCACAGGGTGGCGATGCGGGCATGCAGCAGCTGCTCGTTGCGGCGCCGTTCCTTCGGCGTTTGCGGCAGGTCGCGCTCGGCCAGCAGGCGCGCGATGTCGTGTTCGGCGTCAAGGATGCTCTTGCGCTGGACCTCGGTCGGGTGGGCGGTCAGCACCGGCGAGATCAGGGCGTCGCGGAAGAAGGCGTCGACGGCGTCGCGCCCGATGCCGGCCTCGGCGAGCTTGCCCAGCGCGTAGCCGATGCTGCCCGAGCGCGGCGAGGACCCTTGAAGCAGGTGCGCGCGGCGGCGGCGGTTGTGGTGCTGGTCTTCGGCGATATTGGCCAGGTGCGAGAAATACGAGAAGGCGCGCACCACGGAAATCGTCTGGTCGCGCGTCAGCTTGTGCAGCAGGGTGGCCAGCTCTTCGCCGGCATCCGGGTCGTCGTCGCGGCGGAAACGCACGGCGGTCTGGCGGATGGTTTCGACGATGTCGAACACCGCGTCGCCCTCCTGGTCGCGCAGCACGTCGCCCAGCAGGCGGCCGAGCAGGCGGATGTCTTCTTTGAGCGGGGCGTCCTTGTCGGCGCCGGCTTGTACTACGGGTGCAGCAGGATTGTCCATGTCGACCACAGGTTATGATTGTGCGATGGCGGTGGGCCATGATCTGCAAGATGCCCCCATGATAAAATTTATGATCTTATGCAGGGAGCGGCTACTGGCATCGTCCGGGTCGGCCCAATGACAGTGAAAGAACTCGAGTGCTAAACGCCATACAGCAGGAATCTACCGTGACGCCCCAGGCGCCAGCGAAACTGATTATCGCATCCCGCGAGAGCCGCCTGGCCATGTGGCAGGCGGAGCACGTGCGCGACCGGCTCGCCGCATTATATCCAGAATGTAGCGTCGAAATTCTCGGAATGACAACACGCGGCGACCAGATCCTCGACCGCACCCTATCCAAGGTCGGCGGCAAGGGCCTGTTCGTCAAGGAACTCGAGGTCGCCATGGCCGAAGGCCGCGCCGACCTGGCCGTGCACTCGCTCAAGGACGTGCCGATGGAGCTGCCTGACGGGTTTGAGTTAACTGCCGTGCTCGAGCGCGAAGACCCGCGCGACGCGTTCGTGTCGAACGACTACGCCAGCCTCGACGACCTGCCGGCCGGCGCCGTGGTGGGCACCAGCAGCCTGCGCCGCCAGTCGCTGATCGCGGCGCGCTACCCGCACCTGGTGATCCAGCCGCTGCGCGGCAATCTCGACACGCGTCTCGGCAAGCTCGATCGTGGCGAGTACGCGGCCATCATCCTGGCCGCCGCGGGCCTCAAGCGCCTGGGGCTGCCGCAGCGCATCCGCGCGCTGCTCGAGCCCGAACTGAGCCTGCCGGCGGCCGGCCAGGGCGCGATGGCGATCGAGATCCTGAGCGGCCGGCGCAGCGACGGCGTCGACCTGCGCGCCGTGCTGGCGCCGCTCAACCACGTCGAAACCGCCCAGGCGGTGCTGGCCGAACGCAAAGTGTCGCGCATCTTCGGCGGCAGCTGCCAGATCCCGCTGGCGGCCTACGCCACCGTGCAGGACGGCCGGATGCGCCTGCGCGCCATGGTCGCGACCCCCGACGGCAAGCGCAGCGCGCACGCCGAGGTGGCGGGCGCCGCCGAACAGCCCGAATACCTGGGCGAACAGGTGTCCGAACTGCTGGCGCAGCAGGACGCCAGCGCGATCCTGGCCGCCTGCCGCGTCGATGCCGCCGAGGATGCAGCCAAGGATGCCTGAGCTGGGCCCGCCGGCGCGCGCGCGCGTGGTCGTGATCACCCGGCCGCGCGCCCAGGCCGATGACCTGGCGCAGGCGGTGCGCCAGGTCGGCCGCACGGCCGAGGTCCTGCCGCTGCTCGAGATCGCCCCGGTCGACGATCCGGCGCCGTTGCGTGCGGCGCTGGCCGCCCTGCATGACTACGCGCTGGCGGTGTTCGTCTCGCCGAATGCGGTCGATGCGGCGTTCGCCCACCTCGATGCATGGCCGCCGGCGGTGCCGCTGGCGGTCGTGGGCGAGGGCAGCCGCGCCGCGCTGGCGCGCCATGGCGTGGCGGCGCCCGGCCATACGATCCATAGCCCGCTGGACCCTGCCCGCAGCGATTCGGAACACCTGCTCCAGACCCTGGACTTGGGCGGCCTGGCCGGCCGGCGCGTGCTGATCGTGCGCGGCGACGGCGGGCGCGAGCTGCTGGCCGACGCCCTGCGCGCGGCCGGCGCCACGGTCGAGGCGGTGGCGGCCTACCGCCGCACCACCCCTTCGTTGACCGACGAGCTGGCCGCGCGATTGCGCGCCTTGCTGGCGCAGCCAAACGACTGGATAATCACGAGCTCGGAAGCCCTGCGCGGCCTGGCGGGCCTGGTGGCGGCGCTGGGGCCGCCGCCGTTGCGGGCGCAGTTCCAGGCGCAGTTCGAGCGGCAGCGCCTGGTCGTGCCCCATGCGCGGATTGCCGAGACGGCGCACGCCCTGGGCCTGCGCCACGTGACCCTGACGGGATCCGGAGATGCACGCCTACTAGCAGCGTTACAATCACAAGAATGAACGAATTGCCGAACAATCCAGATCAGCCGCAGGCCAATGGGCCCGCACCGAGCCTCCACAAGCCCGAGGGCGGCCAGGGCGGCGCGCCGCCGGGCGCGTCCGCCGGCGGCATCCCTCCAGGCGGCATGCCGCCGGCCGGTGGGGCGCCGCCGACGGGCGGCGTGCCCGTGCTGCCGCGCATCGGCGAGCCGGGCGGCCCTGGCCTGTTCGACCGCGTAGCGCGCCCGCTGCCGTTGGCCGTGATCGCCCTGGCCGTGCTGCTGGCGCTGCAAACGTACTCGTCGCACAACCGCATCAACTCGCTGCGCCAGGACATGGCGCGCAGCCTCCAGAAGGGCAACGCGGTCAATGCCGAGACGGCGGCGCTGGCGCGCGACGTGGCGGACCAGTCGAAGGAACTCCAGATCAAGGTCGGCGTGCTCGAAAGCCGCCAGAGCGAGGCCCAGAGCCAGCAGGTGGCGCTCGAGCAGCTGTACAAGGACTTGTCGCAGAACCGCGACGAGTGGGCGCTGACCGAGATCGAGCAGGTGCTGTCGACCGCCAGCCAGCAGCTGCAGTTGGCCGGCAACGTGCAGGGCGCCTTGATCGCGTTGCAGAACGCCGACCGCGCGGTCTCGCGCGCCGACACCCCGCAGTTCCTCACCATCCGGCGCGCCATCGCGGGCGACATCGAGAAGCTCAAGGCCTTGCCGGCGGTGGACCTGGCCGGCGTCGCCGTGCGCCTCGACCACGTGATCGGCCAGGTCGATTCGCTGCCGATGCTGTCCGACGAAAAGCCGCTGCTGCCGGTGGCGCCGCTGCGCGCCGCGCGCAAGGGCGAGGCCGCCGTCTCCGCAGCCGGCGCCGGGGCGAATGCGGCCGCCGCCGATGCGGCGCAGCCGCTGGGCGTGGGCCAGCGCATGCTGCAGACCTGGACCCAGTGGAGCCAGGAGATGTGGGACGACGTGCGCCAGCTGATCCGGGTGCGCAGCGTCGAGTCGCCCGAGGCGCTGATGCTGTCGCCGAGCGAATCGTTCTTCGTGCGCGAGAACCTCAAGCTGCGGCTGCTGAACGCGCGCCTGGCGCTGTTGTCGCGCAACGAGGCGACCTTCCGCGACGACCTGGCCACGGCCCAGGCCATGCTGGTCAGGTATTTCGACACGCGCGCGCGCGTGACGCAATCAAGCCAGGCCGCGCTGCGCCAGGTCCAGGCCAACGACCTGACGATCGAGATGCCGACGCTGGCCGACAGCCTGAACGCCGTGCGCAATTACAAAGCGAAACAATAAGCCATGCACAAAGCGAAGCGATCATAATGCGTTTACTTCTCTGGTTAGTCGCGCTGATGGCCGCCGCCATCGGCATTGCCGTGACGGCGCGCTTCAATCCGGGCAATGTAGTGCTGTTCTATCCGCCGCACCGGATCGACATGTCGCTCAACCTGTTCGTGGTGCTGCTGGTGGCATCCTTCCTGGCGCTGTACGGCCTGGTGCGCGCCATCAACGCCACCCTCAGGATGCCGCAGCGCGTGGCCGCCTATCGCCAGCGCCGCGCCGAACGCGAAGGCAACAAGGGCATGCGCGACGCGCTCAAGGCCCTGTTCGAAGGCCGCTTCGGCCACGCCGAAAAAGCCGCGATGCGCGCCGCGGAGCTGCCCGAGAACGCGGGCCTGGCGGCCCTGATCGGCGCGCGCGCCGCGCACCGCATGCGCGAGCCGGCGCGACGCGACGCCTGGCTGGCCGGGATCGCCCACGACCATACCCTCAAGACCGCGCGCCTGATGACGGTCACCGAATTGCTGGTCGACGACCACCAGCCCGAGGCCGCGCTCGAGGCGGTCGCCGAACTCAATGCCAGCGGCCAGCGCCACATCCACGCGCTGCAGTGGGCGATGAAGGCCAACCAGCAGGCGCGCAACTGGCCCGAGGTGCTGCGCCTGGTGCGCATCCTCGATAAACGCCGCGCGCTGCATCCGGCCCTGTCGAGCCGCCTGCGCGAGCTGTCCTACGAGGCGCTGCTGGGCGGCGACGGGCACGACGCCGAATCGCTGCGCCGCATCTGGGCCACGGTGCCGCCGCAAGACCGCACCGTGCCCTATGTCGCGGCGCGCGCGGCCGGCGCCTTCAATGCGTGCGGCCTGCACGACGAGGCGCGCGCGATCGCCGAAGAGTCGCTCAAGGCCGGCTGGGACGAGCGCGTGGTGCGCGCCTACCGCGACGCCGCCAGCCCGTCCGGGTCTCCTTCGCTCCTGGCCCAGATCGAGGCTTGCGAGACCTGGCGCCGCGAGCGCCCGATGGACGCCGAGCTGGCCCTGACCCTCGGTTCGCTGTGCCTGAAGCAGAAGTTATGGGGCAAGGCCCAGCGCTACCTGGAGCAGGCGCTGTCGGACGCCACCGAGCCGTCGATGGTGCGCGAGGCGCACCTCAAGCTGGCCCAGATGCACGAGGCGCTGGGGCAGGAGCAGGAGGCGGCAAGCCATTACCGGCAGTGCGCACTGGCCAGCATCCTGTAACAGCCTGTCGAGGCGGACCGGCAGCGCCGGCCCGCCGCACCATTGCCGGATGTTGCGCCGCACAGGCCATCCCTGTTTCGCTATAATGGCGGCCTATTATTGACTCTCCAGCAACCAAGGACCATCCATGAGCCTGAATAACGTTCCAGCCGGCAAAGACGTGCCGAACGACTTCAACGTCATCATCGAAATCCCGATGAACGCCGATCCGGTCAAATACGAAGTCGACAAGGACAGCGGTGCGATCTTCGTCGACCGTTTCATGGGTACGGCCATGCACTATCCGTGCAACTACGGCTACGTGCCGCAGACCATCGCCGACGACGGCGACCCATGCGACGTGCTGGTCATTACCCCGTTCCCGCTGCCGCCGGGCGTGGTGGTGCGCTGCCGCGCGCTGGGCGTGCTGAAGATGACCGATGACGGCGGCGGCGACGCCAAGGTGATCGCGGTGCCGGTCGAAAAAGTGCTGCCGATGTACAAGAAAATCCAGTCGCTGGACGACCTGGAAGAGCTGCGCCTGAAGCAGATCCAGCACTTCTTCGAGCACTACAAGGATCTGGAACCGGGCAAGTGGGTCAAGATCGAAGGCTGGGCCGGCATCGAGGAAGCCAAGGCCGAGCTGGTCAATGGCGTGGAAGCATTCAAGAAGGGCGCCAAGGCGTAATCGCCCAGGTCCGACGTTGTCGCCGAACGAGCCGGCGCCCGCGAGGGCGCCGGCTTTTTTTTGCCGGTCGCGGCCTCAGGCGCCGGGCGCGCGGCGCTGCGCCAGCCACGCCCGCACGCGCAGCTTGCCGACGATCCCGATCGGGAAGAAATAGATCGACAGGATGAACAGCACACCCAGCCACAGCAGCCAGCGGTCCGGGTGCAGCGCGGCGGCCAGCAACGGCACGCCTTCGAGCGCCGTGGATGCGTGCGCCATCAGTTCCTTCAGGTAGTTCTGGGCCAGCAGGAACAGGGTGGCGCCGATCACCGCGCCGTACATGGTGCCCATGCCGCCGATGACGACGATCAGGAGGATGTCGGTCATCACTTCGAAGCCGAGCGAGGTCTTGGGCCCCACGTAGCGCAGCCACAGCGCCATCAGGGCGCCGGCCAGCGCCGCCACCAGCGCGGCCAGGCAGTTGGCCCAGATGCGGTAGACCATGGTGCGGTAGCCGAGCGCCTCGGCGCGGAACTCGTTCTCGCGGATCGCCTGCAGCACGCGGCCGAACGGTGAGTTCACCAGCCGCAGCAGGAACAGGAACAGCAGCAGGCAGCCGGCGAACACCAGGTAATAGGTGATCACCTTGCCGTCGACGTAGCGGCCGAAGACCTCGTTCTCGAACAGCAGGTAGCTCGGCGACAGCACCTCGGGCACGCTGAAGGTCACGCCATCCTCGCCGCCGGTGAGGTCGGACAACTGCGAGGCCAGCACGGCAAACGAAGAAGCGACGGCCAGCGTGATCATGGCGTAGAAGATGGCGCGCACGCGCAGCGCGAACAGGCCGACCACCAGGGCCAGGGCCAGGGCCAGCAGCAGCGCCATCACCAGGCCCGTCACCATGACGCCCCAGGTGGGCTCGTCGACCCGGGCCAGGGCCAGGCCGATGCCATAGGCGCCGATGCCGTAGAACATGGTGTGGGCAAACGAGACGATGCCGGTATACCCCAGCAGCAGGTCGTAGGAAGCCACCAGCACGATGTAGACGCAGATCGTGGCCGCGGTATTGAGCGGACGCGCGCCGGAAAACAGGAACGGCGCCAGCGCCAGTCCCAGCACGATCGCGAGCAGCACCGCGGTCAGGATGCGGCTGCGCGGCAGGTCGCCGGAGAGAAGTCGGTGGAGTACGGAATTCGGCATGACTTCAGCTCCGCGACGTCGAATACAGGCCGGCCGGGCGCCACAGCAGGACCGAGATCATCAGGATGATGCTCGACACCAGGGCGATCTTCGGCGCCAGGAAGCCGGCGTAGTTGGCCACCAGCGCCATCAAGAGGGCGCCGATGAAGCAGCCGCCCACCGAGCCCAGGCCGCCGATGATGATGACGATGAAGATCATCACCATGATCTCGCTGCCCATCGCGGCGGTGAGCGTTTCCTTGTACAGGCCCCACATCACGCCGCCCAGGCCCGCCAGCGCCGAGCCTGCGGCGAACACGGCCACGAACAGGCGCCGGATGCGGTAGCCGAGCGCCTCGACCATTTCGCCGTTCTCGACCCCGGCGCGCACCAGCAAGCCGACCTTGGTGCGGTTGAGCACCAGGAACATGGCGACGAACACCACCAGCCCGACCACCACCGCCACCAGGCGGTACTTCTCCACCGCCGCGTCCTGCCACACGATGGCGCCGCGCAGCGCGGTCGGCAGCGGCAGGGCGATCGTCTCGGCGCCCCAGATCACGTGGATCAGCTGTTCGGCCACGATCATGCCGCCCATCGTGATCAGGATCTGCTTGAGGTGCTGGCCATAGACCGGCTTGACGATGATGCGTTCGAAGGCCCAGCCCAACAGGCCCGTGACGGCCATCGCCAGCGTGACGGCCAGGGCCAGCACGCCCAGGTTGATCAGGAGCGAGTCCATCTCGAGCCAGCCGCGCATGGGCAGCAGGACCAGCGTGGCGGTAAACGCCCCGACTGCGACGAAGGCGCCGTGGCCGAAGTTCAGCACGCTCATCAGGCCGAACACGAGGGTCAGGCCGCTGGCCATGATGAAGATCATCATGCCCATCGCCAGGCCGGCGACGGTGAGGGTGAGCCAGGTGGGGAAGCTGCCGACCAGCGGCAGCATGGCCAGCATCAGCGCGGGCACCAGCAGCAGCGGCGCGATGTCGCGCTTCGCCGCCGGCAGCGCGACATCGGCCTGGGCATTGGAGTTCGCCTTGGGCTCGGTAGCGGGAAGGATTGCACTCATGGTTCGTCCTGTGTCCTATTGGTGGGAGTCGAGCGACAGCCCGAGCAGGCGCTGCTGCAGCGCGACGTCGCCGGCCAGCGCCGCCATCTTGCCGGCGTGGGCCACGCGGCCGTCGTCCATCACGCTGACGCCGTCGCCCAGCGAGCGCACGAAGTTGAAGTTCTGCTCGACCAGCAGAATCGTGGTCTCGCGCTCCTTGAGTTCGCGAAAGGCGCGGACCAGGCTTTGCACGATGCTCGGCGCCAGGCCCTTGGTCGGTTCGTCGACCAGCAGGAGCTTCCTCGGTTCGGCGATCGCGCGCGCGATCGCCACCATCTGCTTCTGGCCGCCCGACAGGTTCCCGGCCGGCTGGTTCCAGAACTTGCGCAGGGCCGGGAAGAAGCCGCAGATCCAGTCCACCCGGGCCTGGTCCAGCGGGCCGTTGCGGGCGGCCAGCACCATGTTCTCGCGCACGGTGAGTTCCGAGAACACGGCCATGTTCTCGGGCACATAGGCGATGCCGGCGCGGGCGATGTCGGGCGTGGCCATCTTCGTGATGTCCTGGCCATCGAAATGGATCGATCCGGCGCTTGCACGCCAACAGCCCATGATGGTGCGCAGGGTCGTGGTCTTGCCGGCGCCGTTGCGGCCCAGCAGGACGGACAGTTCGCCGCGCCGCACTGTCAGGTCGACGCCCTGCAGGATGTGGTACTGGCCGATGTGGGTGTGCACGCCGGACAGGGTCAATAACGCGTCCGTGGCCGGCGACGTGTCGTTGAAGGCGTCCGTGGTCGGCGGCCTGTCCTTGAACGCGTGGACGGCGGAGCCGTCCACCCTATGCGTGTTCGGGTTCGGGTTGGGGGTCGGGTGTTCCAAGATAGGCTTCCTGTACGATCTTCGATTGCATCACTTCGCGCGGATCGCCGTCCGCCACCAGCGCGCCGTTGTGCAGCACGACGATGCGGTCGGCCAGCTGGCGCACCACGTCCATCTTGTGCTCGACCAGCAGCACGGTCTTGTCGCGTTCCTGCTTCACCTGGCGGATCAGGTCGAGCACCACGGGCACCTCGTCCACGCTCATGCCGGCCGTGGGTTCGTCGAACATCATCACCGATGGCTCGAGCGCCAGCAGGATCGCCACTTCGAGCTTGCGCTGGTCGCCGTGCGACAGGGCGCCGACGAACATGTCGCGCCGGGCCATGAGGGCAACGCGCTCCAGGTAGTGTTCGGCGCGCGCGATCAGCTCCTTGTGGCTCGACCAGATCGAGAAGAAGTTCAGGCCCATGCCGGCGCGGCTCTGGACCGCCAGGCGCACGTTCTCGACCACGGTCAGGTACGGGAACAGGTTGGTCAGCTGGAAGGCGCGGCCGATGCCGAGCCTGGTGCGGCGCGCGGCGCCATCGCGCGTGACGTCGCGGCCGTGCAGCGCGACCTTGCCGCTCGTCGCCGCCAGCTGGCCCGAGACCAGGTTGAAATAGGTGGTCTTGCCGGCGCCGTTGGGGCCGACGATCACGGTCAGGGTGCCGGGATAGAAGTCCGCCGTCACCGCGTTCACCGCGACGTGGCCGCCGAAGCGCACGGTCAGGTCGCGGGTCGACAGCGCCGGCCGGCGTGCATCCAGGGGGGAGGCAAGCGCCGTCATGTCAGCGCTTGTTCTTGACCGGCAGCGGCAGCTCGGTGGCCGGGATCTCGCGCACCAGTTCCAGCAAGTCCCATTCGTTCTTCTGGTCCTTCTTGATGCGGAAGTGATACATCGGCTGGATCGCCTGGTGGTCTTCCTTGCGGAAGGTCATCGTGCCCTTCGGGGTCTCGAAGCTCATGCCCTCCATCGCCGCCACCATCTTGTCGCCATTGCCGTCCGGGACCCTGGTCAGCGCCGCCACCACCGCGCCCGCCGCCGCCATGCCGCCGGCGGTGAACATGTCGGGCGGGGCCTTGAAGCGCCTGGTGTGCTCCGCCACGAACCAGTCGTTCATCTTGTTCTTCGGGAAGCCGTGATAGTAGTAGATCGTGCCTTCGGTCCCGGCGAAGTTCTTCCAGGTCTTCATCACCGGCAGGATGTTGCCGCCGGGGGAGAGCACGATGCCATGGCGCTCCGGCTTGAGGTCGGCGATCTTGTTCATCGGGTTGGGGCCGGCCCAGACGATCTGCAGGATGCGCGGCTGCGGCTTGTCCTTCAATGCGTCGAACAGGCGTTGCGACGAGGCGGTGAAGTCGGTCGTCGCCAGCGGCGCGTATTCCTCGTGCACCACCTTGGCCGCGCTGCCGGTGGCGGCCAGCGCTTCCTTGCCGGCCTTGATCGCATCGCGCCCGAAGGCGTAGTCCTGGGTCAGGAAGCCGACGCTGCCGCCCTTGAGGGTGCTGGCGGCGGCCAATGCATCCTGCATCGAGCTGCGCGCGGTGCGGAAGATGTACTTGTTCCACTTGTCGCCGGTGATGGCGTCGGCCACCGCCGGTTCGATGATCAGGACCTTCTTGTATTCCTTGGCCACCGGCAGCATCGCCAGCGCCGAGCCGGACGAGGTGGTGCCGACGGCGATGTCGACCCGGTCGTCGCCGTAGGCTTCGGCCAGCAGGGTGCGTCCCAGATCGGGTTTGCTCTGGTCGTCCTTGACGATCACCTTGATCTTGCGACCGTTGATCGCCATGGTGCCGCCGGTCAGGTATTCGAGGCCGAGCATGAAGCCGGCCTCGGTCTCGCGCGCATAGGATTCCATGATGCCGGTCTTGCCGGCGATGAGGGCGACCTTGAACTCCTTGCCCTGGGCCAGCGCGCCGGGAGCGGCGCCGGCGGCGAAGGCGAGGGCAAGGGATAGGGCGAGGGGTTTGATCAGATGCTGCATGTATGTCTCCTTGTTATTTAAGGGACCCGCGTCAGGAAAGCGCTGATCGCCTCGAAGGCTTCCGGTTCGGTGAGCATCGGCGCATGGCCGACGTTCGGCACTTCGGCGTAGGCCAGGCTGGGGGCCGCCTTGCGCATCCAGGCCGCCTGTTCAAGCTCGACCAGGTCGGACAATTCGCCGCGGATCATCAGGGTGGGGCGATGCCGCGTCAGGCGCCGGAAGGCCATGCGCAGGGCCAGCGAGGTTGGAGGCAGTCTACCGTTTTGCAGGCTGTGGGCGATACCGGGATCGTAGCGGGCGCACAACAGCCCGTCGTCGCGTCGCTCGAAGGCGCGCTGGGCCCACTTGTTCCACTCCGTATCCTGGTTGGCGGGGAAGGCGCAGGCGTTGATGTCGCGGACGTAGCAGGTCGCCTCGTCCCAGTCGGCGAAGGTGGCCGGCTTGCCGACGTAGCCGGCGATGCGCTCGAGCCCGCGCGCAGACAGCACCGGGCCGATGTCGTTCAGCACCGCGCCGGCCACCAGGTCGAGGCGCTGGGCGGCCAGGGTCATGGTGATCAGGCCGCCCATCGAGGTGCCGATGAAGACGGCGCGCGCAATGCCCAGCGCATGCATCAGGGCCACCACGTCGGCGGCGTAGACCGACGGCGTGTAGTTGGCCGGGTTCGGGTCGCGCGCCGAGTGGCCGCGGCCGCGCACGTCGACCGCCAGCACGCGCCGTCCGAGGCTGGCCACTTGCGGGGCCAGTTCGTCGAAGTCGAGCGAGTTGCGGGTCAGGCCGTGGATGCAGATCACGGGCAGGCGGGCCGGGCCGCCGGCGCCGTGGTAGTCGCGTGCATACAGGGCGAGGCCGTCGCTGCTGGTGTAGGTGATGGCGCTGGAGCTGGAGTGGTGCACGCGGGGTCCTGTTTAGCGTTCGGTCTGCTTGATGTTTTAACTTCGGTGAAGAACTGAGGTCCCCGCCTTCGCGGGGATGACGTGTGACTTCGTTTGCTGCAGCGGGCCTTTCGTGTGCCCTTGTTTGCTGCAGCGGGCCTTTCGTGTGGCTTCGGTCGCTGCAGCGCGTTTGCTCTTAGAAGCGCAGCTCCAGCGTTGCCGACACCGTGCGCGGGTTGCCGTAGAAGGCGGTGAGCGTGCCTTCGTTGCCCAGGGTCGGGAACAGGTAGCCCGCGGTCTTGTAGTGCTCGTCGCCCAGGTTCTTGCCGTGCAGGCCGGCGCGCACCTTGCCGTCAAGACGGGTCCAGACGATGCTCGCGTCCCAGATCTTGTACGACTCCTGGTCGAGGATCGACGGCGTCTCGAACTGGGCGGTGGCGCCCTTGTACGACACGCTGCCGATCAGCGAGACGCGGCCGTTGTGGCCCATGAGCGGCAGCGCGATATCGTAGTTGGCGCGCAGGTTGGCCGAGTTCTTCGGCGTGTTCTGGAAGATGCGCTGGTCGGCCACGTTCACGCCCGCAACGATGTATTCCTTGTACTTGGCGTCGATGTAGCTGACCATGCCGGCGATCATGAAGTTGGGCGTGATGTTGGCGATCGCTTCCAGCTCGGCGCCCTTGATCTCGGCCTTGCCGGCATTGGTGGTGACGCCGGCGAAGCTGTCGTCGCGGCCGTCGCCGTTGGTGTCGACCGCGATCGAGCCCGGAATCTGCACGTCCTGGTAGTCGCTGTAGAACAGGGCGGCGTTGGTGGTGATGCGCCCGCCGTTGAAGGCCGACTTGAGGCCCAGTTCATAGGTTTCGATGGTCTCGGGCGCATAGCCGGCGCGGGCGACGTCGAGCGGGATGCGGGTGCCCACCACGTTCAGGCGCGGATCGAAGCCGCCGCCCTTGAAGCCTTCGGAATACGAGGCGTAGACGTTGTGGCTTGGGTTCATTTTCCAGTTGACGGCCACGCGCGGGGTGAATTTCTTGTCTTCGCGTTCGAGCAGGCCGCCCCGCAGGTCGGTGTCGGTGCGGAACAGGATCGCGCCCGGGTTGCCCATGTCGGGCGTGCCTGCCAGGCCGAAGTAGATCTGGCGCAGCACGTCGGCTTCACGCTTGTCGACCGTGTAGCGCCCGCCCAGCGACAGGCTCAGGGTGTCGGTGAGGTTGTAGCTGCCGTCGAAGTAGGCGGCCCAGGCCTTCGTGTCGATGTCGCCCATCGTGTAGGTGGAGGTCGGCACGACGCCGGCCAGGATGGTGTCGAACTTGTTGAAGGCATTGGCGTCCATATAGTAGACGCCGGCCACGCCCTGCAGGCGCGGGCCGTTGTAGGTGACCTGCAGCTCCTGGCTGAACTGGCGGTTGGTATACAGCGCCGGCACTTCCATGTCGACCACCGGCAGGGCGTCGAAGTCGATCGGCGCATACGACTTGTCGCGGCGTGCGGCCGTGATCGACTTGAAGCTCCATTCGCTGTTCACCATGTATTCGATGGTGGCCGAGCCGCCGTAGGCGCGCACTTCCTGGTCGTGGCCCAGCGCCTTCGTGAGGTTGGCGCGCGTGTCGAACACGTCCGGCAGGATCGGCGCCCCGCTGGTGCGGCCGACAATCAGGCGATGGCCGTTCTTGGGATTGGAGTCGTCTTGCGTGAAGTCGCCGGCCAGGCGGATGAACAGGTCCTGGTTGGGCGTGAACTCGGCCGAGACGCGGCCGGCCGTGACGTCCTTGTCGTAGTTGCCCTTGCCGGTAAACAGGTTGTCGCCGAAGCCGTCGCGCTTGAAGCGGGCAAAGGTGGCCCCCACGCGGGCGGTGTCGGTCAGTGGCGTGCTGGCGGTGACCACGGCTTCTTTCTGGCCGTACTCGCCGACGGTGGCGCGCACGCGCACGTCGCGCTTCGGCCCGAGCTTGCGGGTGACGTACTTGACGGCGCCGCCGATCGTGTTGCGGCCGTACAGCGTGCCCTGCGGGCCGCGCAGCACCTCGATGCGCTCGACATCGTAGATGTCGGCCACCGCGGCCTGCGGACGGGCCAGGTAGATGTCGTCGATATAGATGCCGACGCCGGACTCGAAGCCGGCCAGCGGGTCGGCCTGGCCGACGCCGCGGATGAAGGCGGTCAGCGTGGTGTTGGTGGCGCGCGACGCCTTGAGCGTGGTGTTCGGCAGCGCCAGCGCCAGGGCGGTCACGTCGGGCACGGCCTGCTTGGACAACTGGTCGGCGCTGAACGCGGTGACCGAGACCGGGACGTCCTGCAGGGTCTCTTCGCGCCGGCGCGCGGTGACGACCACTTTCGAGACGTTTTCCTCGGTCGAAGCCGCGGAGGCGCCACCGGCATCCTGGGCCTGGGCCATCCCCACCGATCCGCCGGACAGCACCAGCAGGGCGGCGGCGGACTGGTTCAGCAGCTTCATCTTCTTCCTGGTCAGACGCATTCTAGTCTCCTCATTTTTGATATGGCATGCAATCGAGCATGCGTGCGATCGAGCGCATGCCAAGCAGTGTGCCAAGGTCGGGTTTGGTTGAATAGTCAACAATCGCCCACCCCGTTGTGCATGAATGCACAGCCCGCTTGCCGGACTCCGGGGTGAGCTTTCCTAGGGACAGATGCCGCATTGCACCATTTCTGCGCCACTGCAGACATCGTCGGTAAATTGCTTGCAGAGCGAATGTGCACGAGTGCACAATGTGTCATCTTGATATCTGACAAGCGATCTGATGAATACGCTTCCGGAGTGGACGGACCTGCGGTTCTTTCTCGAATTGGCGCGCGCCGGCACCCTGTCGGGCGCGTCGCGCCGCCTCGACGTCGAGCACACGACGGTCGCGCGCCGCATCGACCGGCTCGAGACCCAGCTCGGCGCGACCCTGTTCGACCGCTCGCGCGAAGGCTACGAGCTGACCGAGGTCGGCCTGGCCCTGCTGCCGCACGCCGAGGCAATGGAAGGGGCGGCGCTGGCGGCGGCCGAGCAGATCGGCGGCGCCGAAGTCGCGGCCCACGGCGTGGTGCGGCTCGGGGTGCCGGAAGTGTTCGGCGTGAAGGTCGTGGCGCCGCTGCTGGTCAGCCTGCTGGACCAGCATCCCGACCTGCAGATCGACCTCCTGGCGCTGCCGCGCTTTGCCAACCTGGCCAATCGCGAGGCCGATCTCGGCGTGATGCTCGATCCGCCCACCACCGGCCGCTACGTGGTCACGCGCCTGGCTTCGTTCCGCTTCTACCTGTATGCGTCGCCCGCCTACCTGGCGCGCCATCCGCCGATCCGCACCCAGGCCGACCTGGCGCGCCACGACTTCGTCGACTACGTGCAGGATCGCCTGGCCAGCCGCGAACTGTCGTACCTGAACGAACTGGGTTTCACGCCGCGCCGGCGCATGTGCTGCTCGGGCATGACGGCGCAGATCGAGGCGGCGTCGCTCGGCATGGGCCTGATGATGGCGCCGCCCTATGCGGTGCCGGACGATGGCCGGCTGGTGCCGGTGCTGCCGGGCTTTTCGGCCGAGCGCTCGTTCTGGCTGGCCGCGCCAACCGACCTGTATCGCCTGCGCCGCGTGAAAGTGGTGTGGGATGTGCTGCGCGAGTATGCCGACAGCTCGCCAAGCCTGTTCGTCCAGGACGGCATGCAGCCTGCATTGGCGCCGGATTGAAGAGCGCGCTATCCTCGCAGTCTTCTCGCTGCTCACCTTTCACTTTTCACTTTTCACCTTTCACTTCTCACCTCTTACTCCGCGAAGCCCCCATGCGCAGCCAGATCAGCGACGACATCACCTTCCGCAAACTCGAGATCCTGCTGGCCTATATGGAGGGCGGCAACCTCAACGCCGCCGCGCGCATGCTCGACATCAGTGCGGTGAGCGTGCACCGGGCGTTGCATTCGCTCGAGGAAGGCATGAGCTGCCAGCTGTTCAGCCTGCAGGGGCGCAACCTGATCCCGAACGAGGCGGCCCAGGTGCTGGCCGAGGTCAGCCGCGAAGTGATCAAGCTGATGGCGGACGGGATCGCCGCCACGCGCTCGGCGGCCGGCTATTCGGCCGACCATCTCAGGATCGGCTCGCTGTACTCATTGACGACGGGCGCCATCCCCGAGGTCATCATCGGCATCAAGCTGCGCAAGCAGGAAATCGAGACCGAGCTGGTGCTGGGCTCGAACGCCGAGCTGCTGCATAAGCTGAAGCAGAACGCAATCGACGCGGCGCTGATGGGAATGCTCGACCCCGACCCCGAGATCGAATCGATCCCGCTGTTCGAGGACGACGTGTTCTTCGCCGCGCCGGCCGGCTCGCCCTATGCCGGCATGAAGGAAGTCGACCTGCGCGCATGCGCGTCCGAGAAGTTCGTGTGCCTGAAGGATGGCTTCGTGACGTTCGCGGGTTTCCAGGAAGCCTTCCGCATCGCCGGCTATGCGCCGACCATCGTCACCCGCGTGGGCGACATTTTCTCGCTGATGAACCTGGTGGCGGCCGGCATCGGCTACACCTTGCTGCCGGGCCGGGTGCGCGATGCGTTCGGCGACAAGGTGCAGCTGATCCCCCTGAAAGCCGACCACCGCATGCGCCAGATCATCGGCCTGAGCTTTCTGCGGGTGCGCGAACGCGACCCCAATCTGCTGGCGCTGGCTGCCGTGTGCCGCATGCTCAAGCACCGTTCCGCCTGATTTCGCAGCGCAGCATTCCGGCCGCCTTCCAGGCCGACAGTTTCGCTGACAGTAAACGTTGCCAACCGGGCGTAATTGATCTCGTCGCCGATCGCGGTTAACTTGGCAGCACAAACAGCTCACCAAGAGCCTGACCAAGAGCATAACGACGAGCATGCCCGGCCCGCCGCCCGCAGCAAGGGCGGCCGCGGCGCGGGATCATGCATTGGAGACGTACCACCCGCGGCCACACCGGTTGGAGCCGGCGCCGCATCTTGAAGGAGCCTTGTTGTGTCCTCTCATGTCATTGCAATCTGCGTCCTGGCGCTGATGTTCATCGTCGCCACCGCCATGCCGATCAATATGGGCGTCATCGCCTTCGTCGGCGCCTTCCTCGTCGGCACCCTGGTCGCCGGCATGGAAACCAAAGCCATCATGTCGGGCTACCCGGCCGAACTGTTCCTGACCCTGGTCGGCATCACCTTCCTGTTCGCCCAGGCCCAGAACAACGGCACCATCGACTGGCTGGTGCGGCTCGCGGTGCGCGCCGTCGGCGGGCGCATCGCGGCCATCCCCTGGGTCATGTTCGCGATCACCGCCTTGCTCACCTCGGTGGGCGCGGTCAGCCCGGCGGCGGTGGCGATCATCGCGCCGATCGCACTGGGCTTCGCGGCCAAGTACAAGATCAATCCCCTCATGATGGGCCTCCTGGTGATCCACGGCGCCCAGGGCGGCGGCTTCTCGCCGATCAGCATCTACGGCGGCATCACCAACAAGGTGGTGATGGAAGCGGGGCTGCCGATCTCGCCGCTGACCACCGCCTTCACCAGCCTGGGCGTCAACCTGGCGGTGTCGGTACTGCTGTTCTTCGCCTTCGGCGGCGCCAAGCTGATGCGTCAGCAGGTGCCGAAGGCCGAGCGCTCGGGCAAGGGGCTCCCGGTCTCGCCATTCGGTCCGCCGGTGGCGGTGGCGGCCCAGGGCCCGCAGATCTATGGCGACGCCGAGAACGAATCGTCCAGCGAGGAGCGCCTGACCAAGGAACGCTCGGGCGCCGCCGTCGGCGCGGTGGGTGGCGCCGCAGCGGGGAGCGTTGCCGGCGCCGCCGGCCATGCCGCCACCGACCTGCACGAGGGCCCGACCTTCCACCAGATGTTCACCGTGGTCGGCCTGGTCGCACTGGCGGTGCTGACCCTGCTGTACAAGCTCGACATCGGCTTCGTGGCCATCACCATCGGCCTCTTGATCTCGATCCTGTCGCCGCAGGTGCAAAAGCGCGCCATCGGCCAGGTGTCGTGGCCCGAGATCATGCTGATCGTCGGCGTCTCCACCTACGTCGGCGTGATGCAGAAGATGGGCACCATCACCTGGGTCGGCGACAGTGCCGCCAGCCTGGCGTCGCCGCTCACCGTGGCCCTGCTGCTGCTGTTCGTCGGCGCGGTCGTCTCGGCCTTCGCTTCCTCGACCGCGGTGCTCGGCTCGCTGATTCCGCTGGCCGTGCCGTTCCTGGCCTCGGGCACGGGCGTGGACCCGATCGGCTTCATCGCCGCCATGGCGGTCGCCTCGACCATCGTCGACGTCAGCCCGTTCTCGACCAATGGCGCCCTGGTGCTGGCCAGCGCCCAGCACATCGACCGCGACGTCTTCTTGCGGCAGCTGATGATCTATGGCGGCATCGTCACCCTGGTGGCGCCGGTCGCGCTGTGGGTGCTGTTCGTGGTGTTGTGACAGGCACCCAACTTTTGCAACGACGGGAAATCACATGAACCAAAGCGAATCACAGGCTGATCTTCGCTGGACCACCCAGCAACGCAACCGCGGCGATCGCCTGGCACGGGTCCAGGCGGCGCTCGGCGGGGCGCTGGACGGCAAGATCGTCCAGGCCACGCACATCGTCGACCTGCTCAATGCCGTGCTGGAGCCGGGCGACCGGGTCTGCCTGGAGGGGAACAACCAGAAGCAGGCCGATTTCCTGGGCAAGGCGCTGACGAAAGTCGACACCGGCCGGGTGCATGACCTGCACATGCTGCTGTCGGTGCTGTCGCTGCCGGAGCACCTGGACGTGTTCGAGCGGGGAATCGCCTCCAGGCTGGACTTCTCGTTTTCCGGCCCGCAGGCCGGCCGCCTGGCCAAGCTGGCGCAATCCGGCAAGCTCGATATCGGCGCGATCCACACCTACCTGGAGCTGTTCGCGCGCTACTTCATCGACCTGACGCCGCGCGTGGCGCTGGTGGCGGCCGAGATGGCCGACCGCGAGGGCAACCTGTACACCGGCCCGAACACCGAGGACACGCCGGCCATCGCCGAGGCCACCGCGTTCAAGAGCGGCATCGTGATCGCCCAGGTCAACCGGATCGTCGACAAGCTGCCGCGCGTCGACATCCCGGGCGACTGGGTCGGCTACGTGGTGCAGTCGCCCACCCCGTACTACATCGAGCCCCTGTTCACGCGCGATCCGGCCCTGATCTCGGAGATCCAGGTGTTGATGGCGATGATGGCGATCAAGGGCATCTATGCCGAGTACGAGATCGAACGCCTGAACCACGGCATCGGCTTCGACACTGCCGCCATCGAATTGCTGCTGCCGACCTATGCGGCGGGTCTCGGCCTGAAGGGAAAGATCGCGCGCCACTGGGCCCTGAATCCGCACCCGGCCCTGATCCCGGCGATCGAGGCCGGCTTCGTGGAGTCGGTCCATTCCTTCGGCTCCGAGCTGGGCATGGAAAAATACATCAGCGCACGGCCCGACGTGTTCTTCGTCGGGCCGGACGGCGCGATGCGCAGCAACCGCGCGTTCTGCCAGGCGGCCGGCCACTACGCCTGCGACATGTTCATCGGCTCGACCCTGCAGATCGACTTGCAGGGCAATTCCTCGACCGCGACCCTGGGCCGGATCGCCGGTTTCGGCGGCGCGCCGAACATGGGGGCGGACGCGCGCGGCCGGCGTCATCCGAGCAAGGCCTGGCTCAAGGCGGGCGAGCAGGCGCGCGCGGGCCGCAACGTGATCCCGCGCGGGCAGAAGCTGGTGGTGCAGATGGTCGAGACCTTCCGCGAGCACATGGCGCCGGCTTTTGTCGAGAAACTCGACGCCTGGCAGCTGGCCGAGCAGGCGAACATGGCGATCCCGCCGGTGATGATCTACGGCGACGACGTGACCCACATCCTGACCGAAGAGGGCATCGCCAACCTGCTGCTGTGCCGCACCGAGGAAGAACGCGAGCAGGCGATCCGCGGCGTGGCCGGCTACACGCCGGTCGGCATGGGGCGCGACAAGCGCATGGTCGAGAACCTGCGCGACCGCGGCATCGTCCAGCGCCCCGAAGACCTGGGCATCGACAAGCGCATGGCGACCCGCGACCTGCTGGCCGCCAAGAACATGAAGGCCCTGGTGCGCGCTTCCGGCGGCCTGTACGATCCACCGAAGCGCTTCAGGAACTGGTGAGGAAACAACCATGGAAACGTTGAAATACCGTTTCGAGCAGGGCAGGCGTTCGCTGGCCGGCATGCCGCAGCTGGTGGGCGTGGTCGGCTCGGGCAATCTCGAAGTCCTGATCGAGCCGTCGCCCTTGCAGGGCGCGTGCGAGATCGAAGTGCGCACCGCGGCGGTCGGCTTCGGCGCCACCTGGCAGGCCGTGATGGCCGATTTCCACGATCGCTGGAGCCTGGCCGACGCGCGCATCAGCATCAACGACATGGGGGCCACGCCGGCCGTGGTCAGCCTGCGGCTGGACCAGGCGGTGGAGTCCCTGGCCGGCCCATTGCCAAAGGACGTGCCATGAGCAGCTACCTGGAATTGACCGCGCGCCAGCGCATTCCGGCCATCTTCGACGCCGGCAGCTTCGAGGAATTCCTGCCGCCGGGCGAACGGGTGGCGAGCCCGCACCTGGCCCAGCTCGACGCGCCGGTGTCGTTCGACGACGGCGTGGTCGTCGGCCGCGGCAAGCTCGACGGCAACATGGTGTTCGGCGCCGCGCAAGAGGGCGGCTTCATGGGCGGCGCGGTGGGCGAGGTGCACGGCGCCAAGCTGGTGGGCATGCTGCGGCGCGCGATCGACGAGAACGCGCACGCGGTGCTGCTGCTGCTCGAGTCGGGCGGGGTGCGCCTGCACGAGGCCAACGCCGGCCTGATCGCGGTGTCCGAGGTGATGCGCGCCATGCTGGACGTGCGCGCCGCCGGCATCCCGGTGGTGGCGGTCGTGGGCGGGGCCAACGGCTGCTTCGGCGGCATGGGCATCGCGGCGCGCTGCGCCAACACCGTCATCATGTCCGAGGAGGGGCGGCTGGCCATGTCCGGCCCCGAGGTGATCGAAACCGCCAACGGGGTCGAGGAATTCGATTCGCGCGACCGCGCGCTGGTCTGGCGCACCACGGGCGGCAAGCACCGCTACCTGCTGGGCGATTGCCAGGCGCTGGTGGCGGATGAATCGGGCGCCTTCCGCAGGGCGGCCATCGATGCCATTGCGGGTCTGCGCGCCGGCGAAGTGCGCCTGACGCTCGAGGGCCTGCTGGCCGAGCAGGCCATGCTGGCGCGGCGCCTGGACGACAGCGCGGGCCTGGCCGAGCCGATGGACGTGTGGAAGAAACTGGGCGTGCCGGAGCCGGGCAGGGTGCCGCTGCTGGAAGCCGACGCCTTCCTCGACATGGCGGCGCGCTATCGCGTCACGACGGGAGATTGACGATGGATTGGCAACTGCTTACAACCGAGCTTTTCCCCGGCGGTCACGACATCGTCGAACGCGACCATTTTTTATCGGGCACGGCGCAGGTGGACGGCCAGGCGGTCGCCGTGATCGGCACCACCGGTCACACGCCGATCGGCATCGAGATCGCGCTGGCCCAGGCGCAGGCCATCCTGGAGACCGTGCAGGCGCATCCGGGACGACCGATCCTGATCCTGGTCGACACCCAGGGCCAGCGCCTGCGCCACCGCGACGAGATGTTGGGCATCAACAGCTACATGGCCCACCTGGGCAAGTGCGTCGACCTGGCGCGCCGCCAGGGCCATGTCGTGATCGGCCTGGTGTACGACCAGGCGCTGTCGGGCGGTTTCATCACCAGCGGCCTGATCGCGAGCGCCTGCTATGCACTGCCGCAGTCGACCATCCGCGTGATGGGCCTGCCGGCGATGGCGCGCATCACCAAGGTGCCCGAAGAACGCTTGACCGAGCTGGCCCGGGACAATCCGGTGTTCGCGCCGGGGCCCGAAAACTATCTGCGCATGGGCGGCCTGCACGGCATCTGGGAAGGCGATCTCGCCAACCAGCTGGTGCGCGCGCTGCACGATGCCTCCGACGAAGACCGGCGCATGGCGCTGGGCCGCGAGCGCGGCGGGCGCCTGCTGGCGCAGCCGGTCGCCGAGGCCGTGAGGACAGGCGGCCATGTTCGCGCGGCATGATCTGGTGTGGTTGACGGGTCGCGGCTGGCAGCGCGTGCGCGCCGGCGCGCCCGGGGAGGCGCTGGCCGCGCTCGACCGCTGGCGCGACGGCGGCTGGCCGGCCGTGGTGCGGCGGGCCGAGGCCGGGATGGCGCCGAACGAAGTGGCGATCGGCTTTCCGCTGCCGCCGCGGCCGGAGGAGGGCGGCAAGCTGAAGTTCGGCTGCCGGGTCGAGCTGTCCGAGATTGGCCGCCGCACGCGCGCCTTGCCGCTGGTCGCGGCCCTGGACGCGGTGCCGGGGCAGTGGCGCGACAGCCTGGCCCTGCTCGAAAGCCAGGCCGCGGACGCCGGCGTGGGCCTGGCGGTGTATGGCTCGGTGGCGCTGGCGGCGCTGACCGGCCAGTACTACCTGACGCCGCATTCCGACATCGACGTGCTGCTGCAGCCCACCAGCCGGCGCCAGCTGATGAAGGGGCTGGATTTGCTGGCCTGGCACGCGGGCATCCTGCCGCTCGACGGCGAAGTGGTGTTTCCCGACGGGCGCGCGGTGGCGTGGAAGGAGCTGCGCGCGGCCTTTGCCGGCGCCCCGGGCACGCGCGTGCTGACCAAGGGACTGCACCGGATCGCGCTGGTGCCGCCCGAAGAACTGATCGCGACGCTGGAGGAAGAGACGTGCCCGAATTGATTGCCTTGCACGAGACGCCGGCGCCGCGCTTGCCGGCTGGCGCCGGCGGGCTCGCCCTTGACCAGCACGGTTTTGCCCGACGCCTCGCGCACCTCGCGGTGCGCAGCCTGTACGCCGAACTGGTCCTGTATCCGAAACCGGGCCTGGTCTCGCTCGTCGACAACGGGAGCCATGCCGACATGACGGCCGCGACCTTCATGCGCAGTCTGTTCGCGCTGCGCCGCTACTTTCTGGACATCACCCGGGCCGGCGTGGATGACGCGCCGTTCCACGCGCTCAAGCGGCTCGGCGTCGATGCCGAAGCCCGCATGCTGCGCGCCACCGCCGGCATCAATACCCATCGCGGCGCCATCTTCTGCCTCGGCATGCTGTGCGCGGCGATCGGGCGCTGCCATGCGCGCGGCGTGCCGCTGACGGCGGCGGCGGTGCAGGCCATGCTGCTGGGGCGCTGGGGCCATGCACTTGGCGCGCACAGCGTCGGTGGCGGCGCCGCCTCGAACGGGGCCCGCGCGCGGCTGGACTACGCCGCCAGCGGCGCGCGCGAGGAGGGGGCGCGCGGCTTTCCCTCGGTGTTCGCCGTTGGCCTGCCGGCGCTGCGCCGCACGCTGGCCGCGGGTCGCGGCATGCGCGAGGCGCGCATCGACGCGCTGTTTGCCCTGATGGCCCACATCAGCGACACCAACGTCTATCACCGCGGCGGAATCGAGGGCGCCCTGGCCGTGCGGCGCCAGGCGCGCGCCTTCGTCGCGCGCGGCGGCACCGCGCACCCGGATTGGGAAGCGCGGGCGCTGGCCTGTCACCGGGCCTTCGTCGCCAGCCGCCTGTCGCCGGGCGGCGCGGCCGACCTGCTGGGCGCCGCCTGCCTGCTGCAGGCCGTGACGGCCGATTAGCATGGCGGGCCGGCTCGCCATCCTGTGCCCCGGGCAGGGCGCCCAGCATGCCGGCATGTTCGACCTGGCGCGCCTGGATCCCGGCGCCAGCGGCCTGCTGGACGCCTGGTTCGCCGACCCGCAGCTGGCGCCGCTGCTGCGCGCGTCGCTGGACGGCGAACAACGGTTCGCCAACCGCGTCGCGCAGCCGTCCATCGTGGCGGCGACGCTGGCGACGTGGACCGCCCTGCGCGCCCGGCTGCCGGAGCCGGCGCTGGTGGCCGGCTACAGCATCGGCGAATTGTCGGCCTACGGCGTCGCCGGCGCGCTCGAGCCTGGCGCCGCGGTGAAGCTGGCCGGCGAGCGCGCGCGGCTGATGGACGCGTGCCTGGAGGGCGGCGCGGCGCAGGCGATGGTGGCGCTGTCCGGCATGCCCGATGGCAGCGTGGCGTCACTGCTGGCCCGCTTCGGCTTTCACGCCGCGATCGTGACCGGCGAGGATGCGCTGGTGGCGGGCGGCCCCGCCGCGCAGGGCGAGGCGCTGGCGCGCGCGGCCCTGGCGGCCGGCGGGCGCGCCACCTTGCTGCCGGTGGCCGTGGCCTCGCATACGCCGCTGCTGCAGGCCGCCGTGGCGCCGTTCGCGGCGCTGCTGGAACGCCAGCGCTGGGCGGCCCCGTCCTTCCCGGTCCTGTCCGGCATCTCGGCCGCGCCGGTCGGCGATGCGCAACAGGCCATGCGCGACCTGCCGCGCCAGATCGCCGAGCCGATCCTGTGGCAGGACTGCATGGACGCCTGTCGCGAGGCCGGCGTGACCGTCGCGCTCGAACTGGGGCCGGGCGCCGCCCTGGCGCGCATGTTGCAGGCACGCCACCCGCAGATCGCCTGCCGCTCCGTGTCCGAATTCCGTTCCCTCGATGGGGTCCATAGCTGGCTACATAGGGAGCTCGATTAACATTCACGAAGCTGATGTCTGATATTGCTACTCAGAATTGGAAGTTCTTCCGGGTCGCCTATATAACGGTCGCATAGCAGTCGTCATCATAGGCGCCGTCGTGATCGGCGGTGCAATCAAGGAGTCGCACGTGAAAAAGATCGTCAACGCCCTCGTCGCCGCCGCCGCCAGCCGCGCCCGCAGCATCCTGCGCAAGCAGGCCGCATTCGCCCAGCCCTACCGGGTCGAGTACCGCTCGAACGCCGGCGGCTGGAACTAGGCAGCTTTTGGGGTAGTAGCACGCCCGGTTTCACCAGCGTGCCACTGCTGCGACGCTGCGCATGTGCAGCCGCTCCGACGCGCGCATCGCCTTCCCCCATCCCCACCAGGCCCCTGCGGCCGTCTTCACGTGCGACGCCGGTCACTTCCGGATCGACGCCACGGTTGTCGTCTTCCACAAGCACCCACAAATCCCGCCTTCCGTCCCGATCGTCGCCACAGTACCGTCCTGATCGGGCAATCTGGCCGTGAGCCTTCTCAGCCCACGCATCACGCAGCGTACCCGCAGCCGCTGCGGCCGCTGTGGCCGCTGTAGCCGATACCCGAGGGCGATACCCGGCCAGCGTTAGTTGCCCTACTTACGCATCCGTTTGGAATGCTTTTGCACGTTCTACGTCATCCAGTGCACTTCGACGGTGCATCCCGCACCGAAAACGCGACGGATCGCTATGGCACAAATGTTGCTGTATAAGAATTCCTGTTCAACAGTTTTACTCGGAGTTCTCATGAAGTTTCGCACGATCACCCTCGCAACCACACTGGCCATCGCCTGTCTGGCCCCCGTATCCGCGTCCGCCCAGGCGCAAGCCGGCGGCTTCCCCCTGCAGCCGCTGGCCGACAAGCCTGGCCGCATCGTCCTGCCCGGCACCAAACACGAGGTGTATTACGTGCCTTCGACCCTGGAAACGATCCAGTGGGGCTACCTGCCGAATGCGACGACCAAGCCGGTGCTGTCGATTCCATCAGGCGCCACGATCGTGTTCGACACGCTGTCGCATGAGGGCATGGTCGAAGACCAGGGCCGCGATCCGGTCAAGTATTTCGGCAGCAAGGGTATTGCGGCGAACATGGTGCTCAAGGACGCGATCGCCATCACCGGCTCGAACCTGGCGCACGACTTCCACAAGGACGGCCCGCACATCGTGACCGGACCGGTCGAGATCCAGGGCGCCGAACCGGGCGACGTGCTGAAGGTGGAGCTGCTGTCGGCGGTGCCGCGCGTGCCGTACGGCGTGGTGTCGAACCGCCACGGCAAGGGCGCGCTTCCGGGCGAATTCCCCGAGACGCCGAAGCCGCTGGCGACTGCCTCGGCGGCCAGTCCGGGCGACTATCACAACGTCTCGGTGTTCACCCCGATCCGCCGCGACAAGGATGGCAAATGGGAAGGCGTGATGAAGACCAAGGACGGCACCGAGGTGACGTTCCCGACCGCGCCGTTCATGGGCACGATGGGCGTGGCCAAGGCGACCACCGAGAAGGTCCATTCGGTTCCGCCGGGCCTGCATGGCGGCAATATGGACATCAACGACCTCGGCGTCGGCACCACCGTGTACTTCCCGGTGCTGGTCAAGGGCGCCAACTTCTATACGGGCGACCCGCACATGGTGCAGGGCGACGGCGAAGTCGCGCTGACCGCGCTCGAGCATTCGCTGCGTCCGACCTTCCGCATCACCCTGCTCAAGAAGGGCGACGCCGCCATTCCGTCGAGCTCGGGCAGCCTGACCCGCCCGATGGGCGAGACGCCGGACCACTGGGTGACCATTGGCCTCAATCCGGACCTGGACGAAGCGATGAAGGACGCGGTGCGCGAATCGATCCGCTTCCTGACCGAAAAGCTGGGCATGGACCGCGCCACCGCCTATGCCTACCTGAGCGCCGCCTCGGACTTCCAGGTGAGCCAGGTCGTCGACGGCACCAAGGGCGTGCATGGAATGATCCGCAAGTCGGACTTCGAACGGGTCACCGGCAAGAAGAAGTAACGGCACCCCGCATCCGGGACGGCGCCGCAAGGCCGCCCCGGATGCCGCATCAGCTGCGCGCCCGGAACGGGTTGCGCTCGTTCAGTTCATCCATGTAGTCGTCGATCCCGCCCGCCTCGCGCTCCAGGAAGCGCTCGACCGCATCCGCGAACGACGGGTGCGCCAGCCAGTGCGCCGACCAGGTGCGGGTGGGCAAAAAGCCGCGCGCCATCTTGTGCTCGCCCTGGGCGCCGCCCTCGAAGGTGGCGATGCCCTGCTCGATGCAGAATTCCAGCGGTTGATAATAGGCCGCCTCGAAGTGCAGGCAGGGCACGTGCTCGAGCGCGCCCCAGTAGCGGCCGTACAGCGTGTTCTGGTCGTGGATCACCAGCGAGGCCGCGAGCGCCCGGCCTTCCTTTTCCGCGATCACCAGCAGGATATTCTCCGGCATCGTAGCGCCGATGCGCAGGAAGAAATCGAGGTTGAGGTAGGGCGTCGAATGGTGTTCGCGGTAGGTGTTGCGGTAGCAGCGGTTGAACAGCACCCAGTCCTCGCGCGTGGCGTCGACGCCGCGCACCCGGCGCAGCGTCACGCCGGCCTCTGCCACCTTGCGCCGCTCGGCGCGGATGTTCTTGCGCTTCTTCTGCTCGAGCGTGGCCAGGAAATCGTCGAAGCTGCGGTAGCCCTGGTTGAGCCAATGGAACTGCACCCCGCTGCGCAGCAGGAAGCCGGCGTCGGCCAGTTGCCGCGCTTCGTCCTCGGGCGGGAACAGCACATGGGTCGACGACACCTCGGTCGCCTGCTGGGTGGCGCACAGCACGTCGACCAGCGCTGCACGCGCCTCGGCGTCGCGCGCCATCAGGCGCGCGCCCGCCACCGGCGTGAACGGGATCGCGCTCAGGAGCTTGGGGTAATAGTCGAGCCCATTGCGCCCGTAGGCGTCGGCCCAGGCCCAGTCGAACACGTATTCGCCGTAGGAGTGGCCCTTGACGTACAGGGGCAGGGCGGCGGCCAGCACGTCCTGCCCGTCATACAGCAGCAGGAATTGCGGCTGCCAGCCGGTCTCGGGCGAGGCGCTGCCCGACGCATGCAGCGCATGCAGGAAGGCGTGGGAGAGAAACGGCGTCGGCGCCGCCTGGGCCCGGACCAGTGCATCCCAGGAGGCCTGGCCTACTTCGGACAGATCGGAAACGATATGCGTGCGATAATTCAAAATTGCTTCCATTGACGAGGTGAGTGACGACAGGCAGCGATGCGGCCTCGACCTGTCTCGCTGCGAAGATCATTTTATGAACAGCCCATTCTTCAATCTCTATTCGCACCATTTCGCCCGCGTCGCGGTGGCCATCCCGCGCGTGCGGATCGCCGACCCGGCGTACAACGTCGAACAGACCATCCTGCTCGCGCGCCAGGCCGCGGGGCAGGGCGCGGCGCTGGTCGCCTTCCCCGAGCTGGGCCTGTCCGCCTATACCTGCGACGACCTGTTCCACCAGCGGGCGCTGCTCGACGCCTGCCTTGAGGGCCTGGCGGCCATCGTCGAAGAGTCAAACGCGCTGCCGCTGGCCATGGTGATCGGCATGCCGCTGCGGGTCAACCACATGCTGTTCAACTGCGGCGTGGTGATCGCGAACGGCAAGGTGCTGGGCGTGGTGCCAAAGAGTTTCTTGCCTAATTATGGCGAGTTTTACGAACCCCGGCAGTTCACCCCCGCCGATTGCGCGGCGGTGGACCGGATCGAGCTATTCGGCGAGCTCGTTCCCTTCGGCGCGAACCTGCTGTTCGAGGCGGCCAACCTGCCGCTGCTGCGCTTTCACGTCGAGATCTGCGAGGACGTCTGGGTACCGGTGCCGCCATCCTCGTTCGCCGCGCTGGCCGGCGCCACGGTGCTGGTCAACCTGTCGGCCTCGAACGTCGTGGTGGGCAAGAGCGGCTACCGCCACCAGCTGGTCGGCCAGCAGTCGGCACGCTGCATGGCGGCCTATCTGTACACCTCGGCCGGGCGCGGCGAATCGACCACCGACATGGCCTGGGACGGCCAGTCGCTGATCTACGAGAAGGGCGAGCTGCTGGCCGAGTCCGAGCGCTTCGCCGACGATTCGCAGATTATTTATGCCGACGTGGACCTGGACCGCCTGTCGACCGAACGCATGAAGGCGACCACCTTCGCCCAGTCGGCGCGGCGCCATGCCGCCGAGGTGTCGAACTTTCGCGTTGTCAAGCTCGAGCTCGACCTTCCGCTCGACCGCACCCTGCCGCTGCAACGGACGGTCGAGCGCTTCCCCTACGTGCCGGCCGACCGCGCGCGGCGCGACGAGCGCTGCACCGAGGTCTACAACATCCAGGTCCAGGCCCTGATCCAGCGCCTGTCGTCGAGCGGCATCCAGAAGGTGGTGATCGGCGTCTCGGGCGGGCTCGACTCGACCCATGCGCTGCTGGTGTGCGCCAAGGCGATGGACCGACTCGGCCTGCCGCGCACCAACATCCTGGCCTATACGATGCCCGGCTTCGCCACCAGCGGGCGCACGCTCAGGCAGGCGCGCGACCTGATGGCGGCGGTGGGCTGCAGCGCGCAGGAAATCGACATCCGCCCGAGCTGCATCCAGATGCTCAAGGACCTGGGCCACCCCTACGCGGAAGGCAAGGCCGAGTACGACATCACGTTCGAGAACGTGCAGGCGGGCGAGCGCACCAACCACCTGTTCCGCCTGGCGAACTTCCACAACGGGATCGTGATCGGCACCGGTGACCTGTCCGAACTGGCGCTGGGCTGGTGCACCTACGGCGTGGGCGACCACATGTCGCACTACAACGTCAACGCCAGCGTGCCCAAGACCCTGATCTCCTACCTGGTGCGCTGGGTGGCCGAGACCGGCGCCGTCGTCGGCGGCCAGGCGCAGGTGCTGCTCGACATCCTCGATACCGAGATCAGCCCCGAGCTGGTGCCGGGAGGCGACAAGGACGACAAGCCGGCCCAGAGCACGCAAGAGCGGATCGGCCCCTACGAGCTGCAGGACTTCAACCTGTTCTACACGCTGCGCTACGGCTACAAGCCGAGCAAGACGGCCTTCCTCGCCTATTCGGCCTGGCACGACCGCGCGCTCGGGCGCTGGCCCGACGAACTGGGCACGCGCAACCAGTACGACCTCGGCGCCATCAAGCGCAACCTGTCGATCTTCCTGTTCCGCTTCTTCAAGACCAGCCAGTTCAAGCGTTCCTGCGTGCCGAACGGACCGAAGGTCGGCAACGGCGGCTCGCTGTCGCCGCGCGGCGACTGGCGCGCGCCGTCCGATTCCGAAGCCACCGTGTGGCTGGACGACCTGGCGAACATTCCCGATTAACCCTGGTATTTTGAAAGGACCAACACCATGAAACAGATTACCTGCGTGATCAAGCCGTTCAAGCTCGACGAAGTGCGCGAAGCGCTGGCCGAGGTGAACGTGACCGGCCTGACCGTGACCGAAGTGAAGGGCTTCGGGCGCCAGAAGGGCCACACCGAGCTGTACCGCGGCGCGGAATACGTGGTCGACTTCTTGCCGAAGGTGAAGATCGAGGTGGTGGTGGACGATCCGATGACCGAGCAGGTGGTCGACGCCATCATCAAGGCCGCGCGCACCGGCAAGATCGGCGACGGCAAGATTTTCGTGCAGGACGTGGAACAGGTGATCCGTATCCGTACCGGCGAGACCGGCGCGGACGCGGTGTAAGCTGGCTGGCCGGCCTCGGACAGACAAGCGGGTGCAGGGTAGCGCTTGTCTATCTGGTGCCGGTGGAGTGTTGACGGGGGAGGGTAGTTGATCCCGGCCGCTTTTTACGAACGGCGTCGAAGAAGACACCGTTCCAGGCCAGGACGATTCTGTTCTTGTTCCTGATGTAGGCGTAGGCGCAACTGAGCTCCACGACGGTAACGGGATTGGGCAAGCGCAGTCTATCGTTGCTTGTGCGCGCGTTTTCCCGGAGCTCGATATTCGTTTCCACGCTTTCGGCAAGGAAGTTCGATTCGGAGCAAACCCGACTGCCGAGTTCGATCTTTTCCTTACTGATCATCAGGTCCTTGCCGATCAAGGACCTTGCTTGATCTTCGCCGACGGAGATCGCTGCATAATCCAGCACGGATTTTATTTCCCACTTTCCGATGATGCTGGTGTCTCTTCCTGGTTCGGGAGTGTCGCTTGCCAAAGCCGGCATCGTGGTCAGCAGATTCACGAAGACGAGCAGGATCCCATGGAGGTGACGTTGGGTGAATGAGTGACTCATAATCAGTGTTGAGCCCTTATTTGCGTGTTGCAGAAGCTTCTTTCGTGCGGAACGGGGCGCTCTCTTCGGCGCGGCGCTTGATCAAGCCTGGGGCGATGACTTGCCTCCGTTTTCCTTTGTCGACAATAGTGACTCTGATCAGCAAATTAATATTCCTGGCCGCTCCGTCGAAATCCCCTTTATTCACATAGGCAAAGGTCTCTTTCACATTTCGGATGCCGGCATTGTAGGTGAGGCTGACAAGAGCGTCGAACTGGTCCTGGTTTAACCGGACCGTGATGGCGCGGATGACGTACCGTTCAGCTTCGGCTACGCGACGTCCGAATTCCAGGTCGACGTCCCTCAGGGTCACTTTTCGTTCCAGCTCATCCTGAGTGCACACGCCTTTATGAGCGAGAATGCCGGCGCCCCAAGTGCAGTTGCCTTTATTCTTCCCCATGTCGTTGTAATATCTCAGCACGATCCTTTCATGCGTAAGCATTCTCGAGCGTGCGCCAGTGCTCATCTTCATTCCGACGTTTTGCAGGCTTGAGACCGATCTGCTCGACTCGACACGCATACGCTGTCCTCTCAATGTGCAGAGAGCGATTGTAGCACTGTGGTATTGGTAGCTATTGAGCTTATTTAACTTACGTAAGTTCCCGCTGGCAACTTCGTCACCGCCCCATCCGCATATCGAACTTCCACGTCAGCAGCCTCAGTCCGCTGATGAACAGGCAGCTCGACCACAGCGCGAAGTCGTGCGACACGCCGTACTTTCCCATCAACAGGAACAGCCAGTTGCCGAGAAAGGCGCAGATCGCATACGGTTTGCCGTCCCGGAACACCATCGGCACCTCGTTGCAGACGATGTCGCGCAGCACGCCGCCGAAGATCCCGGTGATCACGCCCATCATCGAGGCGATGAAGATCGGCATCTCGGCCGCCAGCGCCGCCGATGTTCCCGCGATCGAGAACAGTCCCAGTCCCACCGCGTCGGCCACCACGATCAGGCGTTCCGAGACGATCTGGCGCAGCGTGCGGATCAGGGGCGAGGCCACCAGCGCCAGCACGAAGATCGCGATCGCATACTCCTGGTGGGTGACCCAGAACAGGGGCCGCTTGTCGAGCAGGATGTCGCGCAGCGTGCCGCCCCCGAAAGCGGTGATGAAGGCCACCGTGAACACCCCGACCAGGTCCATGCGCTTGCGCCGCGCCTCGATGAAGCCGGAAAACGCCCCGACCAGGATCGCCATGATTTCGATGAACTTGATGAGGGTCATGCAGCAGCAGGAAGCGGGAAGTGTTGTGAGACTACCATGCGCTCGCAGACTTACGTAAGGTAAATCTGCGACCGTGCCGCCACGGTCCGTCCAGCCGGCACGCAGGGCAGGTCCGGGCGCAGCCTGCGGCGGCCGGTCAAGCGCCGGCCAGCGGCAGGCGCACGGTGAACACCACCTGTTCGTCCTCGTAGCGGTAGCCGATCTCGCCGTGGTGCTCGCGTACGATCTGCTGCGCGATGTACAGCCCCAGGCCCATGCCGGTGCGGTTGCGCGGATTGCTCAGCGATGCGCGCTTGAACGGATTGAACAGCGTCGCCACCGTCTCGGGCGGAATCGGCGCGCCCGCGTTGCTCACCGCGACCGAGGCCTCGCCATCGTGCGCCCTCAGGCACACGGTCACCGGCTTGCCCGGCTCGCCATGGTGGCGCGCATTGCTCAGCAGGTTCGACAGCACCTGCGCCAGGCGGCCGCCGTCGGCGTTCACCGTCGCGTCGTCGTCGCAGATCAGCTCGAGCGGGATCGATGGATAGGCCAGGCGCGCCTCGTCCATCAGGTCGACCAGCAAGGCCTTGAGGTCGACCGGCTCGAGCGTCACGCCCAGGCCCATGCCGCGGTCGATGCGGCTCATGTCCAGCACCTGGCTGATCATGCGCTGCATGCGGTTGGTCGACGACTGGATGCGCTTGCCGAGCGTGGGCTGACCGGCGTCGGCGGCGCCGCCGGTGCGTTCGAGCACCATGCCGGCCATATTGATCGAATGGAGCGGGTCGCGCAGGTCGTGGCCGAGCATGGCCAGCAGCTGGGCGCGCGTGGCCTCGGTCTGCGAGCGGTGCGCGTTCACCGCGCGCACCAGTTCGGCCAGGGTCAGGCGCGCATTGGCCAGCACGTTCGCTTCCCATGGATGGGCGCAGCCGCGCACGGTCTCGCGCCAGGCGTCGAACGAGCCGCGCGGCGTCAGGCGCTCGCCCAGCGGGCCGAGCACCACGATCTTGCCGGGGCGGCCGCCCCAGGCCACGGTGTCGATCTGTTCGACGCGCAGCATGACGCACCAGCCCTGGCCCAGCGGATCGAAGGGCAGGGCCAGCATGCCGACCCACTTGCCGAGCCGGTCGTGCAGCGCCGCGGGCCAGTCGGCCCGCATTTCGCGCACCACCAGGTCGTGCTCGTTCGCGGGCAGCGAATCGACGATGGCGCGGGCCAGGTCCTCAGGCAGCTCGCCATGGGTGGCGATCTTGCCGTGGTGCATGGCGATCAGCGCCTGCGCTCTGGACGCCGCAAGCAGGGCGCCGGCGTGCTGGTCAAGGGCGTCGAGCGGATCGTCGTCGAGCAGCAGCGATTCGATCAGGGCCGTGCGCACCCGGGCCGACTGCTCGGCCAGGGTCGCGTCCTCGCGCGCCTCGATGCTGTGGATGGTCGAGGCCATCACCTGGGCCAGCACGTCGGCCGCCATGCGCACCGCGTAGGGCACCAGCTTGGGCGACATGTGGTGGCAGGCGATCAGGCCCCACAGGCGGCCGTTGATCACGATCGACACGCTCATCGAGGCGCGCACGCGCATGTTCTTGAGGTACTCGATGTGCACCGGCGACACGCTGCGCAACACCGCGAAGCTCATGTCGAGCGGCGCGGCGTCCGGCGCGCCGTACAGCGGCACCGCGTTGTAGTCCATGTCGGCGATCACGCGCAGCGTGTTGAGCGTGTACAGGCGGCGCGCCTGGGCCGGGATGTCGCCGGCCGGATAGCGTTGGCCGAGATACGGCACCAGGTCGTCGCGCCGGCTCTCGGCCACCACGTCGCCGCTGTCGTCGACGCGGAAGCGGTAGGCCATCACGCGGTCGAAACCGGTGAATTCGCGCACCTGCTGGACGGCCGACGCGAGCAGGGCATCGATGGTCTTCTGGCGGCGCAGGCGGTCGATCAGGCCATGCGCCTTGATGGCGAAGCGCGACACTTCCTCGCTCGAGGTCTCGCGCAGCTCGAATTCGGCGAGGATGCGCCCGTGCTGCGCGTGCACGACGCAGTCGAATTCGGCGTCGCCGATGGCCAGGCCAGCGGCCAGCGGCGCGGCGTCTTCATCGTCGCGGGCGGCGATGCACTCGGCGATCGCTTCCACCGCCGCCTGCGGCAGCGCCAGCGCGGCGTACGAAGCGCCAAACTGGGGGGTGACGCCAAGCAAGGCCGGGACGTTCCCGCTCCAGCCTTCGAGCTGACCATCGCCCTGGAAGAACAGCAGCGCACCGTGTGGCTGGATCGAGCCGGGAATATGGATAGGCTCGTCAGCACAGGATGACAGGTCGACCTGCCGTCCATGCTCCATCGGAACTGCTTGCGTTGCCTTCAATACAAATCCCCTTTCGCTGGGCCGGAGCCGTCCGGTGTAGAGGCATTTTACCGTTGTCGGACGCGATTTGGAGGGATTGCAACTGTGAAACGGCTCATTGTCACACGACATGTCGGGCAGTGTCTGCCCGGCGCAACATCAATCGTGCAGGGCGGGGCGCAGCAGGGCGATCAGGGCGCCATGGCCGCCGTCGGACCGGCCGGCGGCGCAGAAGGCGATGACTTCGTTCTTCTGCACCAGCCAGCTGTGCACGATGCTGCGCAGCACCGGCTCGCCCTTGGGCGAGCCGTAGCCGACACCATGGATGATGCGCACGCAGCGCACCCCGCGCCGGTTGGCGCGGTGCAGGAAATCGGTGAGGGCGTCGCGCGCGCCGTCGCGGGTCAGGCCGTGCAGGTCGAGTTCGTCCTGGATCGGCCAGTGGCGCTTGCGCAGCTTCTTGACGACGTCGGGGCCGACGCCGTCGCGGGCATAGCTCATGGACGGATCTTCGTCCAGCATGCCCTCGACATCGAACAGGTCGGACAGTTCATCCGACATCGAGGCGCGCAGCACGTCCGCGGTTTCTTCCTCGGGGCTCAGTTGCGCGCGCGCCCGTGCCGCGCCCGGCGCCACGTACACCGGGCGGTGCACGTAACGGTCCGATTCGGGCAGCTTGTGCACGCCCTGCATCGACGTGCGAAATTCCACCGCCCGCTCGCGCGCGATGCGTTCGCGCTTCTCGCGTTCGGCCTGCTCGATGGCGCGCGCGCGCTCTTCTTCCTTGAGCCGGTCGCGCAAGCCTTTGAGCTCGCCGAAATCCTTCATGCCCGCCATCGCCTGCTACCCTTTTGTTGCGTTGATTACTTCGGATCGTCCTCCAGCGCTTCCAGGTAGCGCTGGGCATCGAGCGCGGCCATGCAGCCGGTGCCCGAGCTGGTGATCGCCTGGCGATAGATGTGGTCCTGGACGTCGCCGGCGGCGAACACGCCCGGCACGCTGGTGGCGGTCGCCATGCCTTCGAGCCCCGATTTGGTGACCAGGTAGCCGCCGCTGTGCATTTCGAGCTGGCCTTCGAAGATGCCGGTGTTCGGCTTGTGGCCGATCGCCACGAACAGGCCGTGCACGTTCAGTTCCTTGGTGGCGCCGTCGATGGCCGACTTCAGGCGCAGCGCGGTGACGCCGCTCTGATCGCCCAGGACCTCGTCCAGGGTCTGGTTCAGTTCGAGCACGATCTTGCCTTCGCCGACCTTGTGCATCAGGCGGTCGACCAGGATCGGCTCGGCGCGGAACTTGTCGCGGCGGTGGATCAGGGTGACTTTCGAGGCGATGCCGGCCAGGTACAGGGCTTCCTCGACCGCGGTATTGCCGCCGCCGATGACCGCGACTTCCTGGTTGCGGTAGAAGAAGCCGTCGCAGGTGGCGCAGGCCGACACGCCGCGGCCCATGAAGGCCTGTTCCGACGGCAGGCCCAGGTACTGGGCCGAGGCGCCGGTGGCGATGATCAGGGCGTCGCAGGTGAAGGTGTGGCTGTCGCCCACCAGGCGGATCGGTTTTTCGTTCAGGTAGGTCGTGTGGATGTGGTCGAACACGATCTCGGTGTTGAAGCGCTCGGCATGCTGCAGCAGGCGCTGCATCAGTTCCGGTCCCTGCACGCCCAGCGGATCGCCCGGCCAGTTCTCGACGTCGGTGGTGGTCATCAGCTGGCCGCCCTGTTCGACGCCGGTCACCAGCATCGGCTTCAGGTTGGCGCGCGCGGCGTACACCGCGGCGCTGTAGCCGGCTGGCCCGGAACCGAGGATGAGGACTTTGGCGTGTTTGGTAGTAGTCATGGCGGCGCTCTTTGCTTCACGTGGTTGTTATATAGACACACGGCAATTGGGGGCGGCCTGACAGGAATCAAGGGCCACCAGGGTCAGCCAGAGGGTGTCCGAAGAGCGCCGATTATAGTCGATCATGCAGATGTGCATGAATCGTCGGGGCAACGCGACCGTATATCGCTTAGAATGGGTGGATCGTCGATAGTACATCCTTCCGCAGTACCTGTAATGAGCAAGAATAGCCAAGCCAGCACTTCCGGATACACCCGCACCCAGGCCAGCGCCACCGCCCGCCGTCCGCTGCCGGGCCGCCTCGCGCGCCTGCTGTCCGAGGCGCGCTGGATCGCCGGCGCCGTCGCCTTCCTGTATTTCGTCCTGATCCTGCTCAGCTACAGCAAGCTCGATCCCGGCTGGTCGCACGCCAACGCGGTGCCGCGCATCGCCAACCTGGGCGGGAGCGCCGGCGCCTGGCTGTCCGACCTGCTGCTGTTCATCTTCGGGTTCTCGGCCTGGTGGTGGGGCGTGATCTTCCTGCGCCAGGTCTGGCGCGGCTGGCGCCGCCTCACCGACAAGCTCGGCACGAAAGTGGAGGAACCGCACCACGGCGAGATGTACGTGCGCTGGATCGGCTTCGCCCTGATGTTCGCCGGCAGCGTCGGCCTGGAATACCTGCGCATGTGGTCGTGGGACGTCGAGCTGCCGCGCGCCCCTGGCGGCGTGCTGGGCCAGCTGATCGGCCACGCGAGCCACGTCGCCTTCGGCTCGACCGGCGCCACCTTGCTGCTGTTGCTGCTGTTCTTCCTGGGCTTTTCGCTGTTCTTCCAGGTGTCGTGGCTGAATGTCGCCGAGCGCATCGGTGCCGTGTTCGACAACACCATCGACTGGTTCCAACTGCGCATGGAAGACATCGAGGACCGCCGCCATGGCGAGGCCGCCGCCGTCAAGCGCGACGAAGTGGTGGTCAACGAGCGCGCCAAGTTCACCGAAAAGCATGCGGAGCAGCCGATCGCGGTCGTCAAGGACGAGCCGTCGCCCGGGTTCGCGCCGCCGGCGCCGAAAGCCGCGGCCAGCCCGGCTCCGGCGCCATTGGCGTCGGCCCAGGCGGTGGCGCCGACCATCAAGATCGAGCCGCAGATGGTCAGCGTGCCGAAATCCGAGCGCGCCGAGAAGGAGCGTCAGTCGCCGCTGTTCCAGGACCTGAACGGCGAGTCCGGCCTGCCGCCGCTGGGCCTGCTGGACGACGCGCCGGCAGCCCAGGAAACGGTGGCGATCGAGACGCTGGAATTCACCAGCCGCCTGATCGAAAAGAAATTGTCCGATTTCGGCGTCGAAGCCAAGGTCGTGGCCGCCTATCCGGGCCCGGTGGTCACCCGCTACGAAATCGAGCCGGCCACCGGCGTCAAGGGTAGCCAGATCGTCAACCTGGCGCGCGACCTGGCGCGTTCGCTGTCGCTGACCTCGATCCGGGTGGTCGAGACCATCCCCGGCAAGAACTACATGGCGCTCGAGCTGCCGAACCCCAAGCGCCAGATCGTGCGCCTGAGCGAGATCGTCGGTTCCAAGGTGTATGGCGACAGCGCATCGAGCCTGACCGTGGCCCTGGGCAAGGACATCGCCGGCAAACCGGTGGTGGCCGACCTGGCCAAGATGCCGCACCTGCTGGTGGCGGGCACCACCGGTTCGGGTAAATCGGTCGGCATCAACGCCACCATCCTGTCGTTGCTGTACAAATCCGACCCGGCCGACGTGCGCCTGATCCTGATCGACCCGAAGATGCTGGAGATGTCGGTCTACGAAGGCATTCCGCACCTGCTGGCGCCGGTGGTGACCGATATGCGCCAGGCCGGCCACGCGCTGAACTGGGCGGTCAACGAGATGGAGCGCCGCTACAAGCTCATGAGCAAGCTCGGCGTGCGCAACCTGGCCGGCTACAACAGCAAGATCCTCGACGCCGCCAAGCGCGAGGAGCACATCCCGAACCCGTTCTCGATCACGCCGGACGCGCCCGAGCCGCTGGAAAAACTGCCGACCATCGTCATCATCATCGACGAGCTGGCCGACCTGATGATGGTCGTCGGCAAGAAGGTGGAAGAGCTGATCGCCCGTATCGCCCAGAAGGCGCGCGCGGCGGGGATCCACCTGATTCTCGCGACCCAGCGGCCGTCGGTCGACGTGATCACCGGCCTGATCAAGGCCAACATCCCGACCCGCATCGCGTTCCAGGTCTCGTCCAAGATCGACTCGCGCACGATTCTCGACCAGATGGGCGCCGAGACCCTGCTGGGCATGGGCGACATGCTCTACATGCCGCCCGGCACCGGGCTGCCGGTCCGCGTGCACGGCGCCTTCGTGTCCGACGACGAAGTGCATCGAGTTGTAAAACATCTGCAGGAGCAGGGCGAACCCAATTATATTGAGGGCATCCTCGAAGGCGGCACGCTGGAAGAAGGCGGCGCCGACGGCGCGGTGGCGGGTGAGGGCGGCGGAGAATCCGACGCCATGTACGACCAGGCGGTGCAGGTCGTGCTGAAGAACCGCAAGGCCTCGATCTCGCTGGTGCAGCGCCACCTGCGCATCGGCTACAACCGGGCCGCCCGCCTGATCGAGCAAATGGAGCAGAACGGCATGGTGTCGCCGATGCAGTCGAACGGCAACCGCGACATCCTGGTGCCGACTGCAAGCGCCGAATGACAATAAGGAACCCTGGATGCAAGCAATGACCAAATTCACTGTGGCCGCGCTGGTGGCCGCGAGCGCCTTCGCTGTCCCGGGCATGGCGAGCGCCGCCGCGCTCGACCAGTTCAAGACCTTCGTCGCCTCGACCCAGTCGGCCAGGGGCGAATTCACCCAGCAGCAACTGGGCAAATCGAAGAGCGGCAAGGCCGCGCCGGCCTCGAGCGGCAGCTTCGTGTTCGCCCGCCCCGGCAAGTTCATCTGGACCTACCAGAAGCCCTATGAGCAGGTGCTGCAGGCGGATGGCGAAACCCTGTACATCTACGACAAGGACCTGAACCAGGTTACCACCCGCAAGCTGGGCAATGCGCTGGGCAGCTCGCCGGCCGCGATCCTGTTCGGCAGCAACAAGCTGGAAGAAAACTTCACGCTGAGCGAGGCCGGCGCGCGTGACGGCATGGAATGGCTGAACGCCACGCCGAAGGCCAAGGACACGTCGTTCGAGCAGATCAGCATCGGCCTGAAGGGCGGCGTGCCGATGGCGATGGAATTGAAGGACACGTTCGGCCAGACCTCGCGCCTGACCTTCACCAACTTCCAGCGCAATCCGCAACTGGGCGCGCAGCAGTTCAAGTTCGAGGTGCCGCAGGGCGCCGACGTCGTCAAACAGTAATCACTGGGCGCAGCGGATCGGCGCGCGGCCGGGCGGGGTGTGCGTGCGACGCACGGGCCGTGCGGGCATCGGCTACACTACGCCCATGCACAACCATTCGTTCTCCCGCATTCATGTCCACGGATGACCTGTTCAAGACCGAGCCGGCCGCGCCGCTGGCCGAAGCCCTGCGTCCGCGCACCATCGACGAGGTGGTTGGCCAGAGCCACCTGCTGGGGCCCGGCAAGCCGCTCAACCTGGTCTTCAAATCCGGCAAGCCGCATTCGATGATCCTGTGGGGCCCGCCGGGCGTGGGCAAGACCACCCTGGCGCGCCTGACCGCGTACGCCTTCGACTGCGAGTTCATTGCGCTGTCGGCGGTGTTATCGGGTGTCAAGGACATCCGCGCGTCGATCGAGCAGGCCGAGCAGTACCTGGCCCGCGGCAAGCACACGATCCTGTTCATCGACGAGATCCACCGCTTCAATAAATCGCAGCAGGACGCCCTGCTGCCGTTCGTGGAAAGCGGCCTGGTGACCCTGATCGGCGCCACCACCGAGAATCCCTCGTTCGAAGTCAATTCGGCGCTGCTGTCGCGCTCGCAGGTCTATGTGCTCAAGGCATTGACCGACGCCGAGCTGCGCCAGCTCCTGGCGCGTGCCCGCAAGGAGGCCCTGCAGCACCTGGAGTTCGACGAGCTGGCGGTCGATACCCTGGTCGGCTATGCCGACGGCGACGCGCGCCGCTTCCTGAACCTGCTCGAGCAGACCAGCACCTCGGCCAACACCGCCGGCACCAACCGCATCACCGCGGAGTTCGTCGAGAACGCGCTGACGCTCAATGCGCGCCGCTTCGACAAGGGCGGCGACAATTTCTACGACCAGATCTCGGCCCTGCACAAATCGGTGCGCGGCTCGCACCCCGATGCCGCCCTGTACTGGCTGTGCCGGATGCTCGATGGCGGCGCCGACGCCAAGTACCTGTCGCGCCGCATCGTGCGCATGGCGTGGGAAGACATCGGCATCGCCGACCCGCGCGCGATCCAGCTGGCCAACGACGCCGCCGCGACCTATGAGCGGCTCGGCTCGCCCGAAGGCGAGCTGGCGCTGGGCCAGGCCGTGATCTACCTGGCGGTCGCGTCCAAGAGCAATGCCGGCTACAACGCCTTCAATGCGGCGATGGCCTTCGTGCGCAAGGACAAGTCGCGCGAAGTGCCGGTCCACCTGCGCAATGCGCCGACCAAGCTCATGAAAGAGCTGGGCTACGGCCACGAATACCGCTATGCGCATGACGAGCCGAACGCGTATGCGGCCGGCGAAACCTATCTGCCGGATGGGATGCCAGAACCCGGCTGGTACCAGCCGGTGCCGCGCGGGATCGAATCCAAGATCGCCGAGAAGCTCGCCTGGCTGCGCAGCCTGGATGACGAGGCGCGCGCGAACGGCGACAGGGCGTAGGGTTGGCCGGGGCGCGCAGCCGGCTTGTCGCCGACGCGGTGATGGTTTGCTGCGAAATCATGCGGCACGCGAGCGGAGCCGATACGAGTTTGCTGCGAGATCATCCGGCGCGCGAGCAGAGCCGATAACAATCACCGCGTCGGCGGCCAAGCCGCCAACCCTACTTCCTTCAACGGCGCGCAATGCGCCGGCATTGCGCGCTTGGTCCCGCATTGCTGCATTCTGCGCCGCGTTTCATGCGCTTCGTCGCAAGTCGATGGCGACTCCCGGGGTGGGTGGCTAAAGTACCACCATCGCACAGCAATTCGCGAATCAACCCACCCCCTGAAGGAGCGATCATGAACATCCGTAAAAACTTCGAAGCCCTGTTCCTCGCCGTCGCCGCCCTGGGCCTGATTGGCAGTTTCGTCACCGCCGACGAGCGTCCGGTCGAGATCGCCGCGTCGACCGTCCCGGCGATCGACATGGCCAGCATCCAGACCGTGATCGTCAGCGCGCCGCGCCTGGCAGTCCGCTGAGACCGGCGCAAGCCGGTTTCAGGGGCGCCCTGGCGAGGCCCCGGCAATGTGGTTGCCGAATCTCGCAAAGAATGTCGGTCGGCTTGGTACAATTGTGCTTTCGATACACAGCCCAGTCCACCCAGACATGATTGACATCCAACTTCTCCGCAAAGACATCGATACCGTCGCCGCCCGCCTGGCGACCCGCAAGTACCAGCTCGATGTGGCCAGTTTCAATGCGCTGGAGGCCGAACGCAAGGCGATCCAGACGCGCACCGAAGAACTGCAGGGCAAGCGCAATTCGCTGTCGAAGCAGATCGGCATGCTGAAGGGCAAAGGCGAAGACACGACGGCCGTGATGGCTGAAGTCGCCGGACTGGGCGACGAGCTCAAGGCCAACGAAGTGGCGCTGGCCGAGGTCCAGGCCAGGCTCGCGAGCTTCATCGCCGCACTGCCCAACCTGCCGCACGAGAGCACGCCGGAAGGCAAGGACGAAAGCGCCAACGTCGAAGTGCGCAAGGTCGGCACGCCGGCAGCGTTCGATTTCGAGGTGCGCGACCACGTCGACATCGGCGAGCGCCTGGGCCTGGACTTCGAGACCGCGACCAAGGTCACGGGCTCGCGCTTCTCGATGATGAAGGGCGGCATGGCGCGCCTGCACCGCGCGCTCGCGCAGTTCATGCTCGACACCCACACCGGCCAGCACGGCTATCTGGAATGCTACACCCCGTACATGGTCAACGCCGAGTCGCTGCGCGGCACCGGCCAGCTGCCGAAGTTCGAGGCCGATCTGTTCTCGGTGAAGAAGGGCGGCGCGGAAGGCGAGGGCGAGAACTTCTACCTGATCCCGACCTCCGAAGTCTCGCTGACCAACGTGGTGCGCGACGAGATCGTGGCGCTGGACGAACTGCCGATCAAGATGACCGCGCATACCCCGTGCTTCCGTTCCGAAGCCGGCAGCTATGGCCGCGACACCCGCGGCATGATCCGCCAGCACCAGTTCGACAAGGTCGAGCTAGTCCAGGTGGTGCATCCGGAGCAGTCGTACGCGGCGCTCGAAGAGATGGTCGGCCAGGCCGAATTCATCCTGACCTCGCTCGGCCTGCCATACCGCGTGATGCAGCTGTGCACCGGCGACATGGGCTTTTCCGCCGCCAAGACCTACGACCTCGAGGTATGGCTGCCGGCGCAGAACACCTACCGCGAGATCTCGTCGCTGTCGAACTGTGAAGCCTTCCAGGCGCGCCGCATGCAGGCGCGCTTCCGCAATGCGGCCGGCAAGCCGGAACTGGTGCATACGCTCAACGGCTCGGGCCTGGCCGTGGGCCGCACCCTGGTGGCAGTGCTGGAGAACTACCAGCAGGCCGACGGCAGCGTCGTCATTCCGGAAGTGCTGCGTCCGTACATGGGCGGGCTGGAGCGCCTGGCGCCGGCGGCCTGAAAGGTGGAACAGGGGAATCGTGCTTGCACGCACATTTCCCTCTTCCATTTTTCTCGAATGCGTCTATAATGGCGGTCTCTTGCAGGCCACTGCAAGGATCGACCAAAGCCGGAGAGGTGGCAGAGTGGTCGAATGTACCTGACTCGAAATCAGGCGTACGGGTGACCGTACCGTGGGTTCGAATCCCACCCTCTCCGCCAAGTATCATGAAAACAGCCACCGCAAGGTGGCTTTTTTCATTTCGGAACGGCTTTGTTGCGCAAATCAGGCTCGGCCAGCGTAGAGCGCGTCGGTCTTGTAGTCTGAACGGATGAAACCAGCTACAGAAGTAGCGCACGACTGACTGAAAGACTTACAATGAAGCACTCAACACACGCGGTTCGCTGCTTATCTGGCTTGATCCGACGATGAACTGGCACGGCCAGCTGAGTGGCGGAACTCATACTTTAAAAAATGAATCAGTTCCTGCGGGAGTCACCTTTTCCCGGTTTTTCGCAGGTCCAAAGAGCCTATCTGTTTATTTTCCGGCGAGCTTTCAGCGGGATGCGTGGGTCGTCCGACAGCACATCGAGCACGAAGCGGAAGCCGCGCGAGACTTCCTCATGGGCGACCAGCTTGTCCGGGAGCGGGATCGCAGGCGGCCCATCATGGGGGGGGGAACTCCAGCCGCATGAGCCGCTTGTGCTGCGATTGTCCGCTGAGCGCCGACAGCGCGGCGCCGGCCGCGATTGCCTGGATGTCGCCCACTGATTGCCTCCGATGGCTGCTCGAAAAATCCAACGTTTATTTCGCTATTTCCTCATTGCAGTGATTTTTCTAGGTGCGTTAGAAGTGCTTGTGCAAGCTGTATTGCATCACTGGATAGGTTAGGTTGAGCTAAAGATTTCTTTACTGCCACTCGCAATAACATAAAGATTTCTGTTCCTGTTGAACCAATAACCATTGCATCAAGCACTTCTTCTGAAAGAGCGGCAGTTCCATCACGTGCAAGTAATTCGGCTAATTCTCTTGCCTGAGAGTAGTGGTCATATGAATTCATTTTGGCTATCTCGTAAAAAAACTTTTTAGACAAACTCCGTTAGCAGGAGTGACGACCTCAATTTCCCCTCTTGGATTACTAGAAACAGTGGCAGCCCTCGTCACAAAGGGCGTGCCCGGTTTAAGAACACCAGTTTCTACAAAGTTCGCGTTTGCGATGTTCTCTTGCGGAATTCCATAGTGTTGCGCATAATTTGGGCTGTCTGGATGCTCAAGTGACCAGAACTGAGCCTCAGCAGCTTGTCTTTTTTCCATTGTTCCAGCCCTATACAAAGTAGCCCCACTTTGCACCTGCTTTCTTGCTGCCAAAGCTCCTGGCGCATTACTCTGCAACGCAGGACCATTAGGAATATCAACGCTTCCTTGTGTCGACGGACACAAGCAAATTGTGAGGCAGGTCACATTGCCGATTTAGCTTTCGCCCGCTTTTCATTTCAGATCTCCTAACTGTACCGCTCGCATATCTCGCTCACACCTTCAGAGCCCGTTGTATTACCGCTTGGAGATCTAACTGACGACACGATTATCGGCTCGGATTGATTTTGGAAATCGTGCCGTCAATTTCATTTATTGATAATCGAAAATCACCTGATGATCCCGATAAGAAGAAGCAAAGCTCGCCGGAAACATAATAAACATCGGAAAATGACGAAGTAGTTAATTTTCTTGGCTTGTTTATTTCAAAGCGAACGCTTCCGTCCACATTCATGACGTAAGCATGTTTTTTTTGTCGCGTTTCGAATGGCCCCTCCACAATGGCAATACTTCGGAAATCGTTTAGCGGACTGCGAGAACTCTCCATGGTTTCAACACTTCATATTTTTTCCATTGTGTTCCCATGATGCCCCAACTGGCAGTAGTTCCCTCACTGTTAATCGCTTCGGGTTCTGTATTCTGTCGTAGTTCGGGTCCATTTCGATATGTCTGAAGTTCTGTAATTTAGTCATTGCCTGTCTCTGTTATTCAATGGTCTTGGTGCTCCAACGGGGACGAGTTTGGCACGGTCCGCGTCATTCAGAATCTGTACTTGGCTGCCTCCACCGGGATAAATTGCGCAGTCATGCGTCTGAGGCCCAACCATTCCATGCTTGAGCTGCACTCCTTCAAGAATGTGAAATTTTTGTACATGCGACACTTCAGGTTTGAATTGTGGTGTCACAGCTAAATTTTTTCGTACATAGGCCACATTGGGGATGTGGTCTTGTGTCGCCCATCCACCTGGTAGAGTTTGCCCAGGCGCCATCGCCATTTGAACCTCTAATCCGCCTTCTGGAGCAGGAGCCGATTCCATAGGAGTATTCGGCATCCAAGGATTTGATACTGTCGGAGCAGGAAGCGCAAGAGGCCGTTTTGCCAGGCTCGGCAGTTTACAAGAAAGCCCAAGCGGATCAATTAGATTAACTGGGTTCCGTAGGCATCAGTCGAAGCGCCCGGCTCCGGGTAGCCTGCACCAGCGGCACGAAGCTGTCGCGCTCATATACATAGTGCATGGTCCGTTCGCCCGCCGCGTAGCCCCGGCGCACGCGGCTTTCCAACCAGCGTGTCGTCATCCAGCCGTACATGGTCCGGGTCGTCTCGCGGAAGGCAGTGCCATCCATCGCCCCGCTGCGCTTGGTGATGCGCCGCCCCAGCGGATCGTAGGCAAAGGTGGTAACGCCATGCTAGGTCGTGGCGCGGGTCATCCGGTTGAATGCATCGCACGCATATTCGGACCGAATGCCGTCCTGGGCGCGCTGTACGAGGTTGCCGCGTTCGTCGAACTGTCGAACTTATCGAACAACGGCTCGATTGCCATTGCATTTGGGGTAGGCTTTTAAAGTCGATCCTTGGTGACTAAATAATCATGAATTTCCCTATGGGCAACTTTGAGAGACTGTCCTGCTGATTTTTGCAGGCGCAAAGAGCGTATCTGTTTATTTTCCTGCGAGCTTTCTCATTGCTTGTTCTGCGGCTATAACCGCTTCACCGGCAAGAAGTGAAATGGGCCAATATTCTATAACTAGCCTTGATGCAAGAATTAAATCGGAAGGCGGAATGAATTCAAGATTTTTTTCAACCTGTTCCAAGTAAACGGTTAGAGTCTCTCGAATAAAATGTAATTGTTCTGGAGTAACTCCCGAGTTGGGAGGCAATGAGTCTATTTGTTGAAGGGCAAAGCGAAGCTTCGATGCGACGGTTTCGGTTTTAGTCATAGGTGTTGCAGTGCATCGATGTGCGAAAGCAATTAGGTCAGCGGGCCTTCATATAGTCGACCAATCGATTGTCTCTTTCTCACCTGTAAGTTGGAAAACAAAGTAGTTGACTGCATGAAACTCATTTGAAAATATCGCCACATCAAAATTCGTTCCGCGTTCGGTAGTATAAATCAACCAAAAATCATTTACTTTTTTAATAACTAGTTCGCCAAGTCCGGGCGCGATTTGGCTACCTATAATGTATTCATTTTTATCGACTCTTTTTGGTTCAAGAAACTGTCGAACTTTATCGAGCAATGGCTCGATTGCCACTGCATCTTGGCGAGGCTTTTCAAAGTCGAATCCTGGTAACTCAATAATCATGAGTTTGTCCTTAAGGCCACCTCGAATAACCCGCTCTCGGCGTGAGCAGAGCCAGGCGAAACGTGAGTCCGCGCTCCAGCATCGCTCAGTAGCGTGATTTTCAA